>NZ_CP036295.1:495000-1185000 GCF_004801255.1 Desulfovibrio desulfuricans | reverse complement strand
GCTGACGCCTTCAAACCCGGTGGCAATGCCCTCGAGGTCTTCAAGCCGCTTAACGTAGTTTTCAAGCAGCTCCTTGCGGGCGCCGGGACGCGCGCCGGAGATGGAATCCGCAGCCTGCACCAGCACTGCAAGCGCCGTGGAAGGCCGCTGATCTTCATGGTGGGCGGCTATGGCGTGGATGATCTCCTGGCTTTCGTTATACTTTTTGGCGAGGTCCGCGCCGATAAGGGCATGCGGGCCTTCCACCTCATGGTCGACAGCCTTGCCGATGTCGTGCAGCAAACCTGCGCGCTTGGCTTTTTTGACATCCATGCCAAGCTCGGCGGCCATCATGCCGCAGAGGGCCGATACCTCAAGCGAGTGCTGCAGGACGTTTTGGGTGAACGAGGTGCGGTAGCGCAGTTGCCCGAGCAGGCGGACAATTTCGGGATGGATACCGTGCACGCCCGCGTCAAAGGTCGCCTGTTCGCCCACCTCGCGCACCTGCGTATCCAGCTCCTGCTCGCACTTTTGCACAATGTCTTCGATGCGGGCGGGATGGATGCGGCCATCCTGAATCAACCGCTCGAGCGCCATCTTTGCAACCTGACGGCGCAATGGGCTGTAAGCGGAGAGGATGACCGTTTCAGGCGTATCGTCGATAATAAGATCGACGCCGGTGGCAGCCTCAAGCGCGCGGATATTGCGCCCTTCGCGCCCGATAATGCGGCCCTTCATGTCTTCGCTGGGAAGGGTCACAGCCGTCACGGTCTGCTCATTAACATAGTCGCCAGCGTAGCGCTGGATGACATTGCAGAGAATTTCCTTGGCCTTGCGGTCGGCGGTTTCGCGCGCTTCCATTTCGATCTGGCGGATCATGCGCGCTGATTCGTGCCGCGTTTTGGCTTCAATTTCACCAAAAAGCCGGGTTTTTGCCTCGTCGGCGGTGAGGCCGGCGATCTGCGAAAGCCGCTGTTCCTGCTCGTCTATACGGGTTTGCAGAAAGACCTCTGACTCGGCGAGCTGACGCTCTTTGCGGGCCAGGTCTTTTTCAGCGGTCAGCAGCTCGTGCTCTCTCGTGGTCGCTTTTTCGAGCTTTTCTTCAAGGCGGCCGCCCATTTCTTCAAGTTTGCGTTCGCGGGCCTTGACCTCGCGCTCGCGTTCCTTGAATTCGTTTTCGAGCTCCCGTTTCTGGTTGAACAGATCATCCTGACCCTGAAGCAAAATTTCTTTCTTCTGGGCCTGCGCCTCTTTGCGCGCTTCCGCCACTATGCGCTTCGCCAAATCGTCGGCGTCTCCCACCCGCTTTGCGGCAGAATGCTTGTGCGCCAACACCCCCAGCGCAACCCCCAGCAGCGCCGCAGCAACAAGTGCTGCAATGAACAAAGGATCCATGAATCCAGCCTCTCTCTTTTATCAATACGGACCCTGCGTCAAAAAACGCGGGCCGACGAACACCGGCAAACGGCAAAACTGCCGCACGCCGTAGCAAAATGAGCCCAAAGGGGCTGCTGAAACCCTGGCTGGATACCGTTAAACGGTGTGAAGTGAATTGCGCAAAAGCATCGGCCGCTGCGAAAGGCAGCCGGATACGTCAAAAGTAGGCGCATTCCCCGGAGCGCCGTGTCATGCATGCGGTACAGAACCTGGATAACCAGGTCGGGCGCCTGTGTGTCCTTTTTAGGCTTCCCGGTCTTGCCGGGCGTGCACACTATAGGACAGTGACGACTCCCTTTTATAATCTTGTCAGGTTAGCACCGAGGCATAAATCACGCGCGTCCCAGGGAAGCGCCCAAAGGAGCCTATGTTGACTCCTCTATTTTTGAAAGCAGGGCCGAGACGCGATTCTGCACGTCCGTCTGCTCTTTCTGCGATTGCAGCAAATCATCCGCCAGTCCAAGGGCTATAAAAGTCAGCAGAATGTCCTTGGTCTGCCCTCCGTGGAACCTCAGCTTCTGGTCAGCAAACCGATCCTCAACCAGCCGCACGGCTTCCTGCACACGCCTCATATCGGCGCCGGGCTTGAATGCAATACTCAGCCCAAGAACAGTGAGGTTGATAGTATCCTGGTTCACAAAAACCTACTCGACGCTGTCGTGCTCCTGAATCCTGTGCAGCAAGGCGTCAATGCGATTCAGCGCCTCAGTCCGCAACGTTTCTTCGTTTTCAAGAGCTTCACGCAGCTTTTGGTTTTCTTTCTCAAGCGCGTCATTTTCGGCTGCCACATCGGCAGACTCCGCACTGATTTTCGCGTTCTCCGCCTTGAGGCGGTCAAGCCGGGCCAAAAGCGCCTCGACCTGCGATTCTAGCTGCTCCAAAAGTTCCATGATTTGTAGATAACACTGCGGCATGACCTTGGCAAGAATGGATACGCGCGGGCCAAAAAATACCCGCGTCAAGCAGCGTTAACGCGGGTAAAAAGCCTTGAAAACCCTTATGGCGCAAGCCGCTGGGCTTGCCTATTTATTTTTGCGGGGCAGGTTTTTTTGCTTTTCGCGGGCTATGCCCAGCTCGCCGTTGGGCACATCGCGGGTTATCACCGAGCCTGCGCCCACAAGGGCGTCGTCGCCCACGCTCACGGGCGCAACCAGAGCGGTGTTGCTGCCGATAAAGGCATAGCGCCCTATTTTGGTCTGAAACTTGTGCTTGCCGTCGTAGTTGCAGGTGATTGTGCCTGCGCCGATATTTGTGCCCTCGCCGATTTCGGCATCGCCAAGATAGGTAAGGTGGTTGGCCTTGGCCCCTTTGCCGAGGCGGGCCTTTTTAAGTTCGACAAAGTTGCCCACGTGCGACTGCTCTTCAAGCACCGCGCCGGGCCGCAGACGGGCAAACGGCCCCACAAGGGCCGACGAGCCCACGCGGGCTTTTTCGAGATGCGAAAACGAGCGGATCTCCGCCCCGTTGGCAATGGAGCAGTCGCGCACGACGCAGTGCGAGGCAACGCTTGCTCCCCGGCTGATGCTGGTGCGGCCATAAATTTCGCACGGGCCTGTCAGCTCCGCGCCGGGTTCAATTTGCGCCAGCGGCCCCACGCGCACTGCGTCGGGCGCGTGCACGATGACGCCGGACGAAAGCAGGCCGTCCACAATACGCGCACGCAGGGTTTCCTCCATATGCGAAAGTTCCAGCGGAGAATTAACCCCCAGGAGGGAACCGTCACGCCCGCACTGAATGCCAAGAACATTGTATTTTTCCGCAACGGCGAGGCCGATGAGGTCGGTAATATAATATTCTCCGCTCTTGTTGCTGTTGTTGAGGTGCGGCAAAAGTGTTTCTACAGCTGCAAGGCTGCAGTAATACATGCCAGCGTTAACCTCATTTGAGGCCGGGCCATAAAGAGAAACGTCATAATCCTTGGCTTCAACAATAGCCCGTACCTTGCCCTGCTGGCGTACCACGCGGCCATACGCGCCGGGGTTATCCAGTTCAATGGTGGCAAAAGCCAGGTCCGAGCCTACGGCCTCTGCCAAAAAATAGCGGACCAGAGATTCCGAGAGCAGGGGCGTATCGCCGTTAACTACCAATAGATGGGTGCAACCGGCCTCTGTAAGCGCTGGCAAGGCCTGAATAAGCGCATGGCCCGTACCCAGCTGCTGCTCCTGCAATACAAAACGGGCATCGGGAAAGGCGGTTTGCACCATTTCGGCGCGGTGCCCGGCCACGATCCAGATATCGTCGGCAAAAACAGGGCGCAGAGCCTCAACGACGCAGGCAAGCATGGGTTCGCCCAGCAGCGTCTGCAGCACCTTGGGCCGGTCCGAGTGCATGCGGGTTCCCTTGCCCGCCGCAAGAATCAGAGCCGCGTTCTTCGGCATGAATAACTCCTTCATTCGCCATATGGCGGGAAACTGTGCAGGCAGAGCAATAGCCTCTTGCGGGCCAAACAGCAAGACCGCAGGCCAAATCGGCGCAGCAGGCCAAACCTAGCCCATGCGCACCTGCGGCGGCAGGCCCGAAACGCAAAGCTTGGCGTAGGCGCTGTGCAGGCGCGCGTCGAGCGCCTCGGCCGAGAGATCGGCCAGCCTCGGAAACAACCGGTTAAGCACCAATACCGCCTTGGCGGCGGCGGGCGTCAGCTGCAGCCCGCGCCAGTTGCGAAGGCGCAGACACCGCCCGCCGTAGTAATATTGGACAAGCCCCAGATTGTCGGTGGCGTCGCCCCGCGCGTCCAGGTTGAACAGCGGCGCGGCATTGAGCACGGCGTGCGTAAAAAAGTTTTGCATTGCGAGCATGCGCTGCTGATCCAGCTGGCAAAGATACCCGGCAGAAACAAGGCAGCCAGCGGCGTGGGCCAGCCAGCCCGCGCACTTGGCATGATCGGGAAAATGCGGAAGACCGCCCAGCATCCCGGCTATTTTTTCCTGCATAAACGAGTCGTTCAGATACATGGGCCGCATGTCGCAGGTGGAATTGTCGCCGTGCCGCCTGTAAAGCACCAATCCGTCCGGGTTGACGCCTACCTTGGCCCCGTACCCGTAGCAGCGCAGCCAGTATTCCTGATCCTCGCAATAACGGATGCTCTCGTCAAAAAAACCGACGCGCCGGGCGCACGACATGCGCAGCAAAAAACAGTGGATGGGCGCAAGGTTGGCGTTGCAGGCGTGCACGTCCCAATGGCTGTTGGCCAGCGACCAGAGCGCCAGCCCCCGGTCGCCCTGCCCGTGCTGAATATCCATGCAGCGGCAGATGACCATGTCCAGCTCCGGCTGGGCCTCAAAAACCCGCAGATGGCTGGCAAAAAGTCCCTTGGCAAAAAGGTCGTCCGCATCCAAAAAAGCCACAAAATCGCCGCTGGCCGCGCGCAGCCCGGCGTTTCTGGCTCCGGACGGGCCGGTGTTTTCCTGATGGATAAAAGTGATGTCCGCGCCAAGGCCTTGAGCGACCTCAACAGTGTCGTCTGTGGAGCCGTCGTCCACAACAATCACTTCTACATCAATGCCGGGAGCGCGCTGCGCAAGCACGCTGGACACAGCCTGCGGCAGGAATGCGGCATAATTGTGGCTGGGAATGACCACCGACACCAGGGTTTGCGAGGACATGCAGGCTCCTGCCATGCTGCGCGGGCAGAGGGCCGCCCCCCTGCCCCGCTCGCGCATGGTGCTATATCAACCGGCCCGCGCGCAGCGGGCGAAAAACACCGATTGTAAATCTATTTTTTCCAGACGAACGTAAACACCTGCTCCACATCGGGGTGCAGGGTGTGGTGCACCGGGCAGGATTGGGTGCAGCGTTCGATCACGATTTTGTCCTTCTCGGAATAGTCGCGGTCGGGCATCTTGAAGATCACTTCGATCTTGCCGATACGGCGCGGGTCGGCGCTCATGGTTTTGCTGATTTCCATTTCCGTGCCGGTCACGTCCACACCGTGGGTTTTGCCATAAAGGCCAATAATGGTCATGGCGCAGGCCCCAAGAGCTGTGGCGCACAGATCGGTGGGCGAAAAAGCCTCGCCCTTGCCCTGATTGTCGGAAGGGGCGTCGGTGATGATTTTTGTGCCGCTCTGGTTGTGGACGCATTCCACACGCAGATCTCCAAGATATTTTGCGCTGACGGTAGCCATTGCAACTCCTGCGGTTTTGCCGTGCTGACGACAGTTATATGGAATATTAGCCAAACACATTATGCTCGCGCAGGGTGTTGCAGGCAATAGCCAGCAGGGTCAGCCCACCCAGAAGCTCAGCCCAGCCGTTGACCGCGCAGAGATTGGCCAGAGCCTTGCCCAGATAAACCCCGGCGGCGGTAATAACCGCGCATACCACGCCGATCACCAGAGAAGGAGTCCATACCGGGGTTCCCAGAATGGCAAACGACAGCCCCACAGCCAGTGCGTCGATGCTGGTGGCGACGCTCAGCACCAGCAGATTGCGCCCCGCCGTAGGGTCCACAGAAGGACGCGCACAGCACTCACGGGCCCGCAAGGCCGAAAACCCGGAATGCACCATCTTGCCGCCTATCCAGCCCAGCAGGGCAAAGGCGACCCAGTGATCCCACGTCTCCATGTACGAGCGCACCGTAACACCCAGATACCAGCCGACAACAGGCATGGCGAACTGAAAAAAACCAAATGCGGCGGAGAGTCTGAAATAGTGACGCGCCTTGGGGGCGCGCAACGCACAGCCAGAAGCCAGGGCCACGGCAAAGGCATCCATGGAAAGGGCCACGGCCAGCAGCAAAACAGCATAAAACGACATAAAATCCCTCATGTAACAGCGCAAAACTGCCGTCGGCAATGCCTGCAGAACGGTCAGAACTATATGGCAAGCGAGGCACAGGGGCAAGCGAGGTCTTTCGCTTGCGACCGGGGCTGCCTCAGGATACAAGACTGGTCATGCAAACTATTCCCTCATGGCTTTTTTGCTGGCAATGGATTGCCGCCATTCTGCATCTGGGCGCCATGGCCGCCTCGGCCATGCCCGTCATCATCGCCCTGACACTGGCCTCGGGCAGGCGCGGGCACGCTGGCCTCAGCGCCTATGGCGCACGCGCCCTTGCGGGCTTTGCCGCCGCCCTGGCTGTTCTTGGTCCCCTGCTGGCGGCGGGCGAGGTGCTT
This sequence comes from Desulfovibrio desulfuricans, assembly GCF_004801255.1. Taxonomy (NCBI): domain Bacteria; kingdom Pseudomonadati; phylum Thermodesulfobacteriota; class Desulfovibrionia; order Desulfovibrionales; family Desulfovibrionaceae; genus Desulfovibrio; species Desulfovibrio desulfuricans. The sequence continues at coordinate 1,178,471 of NZ_CP036295.1, read as the reverse complement.
GCCTTGCTGCTCAGCCTGCGCGGCGCGGAACATATGTTTGACGGCGTATCCCCATGGATGCCCGCCATGTTGCCCTACACCGCAAGCGTTGGCGCTTGGCTTGCGGGCATAGCCTGCCTGCTGCTCTACCTTGCCGTTGACAAAGCAGCGGCAGGCATGCGGCCTCCGGCCACGCAAGAGTGCTGGCAGCCGGGGCAGATAGGCACGCGCGTGGGTCTGGCGCTGGCGGCGGCGCTATGCTTTTTTGCCGCTCAGACTTTGCCCAACTGGCCTTTTTCGGGCATGCCGCAGGGCCTGAACCTGACGGATGTGGCCCTTGCCGTGCTTTCGGGCACGCTGCACGAATACTTTACCGCGCTTGCCCCGGCAGGCAGTCTTGCGCTGATGGCGCTTGTCTGCAAAAAACGCGCAGCCGCCAAGGCCGGGTTTACGCAAGCCGACGAGCAACGCGCCGCCCGCTGGTGCTCTCTATGGGCCATGGTGGGGCTTATCCCCCGCTGCATTGACCGCTGGGGCCTGATAATCGGGTTTTCCTTACGTCAGGGGCCGTTGCCGCAAGGCACGGCCGACCAGGCCATGGGCCTTGTACCCATGACGCTGGCCATCGCTTGCTGGGTTGTGCTGTTTACCCTGCGCGCCCCGCGCAAACTATACTGGCTCAACGTGCTCGGCGTCCTGCTGCTGGTGTTGGGCGCCAGTTTCCCTTACCTTGCGGCGCTATGGCGCTGACGCTTGCCCCCCCAGCAGGCAGAGCGTATAAAGACAGAACAAGCGGACGCGCTTTTTCCGCAACCAGGAGGAACCTATGCGGCGTTTGACGTTACTAACCCTCTTTATTCTTTGCCTGGCCGTTACAGCTCAGGCCGAGCCGCGCTCATTTACGCTTTTCAGCGCTGACCTGCCCCAAGGCTGGGACGGCGAGGAAAATATGGGCTTCAAATCCGGCAACCCTGACGAATGCATGCTGATACTCGGGCTTTCAAACGAAAAGCACGACGGCTACGACGCCCTCATCAGCATCTTTGTGCTGCCCAACGAGCAAAAGGACGACAGCGCCGCTCTGGCCAACAAGCTGGCTCCGCTGCAGGCAAACGCCTCCACTCCGCGCCCGCAGGGGCCCTTCTGGACGTTTAACGGCGAGCCGCGCAGCCAGACCTTTCCCGCACCTGGCGTGACCAAGGTCAACACCACGTCCGACAAGGTTTTTATCGCCATTGTGCAGGATCCCCAGCAGCGCGGCGCCGAAGCTGTTTTTGCCAGCCTCAAGGGCCTGACGCCCGAAGCGAGCAAACTGCTGAGCCAGTAACCCCAAAATTCTGATGCAGCCGACACACGGCTGCATAAAAAAACGGCTGCCCCGCAAGGACAGCCGTTTTTTTATGCGCCAAGGGCCACGCGCCCAGCAGGCGCGGCCCCATAACCGGCAAAAGCCTATTCGTGCCAGCCAAGAAACATCTTGTAGGCGTCGTTGTTGGATTCTTCCACATGCGGGTAGCCCATGGCCTCGACGCGCTTGAGAAAGTCCTCAAAAGCGTCCTTTTTTTCCTCCGGCGCTTCAAACCCCACCAGCACGCGGCCAAAATCCGCACCATGGTAACGGTACTGGAACAGCGTGATGCTGAAATCCACCCGCATGGCATCCATAAAGTCCAGCAGGGCGCCAGGCCGCTCGGGAAAGGTAAAACGCAGCAGCCGCTCGTGCGAAACCTGAGGCGCGTTGCCGCCCACCAGATGCCGCACATGTACCTTGGCCAGCTCGTTGTCCGTAAGGTCAATGGCTTCAAAACCCTTGTTGCGCAGCTCGCCGAGCACCTGCGCCACATCGGCGCGGCCATTGATCTTGATGCCCACCAGAACCCTGGCCTTGACCGGGTCGGAAAAACGCGTGCACAGCTCGGTGATGTTGCGGCTGCCAAACGAGGCGCACAGCTGCCGGAAACTGCCCACTGCTTCGGGAATGGTCACAGCCAGCAGAGCCTCGCGCTGCGCGCCGATTTCTGCACGGTCCACCACGTGGCTCAGGCGGTCAAAATTCATGTTTGCGCCGCTGACCACGGCCACAAGCGTGGCGTCCTGCAGACCGCCAGCCTTGGCGTAGGCCCTGAGCCCCGCCAGCGAAAGCGCACCGGCAGGCTCGGCCACCACGCGGGTGTCTTCAAAAATATCCTTGATGGCTCCGCAGATGGCGTCGGTCTCAACGGTGATGATGTCGTCGAGCAGGTCGCGGCACAGGGCAAAAGTTTCCTCTCCCACCAGCTTGACGGCCACGCCGTCGGCAAACAGGCCCACGTCGTGCATTTCCACCCGGTGGCCAGCCATGACCGACCGCCGCATGGCGTCGGAATCCACCGGCTCCACGCCGATTACACGTATCTCTGGCCGCAGGTTTTTGATATACGCGGCAATGCCCGCTGCCATGCCGCCGCCGCCAATGGGCACAAATACGGCATGGATGTCGCCGGGATGCTGGCGCAAAATTTCCATGGCTATGGTTCCCTGCCCGGCGATGACATCGGGGTCGTCAAAGGGGGGGATGTACACGCAGCCTGTTTCCTGAATAAGATCAATGGTGTGCTGCCAGGCGTCGCTAAAAGATTCGCCCGAAAGCACCACCTGACCGCCGAGGCGCTTCACCGCATCCACCTTGATGGCGGGCGTGGTCACGGGCATGACGATGGTGGCCTCGCACCCCAGCCTGCGCGCGCCAAGGGCTACGCCCTGAGCGTGGTTGCCGGCCGAGGCGGTAATGACGCCACGGCGCAGTTCTTCCTTGGACAGGTGCGCCATCTTGTTGTAAGCACCGCGAATTTTAAAAGAAAAAACAGGCTGCAGATCTTCGCGCTTGAGCAGGATGTTGTTGCCCGTGCGGCGCGAAAGACTGACCGCTTCGTCCAGGGGGGTTTCTACCGCCACGTCGTACACGCGGCTCAAGAGGATACGATTCAGATATTCGCTGTGCTTGTCCATGAGAATGTCCTTGCGGGGCTTCGCGCATGGCCGCCCTTGCGGTCTAAAAACGCATTTTTGTAAGACCTGTATTCATATACCTGCAATAAACGCTTCTCAACCCCTTACCTTTCAAAAAATCCCGGTTTTGCCGCCGCGCGGGGTATGCCCCACGGTTTACGCGCCCGCTGCCCAGGCTGCGCGGCCTTTGCCGCGTCTGTACAGCTAAACCCCGTTGCGCTATACGTACCGAATGACCGAACCGACTTACGAGTTTTCCCCGTCTGAAACGCACGGCCTGACCGAATATACGCCGCACATATCAGTGCGCGCTGCCGGGCGGCTGTGGCGGCTGACCAGAGCAGCCGACCTTGAGCAGCTATGGGACGCCATGACAGCCGAGCCCGACGATTTTGAAGACGAACGCCTGCCCTACTGGACGGAGCTGTGGCCCTCAAGCATAGCGCTGGCTGGCTGGCTGGCGCAGCAACAGAGCGCCATTGCCGGGCGGCCCTGTCTTGATATGGGCTGCGGCCTGGGGCTTACCGCCATGGTGGGCCAGTGGCTCGGCGCAAACATGACGGCCATGGATTATGAGGAAGACGCATTGCGCTTTGCGGCCCGTAACGCAGCCCTCAACGGGGTGCCCCAGCCGCTCTGGACAGTCATGGACTGGCGGCGGCCTGCCGTGCGTGCGCGGAGCATGCAGCGCATCTGGGGCGGCGACATCATGTATGAAAAGCGCTTTGTGGCCCCTGTACTACGCTTTCTTGACCATGCTCTCGCCCCGGACGGCGCGGCATGGGTAGCGGAGCCGGGACGCACCGTGTACGATGCTTTTTTGCATGCGTTGCAAAGCGGCGGCTGGCAAGGCCGCCGGGTGTACCGCGAAACGGTTGAGCCGCTGTACGCCCAGCCAGTGCCGGTTACCGTACACGTCTGGGAAATCTGCCGCCGGGCCTGATTGGCGGCATTCTACAACTACAGCACTGCGCCCCCTGCGCAAAACGGATACTACCATGGGAAATCTGGCACGCTTTGGCGTTTCACTGGACGAAGACCTGCTGGAGCCGTTTGACGAACTGTGCAAACGCAAAAGTTACCCCAACCGCTCGGAAGCCATACGCGACCTTATCCGCAAGGCGCTGGTCGAAGAACGCTGGAGCAACGATCCCTCCGGAGCGGGCACGCTCACGCTGGTTTACGACCATCACAAAAATGATCTGGCCCGCCGCCTCATGAACATTCAGCACGACGACCACGACCTTATCATCACCACGCTGCACGTACACCTTGACCACTACAACTGCCTGGAAGTGCTGGTGCTCAAGGGCGAACCCGTGCGCTTGCGCGCGCTGGCCAACAAACTGATCTCGTGCCGGGGCGTAAAGCACGGCACATTCACCGCCACCACCACAGGACAGGATCTGGCATAATGGAAGACGTACAGAGCCACGCCCCGCAGGTTGCACTGAACATTGATCGCGTGGGCGTTCGCGATCTGAAGCTGCCCCTGCTGGTGCGCGATCGCAGCCAGGGCACGCAACAGACCGTGGCTACCGTAGACCTGGGGGTAGATTTGCCGTCTTCCTTCAAGGGCACGCACATGAGCCGCTTTGTTGAAGCGCTCGAACAGTGGAATGATGAAATAAGCTATCAGTCCGTGCGGCGGCTGCTGGTCAATATCAAGGAACGGCTGGGCGCGCGCCGGGCCTATGCACGGTTTGGCTTTCCCTATTTTATCGTCAAAAAAGCCCCGGCTTCGGCCAGCCCCGCCACTGTGGCCTACGACTGCCGCCTCACCGGCGAGCTTGACGACAAGGGACAGTCGTTTGTACTTGAAACAGACGTGCCCGTCATGACCGTCTGCCCCTGTTCCAAGGCCATCAGCCGCGAGGGCGCGCACAGCCAGCGGGCCATGGTGCGCATGCGCCTGCGGATGCGCACGTTTTCGTGGCTTGAGGACTTCATCGACATCGCCGAACAATCCGGTTCGTCCGCCGTGTACACCCTGCTGAAACGCGAAGACGAAAAATTTGTTACCGAAAACGCCTTTGCCCACCCCACCTTTGTGGAAGACGTGGTGCGCAATGTGGCGCAGCGGCTGACTGAGCACGGTCAGGTTGAATGGTTCAGCGTTGAAGTCGAGAGCATGGAATCCATCCACAACCACAATGCCTTTGCCCGCATTGAGCGCGACCTCAGCGTGCGCTGAACCGCCCCCCCCCACCTGCCAGATAAACCTGCGGCGCGACACAAATGATGTTTGGCAACTATTGTAATGCGCTGTATTTCCCCGACAACCGGGCCAAAAAAAAGTTTTTTGCATTCGGGTAATACTTATGCTAGTTATGCCGTAAGGTGTGAATGATGAGTACTAGCAGCAGCATGCAGCTTGGCGCATCAGCCATGAACGCCTATTCATGGGGCATGGCTGTGACGGCGCACAATGTAGCCAACGTGAATACGGCTGGCTTTGAGCCGCAGCGCGCTGTTTACGCCAATAATTCGCACAATCAGGGCGTCAGTTTCGACGCCGTACTGAAGGACGCCGGATCAGCCGCCGCCCAAAACCCTGACTGGACTGCCGCCAAAGCGGTTTATGATGTCACTTCAGGCCTTCCTCTGGAAGCATCCGCCCCAAGCGGCACGGATCTTTCCCGAGAATTCACCACGATGATCTCTGCCCAGCACGCCTATGAGGCAAACGCGCAGGTTGTACGCGCCAGTGATTCCATGCTGGGAACACTATTGGACATCAAGGCCTGACCAACTACAGACAAGCGGGGTTTCTCCCGTTTTTTTGCGTGACCCGCCGTAGTCTTTTGTGCTGCGGCGCAACCCACACGGAGCGCCGATGGGTAAATGTCTAAAACTGTGCGTCCTGGCTCTGGCATGCGCCATGGCCTTTGGCTGCTCAGCAAAAAACAACCAGCGTTATGACTACAGTTCGCAGGCGGAACAACGATTTCGCCGCTCATACGAGGCAGCTTTTGACAACAACGAGCAGAAGGGCAGCCAGCAGCTTTTGCGCAAGGCCAGGTCTGCAATCGGCACCCCATATGTGCCGGGGGGTATGTCTCCCGGCGGGTTTGACTGCTCTGGGTTTGTCTGCTGGGCCTACAAAAGCGTTGGCGTAAATCTGCCCCGCACGGCCCGCGAGCAATCGGTTATCGGCAAGCGCGTCAATAACGTTGAAGACATGCAGGTCGGCGATATCGTAGCTTTTCGCCACCCCCGCCGGGGCTACCACACCGGCATATATGTGGGTGACGGCAAGTTCATCCACAGCCCCCACCGCCGAACCACCGTACGCGTCAATTCTCTGGACGACCCCTATTTTAAAGGCACGTTTCTTGGTGCACGACGCATCAAGATGGACGGGTCGGAAAATGTCGTCGCCGAGGCCGAAAGCCGCCTGAACGACTACGCCGAAGAAAAAGCCGTGCGCGATATCTATCGCAGCCACAAACCTTCGCACAATGCGGTAGCCAGCGATGACCGAGGCAAAAGCCGGGGCAAGGACAAAGACAAAGATCGCTCCAAGGACAAAAGCCCCTCAAAATCGCGCGACAAATTTGTGGAAGTTGCCAGCCTGGACAAAAAGAACGGCGCAAGCCGCAAGATCGAAGTGGAAAAGGCAAGCAAATCTTCTGACAAGTCGTCCGCAAAATCGGCGGGCAAGTCTGAAAAATCGTCAGATAAGTCGTCGGTCAAGGAAGACAAGTCGGACAAAAAGAGCAGCTCCGGCGTTTCCAAGTCGGGCTCTTCCAAGCCCGAAACCGCAAAATCCGAGCACAAGAGCGAAAACCGTAAACAGGAATCCGCCAAGTCGGACACGCACAAGAGCGAAGGGCGCAAATCCGAGGCGACCAAGAGCGACAGCAAGTCTGGCGCTTCAAAATCCAGCGCAGCCAAGAGCGAACCTTCCAAGAAGGAAAAAAGCGACTCCGACAAGGTCGCCTCAAAGTCCGACAGCGGCAAAAGCAAAAAAACTCCCGCCAAAAACCGGGACAACAATTCATAGGATCGAATAATGCTTCCCAACATCACACCTGCGGAAGCGCAAAAGCTGCTGCAGGGCAACAAGGCGCGCATTGTTGACATACGTGAGGCCGACGAAATTGCGTCCATGCGCATTGCTGGCGCAGAGGCCGCCCCGCTTTCCGTTATTTCATGGATGAGCCTTGCCCCCGCAAACGCGGATATGCCCATCATCTTTACCTGCAATTCCGGCAACCGCACCACCAAGAACAGCGACCTGCTGCAAAAGCTGGCCGCAGGCCCCGCATGGCAGATGGAGGGCGGCGTCAGCGCCTGGGCCAAGCAAAGCCTGCCGGTTGAGCTATCAAAACAGCCGCTGCCCATCTTTCGGCAGATACAGATTGGCGCGGGCGGGTTGGTTCTCGCCGGGGTGCTTGGCTCCCTTGTGTGGCCCTCCATGCTCTGGCTTTCGGCCTTTGTGGGCGCAGGGTTGATATTTGCGGGCGTTACCGGCTTTTGCGGTCTGGGTCTGCTGCTTTCGGCCATGCCCTGGAACAAAAAATAGTTGCATGTCCGCCGCGTCGATTATTCGCGGCAGGCTGGCTCCCAGCCCAACCGGCTTCATCCATCTTGGCAATGCCTGGGCTTTTTTGCTGGCATGGCTCGCTGCACGCAGCGTGGCCGGGCAGGTTGTGCTGCGGATAGAAGATATCGACCCGCAGCGCTCGAAGCCCCACTACACTGCAGCCCTGATTGAAGACCTCAAGTGGCTGGGGCTGGACTGGGACTTTGGCCCGGACAAACCAGCTTCAGCGGGCCTGCAACTGGGTCCCTTTGAACAAAGCCAGCGAACCGCCTGCTATACTGCGGCCATTACCCGGCTAGAGAGCGCTGGTCTGGCCTACCCCTGCTTTTGCACCCGCAAAGAGCTGCGCAGCCTGGCAGGCGCGCCGCATGTGGATGATGCGGGAGCGCCCTACCCCGGAACCTGCCGCGACCTGAGCCCAGCGCAACAAGAGGCCATGCTTGCTGCAGGACGCCGCCCCTGCCTGCGCCTGCGCTGCCCTGCCGAGCCCATCACGTTTACCGACGCCGTACTTGGAGAGCAGTCGCACACGCTTGTCGACTGCGGCGGCGACTTTGCCCTGCGCCGCTCGGACGGCGTGGTGGCCTATCAGCTGGCGGTAGCTGTTGATGATGCTCTTATGGGCATAAATCAGGTTGTTCGCGGGCGCGACATCCTCATTTCTACACCCAGGCAGATTGCTCTTCTCAAGCTCCTGGGCTATGGTGCTCCCGCTTATGCCCATGTGCCCCTGCTGCGGGATGCCGACGGACAGCGCCTTGCCAAGCGGCATCAAAGCCTGGCGGTGCGCAACCTGAAGCAAGCTGGCGTTGATCCACGCAGTATAACCGGCTTTTTGGGAACATTGGCAGGGTGCAATCCTGACGGCGGCGCTGCCAGCCCCGCAGAACTTTTGCCGCACTTTTCGCTTGCGCGCCTTCCTGCCGAGGACATACGCGTTGCGGGCGAAGCCTTGCGGACACTGGTGGCCTGACGGCCATTTGATGCAAACACCGCTCATGCAGACAGAGGATGTTTATGACCATGCAAGACCTGGATCAGACCTTTCTGGACGAAATTTTTCCCGCCGGACGCGCCGACGCCTTTTTTGACGCGCTTTTCGGCGGCGCGGAAGAAGGAGCCTACGACATAGGCCTTGTCTGCCACGGCGTGGAACCGCAAAAAGCCAAACTCGCCTTTGAACTGCGCCAGCGCCCCGGCAAGTGCCTGGCCTGCAACCTCACCTACGGGCTTCCCCAGGTTTTTCAGCGCCACCCCATCCTGAACGTGGCTGGCGTGGCCCGAGATGTGGCCGCCCACCTCGGCTGGCCTGCCGAATCCACCAAGTGGAAACTCGGCCATACGGAGGAGGTCAGCCGCGAGCTGCACGTCATCCCCCTTGTGGTGGAGTGCGTTTAGCCCTATCTGAGCCTGCTTGCTTGACAACTGCCTATTTTTCAGGCAATTGATTTCGGTTGCCAGCTTAGCTCAGTTGGTAGAGCAGCTGATTCGTAATCAGCAGGTCAAGAGTTCAAGTCTCTTAGCTGGCTCCACAGAAATCAAGCCCTTACGGTGAATAACCGCAAGGGCTTTTTTGTTGGGCTACCACGGGGCTACCACCGCAAATAAAACTGGGGGCAACTGGATCAAAAAAACCTGCAGCATCAAGCATATCGGCTCTACCTCAAAGACGGGGGCATAGCGTCTCCAAGAAAAAATGGGCATACCAAGCAAAGCCGGTATGCCCACCAGGGCAACCTTTATTTTCCGACCAAAGAAAAGAAGAGAAGGCCCTGTGGAAAGATTGTTAATTGGCTTGCGGGATTTTGCAATCGAAAAAGTGGTGAGTCGTACGCCCCCGGTTTTTGAGGTCAGATGGACTGGCAAGAACGCTTGTCCTCATTGCGCGTGCGATAATTTACGCGTCAAGGACTCATTTTGGCGGACGATCCGTAATATTTCCATTCATGGAAGGGCGTCACGTCTGTTAGTTCGCTGCCATAAATACCGATGCGAGAGCTGCGGCAGATATTTTAATACCAGACTTGCAGGAATAAAGGTGTGGAGCAGGACAACAGAGCTGCTTAAGCGCAACATATTTCAGGCTTACAACAAAGGTGTTACCTGTAAGGAAATCGCCGATGAGCACCGGATTGGCGTTGCCAGCGTGGAGCGGTACTACCACCAGATGATGCAGCACAAGAGCAGCCACTGGGCAAACCGCACAGCCCGCGCATTCTGGGCATTGATGAGCATAGATTTACGCGCAGACAGGGCTTTGCGACCACCTTTTGCGACTTGGCCCGCCGCAGGGTATTTGACGTGGTAAAAGGGCGCAGTGCCGCCGATATGCGCGATTTTTTGCAATCACTGCAAGGCCGCCATAAAGTCAAAATGGTCTGTATTGATATGAACTCTGCGTATCGGCGACTTGTGCGGGAGTGGTTTCCCAATGCGCGCATTGTTGCGGACAGGTTTCATGTTATCAGGCTGGTGAATCAACACTTTTCAGAGCTGTGTAAAGCAATTGATGAAAAACAACTTGCCCATGGGCGCGGCGGTATGATGCGTCTTTTGCTGACTCGCCGTGATCAGTTAACAGACTCACAGAAAGAGCGATTACGAACATACTTTGCTGACAGGCCGGACATTGAATCACTGTACGAATTTTTGCATGACACAGCCGATTTATTGCGTGTGCGAGCGCAAAGTATCGATTCTTGCCGCAAGTATGTTGCTGAATTATTGAAAAAAATTGATCAACTTCGAAAAACTAGCTTCGCGCCGTTGCGTACCCTGGGCAAGACGTTGCATAATTGGCGGGAAGAAGTGGCCCGAATGTTCCGCTTTACCCGGAATAACGGCATCACAGAAGGTTTTCACCGAAAAATAAAGTTGATTCAGCGGCGTGCGTATGGCTTTCGTAACTTCGAAAACTACCGCCTGCGTGTGCGTGTTTTGGGCTCTACCTCAAAGACGGGGGCATAGCGTCTCCAAGAAAAAATGGGCATACCAAGCAAAGCCGGTATGCCCACCAGGGCAACCTTTATTTTCCGACCAAAGAAAAGAAGAGAAGGCCCTGTGGAAAGATTGTTAATTGGCTTGCGGGATTTTGCAATCGAAAAAGTGGTGAGTCGTACGCCCCCGGTTTTTGAGGTCAGATGGACTGGCAAGAACGCTTGTCCTCATTGCGCGTGCGATAATTTACGCGTCAAGGACTCATTTTGGCGGACGATCCGTAATATTTCCATTCATGGAAGGGCGTCACGTCTGTTAGTTCGCTGCCATAAATACCGATGCGAGAGCTGCGGCAGATATTTTAATACCAGACTTGCAGGAATAAAGGTGTGGAGCAGGACAACAGAGCTGCTTAAGCACAACATATTTCAGGCTTACAACAAAGGTGTTACCTGTAAGGAAATCGCCGATGAGCACCGGATTGGCGTTGCCAGCGTGGAGCGGTACTACCACCAGATGATGCAGCACAAGAGCAGCCACTGGGCAAACCGTACATGCCCGCGCATTCTGGGCATTGATGAGCATAGATTTACGCGCAGGCAGGGCTTTGCAACCACATTTTGCGACTTGGCCCGCCGCAGGGTATTTGATGTGGTTAAAGGGCGCAGTGCCGCCGATATGCGTGATTTTTTGCAATCACTGCAAGGCCGCCACAAAGTAAAAGTGGTCTGTATTGATATGAATTCTGCGTATCGGCGTCTGGTGCGGGAATGGTTTCCCAATGCGCGCATTGTTGCGGACAGGTTTCATGTTATCAGGCTGGTGAATCAACACTTTTCAGAGCTGTGTAAAGCAATTGATGAAAAACCACTTGCCCATGGGCGCGGCGGTATGATGCGTCTTTTGCTGACTCGCCGTGATCGGTTAACAGACTCACAGAAAGAGCGATTACGAACATACTTTGCTGACAGGCCGGACATTGAATCACTGTACGAATTTTTGCATGACACAGCCGATTTATTGCGTGTGCGAGCGCAAAGTGTCGATTCGTGCCGCAAGTATGTTGCTGAATTATTGAAAAAAATTGATCAACTTCGAAAAACTAGCTTCGCGCCGTTGCGTACCCTGGGCAAGACGTTGCATAATTGGCGGGAAGAAGTGGCCCGAATGTTCCGCTTTACCCGGAATAACGGCATCACAGAAGGTTTTCACCGAGAAATGAAGTTGATTCAGCGGCGTGCGTATGGCTTTCGTAACTTCGAAAACTACCGCCTGCGTGTGCGTGTTTTGTGCTGCTGAAATGGCTGGGGAATAGATCAGAAACCTGTCGGAAAAACTGCTCGCTGAAGGGGCTTGCCCCCGTCTTTGGTGTAGACCCTCTTTGGTGTAGAGCCCTAAAATGTGGCTAAAAGTGACAAAGACGCAAAAAAGCCCTTACGGTGATTAACCGTAAGGGCTTGATTTTTATGGTGCGCCCGGAGAGATTCGAACTCCCGACCTACAGGTTCGTAGCCTGTTGCTCTATCCAGCTGAGCTACGAGCGCGTTGACGAAGGGGAAATTAACTCAAGTCACAGTGGCCGTCAACCTTTTTTTCAAAATTATTTTTGAAAAGTCTGTGAACTTGTTTAAAAATATTTTTCAAAACTTTCTGTAAGGGAATGTACTTGCCCTTGGGCAAGCACGCCTCAAACCGACAGAAAAAACTACTGGGCGCTGATGCCGTTGACGGCATGAGCCAGACGCGAGATTTTACGCGCGGCCTTCTTCCAGTGCATGGCGCCCTTGCCGGCGGCCTTGGCGAGTACAGAGGCGGCGCTGGAAAGAGCTTCGCTGGCCTGACTCTGTTCGTTGCTCTGAATGGCGGCGCGAACCTGCTTGATGGCATTCTTCACACGGGTACGGGCGGCGCGATTGCGGCCTGCCCGCTGCAAGCTCTGCTTGTGACGCTTGAGGGCTGACTTATGGTTGGCCACTGTGAATCCTCCACATATGTTGGGCTTGCCCGCGCAAGCCATGAAAACAGAAGTTAGCGCGTTGTCGCGAAGAAGGGTAACTACCACCAGCACGCCTACCTGTCAAGCATTCGTGCCATTTTATCAAATCTTTTTTCAAATTCGGGGGTTGGGACGCATGGTTACGCGCCCTGCCCCCTCGCAAACCGTTGCCAGAATTACATCTGCAGGGCCGAAAAATCGGCCAGACGCGCAAACCTTGCTCCCAGGCAGTGCAGCATGCTCAGCCTGTTGCGGCGCAGGTCAGCCTCGTCGCACATAACCATTACCCCGGCAAAAAAGGCATCCACCGCAGGCCGCACGTCGCTCAGGCAGGCCAAAGCCGCAGCATGGTCGTGCGCGGCCCACAGGGCGTCAAGCCGGGGCAGCATTTCTTCAAGCGTGGCGGCAAGGGCCTTTTCGGCATCTTCGCGCAGCAGGGCCGGATCCCAATGGTCGGCCAGATCTTCTGTCTGCCCCTGCTTGCGCAGGATATTGGCCACTCGCTTGAAGGTTTGTACCGCAGCCTCGTAATCCGCATGCTGACTAAAGGCCGCCAGGGCGGCAAGGCGTGCGCCGCAGTCTTTAACATCTTCCGCGCCAGCGCCAAGGGCCGCGTCCACCAGCAGTGTATCCTGCCCCTGACTCATGAAGTAGTTGCGCAAACGCGCGGCAAAAAACTCCATGAGCTTGTCCAGCGCATCCTGCGGAGCAAGCTTCCACTGGCGGTCGCCGTACAGCTGCTGCGCCATGGCAAAGAATTGCCGCACATCCACGTTAAGGCCAAATTCAAGCATGATGCGTATAATGCCCAGCGCGCAGCGGCGCAGACCATTGGGATCAGCCGCTCCGGTAGGAATCATGCCCAGCCCGAAGCAGCCCGCAAGCGTATCTGCCTTGTCGGCCATGGAGAGCAACGCGCCCGCAAGGCTTTTGGGCAGCGGAGAATCCGGCCCGGCGGGCAGATACTGCTCGCCAAGGGCGTCGGCCACAACGGCGCTCTCGCCTTTGCGGCCAGCATAGATGCCGCCCATAATGCCCTGAAGGGTATCAAACTCGCCCACAAGTCCGCTCACCAGATCAGCCTTTGAGAGGCGACCGGCACGCGCTGCGTCGTCGGCAAGTTTGGGAGCGCAGCTTTCGGCAAGCCAGCGGCACAGAGACTCAAGCCTGCGGGTTTTGTCGCCCATGCTGCCAAGATTGCCGATAAAGATGACCGAATCAAGCTTTTGCAGCCAGTGGTCAAAGGTATCGCGCAAGTCGGCCTGCCAGAAAAAGCGGGCGTCCTCAAGACGGGCGCGCAGCACGCGCTCCCAGCCGCGCTTGACCACGCCCATGTCTTCGGGCGTGATATTGAGCACAGTGAGAAAATGCGGCAGCAGTTCGCCGTTGGCCCCTTCAATGCCAAAACTCTTCTGGTGGCTCTCCATGCTGGTAAGCAGAACTTCGCGCGGCACCTCAAGATAGGCGGGGTCAAAGTCGGCCAGAAGCGGCACGGGATGTTCTGCCAGCCCCTGCACCTCGTCCAGCAGGCTGTCTTTCCAAAGCACCTTGCCGCCAGCTGCAGCGGCCTGGGCGTTGCCGCCATCAATAATAGCACTGCGGCGCTGGGCCGGGTCGATGGTGATGGCGCAAGGCCCGGCGAGGGTTGCCAGAAATTCGTCGGCATGGGGCACGGCAAAGGGGCCGGGGCCGTGGATGCGATGGCCGCAGGTTTCACGCCCTGAGGTCATGGGGCCAACGGTAAAGGGCACGACGGCATCGTCCAGCAGGGCCAGCACCCAGCGCAGTGGGCGGGCATACGCCAGAGAGTACGCGCCCCAGTGCATGCGCTTTTGGAACGAGAGGGCCGTTATGATCGACGGGCAGATCTGCGCCAACAGATCAACAGCGGCAGCGCCGCCGGTGCGCTTGCGCACGGCCACATACTCGCCCTTGTCCGTCTCGACGCGAAAAATGTCGTCCAGCGAGCAGGCGTTGGTGCGGGCAAAGCCCTCAAGCGCCTTGGTGGGTTTGCCTTGGGCGTCATAAGCCACGCGCACGGGCGGGCCGGAGACCACTTCTTCCCTCTCCACCTGCACGGGGTTGAGGTTTTCAACTATCACCACGGCGCGGCGCGGCGTGCTCATCACGCGCAAAGCGCCATGCTCAAGCCCGGCCTCGTCCAGAGCGCCGCTAAAACGGGAGGCCAGTTCCCCTTCTTCCGGAGCCAGAAAACGCGAAGGCAATTCCTCGCTGCCAATTTCAAGCACAAAGGTCGCCACGGCTTACCTCGCATCCTTTTTGAGCATGGGATAGCCCAGTTCTTCACGCTGGGCCGCATACAGTCGCGCCACTCCAGCCGCCAGGGCGCGCACCCTGCCGATGTAGCCGGTGCGCTCGGTGATGGAGATCGCTCCGCGGGCGTCCAGAAGGTTGAAGGTATGGGAGCACTTGAGGCAGTAATCATAGGCGGGCCAGGGCAGCCCCATCTCAAGCAGGGCCTTGCACTGCCCCTCAAAATCGCTGAAGTGCCGCAAAAGCATCTCGGGATTGCTGACCTCAAAATTATGGCGCGACTGCTCCACTTCGTTCTGATGATAGATGTGGCCGTAAGTGACGTTTTTGTTCCAGGCCAGATCGTAAACAGATTCAACGCCCTGCAGATACATGGTGAGGCGCTCGAGGCCGTAGGTCAGCTCCACGCTGATGGGCGAAAGGTCAATGCCGCCTACCTGCTGAAAATAAGTAAACTGGCTCACTTCCATACCGTTGAGCCAAACCTCCCAGCCAAGCCCCCAGGCGCCGAGGGTGGGTGATTCCCAGTCGTCTTCCACAAAACGGATGTCGTGCTGCGCGGGGTTGATGCCCAGCGCATTGAGACTTTGCAGATACAGGTCCTGCACGTTGTCCGGCGAGGGTTTCATGATGACCTGAAACTGGAAGTACCGTTGCAGGCGGTTGGGATTTTCGCCGTAGCGGCCATCCGTGGGGCGACGGGATGGCTCCACGTAGGCAACGCTCCACGGTTCCGGCCCGATAACCCTCAAAAACGTGTTGGGGTTGAACGTACCGGCCCCGCATTCCACACCCGAAGGCTGTTCGATAACGCAACCCTGGTTGGCCCAGTAGTTCTGCAAAGTTAAAATGACATCCTGAAAATACATGCGCTGTCCTTTGTTCGTAGCCTTTTTCAGACCCATACACGCGGCGGCTGCGTACACCGCCGCCCCAAAACCATCCCTGATTCTGAGCCAAAACCCTGTCGCACCAGCGCTATACGTGGCGAAAGTATCCCCCTTCCCACGCCAGGCCCAGGTGATATTGCACAAATCCGTCAATAACTTTGGCGCAAGAGCGCCGGTCAGCCGCTGGCAGGTCTTCCGCATGCCAGCCGGAGGGAAATTCTTGCTGTACATGGCGCAAAAGGTCAAGCCCGCCCGCGCCCAATTCCACCCCGTAACGCGCTGGCCCCGCCGCAGCGCGGCATGAGGGACAGCGCAGCTGGGCCTCGTCGACCACAAATTGCGCAGGGCCCGTAATGCTTGCGCCGCAGGTGCCGCACCGGCCAAGGTCAGGGGCAAACCCCAGCACGCCGGCAAAGCGCAGTCTGAAAAAAAGTGGCAGCAATGAAGGTATGTTGTCCGCTTCTTCCAGTGTTTTGCGCAGGTCTTCCACCAGCAAAAAGGCCTCGTCCGCGCCCTCGTCGTTGACGCCCAGAGCTTCAACAAAGCGCAGGCAGTTGGCCGCCAGCCCCATACGCTGCCAGTTGCGCCGCAAACTCTGCGGGCCGCAGAGCAACACGGCTTCTTCCAGATTAAGAAAGCTGCCGCGCCCAGATGTCTTGACCCGGCAATGCAGGCTGTTGAGCACATCCAGGCAGCCGCAAAAACGACGCCTGCTGCGGCTGCCGCCAAAGGCGAACAACGTCAGCAGGCCGTGTTTGCGACAAAGCATTTTCAGCCACAGATCTGACTCGCGAAAGTGCCCGATGCGCAGCACAAGCGCGTGATCTGCCCATTCGGTCATTGCCGGTCCGAAGGGGGAAACGCCAGATTGCGCACCTGACCGCTCTGCCCCGCCGGGGGCAGATCTTCACCGTCATACCGCAGGCGCACGCCGCCGGCATTGCCAAGCTTAAGCTCCAGACTTTTGCTGAAGGTAAGGGCAAACGTATCGCCCTTGTGCAGCGAAAACTGGCGCGTGTCCGTTTTATCAGCGCTGGAATGGACCCAGCATTCTTCGGTAGCTGTAATAATAAGCTTGTGCACGCCCGCCGGGGTTTCGCCAGCCTGCGCCGCAGGTGCGGTGGACGATGCGGCCGTCGCCGGAGCAGCCGGGGCCGTCGGCGCAACCGCCGAGGGAGCAGCCGTACCACGCGCGGGCGCAGCCCCCGCAGGCAAAGCAGAAGGCAAACCCGAAGCCTGACCAGCTGCCGCAGCCAGCTGACCGGCGGCGGGAGCAGCAGGTTTGACTGCAGCCGCACCCTGAGCCTGGCTGGCAGCCGAGGCCGGGGCGGATGCCGCAGGGGCCTGAGCGGCAACGGGAGCATTTGCCCCCTGTGCCAGACCTGCAGGTGCGGCAGGCGCGGAAGGACGAACCGCAAGATTGCCGGGGTCCACCGATTCCGCGCTTTGCATGGGCGCGGGCTGGGCCAGACGGCGCGTCTGGCGACCCAAAAAGTCCAACGCGCCCTGCTGCCAGGCTATGAGCGCCGCCACAACAATACCCACCATCACAACCCCGGCCAAAATGGGCTTGAGGTTGCGACGCGAGGTAAGAACCATCTCGGGCTCATAAACATTTTGCGGTGCGACAGGCTCTGCCGCGCCCTCAAGCGCCCCGATCGCCTCGCTGACTTCTTCGGCAGAAAGACCCACGTACGCCGCGTATGAGCGAATAAACCCCTTGGTGTACGCCAGAGGGGGCAAGGACTGCTCGTCCCCTTCCTCCAAAGCGCGCAGAAGACGGGCGCTGATTTTCAGCTTGTTTGCCGCGTCTTCCATGTCCAGGCCCCGCTTTTCGCGTTCTACGCGTAAGGCAGCGCCCAATTCCACTAAGGTCATGTTAAAGCCTCGATAATGGTCTTGCCACCCGGAGGGGCAGCTGTTGCCAGCAAAAAACCGCAACCGCCAGGGGGCGGCACCGCTACATTCTGATGTCGATAACCGCCCGGCTGCGCAGCTGGTTGGTGTAGTCTTCAAAACGCTCCATGGCCTTGGGCTGACGCAGGATGCCGTCAATCATGGGCTTGGCCTGCTCAAAGGTGAGCATTTTGACTTCGCCGCCGCCAGGACGATAAAGGTGCACCTGCGCCTTGCGACCCTGCAGGTCAAAAAGATCGGTAACATCGCCGGGCTTCATTTTGGAGAGGCGGGCCTCCCATTCCGGATTAAGTTTGTCCCACTCCACAGCGCCCATGTCGCCGCCGTTTTCCTTGTTGGGAGCGATGGAATACTTGCGCGTCACTTCTTCAAAGGTTGTCGCGCCAGACTTGATCTGCGCGGCCATGGCCGCCGCATTGACGTTGGGCGGATACACCAGCAGCCCCATGTGCAGCCCCGAACGGTCGTACATGGTATCTTTGTGCGCATCGTAATAGGTCTTGATTTCCTCAGGGGTAACCAGTACGCGGCGGCCCACTTCCATGGCCATAACGCGCTGACGGATCAAGCCTTTTTCGATATTCCCACGCAGCTCGCCGATGCTGGTCCTTTGCTGGGCCAGCTTTTCTTCAAACTGCGGCTTGGTCAGGTTGTTCGCCTTCATGATCTTGGTTATTTCGGCGTCCACATCGGAGGGAGAGATGGTAACCTTGAGCCGCTTGGCTTCCTGCGCGACGAGAATATCCATAATCATGCCGTCGAGCGACTTGCGCAGCACGGCATCCACGGCTTTGGCCTGGGCAGGATCATTGGGATTGATGCGCGCCCGCATAAGATCGGGCACGGCGTTTTTCTGCAGGTCAAACATGGTGATGACCTGGCCATTGACCACGGCGGCCACCTTGTTGATCTGGGCGGCCTGAGCGCCAAAGGCGGTCATAAAACAGATAACCAGCGCCAAAACAAGCGTTTTTCTCACGTTATACTCCCTGATTGCGCACAAAAAATCCGCGCTTTATCTGTAAAATTATATCCCAAACAAGAGCAATATGCAATGTAAGCGCTGCAACCCCGGCAAATGCCGCCTGCTGCGGGCCTGCCGCCCCGCCGTCAACGCCTCTTGCCCGAGCCGCCGTTGTCGCGTTTGCGGGGCTGGTCGTCGCCAGACTTAACGCCCGGTTTTGGGGTTGCGCCGTTGTCCGCGCCGCGCCCCTGGTTTTCCAGACCTCCGGGTGTTGTGCCGTCAGGGATGTCCCCTTCGTACACGTCGTCGCGCGGCATTGGCGGAACTTTTCCGTCTTCCAGCCCGCCGGGCATGCTCTCGGCGGCAGACGCGTCGCCGCCCGCCTCGGCAGGGCGCGCAGGGGGTTGCGCAAGCAGGTCGGGGGCGATGTCCCTGGACACCCTGACTGTGGACCCGGCCAGCGCTTTTTCAAGCCAGCTCTCAAAAGCCTCGGACATTTTTTGCTCGCGCAGGATGGTCTCAACCAGCGGGTAGGTCTCAGCCAGGTTCATCTGAGCGGGGGGGCGTTTTTCCAGCAGCGCTATACCGCGCCACAGGCCTTCCTCCTGCCGCGCCGGGGCGCACTGACCGGGCTTGAGGGCGGTTGCGGCCTTGCGCCAGCTCTGGGGCAGGTCGGTTGCCCGCACGTTCAGGCACTGCAGCTGCACTTTTGTGCGTGCATCGCCCATTCCGCCGGGAAAAACCGCGCAGAATCCTTCCACATCCTTGCGCGACTCGGCGGAGATCAGGCACACGCGCAGGGTTTCAGGCATCTGAAAATCATCCTCGTGGGTCTGGTAATAGTCGCGCATCTCGGCCAGCGAAATACGGATACCCGACGCGAGAACCCTCTTTTCAAAGGTAAGCATGGAAAGATGGTCGAGCAGTAGCGCCCGCCATTCCGCCGGGTCCAGCGACTCCTCGGCCAGATATTTGTCCAGCCCTTCGCCGCCGCCGTAGTCGTTTTTTACTTCGGCAACGGCGTTTTCGAGTGCGGCGTCGCTTACAGGCATCTGCAGCCGCTGCAAATCCTGGCGCACGAGAGCGTAGATAATCAGGGTCCCCAGGCCCTCGCCGTACTCGCGCCGCATATTCTCCAGCGACGGCGTGCGCATGGCCCCCAGAGAAGGCGAACGGCTGTCGAGCAGCGTCTGCAGCCTGCGCAGGGTGATGGGCTCGCCATTGACCGTGGCCACCACGCCGTCGGGCAAACGGGCTTCAAAGCAGCCCGCCAGCAGCAGGCAAACGCAGCAGGACAGCGCCAGGCACAGCTGACGCGTTACACGCGCAAGCGGCGCTGCGGCCCTGCCCTGACGCACGCGGACAACGAGAGACTGCATGAATCCGTCCACCATAATTTTCATATATTAGCGGCAGCTTCACGGCCAGACAAAAACGCTGGCGGGGAGGCCGCCTATGCTCCAGCCTGAGTCCGAATACCTTCAAGCGCAGTCCGCAGCCTGTCGAGTCCCTCGGCAAAGGGCACATCGGTGGGCAGCGGCAGGTGCAGGCCTGCGGGGGGCAGCATGCGGGCATCCTTCATGCTGGCCGTAAGAGCCACGATGCGCTCGGGCTGCACGGCATTTTGCCCGTCGGGCCACACAAGCCGCACATGGTTGATGTGCACGTCGGCCTTTTGCACCTGCAGTTCGGTGAGGAACTGCTTGAAATCGAGCACGGCGAGAAAATTGCGCAACTCTTCAGGAAAAGGCCCAAACCTGTCGCGGATGCCAAGGGCAGCCTCTTCCCTCGCAGCCCCGCCCGCCGCGGAGGTGAGCGTTTTGTAACAACGCAGACGTTCCCGGCCGTCCTCAATGTACGATGCGGGAATATGCGCAGGCAAGCCCAAAGTAAGTTCCGTTTCCACGGTATGCGCCTCGGGCGTGCCCTTGAGGCGACCCACCGCCTCCTCAAGCATTTCGAGGTACAGATCAAGCCCCACGCGGCACATGTGCCCCGACTGCACCTCGCCAAGAATATTGCCCGCTCCCCGCAGGCGCAGGTCTTCCATGGCGACCTGAAAGCCCGCGCCCAGATAGTCCATATCCATGATGATGCGCAGGCGCTCCTCGGCAATAGGGGTCAGGCGCTCCGCGTCGGGCACGACAAAAAAGGCGTAGGCCTGCCTGTCGCTGCGCCCCACGCGCCCCCGCAGCTGATAGAGCTGCCCTAGGCCAAACATCTGGGCCTGATCCACTACCAGGGTATTGGCGCGGGGAAAGTCCAGCCCAGATTCTACAATGGAGGTGCACACCAGCACGTCAAGCTCGCCGTGCCAGAAATTGTGCATGGTGTCCTCAAGCTCCGTCTCGGACATCTGCCCGTGAGCCATGCCCACACGCGCCGTGGGCACAAGGGCGCGCACGTATTCGGCCACCCGCTCAAGCCCCTGCACGCGGTTGTACACCCAGAATGCCTGTCCCTCGCGCTCGATTTCGCGTTCCAGCACCTTGCGCAGCACGGAATCGTCGCGCCGCAGCACAGCCGAGGCCACAGGCTTGCGGTCCTGCGGGGCGGTTTCAATGATGGAAAGCTCGCGGATGCCCGACATGGAAAGTTGCAGGGTACGCGGAATGGGCGTGGCCGTGAGGGTCAGCACGTCCACATTTTTTTTCAGCGCCTTGAGCTTTTCCTTGTGCCGCACGCCAAAGCGCTGCTCTTCGTCCAGTATCAGCAGGGCCAGATTGGGCAGCTTGACGTCGCTTGAGAGCACGCGATGCGTGCCGATGAGGATATCCACCTGACCGGAGGCCGCAGCCTTGAGCACGTCCTTTTGGCGGGGGCGCGGCACAAAGCGGCTGAGCAGCCCCACATTGACGGGAAAGCCCGCCAGACGCGCGCGAAAGGTCTGGTAATGCTGCTCGGCCAGCACAGTTGTTGGGCAGAGCAAAACAACCTGCCGCCCCTCGGAGGCTGCGCGAAAGGCCGCCCGCAGCGCCACCTCGGTCTTGCCAAAGCCCACGTCGCCGCACACCAGGCGGTCCATGGGCTGCGACTTGTCCATGTCGTCCAGCACGTCCTGAATGGCCTTGGCCTGGTCGGGCGTTTCCTCAAAACCGAATGTGGCTTCAAATTCGTGGTACAGCTCGCCGGGGGGATCGTAGCGAAAACCCTTTGTCACCTTGCGGTAGGCGTACATCTCCACCAGGTCGGCGGCGATTTTTTCAATGGCCTTGCGGGCTTTTTCCTTGCCCGAGGCCCAGCCTGCGCCGCCAAGGCGGTCCAGCGCCGGTTCCACGCCCTCCGAACCCTTGAACCGCTGGATAAGCCCCATGCGGTCGGCAGGCACATAGAGCTTGTCGCGCCCGGAGTACTCGATGAGCAAAAAGTCGTTGGCAACGGCGTTCACATCCATGTGGTGCAGACCGGCAAAACGGCCAATGCCGTAATCGCGGTGCACCAGCAGGTCGCCGGGATTGAGATCGTCAAAGGAATCCAGCCCCTTGAATACGCGGGACGACACGCGGGGCGTTTTTTCGGCCTTGGGGTACAGAATGTCCTCGCCCAGCACCAGGGCGTTGTCCCAGGCCAGATCCGCGCCCTGACGATAGGGCGACACAAGGGCAAAAAGGCCGTGCTGGTCGGGGGCGTAGCGCAGGGCTGGCGCAATGCCGTCCTGCTCGGCCAGCTTGAGAAACTTGGCCCGGCTTCTGGCCGACGAAAAACTCAGCACCACCTGTCGGCGCGAGCCCTGCCAATCTTTGAGAGCTGCGGCAAGGTGCTGCCAGGGGCGATCCTGCGCACCGGAAAGCGGAAAAAGATCGCTGAACGAATGCAGGGTTCTCTCCGCAAAATCCAGACCGCGTTCCTCTACCCCCATGACAAGAGGTTCGGCGTACACCCTTTGAAAGGCGTTCCACGGTGCGGGCTGCGAGCTTTTGCGCAAGGCCAGCGAGGCCGGTTGCGGCAGGGGCGCGTCCTCGTCCTCCAGTTTTTCCTTGAGGGCAAGGCGTCCGTCGCGCAGAGCCTCGGCGCTGTCGGCCTCGCCGGGCAGCAGCCACAGACAGTCTTGCGGCAACCATTCTTCAAGCAGGCTGGGAGCGTCAACGGCGCAGCCCGGCAACAGGCCGGCGCCACCGGCATCCAGGGCTTTTTTAAAAGAGTAGCAGTCGTTCTCGCCAATGCGGCCCTCGGCAAACATGCGGTCAAACCGCATGCGCGTGGCCTCGGCCTCGCGAGCGTCCATGGAAAGCGGACTCACTGGCAGCAAGGTCAGCTCGTCGCAACCCTGCAGCGAACGCTGGGTTTCTGCATCAAAAAACCGCATTTCGTCCAGCGTGTCGCCAAAAAATTCCAGCCGTACAGGACGCGCATAACCTGAGGGGAAGAGATCGAGGATGTCGCCGCGCCGGGCCATTTCGCCGGGGCGCGTGACCATGGCGACCCGCTCGTAACCCCACTCCACCGCCTGTTCAAGCAGCAGCTCTGGGGCGTAATCGCTGCCCTTGCCGATCTCGAGCGTGCGGCTGTGAAAAAAATTGACCGGCATGTAGCGCAGCAGCAGGCTTTCGACGCTGACCACCAGCACACGGGGACGATTCAGGCTCAAGGCGTACAGGGCGGCCATACGGGCGGCCCACGATGCTTTGTCCTGCCACTGGCTCAGAGGGGGCAGTCCCAGACAGGGCTGTTGCCACGCGGGGCGCACAAGAGCTGGATCGGCCAGCGAAATTTCGGGAGAAAAAAGCGCCGCGAGGGCTCGGGCCGCGCTGAATTCTTCGCGGGTACGGGCCAAGAGGGCCACGCTGCGCCCCTTGTCCAGCGCCTCGCAGGCAAGGCGGCAACGCGTGACCATGCCGCTACGTTCAAGATATATCTGCCTGTCGTTGCTTGAAAACAGTACGCCGAAAGTGTCCATGAACCTGTGGGGGGGTTATGCAAACAAGGCCGGGGGCAGCCTGCGCCGCCCCCGGCACGGCCGCGCAATTGCGGCCATAAAACGGCAAACCGGGCGGCAGCAGAAGGCCGCCGCCCGGTTTGCAAGTCATTTGCTTCTAGTGTCCGCAGCCGCCGGAGCAGCCGCTGCAACCGCCGCCCGTCTGGGGCAGGGGCACCGTGGGCTCAACAGTAAAGCCCATGTAGGACAGGTCAATCTTCACGCCTTCAACCTGAGCAAGAAGCTCCTTGTTGATGCAGAAGGTGAATCCGCCCTGATCTTCGCTCATATCCTCTTCCGTGGCGGCGTCAAGCGCCAGGGCCAGATGCGGCCCGCTGCACCCGCCGGGAGCGAGATAAACACGAATGGTGCTTTTTTCCTTACCTTCAAAAAAGGCCGCCAGTTCCTTCTGGGCGCTTTCGGTCAGTTCAAGCATGGTTCCTCCGATGTTTTTCGACACGCTATATATTGTAGAGTAACGAAAAACAGGCTGGCCAGCTTCTTCCGGCCAGCGGGAAACCACCCCGCCTTACGCGTTGCTGCCGCAGCCGCTTGAGCAGCTGCCGCAACCACCGCTGTTGCCGTCTGAAGCAAAGGGCACTACGGGGTCAACCGCAAAGCCCATGTAGGTTAAATCAATTTTTACACCCTGCACTTCAGTCAAAAGATCTTTGTTGATGCAGAAGGTGTAGCCGGCCTGTTCCTCGGTTTGATCCTGGTCGTTAGGCTCATCCAGAGCCAGTGCAAGGCGCGGTCCGCCTCAACCTGCGGTCATGTAGACCCGGATGGGTTCCTTTTGCTTGCCGGTAAAGAACGAATCCAGTTCCTTACGGGCGCTGTCGGTCAATTCGATCATACGTCCTCCATGATTCGGGTGTTTTACTAACTAAGGTCATGCGTGGGGCTTGTCAATTACCGCAGGGCTTTTCTTTGAAGGGGAAAACGGCTAGAATGCTGACCATATCCACCTTTGGAGGAACCATGTCCACGACCCGGTTGCTGGAAAAAGACGAAATGGCGCGCGTGCTCGAACGCCTCGCCTCGCAGATACTTGAACGCCACGCGGCGTGCGATGACGTAATGCTGGTGGGCATTGAACGGCGCGGCGCAGACCTTGCCCGCCGCCTTGCCGCCCTGCTGCAGTCGCGCCTCGGGCACGCCGTGCCGCTGGGAACCCTGGATATCAACCTGTACCGCGACGACTGGACAAGCCTTGTGGGCAAACCCAGCATCGGCCAGTCGCGCATTACCGAAAGCGTTGACGAAAAGGTCATCATTCTGGTGGACGACGTGCTCTACACCGGGCGCACAATACGGGCCGCCCTTGAGGCCCTGCTCGACTACGGCCGCCCGCGCTGCGTGGAGCTGCTGACGCTCATCGACCGCGGCCACCGCGAGCTGCCCATCCACGCGGACTATGTGGGACGCATCGTCAACACCAGCAAGCAGGAACATGTGGACGTCATGCTGACAGAGCGCGACGGCCAGGACAGTGTAAACCTGACCACGGCCTCATAAACAGGCTGAGCCCGGCTTTGCAGCCTGCGCGGCCGTACGGCCCGGTTCCGGCTGCCAAGATACAGCCCTACAGACAAATACCACTGCCGCCGCACTGCGGCGCCATGCCATAGCAGAGGAAACCATGCCCAAGCGCAAAACCTGACGCACTGCAAAAGGCTTCACGTTGTGGAGCTTACGCGAACGGCGGTCCGGATTGACGCTGGCGCATGGTTGTTCACTGCGCCGCTGATAAGGCAAATCCTCCGTTCGCGCTGCCGGTATCCCCATCGGCTTCGCCACGGGCCCCCTGGCCCTTAAAAGGAGGATTTCATGAAACCAGGCTTCAATGTTTTTTCCACAACAACGGGCATAATTGCCACCGGCCTTGTTTTCGGCGTGCTCGCCGTACTGCTGCAACAGACGGGCAACCCCGGCAACATGGGTATTTGCGTGGTCTGCTTTAACCGCGATATCGCCGGGGCGCTGGGCCTTCACCGCGCGGCGATTGTGCAGTATCTGCGGCCAGAGATCATGGGCATGGTGCTTGGCGCATTTGGGGCGGCACTGGCGTTTGGCGAATTCAAACCGCGCGGCGGCTCGGCCCCCATTACCCGCTTTTTGCTTGGCGGCATTGCCGGCATCGGCGCGCTGGTCTTTTTGGGCTGCCCGTGGCGCGTCATCCTGCGCCTGGCCGGCGGCGACGCCTTTGCCCTGTTTGGCCTTGCGGGCCTGGTCTGCGGCGTGGGCATCGGCACGGTCTTTTTTCGCATGGGCTTTTCGCTGGGGCGCAGTCAGGGCCAGAGCAAGATTTCCGGTCTGGTGCTGCCCGGCATCATGCTCTCCTTTGTAGCGCTGTATCTCCTCAACCCGCAAGTGGCCGAGCAACCGCAAAGCGGCGTGCTTTTCTACTCCGTCAAAGGCCCAGGCGCGCAGCATGCGCCCTTTATCCTTTCCATCGGCGTGGGGCTGATTGTGGGCTTTCTGGCCCAGCGCAGCCGCTTTTGCACCATGGGCGCGCTGCGCGATGTGCTGCTGTTCAAACAATGGCACCTGGCCCTGGGCTTTGTGGCCATGCTGTGCGCGGCCCTGCTGCTCAACCTGTACTTTGGCGCGTTCAAGCCCGGCTTTGAAAACCAGCCCATCGCCCAGCCCGACAACCTCTGGAACTTCCTTGGCATGGTTACGGCCGGGCTGGCCTTTGCCCTTGCGGGCGGCTGCCCCGGGCGTCAGCTGTTTATGGCCGGCGAGGGCGACAACGACGCCGCCGTGTTTGCCGTGGGCCTTATTGTAGGAACAGCCGTGGCGCACAACTTTGGTCTGGCTTCCAGCCCCGCCGGGGTTGGCCCGCATGGCATGGCGGCGACCCTCGCCGGCCTTGGCGTCTGCATCTGCATCGGATTTTTCAACTGCAAGCGAGGCGCGTAATGTCCACAACCATTGATACCCGAGGCCTTTCCTGCCCGCAGCCCGTGCTCATGTTTCTTACCGCAGTCAAGACTGACGCGCAGGGGCCCTTCAGCGTACTGGTAGACAATGACGCGAGCCTCGAAAACGTCAGCCGCGCCGCCCGCAACCGAGGGTTTGCCGTGACCGCCACGGACGAAAGCGACGGCGCAACCCGCATAGACATCAGCAAATCCTGAAGCGGGGCGCAACACGTCTGAAGACAGGCGCGCGGATGCGGCAGACCGCGTCCGCGCACCGCAGTCAAAAGGCCAAAGCCAGCCTGTTTTCATAACCTGTACGCCCTATTTTCGCCCCGCCCCGTCCACTTCGCGCGGGTGGGCCGCATTTGCAGGAGAATCAATGACACAGGACCAACCCCGAAGCGGACTGCTGCACGGTATTGCGCAAAAACTGCACGAGCTTTTTTTGCCCCCTCGCGGCAGGAGCAACGCCCATAGCCAGCCGGACAAGCACCGGCGCGCCTGCAACGACAGGGGGCTGCTGGTCTTTGACCACACGGGCGAAGTGATCAGGGCCGAGCGCCTGTTGCGTGCCGCCGGGCTGGATGTGGAGGTAAAAGGGCCGCCGCCGCAGATGCGTACCGGCTGTGATATGGTGGTGGTTTTTGAGCTGGTGCGTCAGGTTCGCGTGCTGGAAGTTCTTGAACAGGACGGGCTTGTTCCCTCGCAGGTGGTCAGCGCCAACGATGTGCTGCTGGAGCCGGTTTCGCTGTTTCAGACCAGGTGCGTCGATGACCGCTGGATCATGGTACGCGCCGCCAACATGAAAATTACCCTGGATACCGCCGACGACCGCATCGTTAACATTTCGGGCGGCGGCTGCCCCGATGTGCCATGGGTAGCAAGCAAACTCTGCGGCCTGCGCCTTGCCGAAGCCCCGGAACCGCTGAGCCTGGGTCAGACGCTCTGCTGCTACAGCCTGCAAAAGGCCTTTGAGGAACTGCGGAGGCAACGCGCATGTGGTGCATAGTGGGAACTCTGCCCGATCAGGATTTTGCCTTGTGCCCTGCGGGGCTAGAGGGCGACAGCACTGTTGCCGACGGTCTGCTGCGCCTGCCCGACGGCCAGCGTGTGCCGGTGCAGCGCGGCACGGCGGCTCTGGCAGCCACAGCCATACTTGCCTGCGGCGCGCTGGGCGTTGCCCCGCCGCGTCTGCTGCTGGCAGGCGACTCCGGTTCCGGCGCTGGCAGCCGGGCCATTTACGCATGGCTGGAACAGAACCTCGGCAGCATCGCTCCGGCGGGGTTGACCTTCCATTATCTTTTTCCTGATCTGGATTGGCACAACCGGGTGTTGATGGCCGTGCAGGCTATCGCCGTGCCGCCCCGCATGGTGGCGGACGCGGGCTTTATGTACGTGGCCAAGATGAGCGGCTACGCCGACGCCTACGACCTTTTTACCCCCGATCTGGGCGAGCTGGCCTTTCTGGCGGACGAAAAAGCCCCGCATCCATTCTACACCAGGGGCTTTTTGCTTGCGTGCGAGGACGACGTGACTCCCCTGCTGCAGCGCGCCATTGAGCACGGCAACTGCCCTAAAAATATGATTATCAAGGGCACAAAAGACTATATCGTCACGGATGGCAGCATCACAGCTACGGTGGAGGCCCCCGCTGTCGCCGCCATGGAGTGCATCGGCGGCACGGGCGATCTGGTGACCGGGCTGGCGACGGCCTTTTTGTGCGCCGGAGCCTGCATGAACGAGGCCTGCACGGCGGCCGCCCGCATGGCCCGTCTGCTGGCCCAGCACTGCGCCCCCAACCCCGGCACGCAGATAGGCGAACTCATAGGCAAGCTGCCCGAAGCCTTGCACGAGGCACGGGCCAAATGGCGGGACGGCCTCGCCTCCATCCCCGCCAGATAACCCTCCCGCTACCAGCCTGAACGCCCCCGGTTGCCCCAGACAAAACAACACTGCGACCTTCCTCGCGAGATGGAAGACCGCAGTGCAAAGCTACTGCTGCCGCAAGCAGGCAACTCGCGCGGCATTTGAGGGCGACGTCAGTCAGTGATGCGCCGCCTTTTGCCTGCGGGCCCTCAGGCGCAGGGTTACGCGCCATATCCACGAGAGCGCCAGCCCCACGGCAATACCCAAAAAGTCAAACAGGGTCTGCGCGGCCATGTGCGGACGGTCAAATCCCCATGCCGCGGCCCTGTTCCACGATGGATGGTACAGCGCCCAGGCAAGAAAGCCCGCCAGCGCAAGCACGCCCATCGCGCCAAACAGCCAGTAGGCGGGGATAGGCTCCTCCCAGAAAAATGACGAGCGATAAAACCGCCGCCGCGCCAGGCATACGGTCAGCAGCACAATGCCGACCATGG
The DNA here is from genome assembly GCF_004801255.1 of Desulfovibrio desulfuricans. Taxonomy (NCBI): domain Bacteria; kingdom Pseudomonadati; phylum Thermodesulfobacteriota; class Desulfovibrionia; order Desulfovibrionales; family Desulfovibrionaceae; genus Desulfovibrio; species Desulfovibrio desulfuricans. The sequence continues at coordinate 1,149,775 of NZ_CP036295.1, read as the reverse complement.
AGGCGGTGATCCACGAAAAACCGTTGAGCAGCGCCCCCGCAACGCCCAGCACGAGGCAGGCCACGGCCAGCACAAAAGCACGCGACTGACGACGCTCCAGCCCGTAGGAGACAAACAGCAGCGTCGCGCCAGAGATAGCCGTAAGAAAATGCCCCACGGCCAGCGCCTCGTAGGGAATCATGCTGCGCAGTGCGTGCAGCATGTGCTTGCCTGGCGGCAGCATGGCGCATACGAGCAGTATGACCCCGGCGGCAAAAACCATGTAGGCGGAAATGGAGTGCGAAAGCACCGACAGCCAGCGCCCCGTTTCGCGCAGCATGTCGCTGCGCTGGCGCACCTCGTAGACGGCCAGCAGCACAGCGGCTGCCAGCAGAGGAATGATAAAGTAAATAATGCGAAACAGCAGCACCGCCGCAAAAACGGCCTGCGCCTGGGTCGTGTGGGTCAGGTGCAGGATGACAAGCTCAAAAACGCCCACCCCGCCGGGTATGTGCGTAAGCACCACGGCCACCTGAGCCATGAGGTAACTGGGCAGAAAATCAAGAAAGGTAATACCCATGTTACACGGCAGCAGCACGTACATGCAGCCCGCAGCGGCAATAATGTCCACCCCGGCTACCAGGGCCTGGGCAAAGGCAATGTGCGGCGCGGGAAAGACAAATTCCCTGCCAAAAATGTGCACGGGCTTGCGTACCGTACAGCACAGGATAAGGTACGAGCAGGCGATAAGCAGCAGCACCACGCCCAGAATGCGCACGTCGGTCACGGGCATCCTGGCCAGCAGGTCGTCAGGAATAGCCGGAGGGCTGACAATAAAGATAAGCCCGCACAACCCCAGCGCGCCGACCCAAAAGGTAACGGCCAGCATCAGCACGAGGCGCACTATTTCTACCAGCGAAAAACCCCAGGCCGAATAAAACCGGTAGCGCACGCTGGTTCCGCCCAGCAGGGCGCCAAAATTGTAACTGACCGCCTGACCCACAAACGAAACAAGCCCCACTCGGGGCAAAGGCAGATCTTTGTGAATGGCCTTGAGCGCCAGCCAGTCGTAGCCCACAAGGATAATGTAATTGATCACCATGAGCAGCATGGAGAAAAGAATGCGCCCGTGCGAAATCTGGTTTATGCTCTCGCGGATTTGGGCAATGCTGTAACTTTTGAGCTTGTGGTACAAAAGATATACGGCCAAAAGAAACACTGCCGTGATCAGCACGGTTCCAAGATAACGCAAATATTTTTTCATAGTCTGCCGTTGTTCATGCAGGTGAGTTTTATGAAGCTCCAGCCGCACGCTCCAGCCGCACGGCCCAGCCTGCCCTTACGGTACTTCACAGGCGGTCTCGGTGCAGGTCGCAACTCCAACATATACGTAGGTCCACCACCGCGCAAGCCTCAAGCTCATGACAATTAACTGCACAGGCGCAGCCAGGGCGCAAGTCTTCTCCAGCCCGCGTATTTCGGGGCTTGACCGTTTTGAGCGCAGTGGTTAGGGTGAAATTGTTGTTACGAAGTATAGCGGATTTATCACGAAGATCCGCATTCAGTTCACAGCGGCTCGTACAGCCGTTTTTTTCGGAAAAATACCCCCCCTTTGCTTGCTCCGCTGCCTGGGCAGCGGCGCTTTTTTTTCGTTTGTGAGGTCAGATTATGGCAACCATGACAAGCATCCCCATTTCCGTGCAAGGCTACAAAAAGCTGGAAGACGAACTGGCCCGCCTCAAGAGCGAACGGCCCGTCATCATCCAGGCCATCAAAGAAGCCCGTGAAGAAGGCGACCTGCGTGAAAACGCCGGGTACGATGCCGCGCGCGAGCGCCAGGGCATGGCAGAAGCCCGCATCAAGTACATTGAATCGCGCATGGCGCTCTACCAGGTGGTTGATCTCGACGCCCTGAGCGGCGACAAGGTCATCTTTGGCTCCACTGTCGAAGTGGAAGACGTTGACAGCGGCGAAGCCCGCTCCTTTACCATTCTTGGCCCTGATGAGGCGGACCCCGCCAAGGGTTCCATCTCGTTTCTTTCGCCTGTGGGTCAGGCCCTGCTTAGCCGAGAGGTGGGCGACGAGGTTACGGTGGACATTCCGCGCGGCCGCGTCACCTATGAAGTGATCAATATCAGTTTCAAGGGCAGCAAAGTACTGAACTAAGGCCGGGGCTTCTGCCCGCCGCTGCCGGTTCCGCGCCTTTTGGGTTTCGCGGATGCGGTCTATCTCCATATTTTCCCGTAGCGCGGCAACGCGCAAACCATTCCGCAGTGCACCACGCGGCGCGCTCCGGCTGCTCTGCACAATTGCAGGGTACGGGGCGCGCCGACCAAATGCTTGATCCCAATGCCGCAGGGGCATCCCCGACGCTGGCGCAATCAGCCGCAGGTACGGGTTGCAATTTTTCTGCCGGGCGTATTTGTGCCCTTGCGCCTCTTGGCAGAACCTGCCAGCTTTTGCTACTCTTGCGCGTTTACATGTTCCGGCGTCAGCAGAATGCCCGCGCCGACACAACCCAAGGTCTGCCATGACACTACCGCTGCCGCGTCTGCTCTATATTCTGGCCGCGCTCGCCTTGTATCTGCTGCTGTGGCGCAACCCCGTGACCATCTTTATGGCCGCCTGCCTGTCGTGCCTCTCGCTGCCGCTCTACCGGGGCCTGCAGATGAAAGGCCGGACATGGCGCAAACGGATTGAAAGAGCCACCGGCGGCGCGCGCTGGCGCAAATTTCGTCTTGCCCTTTCAAGCAGCCTGCCTCTCTACGCCTATATTACCACGCTTCTTTGCGCCATTCTTGTTCCCATTGCCATGCTGGCCCTCCTGGTTACGCCGCAGGCCGCCGCAGGCTTTGAGCGCCTGCGCGAATTGCAGGCCAACAACTTTCAGCTGCCTCCCGACTGGGTGGCGAACATCCAGCAGTGGCGGATGAGCCTGGCCGAGTACCCCCGCATAGAAAAGATGGTCAGCGACTTTCTGCAAAAGCTGGACGCCTTCTTTGGCGACGCCATGAGCCTGCTGCTGAGCAGGAGCATGGACTTTTTGGGCGGCACGATGACCGTGCTGTGGACGAGTTTTTTGTTTTTTACGCTTACCGTTATCTTTACAACCTACGCGCGACATATCCGCAAAATTTCCGGGCGGATCTTCCACATTTCGCAGTCCATGCTCGTGCGGTTTACGTCGGCCATTCACCGGGCCCTGCGCGGCATTTTGCTGGGCATAGTGCTGGTGGCGGCGGCTCAGGGCGTGTTGTGCGGCATAGCCTTTGCGGTTGCGGGCGTGAGACAGCCGGCATTTTGGGGTTTGCTGGCCACGCTTGTGGCTCCCATCCCCGCGATCGGCACAGCCATTGTATGGCTGCCGCTCTGCCTCTCGCTCTGGTTTACGGGCAACAGCATGGCGGCCATCGGCCTTGCCCTGTGGGGCGTGATTGTTGTGGCGGGCGTTGACAACGTACTGCGCCCGCTCTTTTTGCAGCAGGGCATCAAGGCTCCTTTTTTTGTTCTGATAATCGCCATTCTTTGCGGCATGGCCAGCTTTGGACCGGTGGGCCTTATCGCTGGCCCCGTACTGCTGGCCTTTGCCATTCAAGCTGTGGAAGAAGGCAACCGTACCTACAGGCACAATGGATAAGCTAGACATAATACACCCCGGCGCAGGCAGGCACGCTCTCGGCAAGCCTCTTTCATTCATGGCCGCAGACGCCCTCAGGCGTCTGGCGGTTGTCGGTGTTTTTTTATGCGCCGCTTTTGCAGCGCTGCTTGCGGCAACGCCAGAGGCTGAGGCTGCCAGAGGCGCAAGGGCCGCCATATTGATCAACATGGACACAGGCAAGGTGCTTTTTGAAAAAAACGCCGACATGTCCATCCCCCCGGCTTCACTGACCAAGGTCATGTCCATGTTTCTGACCATGGACGCGGTAAGCGGCAAGCGTGTGAGCCTTGATGAAAAAATTCGCATCACGCCTGCGGCTTCGACTGTTGGCGGGTCGTCCATGCACCTGCGCAACGGCGAGCGTGTGGCGGTGCGGCAACTGCTTACCGGCGCGGCCGTGGCCTCGGGCAATGACGCAATCACAGCGCTTGCGTTGCGTGTGGGCGGTAACGAAAGACAGTTTGTGCGCGCCATGAACCAAAAAGCCAACAGCCTGGGGCTGAACCGCACCGAATTCAAAAACCCCACTGGCCTGCCCGCCGCAGGGCAGCGCACAACCCCCCGCGACATGGCAAACCTCACGCGGGCCTACCTGCACGCGCACCCCGGCGCGCAGACGTTTCACAACACCCGCGTGTTCACGCACCGCAACAGGCAGATGGCCAACACCAACGCCCTGCTGGGCTCGGTACGGGGCGTCAACGGCCTCAAAACCGGCTGGACTGTGGCTTCTGGATATAATCTGATTGTTACTGCCCAGCGCGGCGGCACGCGCCTGATTGCCGTTGTCATGGGCGGCACGAGCCGCAACGCGCGCGACGCCATGGCAGAGCGCCTGATCGAAGCGGGATTTGACGGCGACGGCAATCCCAAAAAAATTCGCAGAAGCATGGGCTATAGACGCTAGCAATTACCGCAGAAAATGTGCCCAATAAAAAGGTTGTGGAGACAGGCCAGTTACTGGCCGGTTTTCACAACCTTTTTGCATTTGCCGTACTGGAGCAGGCAGAGGTGACCGACAAACCAAAATCCCTGTTTCTGGGACGGGCTTGTCACGGCCTGAATGCACGCGGCAAAGGAGCCGCGCGGCGAAAAAGCTGGCGCGACGGGGGGAGGGGCCAAGAGGATTTTTGGCCGCTGACAAGAAAGGCGGATCTTTTGCGCAGGGAGTGCGCACAGACGTGCATGACCGAGCAAAAAATCCGCCTGACGCCGTCCAACAGCCGTTCCACCACGCCCCGCTCTATGACGCTGGGCGTTTCGCGCCAAGAGGATTTTTGGCCGCTGACAAGAAAGGCGGATCTTTTGCGCGGGAGTGCACACAGACGTGCATGACCGGGCAAAAAATCCGCCTGACGCCGTCCAACAGCCGTTCCACCACGCCCCGCTCTATGACGCTGGGCGTTTCGCGCCAAGAGGATTTTTGGCCGCTGACAAGAAAGGCGGATCTTTTGCGCGGGAGTGCACACAGACGTGCATGACCGGGCAAAAAATCCGCCTGACGCCGTCCAACAGCCGTTCCACCACGCCCCGCGCTATGACGCTGGGCGTTTCGCGCTAAGAGGATTTTTGGCCGCTGACAAGAAAGGCGGATCTTTTGCACAGGGAGTGCACACAGACGTGCATGACCGAGTAAAAGATCCGCCTGACGCCGTCAGCGGCCAAAAAGACCTTAGCGCGTAAGAGCTTGGTCGAGATCGGCTATAATATCATCAACATGTTCAACGCCAACAGAGAGGCGCACCATGCCGGGGGTGATGCCCGCCTCGTGCAGCTGCTCGTCGGTCAGCTGACGGTGGGTGGAACTGGCAGGGTGAAGCACGCAGGTGCGGATGTCGGCCACGTGCACCTGGAGCGAAATCATCTTGAGGTTGTCGATAAAGTTCGCGCCAGCTTCGCGCCCGCCCTTGAGGGAGAGAGAGATGACGCCGCTGCATCCCTTGGGCAGATATTTGTCGGCCAGGGCTTTTTGCGGGTGGCCGGGAAGGCGCGGATAGTTGACGAATTCCACTGCAGGGTGCTTTTCAAGGTAGGCGGCTACGGCCTCGGCATTGCGGCAGTGGCGCTCCATGCGCAGGGGCAGGGTTTCAAGGCCCTGGTTGATGTAAAACGCGCCCTGGGGGCTCTGGCAGCAACCCATGTCGCGCATGAGCTGTACGCGGGCCTTGACGATATAGGCCGCCTTGCCAAAGGCCTCGGCGTAGACCAGGCCATGGTAGGAAGGATCGGGCTCGGTAAATTCGGGAAACTTGCCCGAAGTCCAGTCAAAGTTGCCGCTGTCCACGACAACGCCGCCAACCTGCAGGGCATGACCATCCATGTATTTGGTGGTGGAGTGCACAACAATGTCGGCCCCATACTCAAAGGGGCGGCAGAGCACGGGCGTGGCAAAGGTATTGTCTATAATGAAGGGCAGCCTGTGCCTGTGGGCAAGGTTGGCAAAGCGCTCGATGTCCAGCACATCCATGGAGGGGTTGGAGAGCGTTTCGCCAAACACGGCGCGGGTATTGGGGCGAAATGCCTTTTCAAGCTCAGCCTCTGAGGCGTTTTGATCCACAAAGGTTACTTCAATACCCAGCTTTTTGAGGGTAACGGCAAAAAGATTGAACGTGCCGCCGTAGATGCTGGCGGCGCTGACCACGTGGTCGCCGCTCTGGGCAACGTTGAGCAGCGACAGCATGCTCGCTGCCTGGCCCGACGAGGTGCACAGCGCGCCCACGCCGCCCTCGAGGGCCGCAATCTTTTGCTCCACGGCGTCTACCGTGGGGTTGCCCAGGCGGGAATAAAAAAAGCCTGCTTCGGCAAGATCAAAAAGTTTCGCCACTTCGGCGGTGGTGGAGTATTTGAAGGTGGTGCTCTGCACTATAGGCAGAACGCGGGGTTCGCCGTTGCCCGGTTCGTACCCGGCGTGCAGACAAAGAGATTCCGTTTTCATGCCGTCCTCTGCTGTGCTGGTGTTGGAAATTGCCGCGTTTTTTTGCAATAATGCCACGCGATTCTCGCACCGTAGCCCATGCGACAAGCCTAGGCAACCACCAGACACGTGGGGGGGTCGGCCCCCTGTGCGGCCGATGAAGAGAAAACAAAAAAAGTTCCTTCCTATTGACCGTTTGCAGCGAGAAGTATAGGCTTCGATGAAGCAGGTGGTCGCCTTGCGGCGTGTGGCACTCTTGGGGATTGCCGTTAAAAATTACGCAGCAACGCACCGCCAGCGTTGCTGATTTTCGTTTGCTGACAGCGCCGCTGATAGCGCGGCCTCGTACCTCGTTGCGCCGCTGTCTTGACGCGGAGTTGGCGCGATTTTGTTGCGCCGCACACGGGCCCTGTGGCAGGGTCCCAAAGCCTTTCACTCACTTTTGCCAGGAGGCTATTATGCGTATTGCCGTGGGTCTGGGCAAAAAAGGCGGAGAAGAGCGTTTAGAGCGCCAGGGCATAAGCCGCCGTGATTTCATGAAATTCTGCACGGCGGTGGCGGTGACCATGGGCTTCGGCCCTTCATTCGCCTCCGAGGTAGCCGCTGCGCTGACCGGACGCCGTCCTTCAGTGGTGTATCTGCACGCTGCTGAATGCACGGGCTGCTCCGAAGCGCTGCTGCGTACCTACAAACCCTTCATTGATGCCGTCATTCTTGACACCATCTCCCTTGACTACCACGAAACCATCATGGCCGCCGCCGGTGAAGCCGCCGAACAAGCCCTGCATGCCGCCGTGGAAAATCCCAATGGCTTTGTCTGCATGGTCGAAGGCGCCATTCCTACGGGCATGGACAACAAGTACGGCTACATCGCCGGGCACACCATGTATGACATCTGCAAGGAAATTCTGCCCAAGGCCAAGGCCGTGGTAAACATCGGCACCTGTGCCTGCTACGGCGGCGTTCAGGCTGCCAAGCCCAACCCCACCGGCGCCAAGGGCGTCAACGAATGCTTCGCCAGCCTGGGCGTAAAGGGCATCAACATCCCCGGCTGTCCCCCCAACCCCCTCAACATGGTCGGCGCACTTGTGGCCTTTTTGCAGGGCCAGAAGATCGAACTCGACGAACTGGGCCGCCCGCTCATGTTCTTCGGCCAGAGCGTCCACGACCTTTGCGAACGCCGCAAGCACTTCGACGCCGGCGAGTTTGCGCCTTCCTTCAATTCCGAAGAAGCGCGCAAGGGCTGGTGCCTCTACGAAGTGGGCTGCAAGGGCCCGCAGACGTACAACAACTGTCCCAAGGTTCTCTTTAACGAGACCAACTGGCCGGTGGCTGCCGGGCATCCCTGCATTGGTTGCAGTGAACCCGGTTTCTGGGACGAAATGTCGCCGTTCTACCAGAACTAGGGGGAATCATGAGCCAGATCAAACAAACGCCCCAGAGCAGTTACTCCGGGCCCATTGTGGTGGACCCGCTGACCCGCATCGAAGGGCATCTGCGTATTGAAGTGGAAGTTGAAGGCGGCAAAATCAAAGACGCCCGCAGCTGCGGTACGCTTTTCCGCGGCCTTGAAGTCATCCTGAAGGGCCGCGATCCCCGCGATGCGCAGCACTTCACCCAGCGCACCTGCGGCGTATGCACATACACGCACGCCCTGGCCTCCACCCGCGCGCTTGAAGACGCCATCAACAAGCCCATCCCGGCCAACGCCACCTACATCCGCAACCTTGTCATGGCCATGCAGTTCATGCATGACCACTTGGTGCATTTTTATCATCTGCACGCGCTTGACTTTGTGGACGTGGCCAATGCCCTGCAGGCCGACCCGGCCAAGGCCGCCAAGCTTGCCCAGTCCATTTCACCCCGCCCGGCCAAGGCAGAAGACTTTGCCGCCGTGCAGGCAAAACTGAAGACCTTTATTGAAAGCGGCCAGCTTGGCCCCTTCACCAACGCCTACTTCCTGGGCGGCCACCCGAGCTACTACCTTGAGCCCGAAGCCAACCTGGTTGCCACCACCCACTATCTGGAAGCCCTGCGCGCCCAGGTGGACATTGCCAAGGGCATGGCCGTGTTTGGCGCCAAAAACCCGCACACCCAGTTTACGGTCGCCGGCGGCGTGACCTGCTACGAAGCCCTGACCCCCCAGCGCATCAAGGAATTCCGCGAGCTGTACAAGAAGGCCCGCACCTTCATTGAACAGGTCTACATTCCCGACCTGCTCATGGTGGCTGGCCAGTACAAAGACTGGGCCGCCCTTGGCGGCACGCACAACTTCATGGCCTTTGGCGAGTTTCCCGCTGCTGGCGGCGAACGCGACCTCAACAGCCGCTGGTACAAGCCCGGCGTCATTTATGACCGCAAGATCGGCTCGGTGCAGCCCTTTGATCCCACCAAGATTGAAGAACACGTGCGCCACAGCTGGTACGAGGGAGACAAGGCCCTCACCCCCTACGAAGGCGAGACCAAACCTGCCTTCACCAAGATGGGCGATACCGACCGTTATTCCTGGCTCAAGGCGCCCCGCTACGCCGGACAGTCGATGGAAACCGGCCCCCTCGCTCAGGTGCTGGTGGCCTACGGCCAGAACCACAAAACCATCAAGCCCGCTGTGGACGGCGTGCTGAAGGCCCTTAACGTGGGTCCCGAAGCGCTGTTCTCCACCCTGGGCCGTACGGCCGCCCGCGGTATCCAGACCCTGGTTATCGCCCAGCAGACCGAAAACTGGCTCAACGAATACGAAAACAACATTGCCAAAGACAAGCAGATCGTCGAAAACTACGCCGTACCTGCCAATGCTAAGGGCGTGGGCATCCTTGATGCCCCCCGCGGCGGTCTTTCGCACTGGCTCCGCATTGAAAACGGCAAGATCGGCAACTTCCAGCTGGTCGTGCCCACCACCTGGAACCTCGGACCTCGCGACGCCAAGGGCGTTATGGGTGCGGCCGAAGAAGCCCTCATCGGCACCCCTGTGGCCGATCCCAAGCGCCCGGTGGAAATCCTGCGCACTATCCACTCTTTCGACCCCTGCATTGCTTGCGCCGTGCACGTTATCGATGGAGAAACCAACGAAGTGCACAAGTTCAAGGTGCTGTAATACGCACTGAACAAGCATTGACAAAGGGCGGGGTTTACCCCGCCCTTTTTTTGGCCGCACCGCCGCAACATCCGCATCGTCCCACATGGCGCGCAACTATGCCGCAGTGCAAACGCAATAGACCGCGACCACTTATTCTGACATACTGCACAGACGTGCCGCACACGCATACTGACAGACGCCGGGCACCAACGCAGCAATCCCACATGAGAGCACACCGTGGAACAAAAAAAAGTACTGATTATGGGCGTCGGCAATATCCTGCTGACTGACGAGGGTTTTGGCGTGCGCGCAGTGGAATACCTGCAGGCCAACTACACGTGGCCTGAAAATGTTCGCCTTGAAGACGGCGGCACCCAGGGCCTCATGCTTATGACCGAGCTGATGGACTGCGACACGCTGGTTGTTCTTGACGTTGTGCTTGGGCCGGAAAAACCCGGAACAGTCTACATGCTTGAGGGCGAAGACCTGCGTAAAAGTCTGAGTTTCAGGGATTCCATGCACCAGACAGACCTGCTGGACACCCTGGTAACGTGCAGCATGGCGGGTCACGAGGTTCAGGCTGTTGTTTTTGGGCTACAGCCGTTTGACTACCACACCATGCAGGTGGGGCTGACCCCGCAGGCGCAGGCCCTGCTGCCGGAATTTTGCACCAAGGTGGTCGCCGCTCTCGAACAGCGAGGCATAGCCCTTGCAGCTCCCAAAGTCTAAGCGCGCCTGACGCCCGGCCTGCTGGGCGCATATCCATTTATTTTCGAGCACAAGTCAGGCAAGCAGCAGGGCCGGACACTCCCGTTTGGGAGCGCCCGGCCCTGTATCGTATTGCCATGCAAACAGCTTGAAAAATCAGGCCTCGGGGGGCAATTGCTCCTCACTATAAAGAACAAACCCCTCTGCCCGCAACATGGCTGCCCACACTCCGTCGCCAGCGCAAAGCGCGTGGCTGAAAGTACCGTCATAGATGCGGTCAAAGCCGCAGGAGGGCGACCGGCTTTTCAGGATGGCCGCCGTGCAGCCACCTTGGCGGGCCAGCTCCACGGCGCGGGCTGCGCCCTGTTCAAAGGCAAGGGTAACGTCGTGCCCGTCACGGTTCATGACGCGATCGCCCACACGCTCGCAGGGGCTGCGGGGCGTATCAAGGCCGCCCAGCTGTTCAGGACAGGCAGGGATGGCTCTGCCCTCCTCCACAAGCCGCGTCACACGCGCACAGGTATTGTCGCCGCCGTCGTAACGGCAGTGCTCGCCTGCAAGGCACGCACTGACAATGTAGCGCGCGGCCATTACTTGCCCTCGTTGTCAGGCAGCAGAGCCGCCTCCCACATTTCCTGATAGTACATGGAGGTTCCGGGGTTCCAGGCCGTTGCCGTGGCGTGGTCGTAACTTTCGGTTATGGGCCAGTCGGTGTGAGGCTTCAGGGCTTCTTCAAATGACGGGGCCTCCACAGTCGCTTCATATTCCAGATTCAGCGTATAGTTGGGGCCTTTCATAAAACGCAGATGATAACGCGGCATGGCCTTATCCTTAACTGGGTTTCGCCCGCGGCTGCCGGGCAAAAATTTATCAGTCCACCCATACGGCAGTTCTGCGTGCCGTATGGACAAAAGCAGACTGCGATGCAGATGCTGGTTTGCAACTGCGGCACATCGCGCGGCTGTTGTTGTCGCACCTGTCGTTGAGACAAAAACGCCGGGGAGGAAAACCCTCCCCGGCGTACATATCAACGGCTGTCAGACACGTCTAGTGCGTGGTCATGACAAACTTGCTGATGACAAAGAGCACCACCAGCAGGACCACGCCGAGGCCCCAGCTCCAGTGTACGAGCTTGAGTTCAACGGGATCCAACGGTTCATATTCCATCTTTTCAATTTCTTCGTGGAGCTTAACTTCAGTTTTCGTTTCCATAATTTACTCCGTATAGTAAACTAGCCGGCCATCACAGGCGGGGTCATGCCGTGGAAGAAGGCGTAGGAGATGAACAGGCCCACCCAGATGATGAAGCCGAACAGGCACACAATGTACACAACGGCCAGGCGACCGATGCCTTCTTCCTTCAGCTTGCGGAAGTTGGAAACCAGACCGATGCTGAAGAAGGTCAGCAGGAAGAACATGACGCGGAAGCTGTTGATGGCGCCGGACATGGACTTGCCGAGCTTGTGCAGTTCGGGCGAAGACAGGCAGGCAAACAGAAGGATAAGGAACGTGCCAAGGTACCCCAGCACAAAGCGGGGGAAGCGATCCATAACGTCGCTCCAGGTCATGGTGCGTTCGCCACGGGTTTTGTCAAACTTGGCAGTCCAGATGTAGGCGAGGACGAGGGCCCACACGCCGATGAACATGTCGATGAAGATCTTGACCGTGGTGGTCACCATCACGATCCAGCCTGGCTCCCACTTGGTGCCAAGGCCAGCCATCTTGGAAAGAATCAGCGATTCCGTGATGGCGCCGCTGGCGATGGCGCCGCCGTCAGACTTGACGGCAAGGCCCATCCAGCCGCCGGCCACCATGGGCTCGGTGTACAGGAAGTACTGGGCTATAAAGGGCAGAATGAGCATTTCAATGCAGGTAAAGACCACGACCAGCGAGGAAACCATGATCGGCACCACAGGCCGGGCGCGAATGGCGCCGCCGGTGGCGATAGCTGCCGAGACGCCGCAGATGGAAATGCCCGAAGCAAGAGGAGCAGCCCATTCCTTGTTGAACTTGAAATACTTACGGGCCACGTAGTAAACAACGGACCAGTACAGCAGGTAGGCTTCAACAATGGCGCACAGGCCTCGGAAAATAACGTGACCGGCAAAACCGGCAGCGTCTGCGGCCTTGACGCCAAGTTCCGCACCAAGAATAACGATGGCGATTTTGACGAAAAGTTCGGGGCGGCAGGCCTCGCGCAGGGATTCAGCAAAGCCGGGCGTAAGGTTGCCCAGCAGAATACCGACCACCAGGGCCACAATAAGTCCGGCCTCGGTGCTCAAACCCAGCGACCAGGTTATGCCCAATTTGGTGATTTCGGTGGGGTTGGCGGCAATGAAGGCATTTGCGCCAAGAGTGTAGCAGGCGATGGCAATAAAGAAAATGCAGGTAAACCCGTAAAGGAATTTACCAATATCGCCCTTCATGAGCTTGATGCCCACAGACATCACCGCCGCGATAAACGCATAGCTGGCGAGCAGCGCCCCCACGCCGGGCATAAACCCCTTGGATGCCGAAGCCCAGCAGTCAAGCGGGCTTTTGACCCACATGCCCATCTTGAGGCCCCAGCCCAGCAGGTCCAGACCTGCAAATTTGCCCAGGGCCATCAAGAAGATAAAGCAGCCGATAAGCAGTGCTACCTTGTCTTCATTAAAGGCTTTTGTTGATGCCATACCCAAACTCCTCCGTACAGGTTTAGCTAAAAAAACAAACTCCAGCCGCACCTACGCATCAAAGCCTGCCTTGTACCATAAAGAACAGGGCAGTCCATACAACGCGTCTTGCCGCGGAAACAGCTGGAAACCGATACTTGCAGCACCAATTTATGACCACTTGGTCGTTGATGCCTGTAAAAAACATACCTGTATGCAAGATATTGTCAAGCTCAAGTCCAAACAATAACAGCCAGTAATGGGCTTTTGAAGCTGTTTCTGCGGCGATAAAAGCCAGAAATCGAGTTTTTTCCCTGAATCTCAGTCAGCAGACCTGCGCATTGCTTCACATGCTGACATATTGGTTTGCACACCTGCTCTTATAAGCATACCACGCTTTTTGTCGCCTTGTTGAAAAAAGTGCAATAAAAACATTTTTCTCGGATTTTTTATTGACACTACCCCGCTGTTTCACATATACACGTTTCTCGCGTTGGGCTGTCGTTCAATTGGCAGGACGACGGATTCTGACTCCGTTAATCAAGGTTCGAGTCCTTGCAGCCCAGCCAACCAAACTCGCGTCCCCATCGTCTAGCCGGCCCAGGACAACGGCCTTTCACGCCGTCGACAGGGGTTCAAATCCCCTTGGGGACGCCAATTGAGAAAAAAGGGTTACGTCGAAAGATGTAACCCTTTTTTCGCGCCCGCGCTACAGGCTGCAGGCCCTCCGGGCGCCAACCCGCCTAACTTCGGCCTGTCGGCCCAGCCCCAAAACCCGGCGTCGACATTGCCCTGCAATCTCAATGTTTTTGCCCTTGCCCTCTGGGGCGGCGTCCCCTTACAATGCAGCCTTACGCAATGCTCCCACCTCTGAGCCACGTATGCCGCCGGGTTTTACCCTGATGCAGTCCGCCCGGCAGGCCACGCAAGCCTCCCGTCCCCTTCTAGCAAGGATACGCCCATGTCCGCCTCGCTGCTGCTCAACCCCTTTCGCAAGGCCCCCAAGCATGCCGGTGCTTCCGACGTGACCGATTTTTCCCCTCTGGCGGCGCAGCGCGTCCGCGCGTTCCATGCCTCGTTCAGCCAGTATCAGCCCACGCCGCTGACAAGCCTGCCCGGGCTGGCTGCAAGGCTGGGTATTAAGCACGTGTGCGTCAAGGATGAGTCCAAACGATTTGGCCTCAACGCCTTTAAGGTTTTGGGCGGTTCGTACGCTGTGGCCCGCTGTCTGGCCGAGCGCATGCACCTGCCCGAAGCCGGGCTGGTAAAGGGCCTGCTTGAAAACTCCGCAGCCAGAGCGCAGGCGGGCAAAGTCACGTTTATCAGCACCACGGACGGCAACCACGGCAGGGGGCTGGCCTGGACAGCCCGCGAGCTGGGCTACCCCTGCATCATCTATATGCCCAAAGGCTCGGACAAGACCCGCCAGAACAACATTCTGGCGCTGGACGCCCAGTGCACCGTCACCGATCTCAATTATGACGACACTGTGCGCATGAGCTGGGACCTCGCCCGCGAAAAAGGCTATGTGATGGTGCAGGACACCGCCTGGGACGGCTATGAGCAGATCCCCGGCTGGATCATGCAGGGATACCTGACCCTTGCCGCCGAAATACTCGAACAGATGCAGGCAGCCGGCATACGGGCCACCCACTGTTTTTTGCAGGCGGGCGTGGGCTCGTTTGCAGCGGCGGTGGCGGCCTTTTTGGTGGCCGCGCTGGGGGCGGAGGCTCCGCGCATCATTATAGTAGAGCCGCACGCCGCCGACTGCTTTTACCGCTCCGCCCTTGCTGGCGACGGCAAGGCCCACGCCGTGGGCGGCAGCCTGCAAACCCTCATGGCCGGCCTTGCCTGCGGCGAGCCAAGCACCCTGGCATGGAATATACTTAAAGATTACAGCACGGCCTTTATGACCTGCCCCGATTACCTGGCCGCCAACGGCATGCGCATGCTGGCAGCCCCGGTCGCGGGCGACCAGCCCATTGTTTCGGGCGAGTCGGGCGCGGCAGGCGCGGGCGCGCTGCACTGGCTCATGTGCAACCCGGCGGCAGCCGCGCAACGCGAGGCCCTGGGCCTCGATGCCGAGGCTCAGGTACTGCTCGTAAGCACCGAGGGCGACACCGTGCCCAACATCTATAGAAGTGTTGTCTGGCAGGGAGCGTATGCGGATGTAGACTGCATTTAAGACAGTACGCACCCCGGCCATTTTGTCACCCAGGTGGAGCGCGTGCTGCAATCTGACATCAAGCCACGCAATCAGGCTGCATCCCATTCCTTTTTAAGCACGGCATAAATGCATGTATTTTCGTATCTTGGAGTGCCGTCTGCATTGTTGACAAATGAAATGTACTCCATAAAAAGTCCTTCCTTGCGCATGCATAGCCGCTCGCACAATTTTTGCGAACGAATATTGTTATTGTCCACATAGGCATACACGCGCCTTGCCCCCCTCTGGGCAAAAAGGACATCAAAAAACGCCGTTGCGGCCTCATATGCGTAGCCCATTCCTTCATATCTGGCATTCAGCTGCCAGCCAACGCTGTAATTATCCGGCTCTTCCTTGGCCGCAAACATCACACCGATAATAGCGTCCTGTTCCTTGAGGCAAACGGCAAATTCCAGCATATTTGCACTCCGCCGTTCTACATCGGCAGCAGCCTCTTCAATGGTATCCAGTCGGTCATCAGCAAAGCATGTGGCTCGTGGATGGGACAAAATTTCAAGCAGCCCAGTCGCATCCTTGGATTCAAAGGGCCGCAAGACAAGCCTAGCTGTATCAAACCTAGCCACGGCAATCTCCTTTTTTTTCAAAAAGTCGCAACTGTTCAGGCCATGCTCACTGCTTTTCTAAAGAAGCCACGGGCTCTGCAGCAGGTGTCTGTTTTGCGCCCCGGCTGAACAGACGCGTAACCATAATGAAAAACAGCGGCGTATAGTAAATGCCCAAGCCGGTTGCGGTAATCATACCCACCAGCACGGCTGTACCCAGTGCGTTTTGCGCACCTGCTCCTGCCCCACTGCTGAACGCCAGCGGCAGCACGCCAAGAATAAAACATAGAGATGTCATTATGATTGGTCGCAGGCGAATCCGCGAGGCTTCCAGCGTGGCTGCGACCAGATCCTTGCCGCCCTTGTGCAATGCTCTGGCGAACCCGACAATCAAGATAGAATTTTTTGCCGACAGGCCAATGATGGTCAGCAACGCAACCTGCAGATATATATCGTTGTTCATGCCCCGCAGATACACAGCGCCCAGCGCGCCCACAACGCCTGCGGGCACAGCCAGCAACACCGCCAGCGGTATGGTCCAGCTTTCATACAGGGCCGCCAGACAAAGAAAGACCGCAACAATCGAAATAGCGTAGAGCAAGGGGGCCTGACTTGAGGCAACCACCTGCTGATAGGAAAGACCGGTCCAGGCATAATCAAAGCCCTGGGGCAAATTTGCCGCACTTTTTTCCATTGCCGCCATGGCGCTTCCGTTGCTTTGCCCCGGCGCGGCCGCGCCTTCGATTCTTACAGAGGGTATCCCCTGATAACGGGTGAGACTTGGCGGGGCCAAAACAGACTTCACACCGATAAAACTGCTAAAGGGCACCATTTCGTTTTTGGCGTTTCGCAGATAGAACCGGCCAAGGCCGTCTATACCAGCGCGCACTGCCGGCTCTGCCTGAAAATAGACCTTTTTTGTTCTGCCCTTATCCGAAAAGTCGTTGATATATTCGCCCCCCCAGTAGGCACTGAGGGCGCTGTTTATTTCGCCTCTGGTCAGGCCGTATGATCCGGCTTTGCCATTGTCGATAACCAGATCGTACTGTTCGGTATCAGCCATGCCGCTATAGCGCGCATAGGCAACGGCGGGCGATTTGGTCGCATTTTCCAGCAGCGTATTCTTGGCATTGAGCAGCTCAGCATGCCCCCTGCCGCCACGGTCCATCAGTTCCATCTCAAAGCCAGACGAACTGCCAAGTTCCATGACGGCCGGGGGGGCCATTACAAATATTTCTGCCCCTGATATGGATGAAAACCGTGCCGTGGTGCGTTCCATAATATCAAACGCGCTTTGCCCTGCCCCCCGCTTGCTCCAGTCTTTAAGCAGGGGAAGCACCATGGCCGAATTCTGGCCAGAGCCGCTGAACCCCCAGCCAACAACGCACATAACGCTTTCTATGGAATCCTTTTCTTCATTGCGAAAGTAGGCATCAATCTCTCTGACGATTTTTTCTGTGCGCTCTAGCGACGCGCCCGGCGGCAGCAGCACATCAACAGACAAAAAGCCCTGGTCTTCGTCAGGCAAAAATGCTGAGGGCAAAAGCAGAAACAAAACAAGGCCTGCGGCGGTTATTGCCGCAAATACCACGCTCCATGGCAGGGGTTTGCGCAGCATCACGCCCACCCCATGCACATACCGTTGTGTAAATGCCGCAACCCCTCGGTTGAAATGCCCAAACAGCCCCTGACCCGTTTCGTGAACATGCGCCTGCAGCATTGTGGCGCACAGGGCTGGCGTAAGCACAATGGCTACCACCACAGATAATATCATGGATGCCACAATGGTGACGGAAAACTGCCTGAATATGGCCCCGGTAGAACCGGGCATAAAGGCCATGGGAACAAATACCGCAGAAATAACCACGGCAACGCCCACCAGTGCCCCGGTTATCTGCCGCATGGATTTGAGGGCGGCCTCTTTTGGGGCAAGCCCCTCGTCGCGCATAAGGCGTTCTACATTTTCCACCACAACAATGGCGTCATCCACCAAAAGGCCGATGGCCAGAACCATGCCAAACATGGTGAGGGTATTGATGGAAAACCCCATTGCCGCAAACACGGCAAAAACTCCAAGCAGCACGACAGGCACTGCAATGGCCGGAATAAGCGTGGCGCGATAACTTTGCATAAAAACGAACATCACCGCCACAACAAGCGCAATGGCCTCAAACAGCGTGCGCACTACCGACCGTATGGATTTTTCAACAATGGGGGCGCGGTCGTCGGCATATGCATATTTGAGCCCAGGCGGAAAAAAACCGGCCAGCGACTGCAATTCTGCCTTGATGCCCCTGGCTGTTTCCAGAACATTTGCACCGGATGCAAGTTTAAAAGCCAAACCAGTACCCGCATGACCGTTAAAAAATGTACTGCCCATGGAACTTTCTTCATTCAATTCTATGCGGGCAACGTCCTTGAGCAGCAATACAGAACCGTTTTCTTCAACTTTCAACTGTATCTGCTCAAATTCCTCCACAGTTTCCAGACTTGATGATGCGTTGATGGCGATATTGATTTCCTGACCGGGCATGGCGGGGGCCGCCCCCACCTGACCACCGGCCACCTGGGCATTCTGTGAACGAACGGCAGCAATGACATCCTGCGGGTTTAGCTTGTATTGCCGCATTTTGTCCGGGTCGCACCAAATGCGCATGGCATTCTGAAAACCGTACAGGGTAATGGACCCAACACCGGCAATGCGGCTTAGCGGATCAACCAGAGAGCTGGCCACATAATCGCTGATGTTGTTGGGCCGCATGGTGTCTCTGGCGTCATAAAAGGCGACGGTCATAAACGAGTTGTCCACAGCCTTTAAAGCCTGAACCCCTTGCCGCTGCACGGCATCGGGCAACAGCGAAAGGGCCTGCTGCAACTTGTTTTGCACCTGCACCTGCGCCGTATTTGCATCTGTGCCCGCAGCAAAGGTAAGGATGATTTCCGTACCGCCAGAAGAACTGCTGGAGGATTTCATGTGCAGCAGATTGTCCAGTCCTTTTATCTGCTGCTCAATAATTTGCGTTACGCTGCGGTCAATTATGGATGCGGACGCTCCCGGATACTGCGCCGAAATGGATATCTGCGGCAGGGCGATATCCGGGTAATGGGCAACAGGAAGCCGAACGATGGCAAGCCCCCCGGCCAGCATGATAATGATGGCAATAACCCATGCAAAAATGGGGCGATTGATAAAAAAATCCGCCATACGTTACCGCACCCCTTTGGCTGCTGCCGGGGCGGGGGTGACGTTTGCGTTTGCTGCCGGGGCTGGTACGCCAATAACGGTTTCACCCGGCACGGCTTTCTGGAAACCCTCAACCACCAGCATGTCGCCTGCACTCAGTCCAGCACCCACAAGCCAGCGGTTGCCAATGGTGCGCTCAAGGCGCACATCGCGCCGCGCCACACCATAAAGACCCTCCTTTGCGCCCTCTTTGTGCAAAGTATAAACAGCGTGTCCCCCGGCACTGTTCGCAAAGGCTGCCCCCTGCGGAATCAGCACGGCCCTGTCTATCGAGCCTTCTTCAATAACGGCCTTTACATACATGCCGGGAAGAAGCAGCCCATCCGGATTGCTAATCACAGCCCGCAGCATGAGGCTTCCCGTGCTTTGCCCCACAGATATTTCAGAAAACAGCAGGTCTCCCCGTATCCATGCCGGTTCACCAGCCTGTTGCGCCGCCGCAACAGGCGTGTAGGGCGAGCCGTCTTCAAGGATCAGGCGCACCTTGGTGCTATTGCCGTTGGCAGACACCCGCCCCTGGGCTATGGCCCGGCGCAGGCGAACGCTGTCGGCGCTGGGCTGGGTTATGTCCACAAACACACGGTCAATCTGCTGTATCACGGCCAGTGCCGATGGCTGGTTTGCCGTAACAAGAGCACCCACCGTAAAGGCAGAGGCTCCTATACGCCCAGAAACCGGGGCCTTTATTTCGGTATGCGCAAGGTTGATGGCGGCAGATTGCAGCTCGGCCTCGGCTCTGGCAACGCGGGCGCGGGCCTGCCCGTGCAGCGATATGGAATTGTCCAGCTCCTGCTGGCTTACGGCATACTGTTTGATCAGCAGCTTCTGGCGTTTTTCCAGCAGCGCTATGGACGTTACTGCGGCTTTTGCCTCTGCAAGCGATGCACTAGCCGTGGCATACGCCGCCTGATAGCTGGCCGGGTCTAACCGGTATAAAACCTGCCCCTCTTTTACATCTGTGCCTTCTTCAAAAAGACGCTCAAGAACAATGCCGTCTACCTGGGGCCGCACTTCTGCCGTCACCAGGGCTGTAACCCTGCCCGGCAGCGTGCTGCTCAGCGTCACCTTTTCTTCGCCCAGCACAAGATACAGGACCTCCACAAGGGTGTTCTCTGGCTTTTCTGCATCACTGCAGCCGAACACCGCCAGGGGCAGGCAACATATGACCATAAGCCGCAGCAGGCGGGAAATTTTGGTAAGGCAACGCATTACAAACACCTCAATTCATATATTGGCAAACAAAATTCGGCTTGCGCATTTGTCTGTAATTTGCCAGCGTAAAGTATAAAGTTACTTTATAGTCAAGGAAAAATTGTAATGAAAAAAAACCTGCTCACCACAGGTGAATTTGCCAGCCTGTGCCGCACACAAAAAAGCACCCTGCTGTTTTATGAAAAGGAAGGGCTGCTGAAACCAAAATATGTTTCAGAAAACAGGTACCGCCGCTACGGAATCGAACAGTTTTTTGAATTTGATATGCTTACCATGCTTAAGGATGTTGGCAGCTCGCTGAAGGAAATCAAGGCGCACCTGCACAACATGAACGGCGAAAATTTTTTGTCGTTTCTTCAGGAAAAACAGCTTGCAGCAGACGAGGAACTGCACAGGGTTGCGCAGCGCAAGCTGATGCTGAAAGACATGACCACCTGCCTGCGCGAAGCCCTCAGTATCGAGTACGACACCCTTTCCATCCAGCAACACAAGGCCGAGCAGCTGGAAATGACACCATCGGGCGCCAGCCCTTCAGAGACGCAATGGGAACTGGTGCAACGCTTTGCGGAATTTAACAGGACCAATGCCCAAATGGAGGTGAAGCCGCGATACCCCTTTGGCATTGTTTACTGCATGGATGACATACAGCAGGGAGACTACGTCGACCGCTACTATTTCACCCGGATGCGTAATTCCACATTGCCAGAACGCGTGCACACAAAACATGAAGGAAAATACGCAGTTCTAGCCCACATTGGCACGGATGACTCGCACAGGCAGACCCTTGCCAGCATGGTGCAAAAAATCCGCGCTGCGGGCTTGACCATAAAAAGCGATGCCTACGCCTACGACATGATGAGCTATATTATGCAGGATAACGGCGACTACTATGCGCTAAAATATGCCATTCTGGTAGAATAGAGGCGCGTTGCCCAGCACCAAGCCTTGCGCACAGGGCCGGCCAACCGGCATTTTCCCCTTGCGGGCGGGGCGCTGTAGGTGCGGGCAGATGGGCCGGGCCGCGTCCGGGGATTTTCCCCTTGCGGGCGGGGCGCTGTAATCGTAAAATATGTAAGAGATAGTAGCGCCCATTCATCAACTCCACAGAGAGGCCCCACATGCAGGTTTGCAAAAAAACAGCTGACGGCGTTTTGCATGTCAGCATAGCGGGCAAGATAGATACGGTCACAGCCCCTGCGCTGGACAGGGAGCTGCAGGAGGACTGCGCCACGGCGGACTCGCTGGTGCTTGATTTCAGCCAGGTGGACTACATTTCGAGCGCCGGTCTGCGCATACTGCTGCGCCTGCACAAACGGATGGTCGAGCGCCAGGGCATGCGCATCGTCAATGCCAATGAAACCGTGAGAGAAGTGTTCAGCATCACGGGCTTTGTGGATCTGTTTACCATCGAATAACCCCACCCCACAAAGCTCCGCCGCGGTGCAGAGCCTTATTGCGCAGAGCGGGCAAGCCCGCAAAGGCGGGCCGCCATGCACAAAATGTTTCATAAGTGGCTCTTTATCTGCATCTTTCCCGCTTTTTGCATCACACTGGCGGCGTCCTATTTTTTGCAGACCCGACAGGCCGAAGAAAACGCCCGCTACATGCTTTCAAGCAATCTCGACGACGGGGCCAAGTATCTGCGCATGGTCGTCACCAACGCCACCCATATCCGGGAGATATCCGACGCGGGCGCTCTGGCCAAGGCACGGGCCTTTGCAGCCATAATCACGCAGAACCCCGGCATTCTCAATGTCACCACCCTGATGTTTTTTTTGCGCAAACTGCTTGATGTGGAAGAACTGAACGTCACGGACGAGCAGGGCGTCGTCGTAGCTTCCACATCTTCGTTCGTGGGCTACGACATGGCCACCTCGCCGCAGTCCGCCGCGTTTTTGCCCGCTCTGCGCGATCTGGAATTTACCCTGGTGCAGGATATCATCCCCCGGGGCGCGGACAACGAGCCCTTTCAGTATGCGGGCGTGGCGCGGCGCGACTGCACGGGCATCGTGCAGATCGGCTATTCACCCCGCCGCCTGCTTGAGGCCCTGCGCGTCGCCGCTGTGGATGAAATAGCCCCCCGCTACCATATCGGCTCACAGGGGTTTATGGCCATTGCCATCTATGGGGCCGTCATCAGCAGCGGCAGCGAAACCGCCGTGCCTGTGGGGGCCAGCGTGAGGTCGCTTGGACTGATACAGGCGCAACAGTCCGGCATGGTTACCATTCTTGGCAAACAGTACCTTTGCCAGAGTATGGAAGCTGACGGTTACACGCTGTTTGCCCTGCTACCCCGCAGCGAGGTGTTTTTTTCACGCGACAGCATGCTCATGTATATTGCGGCCTGCAATATCGTGCTGTTTGCCCTCATTTTCTGGATGGTCTCACATCTGGTCAAGCGGCTGGTCATCAACGACGTGTACCGCGTCAACGCCGACCTGCAAAAAATCACCTCGGGCAACCTTGATGTGGTGCTCAACGAGCGCACCACGCCAGAATTTGGCCTGCTCTCGGACGGCATCAACAAAACGGTGCAAAGCCTCAAGCAGGCCATCGACGCCGCAGCGGGCAGAATAGACGCCGAGCTGGAATTTGCCCGCGCCATCCAGTGCTCGTCGCTGCCGAGCGTGTTTCCCGCCTATCCGGAGAGGGAGGACTTTGACATCTTTGCCGTCATGCGGGCCGCCAAGGTGGTGGGCGGCGATTTTTACGATTTTTATCTCAGGGATAAAAACCAGCTTGTGATCGTGGTGGCCGACGTGGCTGACAAGGGCATCGGCGCGGCCCTGTTTATGATGACGGCCAAAACCCTCATCAAGAGCCTTGCCGAGTCGGGGCTTTCACCGGCGGAAATTTTTTTGCAGGCAAACAGGCGCATCTCTGCCCAGAATGACCAGGATATTTTTCTCACCGCCTTTCTGGGGGTTCTGGATCTCACCACCGGCAGGCTGGTCTGCGCCAATGCCGGGCACGAGCATCCGCTGCTTTTCAGACAGCAGGAGGCGCGCTACTCGTGGATTGAGGCGGGCCACGGCCTGCCTCTTGGGGCCATGGGCAACTCCAGTTACCGCGAGCAGACGTTTCAACTGTCGCCGGGCGACCGCCTGCTGCTCTACACGGACGGCGTCAGCGAGGCGGAAAACAGCCAGGGAGGCCGCCTGGGACTCAGCGGCATAGAAAACGCCGTGAGCGGCACTGAGGGCATGAGCGCCGAAAAAACCGTGCAGACCCTGCTGCAAAAGGTGGAAGACTTTGCCTCCGGCGTGGAGCAGTCAGACGACATTACCATTCTGGCGCTTGAATTTGCTGGCATGGCCTGGGATGAGCTGCTGGTAACAGCCGACGACGCCCACCTTGAATCGGTGCTGGCTTTTTTGGAAACCAAGCTCAAGGCCGCCCAGTGCCCCGCCAAAACCCTACCCTTGCTGCTGGTGGCCGCAGAAGAAGTGTTCACCAACATAGCCCACTACGCCTACGCGCCGGATCAGGGCACGGTACTGCTGCGCTGCCGGGCGCGGAGCGGGCCGTTTCAGCTTGTTGTGCAGTTTCAGGACAGCGGCCGTCCCTTCAATCCGCTGCAGCAGCCGGGGCCGGATACTACCCTGCCCGCCGGGCAGCGCGACGAGGGCGGGCTCGGCATTGCCATGGTACGCAGAATAATGACCAGGATGGACTACTCGCGCACTGCGGATGGAAAAAACATTCTCACCCTGTGGCGACAGGAAGAAGCGTAACCGGCATCCCACAGGCAGCCAAAGGCCGTCCCGCAACGCCGCCCCTGAACCGCCAGCGCGCAAGGGGACGACAAACGGGCCACACATCTGCGACGCATGCCGTCGCCGCCGCACGGAGCATTTGCCATGAGCACCCAAAAGGCCGTCATCCAGGCCGTCACAGAATTTCTCGCCCCGCTCTTTGGGCCTGCCACGGAAATTCTTGATGATGAGTACACGAGAGAAAACTTTGACGACATCGCCGAGATGAACGGCAGGTGCTTCATGATGCGCGTGGCCCTTACCGGGCACGCGGAGGACGACGTTTATATATTCCGGGCCATTCCATTTACGGAGACCGAGCAGCACATCGCCCGCAACATCCTTGCCGAGTGGAAAAAAATCTTCAGCACCCCCCGCATAGACGATTACGCCGCAGTGTGCATACGGCAGGCCCAGCTCATCGGCATTGCCAAGATACTCTCACCCAAGCGCCATGTCACAGTGCTGGGCATACTCAACCTGTTGTCCTTCTGGTCGAGCGAAACCTACGAGGGTGAAAAGATTTCCTTTTCCGTGGCCATTGACGAGGCGGACCCTCGCCCGGCGCAGGTCAGTTTTTTTGATGTCTGCAAGGAGGACTACGCCAAGGTTCTCACCTCAGGCTGCGACACTCTGCTTGTGTGCAATGCCGAGGGCGGCATAACAGCCTACTGCGAGGCCCTCATGCCCGATGAGAAAGAGGCGGCCCACGTGTACGCGCCTCTGCCCTTTTTGCCGGTGGCCTACTGGACCTCTCAGCAGCGCTGCGCTTTTTGCCTCAGCAAAAACGGCGACATACTCATCTTCAAGAACCGGCAGCTTTTTTTTGCCAAACGGCGCGGCAAATGGCTGCACTTTTCGCACCAGGCCTACCTTGCCGAGCTTGGCTATCAGGGGCACGGCGGCAGCCGGGGCACTATTGAGGCGCTGTACCTCAGCCTGCTCGACGTATCCTTCCGCCGCAAGGGAGCCTGCATCGGCTTTTTCAAAAAAAACGCCGTCACGCCCTGGATGATCAACGAACGCCGCAACCAGCGCATCGCGCAAAATATGGATCAGGCGGAGCTTGTGCGCATCTCGCAAGAGCACCTGCAGCGCCACCTTGCAGAAATCGTTAACGAAAAGGACATGCTGGCCAACGCGGGCGGCAGCAAGACAGCACTGCTGCGCACTGCCCTGCCCAGCACGAACTTTGCGCAAATTCCCCGCAAGCTGCGGGCCGAGCTGCTCTCCATCGACGGAGCCACGCTGATCTTTGACGACGGCAGCGTCTTTGCCGTCGGGGCCATCCTCAAGGTTCCCGGGGGCAGCACCAGCGGCGGGCGCAAGGCTGCGGCCCTGACGCTTGCCGAACACGGCATCGGCATCAAGGTTTCCAACGACGGGCACATCACCGCCTGGAGCAACCGGGCCGAAGCCGGACAGGCCCTGTTTGAGATCGGCTGACCGTGCCAGCTGCGGGTAAGCCATGAGGCCGCAACAGTACAGGCAACGCCCCTGACAACAGGGCCCGACGGAGACGGCAGGGGATGACGGCAGGCCTGTTTTTTGCGCCGCTACGACACAGATTGGACGCACAACCGGTAAAAACCGCCCTGCAAGCCTTTTTTTTGTCTTGTCATGAACTTCTCGCTGAGGTAAATTGGCCGACAGAGAAGTTTTTATTTTTTCCTCCCGCTTTTTTGCTTGCCAACGTCACGGATTCCTAGTATGCATCCTCTTTCAACGATTGGTGCGGGAGGCTCCTTTCTGTTTTTCAATAACTTACTGACCAAGCATACACACTTAAGGTAAAGCCCTATCCCCAGCCCTGTTTACCCAGACAGGGATGGGTTTTTTACGCCTTGCCAGCAGTAGGTTTTTTTCAGCCTCTCCACCAGCTTACGCTTTCAGGGTGCAGTGACAGCAAGTTTTTTGCCCGCCGGCTTAGGCATGCTGATTTGTCGCGCAGCCGGGGCGCAACCGCTACCTATCTTGAGGTACCCATGGGCCAGCTCACCAAACAGTTCGGCAAAATCAAGGTTTCCCTCCCTATCCCACATCTGCTGAATCTGCAGATAGATTCTTACCAGAAATTCCTTCAGGAAGGCGTTTCAGATGCCGACCGCAGCCCAGAGGAAGGGCTGGAAGGTGTGTTCCACACCGTCTTCCCCATTGAGGATTTCAATAAGACCGCCAGTCTTGAGTTCGTCAGCTACGAAATCGGCGAACCCAAATACGACCAGGCCGAGTGCATTTCAAAGGGGCTGACCTACGAGGCTCCCATGCGCATCAAGGTGCGCCTGGTGGTCTATGACACCGATGAAGCTTCGGGCAACCGCACCATCCGCGACATCAAAGAGCAGGATATCTATTTTGGCACCCTGCCCCTGATGACGGAAAAGGGCACGTTTATCATCAACGGCACCGAGCGCGTCATCGTTAACCAGTTGCAGCGCTCGCCGGGCATCATTTTTGAGCACGACGGCGGCAAGACCCACACCAGCCGCAAGGTGCTTTACTCCTGCCGCATCATTCCCATGCGCGGCTCGTGGCTCGACTTTGACTTCGACCACAAGGACATTCTGTACGTCCGCATCGACCGTCGCCGCAAAATGCCCGCAACCATCCTGTTCAAGGCCATGGGCATGAGCAAGGAGCAGATCCTCGAGTACTTCTACTCGCAGGAGCACTACCGCATCGAGTCGGCCAGCAGCCTGTTCTGGGAGATCCGCAAGGATCTGTACCGCAAGGACAACGCCTACGCCGATATCTGCGACCCCCAGGGCAATGTCCTCGTCAAGGCTGGCAAGCCAATCACCAAGCGCAGCTGGCGCATGATCTGCGAGTCGGGCATTGAAGCCATCGAAGTTCGCCCCGACACGCTGGACGCCATGTTTTTGGCTGAAGACGTGGCCGATCCCAAGACCGGCGAAGTGCTGGCCGAAGCCGCCGACGAAATCACCGCCGGGCTGCTCGACCGCATCCGCGAGGCGGGCATCGTGCGTATCGCCGTGCTGCACACCAAGGGCACCGACACCTCGTCGTCCATCCGCGACACCCTGGTGCAGGACCGCATCCCCGACCAGCAGAAGGCGCAGGAAGAAATCTACCGTCGTCTGCGTCCGTCGTCTCCGCCTACCCCCGAGATTGCGGCCAGCTTCTTTGACAACCTGTTCCGCAACGCCGACTACTACGACCTCTCGCCGGTGGGCCGCTACAAGCTCAACCAGCGCCTCAGCCTGAACGAGGCCGACGACCTGCGCACCCTGACCGACAACGACATCCTCACCGCCATCAAGGTGCTGGTGCAGTTGAAGGACAGCCACGGCCCGGCCGACGACATCGACCACCTGGGCAACCGCCGCGTGCGCCTGGTCGGCGAACTGGTTGAAAACCAGTACCGCATCGGCCTTGTGCGCATGGAGCGCGCCATCAAGGAGCGCATGAGCCTGCAGGAAATTTCCACGCTCATGCCCCACGACCTGATCAATCCCAAGCCGGTGGCGGCTGTGCTCAAGGAATTCTTTGGCACTTCGCAGCTCTCGCAGTTCATGGACCAGACCAACTCGCTCTCGGAAGTGACGCACAAGCGTCGTCTTTCGGCCCTGGGTCCCGGCGGTCTGACCCGCGAACGCGCGGGCTTTGAAGTGCGCGACGTGCACACCTCGCACTATGGCCGCATCTGCCCCATCGAAACGCCTGAAGGCCCGAACATCGGTCTTATCGTTTCGCTGACCACCTTTGCCAAGGTCAACGACTACGGCTTTATTGAAACGCCCTACCGCGTTGTGCGCGATAGCCGCGTTACCAATGACGTGGTGCATCTCGACGCCTCGCGCGAAGGCGGTCAGGTGGTGGCGCAGGCCAACGCCCGCGTGGACGCCGACGGCAACCTGCTTGACGAATACGTGACCGTGCGCGTCAAGGGCGAAGTGGAAATGAACCCGCGCGAAGAAGTGACCCTGATGGACGTCTCGCCCAGCCAGATGGTCTCCATCTCCGCCGCGCTCATTCCCTTCCTGGAACACGACGACGCCAACCGCGCGCTCATGGGTTCAAACATGCAGCGTCAGGCCGTGCCGCTTTTGCGCTCCGAAAAGCCCCTCGTGGGCACGGGCATGGAAGTGGACGTGGCCCGCGACTCCGGCGCGTGCATAGTGGCTCCCGCGCCCGGCAAGGTGGAATATGTGGACGCCGACCGCCTCATCGTTTCGTACGAGGGCGACGTGTTTCCCAAGCAGGGCGGCGTGCGCGCCTATGACCTGCTCAAGTTCCACAAGTCGAACCAGAACTCGTGCTTTGGGCAAAAGCCCACCTGCTACCCCGGCATGCCCGTTAAAAAAGGTCAGATTCTGGCCGACGGCCCCGGCATTGACGAGGGCGAACTTGCCCTTGGCAAAAACCTGGTG
Source organism: Desulfovibrio desulfuricans (assembly GCF_004801255.1). Taxonomy (NCBI): domain Bacteria; kingdom Pseudomonadati; phylum Thermodesulfobacteriota; class Desulfovibrionia; order Desulfovibrionales; family Desulfovibrionaceae; genus Desulfovibrio; species Desulfovibrio desulfuricans. The sequence goes on along the minus strand of NZ_CP036295.1, from coordinate 1,121,418 downwards.
GTCGCGTTCATGCCCTGGTGCGGCTACAACTACGAAGACTCCATCCTCATTTCCGAGCGCACCGTGCGCGACGACACCTTTACCTCCATTCATATTGAAGAATTCGAGGTAGTGGCTCGCGACACCAAGCTGGGACCGGAGGAAATAACCCGCGATATTCCCAACGTCAGCGAAGACATGCTGCGCAACCTCGACGAGAGCGGCATCATCCGCATCGGCGCGGCCGTCAAGCCCGACGACATCCTTGTGGGCAAAATCACCCCCAAGGGCGAAACCCAGCTTACGCCAGAAGAAAAGCTGCTCCGCGCCATCTTCGGCGAAAAGGCCAGGGATGTGAAAAACACCTCCCTCAAGGTTCCCCCGGGAGTGGAAGGCACCATCATCGACGTCAAGGTCTTCAACCGCCGCTCCGGCGAGAAGGATGACCGTACCCTGGCCATCGAAAGCCACGACACGTCGGTGCTGGACCAGAAGGAATCTGATCATCTGCGCGCCCTTTCCGACCGCACCCGCGTGCAGCTTGCCCCCCACGTTCTGGGCAAGCAGATCGCGGCCGCAGTGCCGGGCAAAAAGAAGGGCGAGGTGCTGGCCGATGTGGGCGCAGCCCTGACCGAAGACGTGCTTGAGCAGATCCCCGTCAAGAAGCTTGCGGGCCTGTTCAAGAGCAAGGAAGTCAACGACGCCGTGACCGAGGCGCTCAAGTCGTACGACCAGCAGGTTGAATACCTTAAGGCCATCTACGACTCCAAGCGCGACAAGGTCACCGAGGGCGACGATCTGCCTCCTGGCGTCATCAAGATGGTCAAGGTGCACATTGCCATCAAGCGTAAGCTTTCGGTGGGCGATAAAATGGCTGGCCGCCACGGTAACAAGGGCGTTGTTTCCTGCATCTTGCCGGAAGAAGACATGCCCTTCTTTGCCGACGGTCGTCCCGTGGACATCGTGCTGAACCCCCTGGGCGTGCCCTCTCGTATGAATATCGGCCAGATCATGGAGACCCACCTCGGGTGGGGCGCCAAGGAACTGGGCCGTCAGCTGGCCGAGCTTGTTGACTCGGGCGCGGCCATGCAGGTTGTGCGCGAAGAGCTCAAGGGCGTTTACAACTCGCCCGAAATCAGCTCGCTGGTTGACACAATGAGTGATGAGGAATTCAAGGCCTCCGTGCTCAAGCTGCGCAACGGCATTGTCACCAAGACCCCCGTGTTCGACGGCGCGACCGAAGAGGAAATCTGGGGCTGGATGGACAAGGCTGGTCTTGCCAACGACGGCAAAACCACCCTGTACGACGGCCGCACGGGTGTTCCCTTCAAGAACCGCGTGACCACAGGCGTCATGTACATGCTCAAGCTGCACCACTTGGTTGACGAAAAAATCCACGCCCGTTCCACCGGCCCTTACTCGCTGGTGACGCAGCAGCCCCTCGGCGGTAAAGCCCAGTTCGGCGGCCAGCGTTTGGGCGAAATGGAAGTCTGGGCTCTTGAAGCCTACGGCGCGGCCTATCTGCTGCAGGAATTCCTTACGGTCAAGTCGGACGACGTGACCGGACGCGTGAAGATGTACGAAAAGATCGTCAAGGGCGACAACTTCCTTGAGGCAGGTCTGCCCGAATCGTTCAACGTGTTGGTGAAGGAACTCATGAGCCTTGGTCTCAACGTGACCCTGCACCAGGAAGAAGGCAAGAAAAAGCCCAAACGCGTGGGCTTTATGAAAGAACGCGAGGAAGAGGCGTAAAACCCCCTTTCTGGCGGCCCCGGACACGCGTTGCGCCAGCTGCCGCGACCATCGCGGCAGCTGGCGACAGCATGGCTAACGATTTCAACGAGCTTTTTACAAAGCAAGGTATACTATGAGCCTGGACGATCTTTTCACCGCACGCGGCGCGTCGACGACCAACGTGACGAACATCCGCAACCTGAAAGCCATCCAGATTTCCATCGCATCGCCCGAAGCCATTCGCGAATGGTCGTACGGTGAGGTGAAAAAGCCGGAAACCATCAACTATCGCACCTTCAAGCCGGAGCGCGACGGCCTTTTCTGCGCCAAGATCTTCGGCCCCGTGAAGGACTATGAATGCAACTGCGGCAAGTACAAGCGCATGAAGCACCGCGGCATTGTCTGCGAAAAGTGCGGCGTTGAAGTTATTGCCTCCAAGGTGCGCCGCGAGCGCATGGGCCATATCGAACTGGCCGCGCCGGTTGCGCATATCTGGTTTTTGAAGACCCTGCCCTCCAAGATCGGCACCCTGCTCGACATGACCATGGCCGATCTGGAAAAGGTGCTCTACTTCGACTCGTACATCGTGCTCGATCCCGGTCAGACCAACCTGCAGAAGCGTCAGGTCATCTCTGAAGACCAGTACCTGCAGATTCTTGACCACTACGGCACTGACGAGGTGCTGACCGTGGGCATGGGCGCCGAAGCCGTGCGCAGCCTGCTGGAAGAGCTGGATCTGGAAAAGCTGCGCACCGAGCTGCGCGAAGAAGGCGAATCCACCAAGAGCCAGACCAAGAAGAAAAAGATCACCAAGCGCCTCAAGATTGTTGAAGCGTTTTTGGAGTCGGACAACAAGCCCGAATGGATGATCATGGAAGTCATTCCCGTCATCCCGCCGGAACTGCGTCCTCTTGTGCCTCTTGACGGCGGCCGCTTTGCCACCTCTGACCTCAACGACCTTTACCGTCGTGTGATCAACCGCAACAACCGTCTCAAACGGCTGATGGAGCTGGGCGCGCCCGAAATCATCATCCGCAACGAAAAGCGCATGCTGCAGGAAGCTGTGGACGCGCTGTTCGACAACGGTCGCCGCGGCCGCGCCATCGCCGGTACCAACGGCCGCCCGCTCAAGTCGCTCTCCGACATGATCAAGGGCAAGCAGGGCCGCTTCCGTCAGAACCTGCTCGGCAAGCGCGTCGACTACTCCGGCCGTTCAGTTATTACCGTTGGTCCTTACCTCAAGCTGCACCAGTGCGGTTTGCCCAAAAAGATGGCGCTTGAGCTCTTCAAGCCCTTCATCTATGCCGAGCTTGAAAAAAGAGGCCACGCCTCCACTATCAAGAGCGCCAAAAAGATGGTGGAACGTGAAGAGCTGGTGGTGTGGGATATTCTGTCGGAAGTGGTGCGCGAGTACCCCATCCTGCTCAACCGCGCCCCTACCCTGCACCGTCTGGGCATCCAGGCTTTTGAACCACTGCTGGTCGAAGGCAAGGCCATCCGTCTGCACCCGCTCGTCTGCTCGGCCTACAACGCCGACTTCGACGGCGACCAGATGGCCGTGCACATTCCGCTTTCGGTTGAAGCGCAGATCGAATGCCGCGTGCTCATGATGAGCACCAACAACATTCTCTCGCCCGCCAACGGAGGTCCTGTCATTGTGCCCTCGCAGGACATCGTGCTTGGTCTGTATTACATGACCGTCGAGCGCAGCTTTGAACAGGGCGAAGGCATGAGCTTTTGCGCCCCGTGGGAAGTGGAAGCGGCCTACGACGGCGGGCAGGTATCGCTGCACGCCCGCATCAAGGTGCGCATGCCCGACGGCGCCATATACAACACCACGCCCGGCCGCGTGCTGGTCAGCGACATCCTGCCCGAAAAGCTCGGCTTTGATCATGTCAACTGCGTGCTGACCAAGAAGAACATCGCCCGTCTCGTGGGCGCTGCCTACCGCCAATGCGGCATCAAGGCCACGGTCATTCTGTGCGACCGCCTCAAGGACATGGGTTACGAATTCGCCACCAGGGCGGGCGTGACCATCGGCGTGAAGGACCTCACCATTCCTGAAAGCAAAAAGCACATTCTGGCTGCCTCGCAGGCGGAAGTGGACGACATCGAACATCAGTACCGCGACGGTATCATCACCCGTACTGAAAAGTACAACAAGGTGGTCGACGTGTGGACCAAGGCCACGCAGGACGTCTCGGCCGAGATGATCAAGGATATATCGTACGACGTGCTTACCGACCCCAAAACCGGCAAGCAGGAGAAAAACCAGAGCTTCAACCCGATCTTCATGATGTCCAATTCGGGCGCTCGTGGTAACCAGGACCAGATGCGTCAGCTGGCCGGCATGCGCGGCCTGATGGCCAAGCCTTCCGGTGAAATCATTGAAACGCCTATCACCTCTTCGTTCCGCGAAGGGCTCTCGGTGTTGCAGTACTTCACCTCCACCCACGGCGCTCGTAAGGGTCTGGCCGATACAGCCCTTAAAACGGCAAACTCCGGTTACCTTACCCGCCGCCTCGTCGACGTCGTGCAGGACGTTATTGTCTGCGAACACGACTGCGGCACTGTGGACGGCATCGAGCTGACCCACCTCAAGGACGGCGGCGACATCAAGACCCCGCTGTCCGAACGCGTGATTGGCCGCGTGCTGCTGTACCCCGTGTTTGATCCCGATGATCCAAACACCGTGCTGCTGCCCGAAAACACGCTTATCGAAGAAAAAGAGGCCCAGCTTATCAGCGACAAGGGCATCTCTTCGGTCACCGTGCGCTCGCCCCTTACCTGCCAGGCCGAACGCGGCATCTGCGCCCTGTGCTACGGGCGCGACCTTGCCCGCGGGCACCTGGTCAACACGGGCGAAACCGTGGGCATCATCGCCGCCCAGTCCATCGGTGAACCTGGCACGCAGCTTACCATGCGTACCTTCCACATCGGTGGTACAGCGTCGAGCACCATTGAAAAGAACAAGTTCGAAGCCCAGAACGCGGGCCGGGTCATCCTCAACCGCGTGCGCGCCGTCACCAACCGCGACGGCGTGGAACTGGTGCTCGGCAAGAGCGGCCAGCTCACCATTGTGGACGCACAGGGCCGCGAACGCGAAAAATACATTCTGCCCAACGGCGCGCGTCTGCTTGTCCATGACGGGCAGGAAGTGGCCAAGGGCTATGTGCTGGCCGAATGGGATCCGTTCAACGAACCCTTTGTCTGCGAAGAAGAAGGCATCATCCGTTTTACGGACATCGTCGACGGCAAGACCGTGCAGGAAAAGGTGGACGATATTACCCGTCAGGCATCCCTGACCATTATGGAATACCGCACCACCAACTTCCGTCCGTCCATCTCCATCTGCGATGAGCATGGCAGCGTCAAAAAACGCAGCCACGGCGGCACGGCGGCGGTCTATACCCTGCCTGTCGGCTCCATCATCATGATCAAGGACGGCGCGGACATTCAGGCAGGCGACATCATCGCCCGCAAGCCCCGCGAAACGTCAAAGACCAAGGATATCGTGGGTGGTCTTCCGCGCGTGGCCGAGCTCTTTGAAGTGCGCAAGCCCAAGGACATGGCCGTGGTTTCTGAAATCGCGGGCACTGTCACCTACGCCGGCGAATCAAAGGGCAAGCGCAAGCTTGTGGTTACGCCTGAAATCGGCGAGGCCAAAGAATACCTCGTGCCCAAGGGCAAGCACATCACCGCTGCCGACGGCGACTTTGTGGAGGCGGGCGATCCGCTGACGGAAGGTTACCCCGAACTGCACGACATCCTGCGCACCAGGGGCGAGAAGTTCCTGGCCCGTTACCTCGTGGACGAAATCCAGGAAGTGTACCGCTTCCAGGGCGTGGGTATCGACGACAAGCATATTGAAGTCATCGTGCGCCAGATGCTCAAAAAGGTTACGGTTCTCGATTGCGGCGGCACCAGCTTCCTCGTAGGCGAGCAGGTGGACAAGGCGGAATTCAAGGCCGAAAACCAGAAGGTCATAGCCGAGGGCCGCGTTCCCGCCACTGCGGAACCGCTGGTGCTTGGTATCACCCAGGCTTCTTTGACGACATCCTCGTTCATCTCGGCGGCATCCTTCCAGGAAACCACCAAGGTGCTCACCGAGGCCTCGCTCAAGGGCAAGATGGACTACCTGCGCGGCCTCAAAGAAAACGTCATCGTGGGCCGTCTTATCCCTGCCGGTACGGGCTACCGCGAATACGTCAACGGCGACATCGTGGTTCCCGACCAGAAGGAACGCCCGGACAAATTCCTTGAAGACCTTGAGGAAAACCCCGTCCTGGTTGACCTGAACAACTAAGCCTCGTTGCAGGCCGCCCTTGGGCTGTCTGCTGGCAAGCATACGACTGTCCCCCCGAAAGGAATCCTTTCGGGGGGATTTTTGCGTTTTGCAGGGCTCCTGTACGCAATGTACGGTCTGTCCTGTGTGGGCCATCCAGCCTGCGCCTGTACGCCTTACGCGGCATTGCGCCGCAATGTGGGGTGCACGGCAATGCGGTGGTCGTTATGCGCATCATACGCTAGCAGCCTCACGCTTCTGCCTTGCGTCAGTCATCAATCGCCTGGCTGATTCCACTGCACGCACGGAACAACCGCCGGAGGCCCAACGGGTTGATCGCGGGGGTGGGCCTGGTCAACCTATTTGCCGCCAGTGCCGCACCGCCGGCGAAACCAGGCTGCAGGGCTGGGCCATGTGCATTTTGCCTGCGACCGCCCTTCCCTTGCCACAGATCGCCATAGCCACGGCAGAGCCTTTTTCCATACCTCTGTTTCAACAAACCGATCCACGGCCTGCGTGGTGCATGTACAGCATCTCAGTCTGGGGCGTCGGGGCGTGTCGGTCCCCTTTTGGGTTACCCTACATCCGCACAGCCAGCCTGCAGCACACGCCACCCTAAACCAGCGCGGAGCGCGTGCCCATACCACGTCGACAGCCTGAAGCCTCGTCGGCGTCCCCATTCTTGCCCTACCTGCACAATCTACTGCTAACCATCAATATTACTGCATGTTGCGGCCGGAGCATGCCAGCAGTTTCCATTCGCCCTGCGCGTACTCGCGGGTGCTGCTGCCATAGGTTGAACATACAAACATGATTACTTACAGAAACAATAAACAATCATTTAGCTACGATTATACATAAACAATACACAACAGCGCTTGGAAAAAAATTATTTTACATTAACAGTAGCAATTTGCTATGCAATAGCATGCTTCATTGCAATATCAATACATTAGACTTGCAGCTGATTGTGCAATTTTTCTCATTCAAATTGAATTGTCAATCCTTTCAAGCTTTGAGCTTAACTTTGGTTTTTTCGCATAAAAAAATCCATACCCCGTTGACACTGTATGTTTTATATGAGAATAAATTTGTACGGATTAATTACATCAAGTTTTTTATTAATTAATTGCTCTTTTTAACCGCCTCATATAGACTGGGGCGCGACTGCGGAAGACGCAGGGGGTTGCTATGTCAGCTTTGTCAGAACGCGAATATTTGGCCGAAGAAATCTGCGAACTGTTCACCAAGCTTACTGGCGATGAATATGCCGAAGATCTGGCGCGTGCGCGCAAGCTGGCCGAGGGCGGCAACCCTCACGACCACTGGCTGCACACCACAAGGCTCGACTATGAATCGCGGCTCTTCATGTACATGGCGGCTGCCTTTGCCATGCGCTGCATGAAGGGCGAACCCTACAAGTGCGCCGTGTTTATGCGCAGTGCGGCTGAGGCCCTTAATCAGCCCCAGGTCTAGGCAAATGTTTGCAACGGGAAATCCCGTAGCATTCGTGCGGGATTTCCCCAATTGTGCCCGGAGCGATTCAGACCTGGGTAACACCATCTGGATTTTGTCAGGAAGCAAGGATCCATCATGCGGGAAAAACTTATCAGATTCAGAACCACTCTCCCTTGCCTGTTACTGTTGATTTGCGGCCTGGCATTGATGCCCGGCGCTGCGCTTGGCAACGAGCTTGTCCCCGTCAAGACTCCGTCCGTGAGCAAGCCCGAAATGCCCAAGGTCTTTTTTCCCCATGACAAGCATGTGGAGGCGTTAGAGGCCAAAAACGGAGACTGTTCGACCTGCCACAACATGACTGACGCAGGCATGTCTGAAACCCTCAAAGACGTTACTTCGGTTGCCGCAAAAAAGCAGGTCGCCTACATGCACGCCGCCTGTACGGACTGCCACGTCAAGGCTGGCAAGGGGCCGCGCCTTGTGGACTGCCGGGTCTGCCACAGCGAACGCACCGCATCTGAGTTTGCCGGCAAAACGAAATAGCCTGTAGGCTCAAGGAACACTGAAGAATACGTAGGAGGCAGAATCAGATGCTGGATTTCATTACCGGACCACTCTTTATTATTTCACTTGCCGTATTTGTCGTCGGCCTGCTCGCACGCGCGGTCATGTATGTGCGCGGCCTTGATGCCCGCCTTGAGCGCGTGGCTTACAGCTATCATACTGACCGATCCATCCCGGGTGCTCTCGTTTCCATCTTTAAATGGCTTGTCCCCGGCGGCACCAGCGGCTGGCGGGCCCAGCCTGTTGCCGCGATTCTTTTCTTTATTTTGCATTTTGGCGCGGTGCTGATACCGCTGTTTCTTCTTGGGCACACCGTTCTGCTTGAAACCTATGTGGGCATAAGCCTTCCGTCGCTGCCAGGCGGCGCTGCCGACGTGCTTGCCATCATGGCCCTGTCCGGCCTTGTGCTGCTTGCCTTGCGGCGTCTTTCCTCACCGACGCTCAGGCAGCTCAACAGCGGCCAGGATTGGCTCATACTGCTTTTGACCTTTCTGCCCTTTGCCACCGGCCTGATGGCCCGCTTTGACGGCGGAGCCTACCAGACGTGGATGATCGCCCATGTGCTCAGCGGCGAACTGTTTCTTCTGCTGGCCCCCTTCACCAAACTTTCGCACATTGTGCTCTTCTTTATGTCTCGTGCCCAGATCGGCATGGACTTTGCCATCAAAAGAGGCGGCGCAACACGCGGCGGCGCTTTTCCCTGGTAGGCGGGGCAAACGAATTATCTTTTCGCCTGAAAGGAGCGAACCATGTCCGAATTGCTGTGCACCCCAACCCCGATAACCACCAAAGAAGGCATCCTTGAACTGCTCAAAGACAAGGGTGGGGCGCAATACTACAGCCAGATGAAGGAAATGAAGGTCGACCAGGAGGCCCTGGCCCGCGACCTTGAGCAAACCTGCAAATCGCGCACCCGCACATGGCTCAGCGTATGCGCGCACTGCGCCATGTGCGCGGACAGCTGTTTCTTTTACCGCACCAACAACAACGACCCCACGCAGATCCCCTCATACAAGATCCAGGTAACGCTTGGCGAGCTGCTGCGCCGCAAGGGCAAGGTTGATGCCGAATTTATGATCAAGTGCATGGACGCAGCCTGGGGCAAGTGCACCTGTTGCAACCGCTGCGCCGTTTACTGCCCGCACGGCATTGATACAGGCGTCATGTTCAGCTATCTGCGCGGCATTTTGTTCAAGCACGGCTTTATCCCGTGGGAGATGAAGATCGGCTCGGGCATGCACCGCGTGTACGGCGCGCAGATGGATGTGACCGAAGAAGACTGGATCGAAACCTGCGAATGGATGGTCGAAGAACATCAGGAGGAATGGCCTGAACTGGAAATTCCTGTTGAAAAAGAAAATGCAGACGTCATGTATGTGCTCAACGCCCGCGAGGTAAAGCACTACCCTGACGACATCGCCCAGGCCGCCATTCTGTTTCACGTTACGGACACCAACTGGACCGTGCCGCGCGAGGGGTGGGAAAACACGTCCCTCACCATGTTTGCGGGCGACTGGGAAGGCTGTTCGCAAAACGTCAAGCGCATCTACGCCGCCATTGACCGCATCAAGCCCAAGGTCGTGGTGGGTACCGAGTGCGGCCACGCCCACCGCGCGACAGTGGTTGAGGGCCCTTACTGGGCCGGACGCGAAAGCGGAGACCCGCCGGTGCGTTTTATGCACTACGTGGAATGGGTCGCGGAAATGCTGCGCACGGGCAAGCTCAAGATTGACCCTGCCAAAAAGCTCAAGATGCCCTGCACACTTCAGGATTCGTGCAACTACGTGCGCAACCACGGGCTCGGCATGGCCACCCGCGAAATCATGGGCTACATAGCCGAAGACTTCCGCGAGATGGACCCCAAGGGCGACCACAACTTCTGCTGCGGCGGAGGCGGCGGTTTGAACGGCATCGGCATCTACCGCAAAGAACGCAACATTGGCCTCAAAAACAAACTGGATCAGATACACGCCACCGGTGCGGAAATGGTCATCACGCCCTGCCACAACTGTTGGGACGCCATCCGCGACATGATGGAAGTGTACGAAGAGCACAACATCAAGTGGTCGTTCCTCAAGCCTCTGCTGGTTGATATGCTGATCATCCCCGACCACATACCCCACAACGAGGTGTAGGCAGGCTATCAGCAAATAACATGAGCCCGCCTGTTGGCAGGCGGGCCCAAAGTAATTGATTTCTCACATGGCTGCGTAGAGAGACTCGCTGCAGGGTGCGCTTAGGTTTGTCCTTTTGCAAGGCGCACCAGCAGAACAAACAAGCCCTGACGGTCGGGCATCATCCCAGCCTGACCGTCAGGCACGCAGCAAGGCTGCTATGCCATGGCGGCGCTGACGGTAGACAGCAGCGCGTCGCTCGAACAGTTCTTTGAAAGTACAGGTATGCCCGTACCAAAGCAGACCGGTCTGGGCCCCACAGAGGTGCATACCACAGCAGGGAGCGACCTCGTGCCCGCATTGCGGCGCAGCCGACTGTACATGATGGTTCCAGAGGTTCCCTCTAGTTCCACATCAAACACGATGCAGTCGGGGCGGTCGCTCTCGACCATGGCCAGGCTTTCCGCGCAGGTTTTTGCTGTGCTTACCCGGTAATTACACTGCTGAAGGGTTTGGGACAGCCTGCTTTGGCTTTCGGCATCGCTGTCTACCAAGAGAATATGCTTTTGCATTGGTGCCTCCAAAGTCGGTCTCCGGCAGAAGCGGAGAAGAAGGTTGCGCCACCCTGCGGCGGGTGGCATGCCGCTGCGTCGAAGCGCTGCTTTGTCGAACTGAACCAAGAGTCACGGCTTCAAGCGAACTGTGCATGGAGCGGGCGACCTTATCCCATGCGTCAAAGGCCACTTTGCCCACGGGCGCGGCCTGGTTCACGCCAGGCAGGGAAATACCGCCCTCAACTGCAAAAATAATGTCCGCCAGGGTAATTTCGTCAGGCGTACGCGCAAGCATATGACCGCCGGCAATACCGCGAACGCTTTTGACAATGCCCTCTGCCTGAAGCAGGCGCATGATCTTTTGAACAAATTTTTCAGAGATGCCCGTGCAGACCGAAAGCTCGGACGCAGAGGCCGGGATGTCCTCACTTTGTTCAGAAAGGCACAAGAGCAGGTGCAAAGCATGGCAGGCCATTGTCGAAATACGCATATTCATTCCTTATTTTGCAGGAGACAATAATTGGCTCGAAACCATATCTGTCTAATTTAGACTGTTTTGATCATGTTTTTAGCGCACCATTTTCATGCCGTCAAGCGGGAAGCTGATCAAAAATACCCGCATGACATACCCGATTTTTCCGCGTTTTCAGCAATGTGAATAGTTTCGCAACCCTTGCGCGGCAAAAAAAAAATACTGCCCATGCACAAATTTATGTGTTATGGTTGCGTGTCAAAAGTAAGAAAACAGCCGCATTAACGGCGCAGAGTCGCCGGCAGGCATGGCAGATATACATTTAATCTGCTCAAGAGGGATACAAAATGAAGCTCTCGGCCAAAACACGCTATGCTGCCAGAATCCTTCTATTTCTGGCCCAAAACGGCATGGAAAAACCAGTCTCTTCCAGCCATCTGGCAGCGCAAACGGGCATCAGCTCGCAATTTAGCGAGCAGATATTACGCCAGCTGCGATTGGCGGGCATAACGGGCAGCATACGAGGGGCCAAGGGCGGTCATGTACTCTTGCGCAAGCCTGAGGAACTCACATTTGGATGTATTGTCAATCTCATGGAAGGCGGGATAGAACTTACCAACTGTATGGAAAAACCCGGTGAATGCGCGCGCTTTGATGGCTGCGAAGTAAGAAAAGCCTGGGAAAACCTGCAGTCGACCCTTGACGGAGTATTTGATTCAATCACCCTGCGCGATCTGATGCACGACCATCGCATCCTCATGTAGATACCCATGTAAGTAATCATACCAAATCAAAAAATTTACCATTTTTTCAGCACTAAAGGTCGGCGCAAGCCGGCCTTTTTTATTGGGCCGACATCACAGATAAATTTTATCCTACCAAATCAGTATAAAAAATTTATTTGCCGCTTGTTCAAAAAATTTTTTGTTTGGCTTGAAAAAAAATTTTAAACAGTGTAATCTACCTGATTTATTTAAATAAAATTAGCTTAATCGGGATTAACTTTACTGTATTGTTTCCACCTGACATCTTTGCATTTTTCATAATTTTGAGTATCAGGGGGGTCACCGTACACCTTGACTATCTGTCCTACTGTGATCAATTCCTGATTACAATGGTCAGAATTCATCAGGCGTCGGCCCATTCAAAGGAGAGGTTGCAGGCAGGCAGACGCATGCCGGGCTTGAAAGCGTGTCGGCTGTGCCGGCCGCAACTAACCCACGATTTAGCGGCATCTTGACCCCACGGGAGTAAACGCATGAGCACACTTTTTTACATTCTTGGCTATTTGGCGGTAGCCGGCTTTTTCTGCATGGCCTACCTCAAAATCAAAACCTACCTTGCAGCCAGCCCTCTGCACGTTCGGTGGGAACTGTACCCCGTGCCCCACGAAGGCTCCAAGACGGTGTACGGCGGCAGCTTTATGGAAGAAAAAGACTGGTGGACCAAGCCCCGGCATGTTGAGCACATGGGCGATGTAAAGGCTCTGCTGATCGAAGTGCTTTTCCTGCACGCCACTTTTGAGCACAACCTCAAACTGTGGGTGCGCACCTATCCTTTCCATGTGGGCATGTACATGCTCATGGGTGGAACCATCGTAGTGCTCTGCTCTGCCGTTGCGCAGCTTTTGGGCCTCGACCCGCAGGGCGGCCTGATGATTTTTGTAGGTAATATTATCAGCGCCTGTGCTCTTGCCGGCACGCTGTGCATCATCGTGGGCGGCGTCAGCCTGGTGCTGCGCCGTCGGGCCGATGAAGGCCTGCGCCGCTACAGCACCCCCGAGCACTACTTCAACCTGCTTGTTTTTGTTCTCTTCGGCGTGCTGGGTCTGGCTGCCTGGGCTTCCGCCCCCTCTTACTTTGAGCTGGCCCGCACCTTTATGTACAATCTGATCACGTTCCACTTTGCTCCCCAGACCAACGTGCTGTTCAGCCTGCACCTGCTGGTGGGCTTTTTCCTGCTGATCTGGATTCCCATGACTCACATGGGCCACGTCTTCATGAAGTACTTCACCTACCATGACATCCGCTGGGGCGACGAGCCCACCAACTTCAGCCCCAAGAACCAGCAGAAGATCATGGACGCCATGAAGTACAACGTGGCGTGGTCTGCCGAGCATATCGCTGGCGACGGCCAGCCCAAGACCTGGGTTGACGTGGCCACCACCAATCCCGCAGCCCCCAAGAAGGAAGACTAGGGAGTTCCACCATGAAAGATACCCTGCAATTGAAAGATGTTTCCACTGCCGAAGGGCAGATGGTCAGCATTGACCTTAAGGATATTCCTGAGCTTCCCCTGGACGTGAAAACCATGCCCTGGAAGCCCTTTACCGACGAGCAGAAGCAGAACACCGCCTGCATTCTTGACGACGTGTGCGTGCTGAACATCCCCATGCCCAAGAACAAGGAAGAAGAAGAGGAAATGGTCAACAAGTTCCTCACCGGCATGCGTAAACTGTTCAGCAAGGAGAACAACTGGACCTTCCTGCCCATGCTCGAAACCAGCATGGACTACTGCGCCCAGTGCAACTCCTGCTCCGATGCCTGCCATCTGTACGAGATGTCCGGCAAAAACGAAATGTACCGGCCCAACTTCCGGTCCGAGATCTTTCGCCGCATCTACAAGCAGTATGTGAAAAAGGAACCCTTTGCCAAATGGCGCTACGGCGACATGGACCTTAACTGGAAGACCGTGGCTCGCCTTGGCGAACTGGCCTACCGCTGCAACCTTTGCCGCCGCTGCGCCCAGACCTGCCCCATCGGCGTTGACAACGGCCTGCTGGCCCGCGAAATCCGCAAGCTTTTCAGCCAGGAGATGGGCATCTACGCTCGCGAACTGCACGAAAAAGGCACCATGAACCAGCTGAAGTGCGGGTCTTCTACCGGCATGACGCCTGAAGTGGTGAAAGAAAACGTGGAGTTCATCGACGAGGACTACACCGAAATCACCGGCGTGGGCATCCACACGCCCTTCGATGTGCAGGGCGCCGACATCATGCTGCTGCACAACGCTGGCGAAGTGATGGCCTGGCCTGAAAACATCGCCGCCTTCTCCCTGATCTTCCAGGAAGCAGGCCTCTCCTGGACGCTCTCGAGCAAGGCGCTGGCGTACGACGGCGTGAACTACGGCGTGTTTTACGACGACGCCCAGACCGCCCGCATCGCCCTGCAGCACATGATGGCCGCCAAAGAACTTGGCGTGAAAAAGATTGTCATCGGTGAATGCGGCCACGCCCACAAGGCCCTGACCGTCATCGCCGACCGCGTCATCCCCTTTGAATACCAGGTGCCGCGCGAAAGCTGCTACGTGACCCTGCACGACATCGTCATGTCCGGCCGCCTCAAGCTCGACCCCTCGCGCAACAACTTCCCCGTGACCCTGCACGACCCCTGCAACATCGTGCGCCTCATGGGCATTGTTGAACCCCAGCGCGAAATCGTGCGCAAAATTGCGCCCATGTTCCGCGAAATGCCCTGCCACGGCGTGGACAACTACTGCTGCGGCGGCGGATCAGGCTTTGCCATCATGACGCGCAACAACATTGAACAATGGCGCGGCAACATCTCTGGCCGCAAAAAGATGTGGCAGATCGGCGAAGCCTTCAAGGACTGCCTTGGACCGGAAACCCGCAAGTACATCTGCGCTCCCTGCTCCAACTGCAAAGGCCAGATCCGCGAACTGCTGGAACACAACGACCTGTACACCAAGAACAACTTCGCATACGGCGGCCTGGTGGAACTGATCGTCAACGCCATGGTCAACGTGAACCCCGGGTTCATCAAGTTTGAAGGCGAAGAAGAATAGTTTGCTGACCGTGAGATAACTACAAAAAGGGGGGCTTTTGCCCCCCCTTTTGTATTTGAGTCTTGCCGCGTCAACGCGTCCACAAACCACGGACAGGCCGTGATTTACCGCGCCGTTGCGCGACTGATTTCGGTGTCTTCCACCCGGCGGTTAGGGCCGTATCCCGCCCGCCGTCAGTTGCGGGCCGGTGCATTTTTTGCCGCGCACGACAGCCAGATGCCCGCCGTCACGCAGGCCAGCCCGGCCAGATGCGTCCACAGTATCCCTTCGCCAAGCACCAGCCACGACAAGACCACGCCGCTTACCGGCACAAGCCCTGTAAAGGCAGCGGCGGCGCTGGCCGGGACATGGGCAATGCCCCTGAACCACAGCACGTACGACAGGTACGACACGGCTACTCCATAATAGACGATGCCCCAGACGGCACGAACCGGCATTGCGCTCAGGTCAAAATCTCTGGCGTCAAGCAACGCCATGGGCAGCAACATGACAAAGGCGTACAGCGAAACAATGCTCGTGCGCCGCAGGGGCGACATGGGGCAGCACCGAGCCTTGCTGAGCACCGAAAAGGCCGCCTCGCACAGCACCGCCAACAACACAAGACCGTTGCCCAGCAAGCTGCGCCACTGGTCGCCCCCCGCCAGCTCCGTCGAGGCGGATCCCGCCCAAAAGGGCGACAGATTGATGGCCACCAGCCCCGCGCTCACGCAGGCGATGCCGCCAATACGCCGCAACGGAGGGCGCTCGCGCAGCAGCCCCCACGCCATCAACCCGATCACGGCAGGGGCTGCGCTGCTCATAAGACCAGCCGAGGCCGCGCTGGTAAAGCGCAGCCCCTCAAAGGTGCACACGCGGTACAGAGCAATGCCGCACAGGGCCTGCAGCGCCAGCGTGGCGTGCGTGCGGCGGTCAAGCCCGCCCGTTTCGCCCCGCAGCCACAGCATCGGCAGCATCAGCACAAGGCCTGCCCCAAGCCCCAGCCCAGCAGCCAGAAAAACCGGCAAGCTGCCCACAAGCACCTTGCCCGCCACCACTGCGCTGCCCGCTATGCTCATGGCAAGGGCAAGGCTGATCCATGCGCCCCAGGGTTTTGCACGCGAGGGGGCCTGCGCCGCCGCATATTGCCCCGTATTCTGCACCTGTTCGGCCTGCGCCGCCGCACGCGCGTTTTCCGGCGCGCAAGGCGTGTTGTTTTTGCATAATCCCATACTGAACCTCTCTCCTGCCTGTTTTCGGCGGTGGTTGTCCGCTGGCGCGCATTGCCATCCAGCTGCGGAGAGCGTAGCCTGGGAAAAGTGGTCCATGTAAGTGCCACTTTTTTATACTTACAACCATACCAATTCAGGTGCGCCATGTGGCTAACCCTTGATGCGCAAAGCCCCTTTTCGCTGAGCCGCCAGATATGCGGCCAGATCAAGACCCTCATCCTGCGCGGCGACCTGACCGCTGGCGACCGGCTGCCCTCCACCCGTCTGTTGTGCAAAGAGCTGGGCGTGGCCCGCAGCACCGTGCTTGAGTCCTATGAGCAGCTGCTTGCCGAGGGCTACCTTGAATCCCGCGGCGGTTCGGGAACCAGAGTGGCCCACGGCATTCACCCGCAAGCGTATGCGGCGCCCCAGACGGCAGCGGCTGCGGACGTGTCGCCCCAACAACAGGTCAGGAGGCATTGCGACCCGCCGGGGCTGGTAAATTTCCAGTCGGGCATACCGGCGCTCGAGCACTTTCCCGCTGCGGAATGGGGCAGGCTATACCGTCAGGTCTGCGACGCCGTACCAGCCTCTGCCCTGCGCTATTGCAGCCCGGCGGGCGTGGACGAACTGCGCGAGGCCATCGCGGGTTGGCTGCTGCGCATGCGCGGCCTGCGCGCCCACCCGGAACAGATAATGATTACTACCGGCGCAACGCAGGGGCTGCGGCTTGTGGCCCGCCTGCTCGGCCGCCCGGAAGCCCTGGCAATTGTTGAAGACCCTGTGCACCGGGGGCTGGTAGAGGTCATTGCCCGGGCTGGCTACGCGGTAGAAGGCGTCACGGCGGATGCGCACGGCATGGACACGGCCCGCCTGCGCGACCTGCCGAGACGGATTGCAGACCGCTGTGCCTTTGTGTACGTGACGCCGTCGCACCAGTACCCCACAGGCGGCATTCTTTCCGCACCCCGACGGCTGGCCCTTGTCGACTTTGCCCGCGACAGCGACTGCATGGTGGTGGAAGACGATTACGACGGCGAGTTTCGCTTTGAGGGTACGCCTGTCAGCGCCCTGCACGAACTGGCCCCTGACAGGGTCATCTACATCGGGTCATTCAGCAAAATTCTTGCCCCGGCGCTGCGGCTGGGCTTTGCCGTTGTGCCCGAGCGGCTGGCCCAAGCCTGGATTGAAGAAAAACGGTATACCGACGTGCATACTGATGCGCTGTCGCAGCGCACGCTGGCGGCTTTTATAACCAGCGGCGGCCTTGAGCGGCACATCTGGAAAATGAGCAAGCTGTACAAACGCAGGCGTCTGTTTTTGCTCCAGTGCCTGCAGCACCACTTTGGGCGCAGGTTTACAGCCAGCGGTCAAGCTGCGGGGCTGCATATGATTGCGGAATTTAACGGCATACAGTTTTCAGATCAGGTTCTGGCCGCCATGCGGCGGCAGGGGGTGCTGGCTGCGCCCGTGGAGCAACATTCGCTCCGGCGCGACGGAGCGCACGCTCACCAGCTTATCATGGGCTACGCCCACCTGTCAGAGCAGGCCATAAACAGGGGGGTTGCGGCCCTGCGCGCAGCTCTTGAGCCCTGACGGCAGCAGGGAGGCTGAAATACCTGTTTTGGTTAAGGCTTGAGCCACTTGCACGCACGCTCAGCTTCAAGCGCCGCGCCATGCTTGCATTGACAGGATGCCCGCAATGAGGCAATAGAAAAGCCTTCATCCACAAGCGGCGCATGATTTGTGCGCACATCTTTTCTCGCGGAGGGCGGAGATGAAAAAAGGTATGACATGGCTTGCTGCAATGGCATTTTGCGTGGCAATTGCCGCACCCGCAATGGCTGCGGACCCCATTAAAATCGGCGTTGCCGGCGCGCACTCTGGCGACCTGGCCTCATACGGCGTTCCCAGTCTGAATGCCGCCAAGGTTGTCATTGCCGAAGTCAACGCCAAGGGCGGCGTGCTCGGCCGTCAGATCGAGCTGATCGCCCAAGATGACCAGTGCAAGCCCGAGCTGGCCACCAACGCGGCTACCAAGCTGATTTCCGAAAAGGTTAACGTGGTTATGGGCCACATCTGCTCCGGCGCTACCAAGGCTACCTTGCCGCTCTACACCGAAGCCAAGATCGTGTCCATGTCGCCTTCGGCCACCACCCCCAACCTCACCGAGAGTGGCACCAACCCCTACTTCTTCCGCACCATCGCCAACGACAAGGCCCAGGCCAAGTTGACCAGCGACTTTATCCTCAACGGCCTCAAGGCCAAAAAGGTCGCCTACCTGCACGATAACGGCGATTACGGCAAGGGTTTTGTGGACAACAACCGCGAAACGCTCGAAAAAGCCGGTGTTGAAACCGTGCTGTACGAAGCCATTACCCCCGACGCCGTTGACTTTTCTGCCGTTGTGCGCAAACTGCGCCGCGCCAAGCCCGACATCCTCGTGTTCGGCGGCTACCAGCCCACCGCCTCCAAGCTGCTGCAGCAGATGCGCCGCGACCACGTGACCACCGCCATGATCGGCCCCGACGGCCTCAAGGACGATGCCTTCATCAAGATGGCCGGCAAGGACTGCGAAGGCGTGTACGCCTCCTACCCCAAGGACACCAGTAACCTGCCCGCCTACAAGCATGCCCTTGAAGGCCATGTGAAGATGTTCGGCAGCGATCCCGGTTCCTTCTACTACAACGGCTATGCCGCCACCCAGGCGCTCATCAACGCCATCGCAGTGGCCGGCTCCACCGATGCCGCCAAGCTTGTGGAAGCTCTGCACAACACCCCCGTGGAAACCCCGCTGGGCAAGCTGACCTTCAGCAAGACCGGCGACGCCGCAGGTATGGGCCTTTCCATCTACCAGGTGAAGGACGGCAAATTTGTTGAACTGAAGCACAGCCTCACTCTGGACTAAACGTCTACCGGGGCGCGGCCATGGCCGCGCCCCGGCTTTTCACGCATCTGCCGATCGCTGACGGCACCAACGGGTCAGGCGGAACGAACGGCATTACTTACCGTACCGCACGCGAGTTTGCATGGACATTCAATTTTTTATAGAGCTCTTTTTTGGCGGTTTGACCAGAGGCAGCATTTACGCGCTGATCGCCCTGGGCTACACGCTGGTTTACGGCATCATCGGGCTCATCAATTTTGCCCATGGCGAAGTGTATATGCTGGGGGCCTTTACGGCCCTGCTGATAGCTGGCGCGCTGGGCGTCTACGGCTTCCCCGCTGGCGGCATCCTCATTGTGGCCGCGCTGGCGGCCATTGTCTGGTGCTCCGCCTACGGGTACACGCTGGAAAAAGTAGCCTACAAACCCCTGCGCGGCGCGCCGCGCCTCTCGCCGCTGATCTCCGCCATCGGTATGTCCATCTTTTTGCAAAACTATGTGCTGCTCGCGCAGACATCCGACTTTGTGCCTTTTCCCAACCTGCTGCCAGAAATGGATTTTCTTGAGCACATCGACTACGTCATGGGCGCCAGCGATTTTCTGATCCTTATGGTCAGCACCATTGCCATGGTTTTGCTGTCGACCTTCATTCGTTACACCCGTATGGGCAAGGCCATGCGCGCCACCGCGCAAAACCGCAAGATGGCCCTCTTGCTGGGCATCAACGCCGACCGCATCATATCGCTCACGTTTATCGTCGGCTCCTCTCTGGCGGCCCTTGGCGGCGTGCTTATCGCCTCGCACATGGGGCAGGTCAACTTTGGCATCGGCTTTCTGGCGGGGCTCAAGGCCTTTACCGCCGCGGTGCTTGGCGGCATCGGCTCCATCCCCGGAGCCATGGTGGGCGGCCTTGTGCTTGGCTTGGCCGAAAGCTTCACCACGGGCTATTTTTCCGGCAATTATGAAGACATGCTGGCCTTCGGCATCCTTATTCTCATTCTCATTTTCAGGCCCGACGGCATCTTGGGCAAAGCCACAGTGCAAAAGGTGTAGCCATGCAGCGCATACTTAAAGCCGCCATCGCCGCCCTGTGGTTCATGCTGCTTACCCTGCCGGTGCTGGGAATCAAGCTGAACGTAGCGGCAAAATCAGTAATCTGGCGTTTTGACCGCATTCTGGCCCTGGGCGCAGGCATATTTGTTCTGGCCCTGATCTGGGACTGGTGCTTTACCCGCAAGGCGGCGGGCATAAAAATTGTTACGCTGCCCGCGGGCTTTAACCTGGCTGAAATTATTGAGGCCTTCCGCAACCGGCGCGGCCTCAGGCTGGGCGGCCTGGCGCTGCTCGCTGTTGTGCTGCTGGGCATGCCCATGGTCAGCTCGTTTTACCAGACCAACATCATGATCTCGGCGCTGCTGTATGTCATGCTGGCTCTGGGGCTGAACATCGTGGTGGGGCTGGCGGGCCAGCTGGTGCTGGGCTATGTGGCCTTTTACGCCATTGGCGCGTATACTTACGGCCTGCTTAACCAGTACTTTGGCCTTGGCTTTTGGGCCTGCCTGCCTATCGGCGGCTTTCTTACCGTGCTGTTTGGCCTTGGCCTGGGCTTTCCTGTGCTGCGCCTGCGCGGCGACTACCTTGCCATTGTCACTCTGGGTTTTGGCGAAATAGTGCGCCTGACCCTGCAAAACTGGAACAGCGTCACCGGCGGCCCGCGCGGTGTCAGCGATATTCCCCGCCCCGGCTTTTTCGGCATGAGCATGGATATTACGGCTTCCACCACCTACATTTACTATCTGGTGCTGGCGGCGGTGATCATTACCATTGTCGTCATCACGCGGCTCAAAAACTCGCGCGTGGGTCTTGCCCTGCAGGCCCTGCGCGAAGACGAAATAGCCTGTGAAGCCATGGGCGTGGACATTACCCGCGTAAAACTTTCGGCCTTTGCGATGGGCTCGTGCTGGGCTGGCTTTGCGGGCGTTATCTTTGCCGCCAAGACCACCTATATCAACCCGTCGAGCTTTACCTTTATGGAATCGGCCATGATCCTTTCCATGGTGGTGCTGGGCGGCATGGGCTCCATCGCCGGCGTGGTCATTGCCGCGCTGATACTCATACTTGCCCCGGAATATCTGCGGGCGTTCTCTGACTACCGCATGCTGCTTTTCGGGGCCATCATGGTGATCATGATGCTCTTCCGGCCACAGGGGCTTATCAGTGGCGAGCGACGCCGCTACCGAATCGGCGCGCTGCACGACGCCGAAGGAGGCCGCTCATGAACCCGGTGCTGGAAGTAAAAGACCTTTCGCAGGATTTTGGCGGTCTGCGCGCCCTGAACGAGCTTTCGCTCACAGTGAACCAGGGCGAGATTGTGGCCCTTATCGGCCCTAACGGCGCTGGCAAGACCACCTTCTTTAACTGCGTTACAGGCATTTACACTCCCACCGAGGGGCAGATGTTTCTGCACGACGCCAAGGGCGAAAAGCAGTTGCTCAACGGCAAAAAGCCCCACATCATCACAGCCCTGGGCATGGCCCGCACGTTTCAGAACATTCGCCTGTTCAACGAAATGACCGTGCTTGAAAACGTGATGATAGGCCGCCACTGCCGCACCAAAGCTGGCATTTTGGGGGCCATTGTGCGCGATGCGCGCACACGGCAGGAAGAGCAGGACTGCATCGACCACAGCTATGAGCTGCTCGAGCTGGTGAAGCTGCAAGACTTCTGGAACGAAACGGCCAACAACCTGCCCTACGGCGCGCAGCGGCGTCTTGAAATCGCCCGCGCCATGGCCACCGAACCGCGCATGTTGCTGCTTGACGAGCCCGCAGCGGGCATGAACCCCCAGGAGACCAACGAGCTCAAAGAGCTCGTGTGCCACATACGCGACCACCAGCAACTCTCCATCCTGCTCATCGAGCACGATATGGGCATGGTCATGTCGCTCTCCGACCGCATCTATGTCATGGAATACGGCTCCTGCATCGCCACAGGCACACCCGCCGAAATCCGCACCAACCCCCGCGTCATCAAGGCATATCTGGGAGAAAGCGATGCTTGAGCTGCGTAATGTAGACACCTATTACGGCAACATTCAGGCCCTGCGCGATATTTCGCTGAAGATTGAAGAAGGTGAAATCGTTACCCTGATCGGGGCCAACGGCGCGGGCAAGTCTACCACGCTCATGACCATCTGCGGCATCAACCGCCCCAGAAAAGGCGAAATTCTCTGGTATGGCAAGCCCATACACCACTTGCCGCCGCACGAAATCGTGACTCTGGGCATTTCGCAGGTGCCGGAAGGCCGCCTGATATTTCCCGATCTGAGCGTCAGCGACAATCTCGACCTCGGCGCTTTTTTGCGGCGCGACCCCGCCGGGGTGAAGGACGATCTGGACTACGTGTTCAGCCTCTTCCCCATCCTTTCAGAGCGGCGCAAACAGGCTGGCGGCACGCTTTCGGGCGGCGAACAGCAGATGCTGGCCATCAGCCGCGCCCTCATGGCCCGGCCCAAGCTGCTGCTGCTGGACGAGCCGTCGCTGGGCCTTGCCCCCATCATCATCCAGCAGATCTTTGCCATTATCCAGAAGGTCAACGCCAACGGCACCACGGTCTTTCTGGTGGAGCAGAACGCCAACCAGGCCCTGCGCATCGCCAACCACGGCTATGTGATGGAAAACGGCCGCATCGTCATGCGCGACACCGCAGCCAACCTGCTCTCCAGCGAAGAAGTGCGCAGCGCCTACCTGGGCATGTAGGCCATACAACCTGCGGCACAGGGCCTGCGGCCTTACCGCACGCCATAATTGCACGGCGGCGCGTTTGTTTGACAGACGCGCCGTTTTTTACGCTGCTGCGGCGGCATGCCCCGCCATACCCCGATTCTGCAGCTCCGTGACGCCCCCTGCCCGCTTGCGTCCATGCCTTTTTGCCCAACAGGGCTTGCCCGCCTGAAAAAAAATATTGCCGCCGCCAACAGACAAGTCGGCAGCGGCAATATGAACAGTCTATAAAGCCTGCGGCGGGGATTAATTCCCCTCGTTCCGGACACTAAACTCCCCCGGCGCGCAGCAGAAACAAAAGCTCCAGCTGCATACCCCGCGCCCTGCGGTGCTCCCAGGTGCTGCTGAACCGGGCCTTGGCCCGAAGCGTCAACCTGCAACCGCTTCGACCAGCGCTTATACTTCGCTGATGATCGGCACGACCACGGGGTCGCGCTCAAGCACCCGGCGGAAAAAGCGACGCAGCGAAGACCGTATGCCCTCCTGCAGCCGCCCGAGCTGGCCGGGGCGCGCGACTTCAATTTCGTCCAGCACAAGGCACTTGGCGTCTTCAAGCAGGTGACTGTAGTGCTGTTCAAAAACAAAGCCTTTGGAGATCATCTCCGGCCCGTGCAGAACGCTGCCGGTTTCGGAATCCACAACCAGCACGACAATAACCATGCCTTCGTCGCCGAGGATGCGCCGCTCCTTGAGCACTGCATAGCCTACGTCGCCCACGCCCTTGCCGTCCACCAGCGTGCACTCGACGGGCACGCGCTGCTCGATCCTGAAGGAATCCTCCAACAGCGTCAGCGGCAGGCCGTCTTCGAGCAGAATCACGTTGTCCTTCCGCACGCCGCACTCGGCAGCCAGGCGGCCATGCTTCACAAGGTGCTGGTACTCGCCGTGCACAGGCACGAACAGCTCGGGACGCACGGCTTCAAGCATGTCGCGCAGTTCTTCACGCTGGGCGTGCCCCGAGGCGTGGATGGCGTGCACGCTTTCGTACAGCACCTCCGCGCCGATGCGGTACATTTCGTTGATCAGTTTGGATATGGCCTTGGCGTTGCCGGGGATCATGCGCGAGCTCATGACCACAGTGTCGCCCTTGCGTATTTCAAGCTGTCTGTGACCGCCAAGCACCATGCGCGAGAGCGCCGACAAGGGTTCGCCCTGCGCGCCGGTCACCACAAGTACAATCTGGTCGTCGGGCAGGTCGGGCACGCCGTTGTGCGCGTTAAAAAACGAGGGCGGCAGTTTGGCTATGCCCAGGTCTCGCGCCATCTCAATATTGTTGGCCAGCGATTTGCCGCTGATCACCACCGTGCGCCCGTGCTCGCGCGCAAGGTCAAAAACTTCCTGGATGCGCTGGATGTGGCTGGAAAAGAGCGTAATAACAATGCGGCCTTCCGCCTTGGCAAATATCTTGTCCAGCGAATCCTTAACCTCGCGCTCGGTGAGCGAGCGTCCTTCGCGCACCACGTTGGTGGAATCCGAAAGCAGCAACCGCGCGCCCTCTGGCCCCGCAAAATTGCGGAACAGATTCAGATCCGTGCCCGTGGCGTCCAGGGGGTGCGGGTCGATCTTGAAATCGCCGCTGTGCACCACACGGCCCACGGGCGTCTCTATACCCAGGCCGAAACCTTCGGGTATGGAGTGGCAGACGGGAAAAAAGTGGAAGGTCAGATCGCCCAGAGGCAACACGGTGTCAGCATTGACGGGGCAGAGCTCCACCCAGTCGAGGATCTCACGCTCGCGCAGTTTGTGCTCGACCAGCGCCAGGGTAAAACGCGAGCCGTAGATGCGCGTGCCCTTGATTTCGGGCACAATCCAGGGCAGCGCGCCGATGTGGTCTTCGTGACCGTGGGTAAGCACAATGCCCAGCAGTTTGTCCTTGATGCCGCTGACGGCCCCAAAATGCGGGATAACAACGTCCACGCCCAGATGGGCATCGTCAGGAAACATCAGTCCGCAATCGACCATTACCACGCCGCCTGCGGTTTCCCACAGCTGGCAGTTAAGGCCGATCTCTCCTAACCCTCCGAGGGGGGTTATGTTCAGGTAGGGTTCATTCATTCGTAATCGCTTTTGGGGCGGCGCGGCAACCGTCGTGCCGTTGCTCAACGCCGCATGAGATCAGGGTGAAATTCGCCCATGGCTACATATAGCTGCGCCATGGCGGTCAAATAGTCGGCCTTAGCTCCTGTTAATGTCGCTTGGGCAGTGGTGAGCTTGGACGAAGCGTCCAGCACGTCAAAGTTGGTTCCGACCTGCTCCTGATAACGGGCAAGCGCCACGTTGTAAGCTTCGGTCGACTGCTCCACGCCCTTTTCCGCAACGGTAATCCGCTTTGCGGCTTCCTGCACTGCCAGTAGTTTCGACTTTATGTCATAGCCAACGCTAAGCTTCAGATCTTCTTGGGCATAGCGCATCTTGGTCACCAGCCAGCCAGCCTCTTTGTCGGCGTAGTAGGTGGTTCCCCACTGAAAAACATCCCATGTGGCGCGAGCGCCCACTTCCCACACGGCGCTACGCGACCCTCGGTCGCCCTGCTCCTGCAGATCAAGCGAGTTGCCGCTCTGCGAAATATTGTAATAGGCCTCAACCTGCGGGTAGTAGTCGCTCTGCACAGCCTGTTGCGATTTACCCGCTATCTCTACCGACTTGGCGGCAATGTACAGGTCGGGACGCTGCCTGTAGGCCGCCTCGAGGCACTGCTCAAGCGACCGGGTAAAGGGCACGTGCGCAAGCTTGCCAGTAAACTTGATCTTGGCCGTGGCCGGAAACCCCAACAGGGTGTTCAGCTTGGCCAGGCTGGTGTCGCGGCTGTTTTCGACCTGAATCAGCGTATTTTCAGACTGGCGCACGTCAACCTCGGCCTGCAGCACGTCCAGGCGGGGGCGCAGCCCCACTTCATAAAAAGCGGTTGTTATGCGCAGCTGATCCTTCAGCCGAGCCAGGGCGTCGCGCTGGCTGCGCACGCTTTCTTCGTAGCGCAGGTAGTTCAGAAACTGGGTCTGAACGTTCTCCGTCATGCTCAGCTCTGCGTTGCGCACGCTGGCCTTGTCGCTGTCTGCCTGTAACGCCGCCTTCTGGTAGTTAGCCAAAAGCTGAAAGCCCTGAAACACCGGCTGCGAAATTTCCACAGCCCAAGTGTACGTTCCCCTTTCCGGCGTTTTGTTGATAGTGGACGGGGTGGTTTTGGTCTCCTGCTTGGCGACGGAATACGTCGTGCCCAGCTTGGGGCCAAAAGCGCCGCGCGCGGACTTGCGCGCTTCTTCAGAAGACTGCTCCTGCGCCTCTTGCGAGCCAAGGCTGGGGTTGTGCCGCATGGCCCTGTCCACGGCGTCGGGCATTGTCACATCACCAGCCGGCAATACGCTGCTTTGCCCCGACGGCAGGGTTCTGCCGCTAAAAACCGGCGCGGCTGCCCTGGCGGGAGGGTTGGCATAGGTAGAAGAAGAGGCGGCCAGTGCGGAGCTCTCCCCCACGGGACCTGCAAGCGCGCCCACAACAAAAAACACCAGGCTCAGTTCAGGAATGCGCTTCATATATTTTTAAGCGGAAAAGTTCCGCAACCTGTTAAAAATTACTTTATCACGGTTTTCATACACCGCAGCGTGCGGCATTGGCAATACTTGCCAACAAAAGATATTTTGTCAAAGTACGCTTGCAATAGCTTTCTTTTAATAAAAAAATGCAGACAATATAGGTAGCACAAAAAATGTTATCACATATATTTTGCGCATCATAAAAGACCATACAGCGCAACACAGCCCAGTTTTTTGCCAGATCAAAAAAAATTGACGCTCACGCCCCTGCTAAAAATCAAAAAACAAATTTTACTTATATTCATACATCTGTTGCAAATTACACAGGCCGCACCTGTAGCAAATGCCATTTTTTTAAGCCAAACCCGCCCTCCGCAAGGATTCTAAAAAATTTCTTGAAAGTTTACCCCAGTCGTAGCATGCTGCGCAGCAGAGTCCTTGCGGGATTCCGCAGCTCCGCCGTGACGGTTGGCGCGTCTATGCGTCTGCCGTGCTGGCATTTTTTGCGGCGCACTGAAAAAGACCACAGTTGTTGCGCAGATATGGAGAACCACATGGAATTCAGTTTTTTTTCAATGATCGCCCAGGCAAGCCTGGTGGCCAAGGCGGTGCTGGCGTTTCTGGTCATGATGTCCATTGGGAGCTGGGGGCTGATGATCCAGAAATTCATCGCTCTGTGCGCTGCCAATAAAAAGGCGCTCAGCGGCACAGAGCGGTTCGAAAAAGCGGCCAATCTGCGCGAAGCGGTGCAGTCGCTTGGTTCTGACCCGACCTCGCCGCTGTACTACATCGCCCATCAGGGCGTGCTTGAATTCAACCGCTCCAAAGAGCTTGGCAATAGCAGCGAAGTGGTGGTCGACAACGTGCGCCGCGCCCTGCGCCAGGGCGTGGGCACCGAGCTGGCACGTCTGCAAAGCTCGCTTTCGATTTTGGCCACCTGCGCCAACACAGCCCCCTTTATCGGCCTGTTCGGTACGGTCTGGGGCATCATGAGCTCCTTTCACTCCATCGGCATGCTCAAGTCGGCCTCGCTGGCCACAGTAGCCCCCGGTATTTCCGAAGCCCTGGTCGCTACGGCCATCGGTCTGGCGGTGGCAGTTCCGGCCACCATCGGCTTCAACATCTTTATGGGCAAGCTTTCGCAGGTTGATACGCTGCTGGTGAACTTTGCCGGCGTGTTCCTCAACCGCGTACAGCGCGAGATCAACGCCCACCGCCCCGTGCAGCGCACGGGCGCAACGGAGATGTAGCATGGGCGCTAGCGTTGGCGGCGGCAACAAGTTTGTTTCAGACATTAACGTCACGCCCTTCGTGGACGTAATGCTGGTGCTGCTGATCATCTTCATGGTGGCAACCCCCATGATGAGTCAGGGTCTCGACGTTGACCTGCCGCAGACCAAACAGGTGGAAGTGCTCTCCACTGAAGCCGACCACATGGTGTTGACCGTGCGCAATGACGGCAAGCTGTACCTTGACGAGTACCCTGTGGAAACCATGGACGACCTTGAGGGATATCTGCAGCGCCTCGTTAAGGAAAAGAACAAGACGCTCTTTCTTCAGGCCGACAAGGCCGTGCCCTACGGGCTGGTGGTGGAAGTCATGGGTCACATCAAGGCAGTGGGCATTGAAAAACTTGGCGTTATCGCCGAACAGCCCGACGATGCCAAGGGCGGCAAGCCCGCCCGCGCCCGAAAGTAGGATTGCTCTATGCGCTTGGCCTCATATGTTCTTTCATTCTGCCTGCACGCGGCCATATTTTTGCTGATATGGTTCTGGCCCAGTAGCCCGCCCATCAAGCTGGACACGCCCCCGGTCATGATCAGCCTGGTGGAAGGCGCTACAGGCGGCAACCGCACGCCCTCGCCCATTCTTGGGCATATGGGGCAGCCCGGCGACGGCCCGCTTGCGCCTACGCCGCCTGCGCCCAAGGCGGAAGTTGCAGCCCCTGAACGCGTTGAAGTAAAAGAGCCCAAGCCTGTGCCGCCGCAGCCCAAGCAGGATGCGGCAGCGGTAAAAAAACCGGAGCCAAAGCCGGAACCAAAGCCGCAGCCCAAGCCGGAACCCAAGGAAGAAGCCAAACCCATCGCGCAGAAAAAGGAAGACAAGCCCAAGCCCAAGGAAGAACCGCACAAGGAAGCCCCCAAGGACCAGAAAAAGCCAGAGCCAACCAAGACCGAAGCTAAAAAGGATGCCAAAGACGCCAAGGATGGCAAATCCAACGTCGATCCAGTGGCAGCGGCATTGCAGCAGGCCCGCAAAGCCACCTCGCGTGCCGAATCCGGCGACCGGGGTAATGCTGTTGAGCAGGCCCTGGCGCAGGCGCAGCGTCACGCAGGCGGTAACCGTGGCGGCGGCGGCGGCGAAGGCAACGGCCCTGGCGGCGGCGGCCTGGGCGATGTATACATGGGTCAGGTTATGCTGGCCGTGCGGCCCAACTGGGGCTTCGCCTCAGCGGGGCGCGTAAACCTGCGCTGCATAATCAACGTCAAGGTTGATTCGCAGGGCAAGGTATTGCAGACGTCGGTAACGCACGGCTCGGGCAACTCGCAGTTTGACGCCTCTGCCGTAAACGCCATCATCCGCACCAGCCAGAGCGGGCAGTTCCCGCCCCCGCCATCAGCGGATTACGGCGACCTTGACCTTGTGTTTACGCTGGACGAATTGATGGGCCGATAGGCGGCATGCTGCAGCAGTTGCGCGGCCGAAATTGAGGTGCGCGGCTGGTCCCGCATTGCATCGATGGTTGATGCAAGCAAGTGGTTAGCAAACCTGAGGCACAAGCGGGCAGACGGACAACTGACCGCACCAGCTGGTGACCTTCGCGGGATTGCAAGGGTCATCTGTCAGGCGGGCACGGCAGGCGTCAGGCACGGTTTAGTAGCAATCGGGGCCGCAAAGCGGCCAGGACAGACACGCGCATCCGGTAAACGCGCGCATTCAGGAGGATGTATGCCTTCCAAACCGCGCACGAACCTCAGCAGCTCTTGCATTATTTTTTGCCTCGCCGCCGCAGCGCTTTACTGCGCTGCGGCGGGCGGGGCATTTGCCGCTTCCGCTGCCAGCGCGGATCAAAGCAGCTATGCAGGCAACATGCTGGACAAGATTACAGAAATCTGGGCTCCGCCCCCGGCGTTAAAAAGCGACTTCAAGGTCAGCCTCAAGGTCAGCGTCGACAGCCAGGGACAGGTTAAGGACTGCAAGGCCATTAAGCCTTCTGGCCTTGAAGCCTTTGACAACTCGGTGTGCGGCGCTGTGCGCCAGATAGGCTCGTTTGGCACGCCCCCCTACGGTGCCCCCATCGATGTGCAGCTCACATTCTGGAACGGCACCCCCAAGGGCAAGCCAAGGCCCGACCCCCTGAGCACCGAAGAAGCGCTGCGGGCCGAAGTAAAGGCCAGAAACAAGGCCGAGGCGGCCCTGGGCGATTCACGCGCCGAGGCGGCGGAAGATCGCGCCCGCGAGCGGGCCGAAGCGGTGGCCAGGGCAGACGGCAAAAACATCCCCGAAATGCGTCCGACCCCGGTAGCGCCCCGCAGCACGCCAAAAGTAGATGACAACGGCAAAAAATCTGCTACGACTAACTCATGGCAAGCAGCGGGCCAAACAGAAAATGGCCCGGCCACGCAGCTTATAGGCAAAAGCAAGCCATCAGCTGCCGACGGCAAAGCTGGCGCAAAACCGGCAGGTCCAAGCGCGCAGGGCGCGACCGCCGCACAACCGCAGGCCGCAGTCAGGCCGCAGCAGGCCGACACTCTGCCGAGCTACGGAGAGCCCGTCGAACCGCAGCCGCAAAAAATCTCCCCGCCGCCGCCGCGCACAAGCCCTATGCCCGCGCCCAAGGCGGAGGCAGCTTCCGCGCCCCAGGGTAAAGTGGCTGCGCCGGGCGCGAGCACCAAGGCAACCGACCGCAACAAATACCGCCGCGAGGTTGCACGCCTGCTACGCGACGGCATGATTATTCCTGCGGAAACAGCGCCGGGCAGGTATGAATCCGTCGTAAGGCTTACAATTTCTCCTCAGGGAGATATAACAGATTTCAAGGTGGTTACGCCCACAGGCGATAAGCTCCTTGACAAATATGTGCAGCGGGGCATACGCCGAGCAGGCAGCGTGCCCCCTCCGCCTGCCGACTTGGGGGGAACGCTGGACATCACCCTTATACTGGTGCGCCACTGAGGCGCGCTGCTTGAACAAGGAATACGTACGCCATGAAAAAACAGCTTCTTCTCCTGACACTGGGGTTCTGGCTGGCTCTCGGAAGCGGGGCGCAGGCCGCCATGCGCGTGGACATTTACGGTCCGGGGCAAAACATTGTTAATCTTGCTTTGGCGGCTCCCCTCAAGGGTCCCCAGGCCGAAGCAAGCGGCATGGGCGCTGACCTGCAAAAGATTGTGCAGCAAAACCTGAGCTTTTTGCCCTTTATGCGTCTTACCGATCCCAGAGCGGTGCTCGGCGGCGTAGTGCTGGCAGGGTGCGAGCCGCCGTCCCTTGACTTCAAGCGCTTTCAGCTTGCTGGCTCGGACATTGTGGTGACCACTAACTGGCCAGAGGGCGACAGCGGCACCCGCCCGGTGCAGATCCGCGCTTTTGAGACCAACAGCGGCGGCCGTCTGTTTGGCAAGGAATACCCCAAGGTAACCGCGCACGACCTGCCGGAAGTTGCGGACAGGTTCTGCGCCGACCTGCTTGAAGCCCTGACGGGCAACGGGTCTTTCTTCCGCTCGACACTTGCCTTTGTAAAAAAGACCGGCAAGATGAGCGCCAACGTCTGGCTTGTAAAGCCCACCGGACGCGACCTGCGCCAGATCACCAACATGCCCGGCGAATCCATGTCGCCTGCCTGGTCGCCCGACGGTCGTTTTGTGGTCTTTACCCATATTGACGAAAAGTCGCACGCCCTCGGCGTTTGGGACCGCACCAGCGGCAAGGTGCAGCGCATCCGCTTTCCCGGCAACGTGGTCATCGGCCCTGCCTTTATGCCCGACAACAAAGTTGCGGTGGCCCTCTCCAACGGCAAGTACCCCGTCATCTTTCAGTTGAACCATGTTTTCCAGAAGGAACGCGTGCTGGAACAGGGTGATTCTATTAACGTTTCACCAACATTTGACAGCACCGGCACCAAGATGGCATTTACCTCTTCACGCATGGGTGGTCCGCAGATTTTCCTTAAGGATCTGAGCAGCGGATCTGTCACGCGCGTGAGCAAAAACGGCACGTACAACACCGAGGCCAACCTGTCGCCCGACGGCACCCTGGTAGTGTTCAGCCGCATGACCGATTACGGTCATCGCATTTTTGTTCAGGATATGCTTACCGGCATGGAACGCCAGATCACTTTCGGCCCCGGCAGCGATGAACAGCCCGCTTTCTGTGCCGACAGTTACTTCATAGCGTTTTCCTCGACGCGTAGTGGTCACAGTATTTTCCTGACCACCCGTCACGGCGGCGACGCCAAAATGGTTCCCACCGGGGGTGGCGCTGCCTACTTCCCGCGCTGGGGGATGCCCGGTCAGCAGAAATAGCTTGAAATTAACAGATTGGCCTCTTACCCGCGTTTTTACTCGATTTTCCCGCCCCTACGGGATGGCATGGGTAAAAAATATTTTACGAAAGTGCGTCGAAACCCCCTTCCACGCCTTGACAAAAATTGCGGGCCAGATACCATCTGTTATGCGAGGACGAAACGGCCTCGCGTGTGCAGAAAGGAAAGGTATCAATTTTTTTGGAGAATGAGCTGTTCAGGAGGACACACAATGAAACGCTATGCTCTTATTCTCGCTCTGGTTATGGCCCTGGCCGCCGGCTTTGGCTGCGCTAAGAAAACCACCAGCGAACCCGGCTATGACGATGGCCTGACCCCCGAAATGCGTGCGGCCATCCAGCAGATCACTGACGCCCGCGTCTACTTCGCTTTCGACAAATTCGACATCAAGCCCGAATACAAAGAAATGCTGAAGACCAAGGCCGATCTGCTGAAGAAGTACTCCTCTATCCGCGTGCGCATCGAAGGCAACTGCGACGAACGCGGCACCCAGGAATACAACCTCGCCCTCGGCGAACGCCGCGCCCGTGCTTCTTACGAATACATGGTTACGCTTGGCGTGAACCCCAGCCAGCTGGAAATGATCAGCTACGGCAAGGAAAACCCCGCCGTGCAGGGTAACAGCGAAGCCTCGTGGTCCAAGAACCGCCGCGATGACTTCCGCGTGATCGCCCACTAGTCTTTAGAGACAAGTGCTTGAAGAGCCGCCCTACGGGCGGCTCTTTTTTTTGCTGTTATCGGCGGTCACCGGCATGCTGCCCCTTGCCAGCAGCGTCCCATGCGCCACGCCCGTTACTGGTCAGCCGCCCTTTTGTCGCGCACTCTGCTCTGTGCGACCTTCCGGTCTAGGTTTCCAGACGCCACAGCTGCCATCCCGACTGCCATTGCCAGCCTTACGTCTCCTTGCGTCTACCTGCGCCTCATTGCCGCTCGGGGGCAAGGCAGCACGTTTACGGCCCGCACTTGCCGCGCCTAAGATTTTTTGCATACGCGCGCACGGCATGCACCCATTGCCGCCATGCCTGTTCTGCTTAGACATGGCAGGGCCAACGCCCCCTAAGCACGGCTGGTCAATGCGGCCTTGGTCGCATCACTCGTGCGCGCGTATGCAGCGTACCGCCGCCGAAATCGGCAGGAAGTCGCATGCGTTTTTGCGGCACGCAATGAGGCGCAGGCAGCACGCAAGTTTCACGTAAGTGCAACAATACGCACAGCAACGCCGGATGAACCTGCAGGCCGGGATCTTGCGGGCATGGGCATCACAGGATACAGTGCAGGCAACAGAGGTTACTTGCATGAAAATAGCCATTCTTGACGGCGCCGTGCTCAACCCCGGCGATGTGGACTGGAGTCCCATCACATCTCTTGGTGATGTGTCCATTTATGATGCTACCCCCACAGAAGCGATCGCTGACCGTACCCGCGATGCTGACGTGGTGCTTGTCAACAAAACCCCGCTGAACGGCCCCAACCTTGAGCACCTTGACAGCACCGTGCGCATGGTTGGCGTGCTGGCCACGGGGTACAATATTGTGGACATAGATACCCTCGCTACCCGCAACATTCCTGTCTGCAATGTGGTTGCCTACGGCGTCAGCGATGTGGCCCAGCACGCCATGGCCTTGCTGCTTGAGCTGTGCCGTCATACGAGCATGCACTCGGAGAGCGTTAAAAACGGAGACTGGCTAAAGTGCAAAAGCTGGTGCTACTGGAAGATTCCGCCTCTGTGCCTGGAAGGTTTGACCATGGGGCTCATCGGCTTTGGCTCCATTGGCCGCCGCATGGGCGAACTGGCTCACGCCTTTGGCATGAGCGTGCTGGCATACTGCCGCACCCCCAAGGATCCGCCGTCATACAGCCCGTTTGCTTTTGCCACTCTTGAACACCTGCTTTGCGCCTCAGACGTTGTTTCGCTGCACTGCCCCCTTACCAAGGAGACGCGCAACATCATCAACGCCAAGTCGCTTTCTGCCATGCGCAAGGGCGCAATATTGCTGAACACCTCGCGCGGGCCGCTGGTGGATGAGGCAGCCGCGGCCGAAGCGTTAAAGTCCGGGCATCTGGGCGGCCTCGGCACCGACGTGCTGGCGCAGGAACCGCCGCAGGACGACAACCCCCTGTTCACAGCCCCCAACACCCTCATTACACCACACATTGCCTGGGCCACCACCCGCGCCCGGCAGAACATTATTGACCTCATGGCAGAGAACATCCGCCGCTGGCAGGCGGGCACCCCGGTCAATGTGGTAAATGGAGTCAAATAGGCTTCTACCATGTACATCGACATACACACCCACGCCTTTCATCCCAAAATTGCACACAAGGCCGTGGATCACCTGAATAATTTTTATAGTCTTACCTGCACGGGCGATGGCACCATCGCCCATTTGCTTGAAAGGGAGCGTAAGGCCGGGCTGGATAAATGCGTGGTGCTGTGTGCAGCCACGGCCCCGGCCCAGGTCATACCGGCCAATAATTACGCTATCAGCCTGCAACGGGAACATCCCGACCAGGTCATTGCCTTTGGCACGGTGCATCCGGGTTACGAAAAATGGGAGGCGGAGCTTGAGCGCATCAAGGCTGCGGGCATTCGCGGCATCAAGCTGCACCCCGACTTTCAAAGCTTCCGGCTTGACGACCCCCGCCTCTTGCCCATTTTTGAGGCGGCGCAAAAAGACTTTGTGTTTGAAATACACATTGGCGACCAGACCCTGCCCGACAAAAACCCCTCCTGCCCCTACAAGCTGGCGGCCATAATGCGCCAGTTTCCGGGCATCAGGGTTATAGCGGCGCACTTTGGCGGCTACCACATGTGGGCGCACGCCCTGACAGCGCTATCGGGCGGCAGGTTTGAAAACCTCTGGTTCGACACCTCAAGCACCACGCCCTTTGCCACCCCCGTGCTGGCAAAAAAACTTTTTAACAGTTTTCCGCGCGAGCACATCCTGTTTGGTACAGACTGGCCGCTTTACGACCCTGCGGAAGAACTGCAACGGTTGCAAAAACTGGGAAGGCTGAGCGACGGCGAAATGCAGGATATCATGAGCAACGCCTCCGCTCTGCTGGCCGAAACGCACCCGCAGGTGAAAAGCCACCCCGACCATTGACAGTTCACCCCCTTTGCGGGTAAGTCAATTGCCAAGCCGGACGGCGGCAACACTGCCAACCCCGTCAGGTCCGAAAGGAAGCAGCGGCAACAGACGTTGCCGGGTGTCCGGCCCACAAAAAACCGCAACGGTAACCCGTTGCGGTTTTTTGCGTCTTGCGGTTTGTTTTGGGCTGCTGCGCCCTGCACAAACCGAAAACAGCCTGCCGCCTGCCCAGAAGGTTTGCCTCCCCCAGAGCGCGGCCATCTCTGCAGAGCCTACTGCTTGGCGTCGTCCTGCTGCCGGGCCTCACCGTGTTGCAGGGCGTTGTCGGTCACCATCACATCCACCTGATAAATGCCGCGCATCTCGTCCAGGTGGACACGCATGGCTTTTTCCGCCAGGTCAGGGTCGCGCTTTTTCAGCGCTTCGTACACGCCGACATGCGCGCGGTACGAGCGCTCGCTCTGCTTGCGCACCTGCAGCGAGGCGTACAAGGGCGTGATCAGCCAGCCAGCAAAGCCCTCTGCCAAAAGGCCGAGAAAATTGTTGCCCATGCATTCCACAAGATACCGGTGAAAATCAATGTCGGCTTCCGCAAAGGCGCGTATTTCTGTAGCGTCCAGCAGTCTGCGCTGGTTTTGCAGCAACTCGTCAATGTGCGCCAACTGCTCGTCCGTGGCCTCAAGGGCCATGCGGCGCACTACGGCTGTTTCAAAAAACAGCCGCAGATCGTGCAACTGCCGCCAGCCATCAGGCGAGCTGGAATAAATTTCGAGCGTTGCGCGCATTTCGCGCAGCAGAGGCTTGAGGGTAAGTCTGCACACGCGTGCGCGCATGCCGGGTGAAACTTCGATCAGGCCCATCCTTGCCAGCCCGGAAAGGGCCTCCCGCACAGCAGGGCGCCCCACGCCAAATTCATCCATAAGCTCGCGCTCGGAAGGCAGCTTTTGCCCTACCGGATAGACTCCGTTCTGGATGTCGTCCAGCAGGCAGCTAAGCACTTCCGTATGCACGCGCGGGCGCTGGATACTACGCCGTCTCCCGCCCTGAGCCTCGGCATCACTGTTTTTTGAATTTTCGGTACTCATGGTGAAACTCGCTTCTCCTTGCGCTCTGCTGTTATTACGCATCACCGTGAACAGCTTATATGTATGTGGTCAACGTCAATTATCCCACAAAAACGTTTACATAACTTTCATAAGATATTTCCTTACGCCGCAAATTTCTGTAGACTTATAAAAGGCTGCAAGCGTGGAGCGTTCAGCATCCGGGCAAGTTTGACCTTGTCCCGCCCGCCTCAGGCGGCCACCTGACGCTTTGCGCCAATTTTTAACTGAGGCTGCCCAGCGCCGCACCGCGCATTTATTCCACTGCCACGGCAGAAAAAACAGATCAAGGAGCAAGTGATGTCACGGATCAAGAACCTGCGGGAAGAAGCCCTTGCTATGCACAAGGAATACCAGGGTAAGATTGAGGTTCGGGTCAAAGCCCCTGTGCGCGATAACGACGACCTCACTCTGGCGTATTCGCCCGGCGTTGCCGAGCCGTGCATGGAAATCCACAAAGATCCCGCGATGCTTGACGTCTATACCAATCACTCCAACTTTGTCTGCGTTGTCTCCAACGGAACCGCGGTGCTTGGTCTCGGCAACATTGGCGCTGCCGCCGCAATGCCTGTTATGGAAGGCAAATCGCTGCTCTTCAAAACCTTTGGCGATGTGGACGCCTTCCCCATCTGCGTAGACACCAGGGACACCGGCAAAATCGTTGAGCTTGTGGAACTGATGGCTCCGACCTTTGGCGGCGTTAACCTTGAAGACATCAAAGCTCCTGAATGCTTTATCATTGAAGACACCCTGAAAAAAAACGGCGTGTTCAAGGGCCCCATTTTTCACGACGACCAGCACGGCACTGCGGTCGTCACCCTGGCCGGGCTTATCAATGCCCTGAAAATTGTCGGCAAAAAGCTTGAAGATGTCACCGTCGTCACTAGCGGCGCTGGCGCTGCCGGCATTGCCATCATCAAGCTGCTCATGGCCGTGGGACTCAAAAACGTCATCATGTGCGACACCAAGGGCGCTATCTGGGAAGGCCGCCCCGAAGGCATGAATCCCTACAAGGACGAAATCGCCAAACACACCAACCCCGGCAGGGTCAAGGGCGGTCTGGCCGAAGCCATCAAGGGAGCCGATGTGTTTATCGGCGTCTCCGCACCCAACTCGCTCAACGAAGACATGATCCGCAGCATGGCCAAAGACCCCATTGTCTTTGCCCAAGCCAATCCTATCCCAGAAATCTGGCCTCTGCAGCGCGCTTTTGACGGCGGAGCAAAGGTGGTGGCCACCGGCCGCTCCGACTGCCCCAACCAGATCAACAACGTGCTCGCCTTCCCCGGCATCTTCCGGGGCGCCATCGACGTGCGCGCCACAGACATCAACGACACCATGAAAATTGCCGCCGCCAAGGCGCTGGCCGAGCTTGTCAAGCCTGAAGAGCTCAGCCCCAGCATGATCATACCCTCTACACTGAACCCCGACGTGGCCCCGCTGGTCGCGGCCGCCACCGCCAAGGCCGCAATGGACAGCGGCATCGCCCGCGTGCATCTGGAGCCCAGCCAGGTGGCGGAAAACCTCCGGAAGCGTCTGGCCAAACGCCAAGGCTAACCGCCAGACCACCCTTAAAAATTCCCGCACAGGGTCGCGCTCGCAAGCGCGGCCCTTTTTTATGTGGGGCCCTGTGCGAACTTCAGTGGGGCGCATTGCCGCATACCCTGCAGGCTCGCAGGCCCATGCGTCTCTACTGCCGGAGACCCAGTAATCACAGCCTGTTTGATCACTCGCTCTGTCAATAGTATAACATTTCAAGAAGTGATACCATGCAAAATATCTGTGGGCAATTACCGGGTAAACCCGTTAAATCAAGCGGCGATCAGGCACTTGACTGTTTGCTCAAACTATAAAAAGATACATAATCTGTAAAGACCCCTGACGCAATTTTGCAACTCGTCGCGAGGGGTTATCAGCACACTACGCAGCCCATCAATTTGGCATTGCAATATTTTTTTACCGTAACGCTGCTAAAAAAAGTTTCAAAAAAAGCGCCGTGACCAAAGTCAGGGCGCTTTAACCTGCAGTGTTGTTTTGGGGGGCTTAATGCCCTGTTATGCCATATTTTTTGAGTTTGTACTGCAGCAAACTTTTTGAAATACCAAGGTATTCCGCAGCCTTAACCTGCACAAGCTCTGCCCGCACGAGGGCCCGCCTGATGAGTGCGGCCTCTATTTTTTCCAGCGTGTCAGCCAGATCAAGCTGCACGGGCAGCAGGTCAACGGCGCTTTTAAACTGCGACTCTTCATCGCGGATTTCCGCAGGCAGATTATCCACGTCGATGACGGTGCTGGGGACGAGCACAAGGCAACTCTCCACCACGTTTTCAAGCTGGCGGATGTTGCCCGGCCACTCATAGCCCGTAAGGTAGTTCAACGCTTCGGTGCTGAAGGTTTTGGGCGGCATGGAGTTATCGGTGCAGACCTTTTCCACAAAATGCGCCACCAGCAGGGGAATGTCTTCGCGCCGTTCGCGCAGGGGCGGCAGGGGAACCTGCACCACGTTGAGGCGATAATAGAGGTCGTCGCGAAACACGCCCTTCTCAACCAGGGCGGCAAGGTCTTTGTTGGTGGCCGCCACAACGCGGATGTCCACCTCAATTTCTTCGCCGCCGCCAACGCGTTCAAAACGCCTTTCCTGCAGCACACGCAGCAGCTTGACTTGCAGATCAGGCGTAAGCTCGGCTATCTCATCCAAAAACAGCGTACCGCCGTCGGCCTGTTCAAACCGGCCGCGTCGCATGGCCACAGCACCGGTAAACGACCCCTTTTCGTGACCAAAAAGCTCGCTCTCAAGCACGCCGGGGTTCAGCGCCATGCAGTTGACCGACACAAAGGGTTTGTCTTTGCGGGGGCTTGTATAGTGGATGGCACGGGCCACCAGCTCTTTGCCGGTGCCTGATTCGCCTGTGATCAGCACTGTTGAGCGGCTGGGAGCAGCGCGCTGGACCATGAGCAGCACGTCACGTATGGCCTTGCTGCGGCCCACGATTTTGTGCACGCCGTAGCGGTCTTCCATGACCTCTTGCAGCAGCCTGTACTGACGGTGGGCCCGCGACAGCTCCACGGCATTGTGGATCGAGAGCAGCAGCTCGTCGTTGGAAAACGGCTTGGTGATGTAATCAAACGCGCCGTACTTCATGACTTTAACGGCGCTTTCAATGGAGCCAAAGGCCGTCA
Organism: Desulfovibrio desulfuricans; assembly: GCF_004801255.1. NCBI lineage: Bacteria > Pseudomonadati > Thermodesulfobacteriota > Desulfovibrionia > Desulfovibrionales > Desulfovibrionaceae > Desulfovibrio > Desulfovibrio desulfuricans. Next base: position 1,082,154 of record NZ_CP036295.1, on the reverse strand, counting down.
TTATCAGCACGGGGATATATGGCCAGTTTTTCTTGACCCTTTCAAGCACCTCGCGCCCTGTGACCTTGGGCATTTTCATGTCTGTCACAATGACGTCCACTTCGCTTTCATCCAGAAAAGCGAGCGCGGTTTCAGGGTCACTGATGGCAGTAACAACATACCCCTCGTCTTCGAGCAGGGTCTGCAATACCAGCAGATAGTTTTTTTCGTCGTCAACAACCAGAAGATGCGCTTTCTCACTCATTATGTATTCCTATGCGCCAGCTGGAGCTCTGGGCAGCAGAACCCTTACCAGCGCCCCGCCATTGGGGCCGTTTTCAAGCTGAATAGTGCCGCCATGGCTTGAGATGATCGACTGCACAATGGGCAAACCTAGCCCTGTGCCGCCATCCTTGGTCGTAAAAAATGGGTCCAGCAGGTTGGGCAGCGTGGTGGGGTCAAAGCCGGGGCCGGAATCGAGAAATTCAATGCAAACGCTGCCACCGTCGTCATTGCGTCCTGTAATACGCATGATGCCCGGTCCTTCCATCGCCTGCTGGCCGTTGACAAGAATATTGTAAAATGCCCGATACAGCAAATCCTTGTCGCCGGACGAAAAAAGTCCTTCCTCGCACTGCCGCTCAAGCGCAACGCCGCAACGCCCCATCTCTCCTTCAAGAAAGGCCAGCACCTGATCAAGCACCAGATTAAGGTCTACCACATCCTGCTTGGGCTGGCGAGGCCGGGCGTAGTCCAAAAAATCATTTACTGTTTGCGACAGGCGCACGGCCTCGTCGTAAATGGCCCCGAGAATACGCCGGGTGCTTGCGTCGGCCTTGTCCGTACGGCGCTGCAGCAGCTCCGCGCTTGACCGGATAATGCCCAGCGGGTTGCGTATCTCGTGGGCGATGCTGGCCACCACCCGGCCCATGCTCACCAGCCGCTCGTTGCTGTGCAGCTGGTTTTCGAGAATGCGGTTTTTGTACATACGCGCGGCCAGTACCCGCTCGGACCTGTGAATGAGCATGAGCAACAGGCCGAACATCACCACCGACGAAAGCAGACACATGACCACAATGATGCCCTGAAAGGTCAGCACCTGTTCATAGTCGCCGGTAATGTCCTGGGTAAGCTCCAGCGCGCCCATGATCGGGGGTTCTTCGCCCGGATGCAGGGGTTCGCCGCGCAGGGGATAAAGCACGCGCAACACAAAGGAGCCTTCCTGCAGGGGCACGCGAAAGGGAGCCTGCCAGACCGGCATGGACGAAATGATCTCGGACCGGGGCGCACCGCCCTGCAGTATTTCGTCGAGATACGGCGGCGAAAGCCCGGCGCGGCCAAGGTCTTCCTTGTTGGTCGAATAGGCCACCAGACGCGAAAAATCATAGATGCGCAGCCGCTCCACCGGCAAACCGTGGATGACGGACTGCACCACCTGATCAAGCCTGTCGTACTGCTCGGGCTGGCGCAGGGCAATGCGGCCATACCCCAGCAGCGTAGGCAGGGCAAACCGCCGGAAAATCTGGCTGTTGAGATTTTCCACCAGCTGCTGGGCAAAGTTCTCCTGCCGGGTGAGCAGCGTCTCGCGGGCAGAATTGGAAATAAAGAACGAAAGCCCCAGGCTGGTCAGCAAAATGACCACCAGCGAGAGCCACGAAAGCGTCCGGGCGTAGCTTGGCAGGGCGCTTTCCGCTTCTACTGTTTGAGCGCAGACATCCTCGCACTGACGGATGCAGGCCTCGTTGCGCTGCTTTTTTCTGAACATGGCAATGCCTTTGCGCGCGCGGCGGCTGAGGAGGACGCAGCCCTATGGCAACGCCACCGGGACGCAGGAAAACGACCGCTGCGCCCCGCCGCAAAGCCGCCGACACGCGACAGGTTTCAAAAACCCCAGGCATACGAAGGCCGCTGTTGCGGCCTTCGCCATTCCTGAAGCATATTTCAGCACACAATAAAAAACCGCCGGAGGCTCAACAGGCAAAAGCCGGCCCTGCGCCGCGCGCAGTCGCGCAGCGCGCAGGCCGCCTAAAAGCCTTGCTCCATCCTGGGCACTGCCAGATATTCCGCCAGATCGGCCTCTTCCTGCGCATAGCCCCCCGCCCCCAGGCGGGCGTTGGCCAGGCGCTTGCCCAGCTCTACCGAGGGTTGATCCAGCGGGTTGATGCCCATGAGCCAGCCGGTAAACAGCGTGGCCGCCTCAAGCAGCAGCATAAGCGAACCCGCCGCGCGGGGGCCGCTGTTGTGCATCTCGACATGCAGCAGGGGTACGCCCTTCTGGCACAAGGCCATGCGCGTTCCCAGGGCCTCGGCCTCCAGCAGGCTGCCAAAGGGTTTGGCCCGCAGCCATGCCCACTGGTCGGGCACATCCATGCCAAAGTTGGGGCCTTGCGCCTGATCACGGCTGGTCAAAAAGATGCATCCCTTGTTGCGGGGCCCGCTCAAAAACATCTGGTTGATGGAGTGCTGGTCCGTCACGCCGGTGGCCGGCACTGGCTGGCTGCCCTGCCCGTCCTTGCCCAGGCTTTCGGCCCACAGCTGGGCAAACCAGTCGCCATAGGCCGACCACTGCGGAATGTAGCTGAAAAAGATCAGCTGGCTGTAGCCGTGGTCTTCAAGGGCCTTGGCCCAGCAGGCCAGAGCAAACGACGGGTGCTCCGCCACACGCTCGGGAGCCTGCACCAGCGGCCGGGCCACATCGGCCGCGCCGTCCAGCAGGGCCTGCCAGTCTATGCCCAAAAAGGCTGCGGGCAAAAGGCCCACGGCAGAAAGGGCCGAATATCGCCCGCCAAGATAATCCGGCACTTCAAGCGCCGTCAGACCGTAGCGGGTTGCTTCTTCCCGCAGGTAGCCCTTGCGCTCGTCTGTGACCACGATCATCTGATCCTGCCAGCCCTCGCCCACGCTGGCCTTGAGCCAGTCGCGCACAAGAAAATACTGGGAGATGGTTTCAATGGTGCCGCCCGACTTGCTGATGCACACCACGACCGTTTCAGCCGGAGTGAGCTTGCCAAGCAGCGCCTCAAAGCGTTCCGCGCAGACATTGTCGGCAATCCACAGGCAGGGGCCGCGATGATTGGGGCCGTCCTGCCCCGGCGCAAAGGCCTGCTGCATGGCGCGAGCCCCCAGGGCCGACCCGCCGATGCCAAGCACCAGCATATGCCGGTAAGCCTTGATGCGGGGGATAAGCGGGGCCATTTCCACTTCCAGCTTGGCGCGGAAGGGCAAGGAAAGAAAGGGCAGTTCGCCAGCGGTCAGCTCGCGCGCCAGTCGTTGGGCTATTTCGGGGGCGCGTGCCTTGAGCGGCGCAGCGCTGTCCGCTGCGAGCCGATGCGCATAAGCCCTTGACCATTCAAGCAAATGAGGCATGGATACCTCCTGGTGGGTTGCGCCGCGCATACAGCGGCGCATTACAAAAGTCGCAAGAGTTTTGGAGCAAAAAAACGCCGCCGCACGGTCTTGTAGGTTTGGGGCCGCACGCCAAAACGGCAATGCCACAGGGCGCATGCCTCGCGCGCCGCGCAGGCGCGCACCTCCACCCGGTCGCCCGCGCAGCCCATGCACTGCCTGCGTATGGCCCGCAGAGCCTGCCGGGGGGCCTCATCCGCCTGTGCGGGGCAAGTCTCGCCCGCCAGCACGGCCAGTCGCCAGGCCCACAGGGGGCAGCCCTCGTCGGCGCAGGCGCGCACCGCCTTGGCTGACGCACCCTGACACTCCAGACAAAACTGCCGGATCACCGCCAGCGGGCTGTTTTTGCCCCGGCCAGGATTTTTTGCGTGTTCGGCGTCCGGCATCAGGATTTGGCGGCCCCGCAGCATTTTTTGTATTTTTTGCCGCTGCCGCACGGGCAGGGATCATTGCGCCCTACCTTGGGCTCCTGCCTGCGGTAGGCATCAGGCCTGAGGGCCACGCCGTCCACATAATATATCTTGTCGTCCTTGCGCTGAAAAAAGCTGCGTTCGCCCAGCTGACGGGGGATGCCCTCCAGCTCGTAATAGGCATAAAACTCAACCACATCAAAAAGCTCGCCGTTTTTACCGGCGGGCACGTCGTTTTCAGTAGCTGCGATATCAAGCCGCAGCCATGTGATATCCTTGGTTTGTTCGGCCAGCTTGTCGGCGTCCACATTTTCCCGGTAATCGGGGTGCGTGGTTTCCACAAGCCATTGGTGACGGCCAAGCACATAGGCCGTATAGCGCGAGCGCATGAGGTTTTCCGCGTTCTGGGGCCAGGACGCGCCTTCAATGTGGGGGCCGCAGCATTGGTCCAGAGCCAGACCGCTGCCGCAGGGGCAAAGTTGAGACATGAAATCCGCCTTGGTTTGAGCCCGTCAGGGGCATATGCAACGGAATAAGCATAGCTTATGCCAAAGCGGGCGGCAAGAGCGGCAAGGCGGGATGGAGGCCATGGGCGCAAAAAAAGCGGCATGCACAGGTGACGCGCCAAGTGCATGCCGCTGGATGACCGTTCGGCCAGCCTGCCTAGTCCGGAGGAGAGAGCGGCTTTGGGGGCCGCAATTGGACAAGGCAGCCAGGACGGACGGCGTCATGCGTTACACCGGCATCCGCCGCCGGGGAAGAAAACGAATCAAAATTCAGCTCAAGCGTGCCCTTGTTGGCCGCCACCGCGCGGGCATGACCAATGTGCATCCCCTGGGCGTCGTACACCGCGCACAGTGCGCCAGCCGCTGGGGCGCGCAGCCCATAGAGCAGGCACAAAACCTGGCCGGGCCGCGCCTGCGAAGCATTGGTCTTATCTGGCTGCACGCGCACAATTTCGCCGCAGCCCAGGCTTGTGAGCTGCCGTATGTAGCGGCAGCCCAGCCTGTACACCATCACCCCGACCAGCAGGGCCAGCCCGCCGCAGCCAGCGGCCAGCACAAAGGGGTTGTAGCCTGTAATACGCCGCAAATACGAGGTTGAGGCCGCACGCATGGCGGCGTCGTCAGCATACACCGTAATTTTATAGTTTTGCGTGGTGCTTGCGGGCGCGCCCCTGAAGGTGACCTTGAGACTGTAGCTGCCGGGTTCAACCACGCCAGCTGCGCGCACATGCGCGCGCCACATGCCGTTGCCAAACCAGTAGCCGGCAAAGAAACCTTCCAGATCATAGACAAGCGAAGGATTTGCTGGGGTAAACTGCGCGTTGAGGTCGCTGTTGACGGGGTTTTTGATAGTCAACGGGCCAGATATGGGCACGCTGCCGCCGGGCAGCACCTCGATAACGTCCGCGCCAGACCGCACCAGCCCCTGCAGCCCGTCAAGCATGCCCAGCATGACAAACCCCAGCAGCACGGCGCAGAGCACGCCCCAATACCGCTGGCGGTAACGTATCTGCCTGCATACCTGCCAACCCCTGGAATCGATTAGTTCCCCCATGGGTTCCTTCCTGCCTGCCTGTGGTATGGTCAAAGTGCACGACATGCTGTTGCCCCCGCTATCTGCGCACCAAAGCAAGGTTTGCGGCGGCATCGCCCACATGCCAGCTCACCAGCCGCTGCCCAAGCCTGGGCAATTCCACAAGGCTCTGAAATTCGGCGGGGTACTTGCGGCGCACCAGCCGGGTAAGCCAGAAGGCGCCCGCCCATGCGGGCACGGTAATGCCAAAAAACCATGCGCAAAACACCAGTTCCGAGGCCCCGGCACTGCGGGCAGACTGATACATGCCCACGAAAACGGCTGCCACCATGATGGCGTTGGCAGCCACGCGGATTATGCCTGAATAAAGGGTCTGACGGTAGCTGTTCATAGCGTTCTCCTGGGTGCTTGCCCCACTCCGTTCAAGGGTGCGCCGGAGCGGAGCAGAACCGCTCCGGCGCGCAGGGTGGGGGTAGTCACCCTGGGGTTTACTTCTTGAAGATGTTGGTCTTGGTCACGTTCATGACGCGTATGGCCTGAGTCTTTTCAGCATTTCTGAAGGCGATGCGCATTTCGTCGCCAGCAGTCCACACATACGCGGGCAGGTCTTGTGCGTCGGCAGGAATCTTGAAAGTGAGCAGCGACTTCTGGCGGCCAGAGTACACGGTCACGGTCTGCTGTTCCTTGTCGATGACGGGGAAGGTCTTGCCCTTGACCTTGGGATGGTCGGAGCCCACGTTCTTTTCCACATCGGTAAACTGCACGGACACTTCACGCACGCTGCTGGTCTTTTGGTCATACACCAGCACGGTGTTCTTGGCGGTGTCGATCATCAGGCGGCCGCCGACGGCGGGTACCGGCCCCATGTCCTTGGATTCCACAGGCAGCTTGAAGGTATGCGTGCCGCCGCTGTAGTGCGGGTTAAACTGGTCGTGCGTCACGTCCACCACGATGGTGAGGGTTTGGGCGTTGGCGTCATAGGCCACGCAGCGGCCCTGTTCCACGCCCCCGTCAAAGTTGCAGCCGGTGAGCATTGCGACCGAGAAGGCCATCGCCAGCATAAGCATTAGGTTACGAATTTTCATGGCGTGCCTCCTCTTAGTTGGCCGCGGGCTGGTTCTTCTTGGCGGCAATTTCCGCCTTGGCGCCCTGCACCATCTTGACGGTTATGTAAAGGGAGATAGCCGTCACAAAACCGAGCACGTCAACGGTAGCAGCCGGTCCGAGCAGCCAGCCCCATGCCGGGAATTCAGCTTGGAGCAGCTTGCACAGAACCGAAATAAGACAGCCCACAACGGCCAGACCGAACACAAAGCGGATACCGTAACCCTTTACATACTTGGTGGCCACAACGCCGATCTGCGCGCCGACGGCTGCGCCGCACAGCATGACGAGGGCGGCAAGCAGTTCCACGCGGCCCTTGTATGCGTACGAAGCCGCGCCGTAGAGGCCGGAGATGGCGACTTCAAAGAGGTCCGTACCCACCGCCAGATGGGTGGGGCAGCCCACAAGATACACCAGGGCGGGCATGCGGATAAGACCGCCGCCGATGCCGAGGATGCCAGCCAGCCAGCCGGTGAAGAAGCTGACGATGATGGGCAGCCACGCGGAGCAGGTGATGTTGGCATGCGTAAAATGGACGACAGGCGGGATCTTGATGGCGTGCAGGCGGGTGGCCCAGTCAACGCCGGTGGCCGTGCTGTCAAGCTCACGGTGCTGCGCCTTGGCTTCACGTTCCTTTCTGCGGCGCGCGGCGATGTCGTGAAATACAAGCCAGGCCAGCAACACGAGCAGAACAACGTACAGCCAGCGCACGACCTTGTCGACCGAGCCGAGGCGTTCAAGCCACATAACCATCTGCGCGCCAATTTCCACGCCCACGATGGTGCCGACCAGCATGGTCAGGCCCAAGCCGTAGTCCACGTTGCCAAACTTGCCATGCCGCATGGTGGAGATAAGCGATTTACCCGCCATCTGCGCCACGTCGGTGCCAATGGCAAAGGCCATGGGGAAACCGAGGATGTTCAGACCGGGGGTGACCATCCAAGCGCCGCCCATACCAAAAAAACCACCGATAATGCCCACGCCCAAGCCGAGAATGACAAGGCCCGGCCAGAAAATGTAAACGCCGGAGATGGGCATCAAAAGATACATCCAGTCCATACTTGCCTCCTTCCGACTACTTCTCGGAGATTTCGCGGTGCCTGAGGTCGATGCCCATGTGCGTCATGACGATATCTGCCAGCCAACCCAATATGCAGCCTGTAACCGGAATGATGGCCATGGTCAGAATGGCAAAAAAGAAATGACTTTCATTATACATCTCAGCCCACCAATACAATATGCCGTCAAGCTTGCGCGTATCGGCCACAACAACCACGTTGGCTGCCTTGCCGCCCGCTGCAAGCGCAACACATGGCAAGGCCGCAATCATTAGCGCGCACCCGACAAGCCATGTCCAGAGCCTCTGCATCTTTTTCATAACATCCTCCACGTCAAGATTTGACTTCCCACTGCTTCCGCAACTTGCCTTTCATCCACTTGCGACCCCAGCCAGACGGCTTGGGCATCGCCTCGTTGCCTCGAATGTGAAATTAGTAGCAATGCTCGTGCCATTGCATAATTTTTGCCGGTAATTGCGGAATATCTGCCATTTTTGCGCGAAAATTCTTGTCTCAACCGGCATTGTTTTTTATACTCGTCCTCAAGATTGCGCTTTTTTGCGCAAATAGGGGAGCACTATGCGTTTATACAGAACACTTCCCCAGGGCAACTCGCTGGAATTCGCTGCGTTCTTTATGAACCGCAGCCTGGCAAGCCGCATGCTCATGCTTGGCCTGCCGCTTCTGGCGCTGGTATTGCTGATTATTTTTGCCGTCACCGGCAGCAATATCGAGTCCATTCTCGATCGTGCAATTGCACGCAATGCGCAACTCCAATCACAAGCCATGTGCCTTGCGCTTGAGAAAATCCTGGAAGAAACGCGCAACGAGCTGCTGATACTCGCGGCTGGTTCCATGAACCAGGAAGACATGCTCAACCGGCTCAGATACAGGGCACGGGCGGAGGGCGTACGTTATCGAGAAGTCGCCTTTGAAAGCCCCGTGCCGGAAAGCCGCTACCTGCTGATCAACACAGGCAATGAAGTGGTCAACGTGCCCATGCAGCAGGCGCTGGCCAGCGCATCCAGCCCATTCCACACCGGCTCGGGCGACATGCGTCTGGGCTATGTAAGCCTGGCGCAGCCGCTGGAAACGACGTACCCCATGGTTCCCGTCAACGGCGGCACGCGCAGCATCACCCTGCAGGTGCTGCGCTTCACCACGCCCGTATATGATGATGCAGGCCGCTTTATTGGCCACCTGATGCTGTCGCTCGATCTGAGGGAGCTGCGCGACATCATTTCAGAATACTCCGCCCCCGAGGCCCCCATTGCCACCACGACCCCAACCGACCGCATACACACGCTGTTTTTTGACCGCTACGGCTGGATGCTCTTTCAGTCCGAAATACCCGATGCAAACCTGCTGCAAAAAAGCCTGGGCACCGACGTCGTGCGGGCCGGGTTTACTGGCGACTTTGGCAGACCCGGCTTTGCCACGGCGTTTCGCCCGGCTCCGGACTACGTAAATTACTGGGATATGGTGTCGGACGTGCACGAGGGCCGCTCAGGGCAGCTGCCCCTCTACCAGCAGCAGACGTTGTGGAGCAACAACCAGATGCGTGTTGAGCGCGTAAGCTACGCGCCCATCACCTTCCGGCCCATGGCCGAGGGCGATCGGGAGGTATTGGGCGGTCTGGCGGTGCTGGACACCAGCTTTACCAGCACGCGCACGGGCTTGCAGCTTATGGGCATATATTCCAGCGCATTTGCGGGCGGTTTGTTGTTGCTTGGTCTGAGCCTGTGGTGGCTTGCGCGCCAGACAGGGCGCTCGCTCAACGCCGTTACGGAAGAGCTGGAACGCCGCAACTCCATAGGGGACAATACCAGTCTTGACCTGCCGCAACTGCCTCGCGAGCTGGAGCGCCTCAAGCTCGGCATCAATTCCCTGCTGGAGCGGTTGCACCATTCCTCCGAGTTGCGGCGCCTGCGGGCAGCGGAGGACGACGCCCTTGCGCAACGTGAACCCGCGCCAGACCTGCCCCACCCTGAAGATCTGCCCACCAACGGGCTTATCGGCACGTCGCCAGCCATGCTTGCCCTGTGCGACAACGTGCGCAAAGCCTCGCAGGTGCTGGCCGACGTGCTGGTCGTGGGCGAAACCGGCACAGGCAAGGAACTGGTGTCGGAGGCCATACACCGGCTCAGCGCCAGGGGCGCCGGGCCGTTCATCACCATCAATTGCGGCGCGCTGGACGAAAACCTGCTCATGGATACGCTTTTTGGCCATGTTAAGGGCGCGTTTACCGAGGCCCGAGCACCGCGCAAGGGGGCCTTTCTCACCGCGCAGGGCGGCACGCTTATGCTGGACGAGGTGGGCAATGCGGCCCCCAAGGTGCAGCAGGCCCTGCTGCGGGCGCTTTCCACCCGCCGCATCCGGCCTCTTGGCAGCGATGAAGACGTTCCGTTTGATACGCGCATCATCGCCGCCACCAACGCCTCGCTGATCGATGATTCGCAAAAAGGCTCGTTCCGCGAAGACCTGTATTACCGGCTGGCGGTTATCACCATCAATACCCCGCCGTTGCGCGACCGCAAGTCGGACATCCCTTCACTTACCGTATATTTTCTGTCAGAAGCGCTCGCGGCCAAAGCACGGCTGAAGGCGGAGGCAGGAGCCACCGCCGCCGCTGTTCCCCCGACCTTGCCCCAGATCAGCAAAGGGGCCATGTCCAAACTGATGGAATACGACTGGCCCGGCAACGTACGCGAGCTCAAGAACACCCTTACGCGGGCGCTGACGTTTTGCGAAGGCGGCATTCTTTTTGCAGAAGATATACAGCTGGGTCACGCAGTTCAAAGTCAGAACGAGGCTCCGCAAAGCGAAACGCCCTCTGCTGCAGGGCAGGAATCGCGCAATTTGCAGGATGCCCCGTGCGATCAGGGGTTCTGCTCCGCCGCCCCCGCCGAAGATGCCGCCAACCCCGACGGGCTGACGGGCAATCTTGCAGCGCCGGAGCAACCGCTGGCGGAGGCCCGGAGCCTGCCGGGGCAAAGCCAAGACGCCCCGCGGCAATCCGGCGCGTCCGCGCAGCCGGACGAATCGCTGAACGGGCATGCAGCGGCGGAAAAGCTCAACCGGCGCATCATGAACGCATGGCCAGCCATTGCCGCCGCAGGCAGTGTTAGCCGTCAGGAATACCAGATGCTGGCGGGCAAGGATATTTCCATGCGTACCGCCCAGTACGACCTGCAGCTACTGGTGCAGCAGGGGCTTGTACGCAAGGAGGGACGAGGCCCGGCGCAACGCTACGTGGTCATTGGCAAGGGGCGCTAGCGAACGCTGCCCTTTGCCATGGAGCGGCTGCGAGGCCGCGCTGGTCAGTAATCAGGCAAAGGGTGCAAAGCGACGGGCATGGCTCCTGCGTACAGCACCATCGGTTCATGGTTTAAAGGCAAACCGCAACCAAGGATGTCCGCATGGCATCACTGCTCAAAAAACTGTTTGGCATTGCCCCGCGCGTCAGCCGCGAAGCGGCGATGGAAACCTTTAACAAACGTTATGCCTCATTCAAGGATCTGCTGCAGGCCAATGCGGATCTTGCCGGAGTAATGGCCGGGCTGGACGCCACCCTGCGCGGCGACAGGCACATGGAAACCAGCGAAGTGCGCAAGCAGGCCCGCAGGGCCATCGTTCACTGCGAGCGCATGGCCTCCACCTTGAGCGAAATGTCAGGTCAGTGCGACATATCGCTTGGCAGCGCCGTACATTCCATTGCCTCGCGTATCGAGCACGAGCTCGATCAGCTTGCCCGCGGCGACGTGCCGCAGTATACCCTGCCGCTTTCAGAGGTCGACGCCAGCATGGCCTACAGCGTCGGCGGCAAAAACGCCAACCTGGGCGAGCTGCGCAATATGCTGTCCATGCCTGTGCCGCGCGGCTTTGCCATCACCATCCGGGCAGGCAGCTTCTTTTTGCTGCGCACGCCGGGGTTGTTCAAAAGCCTCTTCTCGCTGCTCAAATGCATTGACCCCGAAAAGCCCTCGCTTATTGCCGACATCTCGCAGCAGGTAGAAAATCTGGTGCTGGCGGCCCCCATCCCCGCAGAGGTAGAGCGGGCCCTGTCCGCAGAGTGGGACGCAGCCTTTGGCAAAGATGCGGACGTGGTGGTGGCCCTGCGCTCGAGCGCCATTGCCGAAGACGGGGTGCAGTCTTTTGCGGGCCAGTACCGCAGCATCCTGGGCGTCACCCGTCAGGAGCTGCTGCCCGCCTTTAAAAAGGTCGTTGCCAGTCTGTTTTCGCCACGCGCGCTGGCCTACCGCGCCGAACACGGATATGACCTGGACGCCACGGGCATGGGCCTGTGCTGCGTTGAGATGGTCCGGGCCAAGGCGGCAGGCGTGGCCTTTTCGCGCCACCCCGTTGATCTGCGCTCCAACGCCACGGTCATCAACGGTTTGTGGGGTCTGGGCGAAATGGTGGTGGACGGATCGGGCACTCCCGACCAGTGGCTTGTCTCGCGCGCCACAAAAAAAATCACCATGGCCACCATTGCCCACAAAACCATGCGCCTGCGCCTTGTGCGCGCCAAGAGCGGCCTTGTGGACAACCGGCTTGAGCCTGTGCCCGACGCCCTGCGCGACGTGCCCTGCCTCAGCGACGACCAGGTGCGCAAACTGGCCGAAATGGTCATGGAGCTCGAACGGCACTATCAGTACCCGCAGGATATGGAATGGGCCGTGGACGAGGACGACCAGATCGTGCTGCTGCAGACCCGCCCCATGGGGCTGGACAATGCCTCTGAAGAGCATTCCGCCCCGGCGCTGCGCCATCTGCGGCCCCTGATCTCAGGCGGCGATGTGGCCGCGCGAGGCGTGGGCTGCGGCCCCGTTGTGCATGTGGGCGAGAGTGAAGACATGACGCACTTTCCCGAGGGCGCTGTCATGCTGCTGGCCCACTCGTCGCCCAACGCCATGGCGGCCATGCGCAGGGCCTCGGCCATCATAGCTGAAACAGGCAGCCTCACAGGACACATGGCGTCTATCTGCCGCGAATTCGGCGTGCCCACCATCATGAATCTGCCGGGCGCAACCAGCATTCTGGCCGACGGGCAGGTGGTTACCGTGGATGCGCTGTCGGGCAGGGTTTTTGACGGCGAGGTACAGGAGTTGCTGCCCCTGCGCCTGGTACGGCCCCAGACCAAAGCCAGCAGCCCGGCGCTGGTGCTTTTGCGCCGCATAGCGCCCTACATTTTGCCGCTGCACCTTGTGGATCCGCGCGCCGAAACGTTTACCCCCCGCCACTGCACCTCGCTGCACGACATCATGCGCTATGTGCACGAGCTGAGCTACACGCAGATGTTCCAGATATCCGACCGGGTGACAGACCACTGCGCAGGGGTTGCCAGCAAACTGGCGTGCACCGTACCGCTCGATCTTTATGTCATCGACCTCGGCGGCGGACTGCGCAACCCCGAGTCGCGTCAGGTTACGCCCGGCGACGTGTTGAGCGCGCCGCTCAAGTGCGTGCTCGACGGCATGCTCAACCCCGCCGTGCAGGCCCGTGGGCCAAGGCCGGTAAACATGCGCGGGTTCCTTTCCGTAATGGGGCAAACAGCCATCGGCGGCAACCAGGAGGGCTGCTCGCGTTTTGGTCAGCGCAGCTATGCCATTGTCTCCGACCGCTACCTCAATTTCTCGTCCCGTGTGGGCTACCACTACGCCATCCTTGACTGCTGGTGCGGCGAGACCCTGAGCAAAAACTACATACGCTTTGAATTTGCCGGGGGCGCGGCGGCAAACGCCCAGCGCGTACGGCGCGTGCACTGCATCGGGCTTATCCTCAAGGAGCTGGGCTTTACCGTGGAGATAACGGGTGATAGACTGCGGGCACGTTACCAAAAATATCCAAGGCATGAGCTGTGCGCGCGCCTGGATCAATTGGGACGACTCCTGATAATGACCCGCCAGATGGATATGCTTATGGTGGACGACGCCGCTGTACAGGCCTACGCCACCAAATTTCTTAATGGCGAATATCATTAGCCGCACGCCCTTTGCGGGGGTGAGCCCGGCCCCGCACGGCGGCTTGGGCCATCGCGGCGCAACACGATTGAGGCCCCATGCCGTCGCCAACCGCGTCGTCTGCCAAGGTCGCAAAAGGCAATGCCTTTTCTGAACCGCCGCAGACGCTTTTTAGCCGTGATTTTGTTCTGCTGTTTTGCATGACCATGTCGTGCAACAGCTTTGTGGCCGTTTTTTACTGCTTTGAACAATGGCTCGAAGGTCTTTCCGTCAGCCCCAACTGGCGCGGAATCCTGCTCTCGTCCATGTTTACCATGGTTCTGATTTTCAGACAGGTGGCAAGCGTGACGCTGCTGCGGCGGGGCAAGCTGTTGCCCATGGCCGCATCCATTGTTGTTTCAAGCGGCGTCATGCTGGCCTACCCCTTTGTGGGCGGCCCCCATGTCATCGGGCTTATCCTGCTGCTGCGCGTGGTGCAGGGCATCGCGCTGGCGATTTTTTCGTGCTGCACGGTGGCCGTGCTGGTAAGCTGCATACCCAGGGGTCAGAGCGCACGGGGGTTTGCGTTTTTTTCGCTTACCCTGCTGCTGCCCTACTCCATTATTCCCGCTCTGGGCGAGCAGATACTGCCCCTGCTGGGCGGCGAGCCGCACCTGTTTGCCGTCACGGCCCTGCTGGGCATTCCCTCGCTGCTCATGCTCATACCGCTGGCCCCCCGCCTGCGTACCCCCGAAATGCCGCACGAGACCGAGGGCGGCCTGTCCGGACGCGAGCTGTGGCATGCGGTCAGCCATTCCGGTCTGTTCTTTGTGTACATGAGCTGCATGACCTTCAGCATCATGACCGTACTGGCTATCTTTTTTATGAAGGGCCTCTGCTCCATCACCGGCGCGCACCCCGCCTGGTTTTTCACCACCTATACGCTCACCATCATATTTGTGCGCCTGCTGGGCAGCAACAGGCTTGATACCCTGCCGCGCCACAAGATCACCATACTGTGCAGCGCACTGCTTGTGTGCTGCATGCTGGGGCTGGCCTGGGGTCCGCTGTGGGCTTTTATTCCCCTGACCCTGCTGTACGGGCTGGGCCTGGGGCTGCTCTACCCCCTGCTGGCGGCCATGGTTTACGACCGCTCCACCAACAGCACCCGCTCCATCAATTCCAACGTCATGATGGCCACCTTTGACTCAAGCGGCATGTTTGCCCCGATCATCGGAGGGCTTGTCATGTACGAGGGCTTTGGCTACCGCGGAGTTTTTGCCGCCACGGCGGTTTCCATAGCTCTTTGCGGGCTTTGCATGCTGGCCGACATGTTGCGCGTCGCCCGCTGGAAACGCCTGGGCGTGCACCAGGGGCAGCATCAGGCATAGCATTGGGGGTGTGCATGCCAGCCCCTCCGGCTGCTGACGTGCTGGCGCAACTTTGTGCGTTGACAAAAATGCAACATTATATCATTTCAATTCTGACTTCAGCAATCTCGCAAGAAGTTCATTGCCCAAGGGAGATATAATGAAAAACGCACTTGTCCTGGCGGCCTGCGCCGTTCTGTTTACAGCCGCCCCCGCCTTTGCCCATGGCGCGCACGAGCACGGCGTGGCCCGGCTCAACGTGGCGGTTGACGGTTCCACTGTGGATATTGACCTTGAAAGCCCGCTCGCCAACCCGCTGTCTTTTGAGCACGCCCCGTCCACCCCTGAACAGCGTCAGGCCGTGCAGGACATGGCTGTGAACCTTCACCGGGCGGAGAATATTTTTGTTTTCCCCGCCGCTGCCCAGTGCAGGCTTAAAAGCGTAACGCTCGAATCCGAGGCCCTGCCCGCCGACCTGTTGCAGGCAGTTGCAAGCCCGCAGCCGCAAACCTCAGCCGCAAAGGGTGCGCAACCAGCCGCCGCAACGGGAGACGGACACGGCCAGCACGACGGGCACGAGCAAAGCGCTGAGCACGCTGATCTGGACGCCTCGTTTGCCTTTGAGTGCGCTCACCCAGAGGCGCTGCACGGCATGGACGTGCGCCTTTTTGCCCAGTGGCCCGCCCTGCACGAACTGCGCGTGCAGCTTGTGACGCCCGCTGGACAGCACGCCGCCGAGCTGACCGGTCAGGCTCACCAGCTCTCATGGTAGGGGGCATGCCGAAAGCGGCGTCGCCAGACGCGGACGGCGCTGGGCAGGCAATCGAGCTCGAAAACGTCGTCTATTCCTGGCCCGGCCAAGAACAGCCCATTTTGCGTATCCCCAGTTTCTGTCTTGGGCAGGGAGAAACGCTCTTTCTCTCCGGCCCCAGCGGCGGGGGCAAAAGCACGCTGATCAGCCTGGTTGCGGGCATTTTGCAGCCTGCCTCGGGAAGCGTAAGCGTAAACGGCGTGCGCGTGGACCGTTTACCCGGATCAAAGCGCGACGCCTTTCGCGGCGACGCCATGGGCCTGATCTTTCAGCAGTTCAACCTTATCCCGCACCTTTGCATGCTGGACAACGTGCTGCTGCCCTGCCGATTTTCGTCCACACGGGCCGCGCGGGCGGCAGCACGCGACGGCAGCCCGGAAAAATCCGCGCAACGCCTGCTGCAGCGTCTTGGTCTGGGCCCGGACATGTGGGGCAACCCTGTGGGCCGCCTTTCTGTAGGACAACAGCAGAGGGTTGCCGCCGCCCGCTCGCTGGTGGGCGCACCGCCCCTGATCATGGCCGACGAGCCCACCTCTGCCCTTGACGCTGACCGCCGGGCGGACTTTATGCATCTGCTGCTGCGCGAATGCGCCGACGCCGGGTCGAGCCTGCTTTTTGTCAGCCACGACACGGCACTTGCGGATGCCTTTGCACGGCGCGCGAGCATGGCGCAAATCAACATGCCCTGCCATGAGGAGTAGCCGCATGAAGCGTTGGCGTTTTTTGCTGGGTCTGGCGTGCTCAAGCGCCTGGAACCGCAGAGGCACGCTGTGCCTTGTGGTGTTTTCCATCGCGCTTTCCACCACCCTGCTGTTGGGCATGGAGCGCGTCCGCACCCAGGTGCGTGAAAATTTCATGCAGTCCGTTTCCGGCACTGACCTGATTGTCGGCGCGCGCGGCAGCGAGCTGCAGCTGCTGCTCTATGCCGTTTTCCACATGGGCAAGGCGTCGAACAACATGGGCTGGGACAGCGCCCAACGCATTGCCCAGCGCAAGGACGTGGCCTGGACGATCCCCGTATCGCTGGGCGATTCGCACAAGGGCTTTGCCGTGGTGGCCACCACCACTGATTTTTTTACGCGCTACCAGTACCGCCGCCACGCATCCCTGCAGTTTGCCGCGGGCAGGCCCTTTGAGGGCATCTTTGACGTGGTGCTGGGGGCGGAGGTCACAGCAAGGGAGCACTACAAGCCCGGCAACCGCATTGTGCTCAGTCACGGCGACGGCAATTCCCTGCTTGCGCAGCACGCGGACAAGCCCTTTACGGTCTGCGGCATACTGGCGCACACCGGCACGCCCGTAGACCGGGGGCTGTACATCAGCCTTGCCGCCATGGAGGCCATACACATCGACTGGCAGGGCGGCGCGCCTGTACCGGGTTTTCATGTCCGCCCGGATCAGGTAACCAAGTTCAACCTTACCCCCAAGAACGTCACCGCTGTGCTGGTCGGGTTAAAAAGCCGTTCCCGCGTCTTTGCCGCGCAGCGTGAAATCAACGCGGACCAGCAGGAGGCCCTGATGGGCGTAATGCCCGGCGTTGCCCTTGATCAGCTGTGGACCCTGCTGCGCTCTGGCGAAAACGCTCTGAGGGTTCTATCATGGCTGGTCACAGCGGCTGGCCTGGCCGGGCTGGTGGCGACCATTCTTGCCGGGCTGGGCGAACGACGGCGCGAGCTGGCTGTCTTGCGGGCGGCCGGGGCCAGCCCATGGGATATTGTCGCCCTGCTCTCGCTGGAGAGCCTGCTGCTGGTGCTGGCGGGCGCATTGACCGGGGCAGCCTTTATGGCAGCCTTGCTGCTGGTATTCAGCCCGATGCTGGCGTCCGTCTACGGGCTCAGCCTTGCGCTTACCTGCCCCACCGCTGCGGAGTGGCAGCTGCTGGCGGGCATACTTGCCGCCGGCTTTCTGGCCGGGCTCATACCCGCATGGCGCGCTTACCGCATAAGTCTGGCCGACGGGCTTAATGCTTCTACGTAAACAAGGATAGCCCATGACGACAACTCCGGCCGCAATACGCGTGGTCTGCATGCTCGCGGTACTGCTGTGCTGCTGGCACTGCACGACAGCCCTGGCGCTTACTGACGATTACGCGCGCCAAAAGGCGGAAGGGTGGCATCCCTCGCACGAGGATCTCGCCAAGGCCGCCGCCGCAAAAAAAAGTGGCAAGTATACCGAGATAACATGGGAAAAGCTTATCCCGCCATCGTGGAACCCCGCCAAGGTTTTTGACAAGTTCAATTTTGACCGTTTTAGCGACGACGACCCGCGCGCCGACAAAGCCTTGAAGGAATTTCAGACCCTGTGGAGCAACGCGCCAGCCAACAAGGTACTGGGCGGCAAGATGGTGAGCATCGCAGGTTTTGTCGCGCCGCTGGATTTTCTTGGCGGCGACCAGATGTCCGAATTTTTGCTGGTTCCCTACTTTGGAGCGTGCATTCATGTACCGCCGCCGCCAGCCAACCAGATCATCTACGTAACCCTGGAAAAGCCCCTGGGCATCCAGATGATGGATACCGTGATGGTGTACGGTAAGCTTGAAATAGAAAAATCAGAAAGCGACATCGGCGATGCGGGCTACCGCATCAAGGCCGACGCGGTCGAACCCTATGCAGCAGAAGAAACCAACTGACAGTGTTGCGCGCCCTTGCGCGGCTGACGCGCTCTGCGCCAGCCGGGGCCTGCGTCTCACGCGGCTGCGCCGCCAGGTGCTCTCATACCTGCTTGAAACCCGCCAGCCTGTTAAGGCCTATGATATCCTTGACGCCCTGCGCAACAACTCGCCTAAAGCCCTCACGCCCGCGAGCGTGTACCGGTCGCTGGAGTTTTTGCTGCAGGCGGGTCTGGTGCACCGGGTTGAAACGCTCAATGCCTTTGTGGCCTGCGCCGAGACCTGCAACAAGCCGCACGATCCGGTCTTTATGCTCGTCTGCCCCGGCTGCCGCAAAAGCCGCGAGATAAACGACCCTGACCTTTACCAGACCATTTTTTCCACCATGCAGCAACGCGGCTTTCAGCTGCAGGGCGATACGGTCGAACTGACGGGCCTCTGCCCCGGCTGCGCGGCGACCAGCGCAGGTCAGCAACAACAAACATAAAGACGGCGCATGCCCTCAGCTGAGAGGTATGCGCCGTCTTCCCCGTCCGGCAAAGTGACGGGTGGGAGCAACAGTCAAAGGGCCTTTTCAGGCCCTTTGTCTTTTATTTTTCTGTTCCTTCCCCGCCCTTGGCTTCGGCCTTGGCCTTTTTGACGCGGGGGGTTCCGGTGCGGTGCACCACAAACTTGCTGACAGAGGGCTTGCGGTGCACAGGCTCCTGGTGCAGACACTTGGTGGGGCACTTTTCCACGCACGCGGAGCAGTACACGCATAAAAAGGGATCGTAGTTCCACTTTCCGGCTTTTGCGTCCACGGTAATGGCGTCAGTGGGGCATACTCTTGCGCAGGAACTGCAGAATATGCATTTTTCAACCTCGTTGGTGAACACGCCGCGATAAGCGGGGAAGGGTTCGCGCTCTTCCAGAGGATACAGCCGCGTGGCTGGCTTGCCCGAAAGATTGCGCAGCACGTTTGGAAGCATATACATGGGGCTACCTCTCTGTGCAGGAGATGCACGGGTCGATACTCAGCACGATAACCGGCACGTCGGGCAGTTTGCAGCCCGGCAGCATGTGCAGCAGGGGCGGCACGTTGGCAAAGGTGGGCGTGCGCACGCGCATGCGCTCCAGATTCTTGGTGCCGTTGGCCCGGATGTAATAGAACAGCTCGCCGCGCGGCTGCTCCACCCGGAAGATCGATTCGCCCTCGGGGTTGCCGGTGACCTTGACGGTCAGCTCGCTCTCGGGCAGGCGGTTGAGGGCCTCGCGGATAAGCTCTATGGAGTGCAGCACTTCATAAAAGCGTACCTTGGAGCGGGCGTAGCAGTCGCCGTCGTTTTCAACCACAGGGATGAAGTTGAGATCCTTGTAGGCCGCGTAACCGTGCATGCGTTCGTCGATCTCCCAGCCGCTGCCGCGCAGTGTGGGACCGGCCGCGCCGAGCAGACGGGCATCTTCCTTGCTCAGGTATCCGATACCGCGCGTGCGCTCCTGCACGGTGTAGTCGTCGAGCATGGTACGGGTAAGCTCGCGCATGCCCTTTTCGAGCTCGTCAAGGCGGCCAAGCATCCAGCGTATCTGGTCGGGGCTGAGGTCGCGGCGCACGCCGCCCACAACGTTGACCGAGAGGATGACGCGGTTGCCGGCCGTAGCCTCGCAGATGTCCATGACATGCTCGCGTATGCGCCAGAACTGCTGGAACACGCTTTCAAAGCCAAAGGCATCGGCAAAGAGACCAAGCCACAGCATGTGCGAATGTATGCGGTGCAGCTCGGACCAGATCACCCGCAGAAACTGGGCGCGGGGCGGTGCTGTGATGCCCATCATGTCTTCAATGGTGTTGCAGTAGCAGTTGGCATGGATGCACGAGCAGATGCCGCAGATACGCTCGACCACAAAGACCATCTGATTATAGTCCTTGAGGCGCACAAGGCTTTCGAGCCCACGGTGCACAAAGCCCAGCTGAGGCACGGCGCCGACCACGGTTTCGTCTTCCACCACAAACTTGATGTGCAGCGGTTCGGGCAGCACCGGATGCTGCGGCCCGAAAGGAATCACGGTTGTGCGGTTGCTCATGCCTTCTCTCCTTTGGCCGTGTCATCCTTGGCGGCCTCGGCCTTGGCGGCGGGCCGCCTGACCGTGGTCATGGTAAAGTACGGCGCGTGGGTAACCTCGCCCTCCAGGTACATGGCCCCCTCGTAATCGAGGGGCAGATCCGCAAAGCGCACGCCAAACTGGTCCTGCGTTTCGTTCTCGACGAGCACGGCGCAGAAGTAAATGGGCGTGATGCTGGGGATGCGCTCGTTTTTGTTCACATCCATGCGCAGGTGCACCATACCCTTTGCGTCCGTGGGTTCCCACACGCACAGCTCTGCGTTGTGGCGCAGATCGGACATGGTGAGGTTTACGTCAAAATGGTAGAAAAGCCGCAGCGTATTTTCGTCCATGACGGTCTGCGACATGGTCACAAAACGGTATTTGGCGTTGGCCAGCTGCTGCACTTCTGAAAGCAGCGTTTGCGGCGTCACTTCCTTGGCTTCAAAAAACATGGCTCTATCCTTTCCGGGTTAACCCGCGTTTTGCAGTGGCTTTTCGGGGGCTTCTTCCGGCGCGGACTCCGCCTGCGGCGTCATGTCGGGAGTGCCGTCCTCGTCGCCCGGCATAAAGGTGGGCTCGGGCACGGGGCCAAGGCCCATTTTGGCCTTGAGCACGCCAAGCGCCTGCACCACGCCATCAATGATGGCCTCGGGCTTGGGCGGGCAGCCGGGTACAAACACATCCACAGGGATGATGTTGTACGCACCGTTCAGCACGTTGTAGGTATCCTTGAACACGCCGCCGGAAAGGTTGCATGCGCCTATGGACACCACAGC
Source organism: Desulfovibrio desulfuricans (assembly GCF_004801255.1). Lineage (NCBI taxonomy): Bacteria > Pseudomonadati > Thermodesulfobacteriota > Desulfovibrionia > Desulfovibrionales > Desulfovibrionaceae > Desulfovibrio > Desulfovibrio desulfuricans. Next base: position 1,061,070 of record NZ_CP036295.1, on the reverse strand, counting down.
CTTGGGCGAGGGCATCTGCTCGTATATCTGCTTGAGCACATGCTGGTTGCGATGGTTCACCGTGCCGGTGACCAGCAGCACATCCGCGTGCTTGGGGTTGCCCGCGTTGACTACCCCGAAACGCTCTACGTCATACATGGGCGTCAGACAGGCCAGCACCTCGATGTCGCAGCCGTTGCAGGAACCGCAGTCAAAATGAACTATCCACGGAGACTTCAGGCGACTCCGCTTGATCATATTGTCGACGAAACCCATATTCCGGCCTCCTTACGCCACGTACAGCCATAAAAGATTAACCAGGGCCAGGCCCATGCCGAGCAACAGGGACTTCTTTTGCACCATCCACTGCCAGGTCAAACGGGCGGTGATGTTGTCGATAAGAATTTCCGTGAACAGCGAGGCGCCCACCAGAACGGCCATTCCCACAACGCTGGTGTGCCAGAACATGGCGCACAGACCAAGGATAAGCACCAGGTCAAGCCAGTGGGCGATTTCAATAAGCGCAAGGTACGGGCCGGAGTATTCGGTCTGCACGCCGCGCACCAGTTCCTGGTGACCGTGGTGGCTGGCAGCGATATCAAAGGGCGACTTGCGCAGCTTGATGGTCAGTGCGTAGCCCAGGGCCAGGAAGAGCAGCGGCATCCTGAGCAGCAGGGGCTGATCAAGCTGAAACACCGCAGCAATGGAAAACGACCCCGTGCACATGGCAAAGCCCACAAACACCAGAATCAGAATGGGCTCGTAGGCCAGCATGAGCAGCAGCTCGCGCTGCGCGCCCACGTTGCTGTAGGGCGAGGGCACGCACACCGCGCCCACGACCTGAAACACAGCGCCCACGGTGAGCACAAAGAACAGCAGCAGCAGGTCCCCGCCCATAAAGAAGAGCAGCAGGGAGAGCGCCGATGAAATAAGCGTTACATAAGCGCTGAACACCAGCCAGGCATTGGTTACCAGAGGCTGTTTGCCCAGCAGTTTAAGGATGTCGTAAAAAGGCTGGAGCAGGGGCGGCCCAATACGCGACTGAAGCCTCGCCGTGATGCGGCGATCAAACCCGGTAAGCAGCCCGCCCACCAGGGGCGACAGAATCAACCCGCCGATTGCGCTGAAGATGGTGAGCATTACAGCAGACCTCCTACCAGTACGACCAGGAATGCGGTGGAAATGATATCGATGGCCCGCGTAATCTTGCTCTCGCCAAAGTACTGGCTGAGATAGAAGTTGGACACTCGCACAGGTTCAAAGACATTCATGGGGCCCCTGAAGCCGACCACTCCGTCCTTGACCTCCGTCAACCCCGAAAAATAAGGCTGCGCATGGGAGGATTCGGGAACCCGACGGGCCACGCGCCACGCATACCATACGCCCAGACCAAGCAGAAGGAACAGGAAGTAGATCCACGCGTAGCCTTCTGCCCCGGTAAGTGTAGCACCAGGGATAAACCCTTCGGTCTGCATGTTAAAGCGAGCATACACGCCTGATACCGAGGGTTCAACAAAGGTCTTCAGCACCAGGGGCGAGATGAACGAAAACACCACCGCAAGCCCGCACAGCGAGCGCAGGGCAAACATGACCGAAGGCTTGGGATGCCCGTAGGTGGGGTGTTCGTGCATCTTGGAAGAAGAAACCAGCACGCCGGCCCAGCGAGCCCAGAACAGCACCGTAAAGGCAGACCCCAAAGCCACAAAAAAGACGATGGGCGTCATGGCCTGGGTGGCGCGGGCAATAGCCTCGATGGCCATCCACTTGCCGATCAGCATGCCAAAGGGCGGCAGCATCATGGTAAAAATGCCGATCACGGTAATGATGGCCGTGCGGGGCATCTTGCCGTACAGACCGCGCATGTCTTCGATATCGCGCGAGCCGATGCGCTGCTCAATGGCGCCCACGCACATGAACAGCAGGCCCTTGGACACGGAGTGGTAAATGATGATGGTTGTCGCCGCCATCATTGAGGCCGCCGTGTTAATGCCCACGCATGCGATGATGAGGCCGAGGTTTGCGATGGTTGAATACGCCAGCACTTTTTTGGCGTTACTCTGGCTGACCGCAAGAATACAGGTGGCCACAAAGGTAAAAGCGCCAAACAGGGCCACGATGGTCGACATGGTGGTTCCCGCGAATGCGGGGGCCATGCGCAACAGGAGGTAGGTTCCCGCTTTCACCATGGTAGCCGAGTGCAGCAGCGCGGAGACCGGCGTAGGCGCGACCATGGCCCCGCACAGCCAGCTCTCGAAGGGAACCTGCGCCGACTTGGTAAATGCCGCCAGACAGAAAAACGCAAAGGGCAGCAAAATGGCCGTGTTCTTTACGTCAAGCGAGGTCATTTTTTGCAGCACAAGCTCGGTCGAAAGCGTGCCGAGGCTCTTCTGGATAAAGAGCATGGCCGACACAAAGGCCAGACCGCCCAGCACGTTCATCCACAATGCGCGTTGCGCGTTGGCTTTTGACTCGTCTGTCTGGTCATGCCCTATGAGCATGAATGAGCACAAGGTTGTAATTTCCCAGAAGAGAAACATCCAGGAAAGGTTGTTGCAGAGCACCAGGCCGTTCATGGCTCCCAGGAAGCAGAAAATGATGGCAAAAAACCGGGGCTGACGCGACACACGCAGGTGCAGGTGCTCCTCGTGCAGGTCCATATAGCCCATACCGTAAATTGTAATAAGACCGCCCACCACAGTGATGATGATGACCATGATAAGCGAAAGACCGTCCGCCACAAAAGCGGTGATGGGCACTTCATGCCCGGGGAGCACAAATTTAAGGTAAAGCAAGCCTACCAGCTGCAGCAGGGTCATACCCATAATCAGGCGGCTGCCCAGTTTCCAGCCTATGCCCAGAATGTAGACCAGCAGCAGCAGATCCAGCACGCTGAACACCGTATCGGCCGAAAGACCAAGGATAGAACCGACCTCAAGTCTGAAAGCGCCGTTAGCGCCCAGGGTCACGGCTGCCACTGCCATGATCGTAATCGCCGCAGGCACTATCAGTTTGCGCGTGCTGCCGCTTTGCGTGAAATAGAGCACAAGCCCCATAATGAACGGCAGTGCTACACAGCAAAAAACAAGTGTACTCATCTTCATTGCCCCACTACATTGCGAGTTGTGAAAAACTTCACTCTAGATAACTTCCTCACAACATAAAAAAATCACAAACCTCCTTACATACTTTGTCCATTTTCTTTCTTTTAGAGTTAAGCTATGCGCATTCTTGCGTCAACATATTTGAAAAAAATTGCCACACTGTTTGTTCGATGAACAATACATACTTAATTACTCTTATTTTATCCCCGTGATTTACGTCCCAAAATATCGGGTCGTACAAAATCTGCCCTGACGGCGCAATTCTGCACCCGTTGCGGGCGTAAACCGCAAACGCCGCTGTCTGCCCTTCCCCCCCCAAAAAAACCGCATCCCCAAACGCGCAGATACGACAAAAAGGCGGTCAAATGACGAAAGATTAAAGCGCAGGGCGCAAAAAAAGCAAGCGTCCCTGCCTCGCACATGCGCAAAAAATGCGCGTTGCGCGGCTGGGACGCTTGCAACAAATTGCCGTCTACAGCGCAAACGGGGGCAACTACCCCCGCATCACGCCGGGCGCGATACGGTTCAGGCGTCGAACACCAGTGGGGCTTCGGCCATGGTGGCGACCATGACAGCCTTGATGGTGTGCAGGCGGTTTTCCGCCTCTTCAAAAGCCATGTTGCGGGGCGATTCAAAGACTTCATCGCTCACTTCCATGCATTCAATGCCGAAGCGCTGATAGATGTCTTCGCCCACTGCGGTATCGCGGTTATGGAAGCTGGGCAGACAATGCAAAAACTTGCATTCGGCATTGCCCGTCATTTCCATGGTTGCCGCGTCCACACGGTACGGCGTCAACAACTCTATGCGCTCTTTCCATACAGCATCAGGCTCGCCCATGGACACCCAAACATCGGTAGAGAGAAAATCGCAGCCGTTAACGCCTTCGTGCACGTTTTCAGTACGCGTAATGCGCGCCCCGGTGCTTTTGGCAATGCGGGTCGCCATTGCAAAAATTTCGTCCGACGTCCACAGAGCCTTGGGCGCTACAGAACGGAAGTCGATACCCAGCAAGGCCGACCCGACCATCAGGGAGTTGCCCATATTATAACGCGCATCACCAAGATATGCCAGTGTTTGTCCGTTTAAAGGCTTATTGCAGCACTCGCGCATGGTCAGCATGTCGGCCAGAAACTGCGTGGGGTGCCACTCGTTGGTAAGCCCGTTCCATACCGGCACGTCGGCGTGTTTTGCCAGCGCCTCTACCCTTGTCTGTTCAAAGCCGCGATATTCAATGCCGTCATAAAAACGGGCAAGAACGCGAGCCGTGTCGGGCAGCGATTCCTTTTTGCCCATCTGCGAGCCCGAGGGGCCAAGATAGGTGACGCGTGCGCCCTGGTCATAAGCCGCGACTTCAAAAGAGCAACGGGTACGCGTGGAATCCTTTTCAAAAAGGATGACAATATTTTTATCGGCCAAAAACTTTGGCTCGCGACGTGTTTTTTTGGCCTGCTTGAGCTGGGCGGCCAGATCCAGCAGATAGGTGAGTTCTTCAGGCGTGAAGTCGGTTTCTTTCAAAAAATCCCGTTGATACAGTCTGTTGCTCATGACGCATTCCCACCCTTTGCAGACAGTGTGCACCCCTGCGGATGGCCGCAGGATGTAAACTATAAACCAAGTATCATTCCAATTTCGTCGCAGCAGTAAAACTTGGGGCACTTACTACATTCAACCCACACTATGGCGGGCATGTCGTCCCTGTTGAACTCGCTGAAACCGCAACGGGCAAAAAACGGCGCGGCCAGCGTAAAGGCAAAAACTCTCGGCAGACCGAGGTTGCGGCATCTGTCCACCAGCGCGGCCACCAGCTTTTTGCCAAAGCCCTGCGCCTGACACGCGGGGTGAACAGCCACAGAACGGATCTCCGCAAGATCTTCCCACAGCACATGCACCGCGCCGCAGGCCACCACCACATCCAGACTGCCGTCGGACGAGGGGGCCGTGGCGACCATGTAGTCCTGAATATGCTGATAGAGATACTGCGGCCCCCGCGCCAGCATCACGTTTGAAGACGCGTAGTGGTTTATGAGCGCCGACATGCCGTGTACGTCGCGCACCGTGGCGGGACGTATGATCAGGGATGACAGGTTGTCAACCCGCACATCCTGAACAAGCGGCTTTTCTTCAACGCCTACGCGCGGAATTGCAATGGGCATCATTAGCCTCGGCATCTGGATTATGCTTCAGCATCCCGCCAGGGGGATCAGAAGCGGAAATAGTCAGGCCTGCCGCAGAGCGCCAGACTCTGAAGCAAAGAATAATCATAATAACAACCCTTGCGCTGCGCAAGCTGTTACGCCCTCAATGCGGGCAAAAAATGCCCCTCGCAAGCACATTTACCCTCCATTGCCAGCAAAACGGCGTTGCCCGCATGGGCCTTTGCAGCTATGATAGCTCCATTAAGGAGAACGCATGCGCACTGCACAACGGTTCATTATTGTCTGCCTTGCCTGCGCTCTGTTGTGCCAGTTGCCCGCTCAGGGCCATGCGGCGCAACAGGGGGCCGAGCAGCCCCGCCTGACCAAGATCGTGGCCCTTACCCGCCACGGGGTACGCGCACCGACCCAATCTGCCGCCACGCTTTCGCAGTGGAGCACCCGCAACTGGCCCCAGTGGCCGGTGCCGAGGGGCTTTCTTACGCCGCGCGGGGCGCGGCTGGTTACCGCCATGTGGGAAGACATGCGCGGCAGTATGCTCAATCTGGGTCTTTTGCCCGATGCGGCCTGTCCGCCGCCAGGCAAGGTATTTGTGCGCGCCGATGTGGATCAGCGGACCAAGGCGACGGCCAAGGCTCTGGTGGATGGCCTTTGCCCTGACGGAAGCCTGAGCTATGCGGTTTCGGGCCAGACGCCCGACCCTCTTTTTCACCCTGTGCAGGCGGGCGTGCAGCACTTTGACCCAGCCTCGGTTGCCGCCAGCATCATGGACAACGCGGGGGGCGATCTCGACCGGCTGCACGAAGACAACGCCGCAGCCCTGACGCATCTGCAGCATCTGAGCGCCCCGCTGGCCCCCGAAATGTGCTCCCGGTACAATCTGCCTCCCTCATGTGGGCTTTCCGACCTGCCCAACTCCGTGAGCGTCGAGGCCGACGGCAGCGGCGCGGGGCTCTCCGGCGCGCTTGCCACGGCATCGGGTCTGGCCGAGGTGTTTTTGCTGGAATACGCCCAGTGGCCCGACGCCTCCGCAGGCTGGGGACAGGTGGACGCACGCGTGGTACGCGAGGTGCTGCCCATACACACAAACGTGTTCAATACGGTAAACCGCGCTTCGGTGGTGGCCCGCCTCAAGGGAGCATCGCTGCTTTCGGAAATGATGGCGGCCCTTGAGGGCTCGCACAGAGACCAGCGCTGCAATGCCGCATCGTTGGTGGTTTTTGTGGGGCACGACACAAACCTTGCCAATGTGGGAGCCCTGCTGGGCGTGCACTGGCAAGTGCCCGGCTACCCCGACGACGCGACCCCGCCAGGCTCCGCCCTGCTGTTTGAACTGTGGGAACAGGGCGACCACAAGGAAGTGCGCGTACGTTTTTTTGCCCAGACGCCAGAGGCCCTGCACGCGCCGTTTGAAGAGCAAAAACAGCCAGCTGGCGGGCTTGTCGCCCCCCAGCTCACCGACCCGGCCAGAACGCACAGGGCTGCCCCGGCCCAGGTTACCGCGCCGCCAGTTGTGGGCGAAGCCCGCTTCAGCCTTAACAGTTTTTCCAAACGCGTTGGCGATGCCCTGCGCAATGCCCCGCTGGCGCAGCAGGAAGTCCCCCCCCTGCGTCTGCGCGCCGAGGCAGAGTCGGACAACGCCACAGCCGCCGTTGCAAAGCCGGAAGGCCCCGCCACGCCAACAGCGGCCCGTTAGCCGCAAGCCCGCTGTTTTTTTGCAAAACGCCGCGTCATGAGATGCGGCGTTTTTTGTTGCCCTACCTCGTCCAGGCTGTCCCTCATCGCCGCGCCCTGCACCGCACAGGGCACAAATTTCCTCATGTCTTGAGGAACATTTCTTGCATGATCTGGCATGGGAATTCTTTTCCCAGGCTGATACGCGACACATGGAGGTGCGCTTACCGTATTCGGCTGCGCCCACAGGGGATTGCAGGCGTTGCCGACAATGTCCTCACGGACTGGGAGACATTTATGAGCGTCAGTGCGTTATCATCATCTTCTTCATCATATTGGGAGAAGATGCTTGAGCAGATGAAGAGTTCCAGCGGCACGCAAGCTCAGGACGATCTGGCAGGCAAACTTTTTGGGGATCTTGATTCTGACGGGGACGGCGCGCTGAGCCTCGCAGAAACTGGCCTGAGCAGCAATCTTTACAACAATATTGATACAGACGGCGACGGATCCGTTTCGCAGACCGAGCTGCAAAAGGCCATCGAGACCCAGCGCAACGCCATGCTGACCAACATGCAGCTGGGTCAGAGCCAGGCGACAGGTACGGCGACCACGGATGCATCGTCCACAGACTCATCCTCCACGCTGTCCGCCGCTCAGGGGTTGCTTTCGTCCATCATGAGCGGGCAAATGCCCGGCGGCGCGCAGGGATCCCAGTCTGGTCGCAAACATGCGGGTCTGGCGTCCAAGCTCTTTTCCGCGCTGGACAGTGACGGCAGCGGAGGTCTGAGCATGGACGAAACGGGCCTCGGCCAGTCGGTGTTCGACGCCATGGACACCGATCAGGACGGCTCCGTTTCAAGCGACGAGCTCGCCGCTGCGCTCAAGAAGCAGCGTGAGAACATGCAGAGCACGGCTCAGGCGTCGCAGGGCGATTCCAGCTCGCAAAGCTCGTCCGACGAACCTGACGCCAAAACACTGCTTTCGTCCATCATGAACGGGCAGATGCCCCCGCCTCCGCCGCAGGGGCAGGCGACTTCGTCCAGCCAGAACGGTTCGACCGGCGTGGCTTCCAAGCTGTTCTCCGACCTGGACAGCGACGGCACCGAAGGCCTGAGCATCAGTGAGACCGGCCTTAACCAGTCGGCGTTCGACTCCATGGACACCAACCAGGACGGCTCCGTTTCAAGCGACGAGTTGGCCGCCGCCCTCGAAAAACAGCGCGAAGCCATGGGTTCCGGCCAGGGGTCCACAAGCCGTACCGACATGGCCCGCAGCTTTCTTTCCGCGCTGGCCAACAGCACCTATCAGACCATAAGCCAGACCACTGCCTCCACCCAGAGCGTGGAAGCCGTAGCCTGATCATGACGATACCCCTCTTGCGGGAGGGGCGTGCCAATACCCCCCAACGATGGCCCGGCTGCGTAAGGCACCGGGCCGCGTTGCTTTTATACGCCGCCGCCTCCGCCAGCCCGCTGCCGCCCAACCCATTGCAGATCACCATTTTTTGCACAGCGTTGCCCTGCCACGTGATGCCCTGACGCTGCGGCACACAAAAAGCCGCGCCAGTTGCGAAAAAAACGGCCTCACGCCATGTGCGGAAAGAATAATTTTCACATGCGCAGAGACAAAAATCTTGTGCTGATTCGGCAAATCAACACTGCAACACGCTGACTTTGCATGATTATGAAAATGAACTGGACAATCCTGGTGGCATTTATACCCCTTGTGAAATTCGGGTGATTATATTGACATTATCGATCTAAAGAAATACGAAAAAGTGCCGACTAGAATTCTCTTGTGAAACAGCATTTAGACCAGAGGATCATATGAACAAATTTGAAAAACTCCACGAAACGCTGATGCGTGAGATGCGCCTCATCCATGCCCCCGTTGCAATCAAATACTTTTTCGACCAGCAGGAACTTGATTCCTTCAAAAAAAACCAGCCTCACTATTCTCCCATTAAGCCGCTCACATTTTGCCAGAGTGAGGTCGGCGCGCGTATGGAAGGCATTACAGTCCTTGTAGAGCGCCAGAACCTTGGCTGCACCAACGCCAGCTTTGTTTTTGGCTGGAAGGAAATGGACGAAGCGGAAGTTAAAAGCCACCTCAAATACTGCGCCGACGCCGACCACGCCCGCAAGGTTCTTGAAGCGAAACCGCATGTTCCCGCTGCACTGCTTGCCGTGGCCGTCAGCCCGCTTGCCGCCGCCAGCACCCAGCCCGATGTCGTGCACTTTGTGTGCGACAACATGCAGGCCTACCACATTATCGGAGACTGGATGGCGAGCCAGCGCATCGACAACTTCCAGCCGTCCATGAGCGTCAACTCCGCCGTCTGTTCCGGCAACGTCTATACCCTCAATACAAAGCAGGCGAACCTGTACCTTGCCTGCAGCGGCAGCTACAATTCGGGTAAGACCGAGCGCGGAGAGATCAACGTTTCCATCCCCGGAGAGCACATCGAAGCCCTGGTGCAACGTCTTGAAGACCGCGTTACCCAAAAGGGCGGCGCTTCCATTACGCGCCTGGGCGAGCCCTTCCCCGGCGCGGCGGTGTGCAAAAACTGCCCGCTGATCATCTTTAAAAAAGAACACGAAGCCTAGACGCTGCGCCCACTAATAAACGGCAACAGCCGGGCCGCCCATGGGCGGCCCGGCTGTTGCCGTTTGCGGACATGCTGACAACCACTGACGCGCAGCGCCAGCCCTACACAAAAAACAGCCAGGTCAGCAGCGCAAACAGAGGCACCAGTATGCCCACCGACCATACCATATAGCCAAAAAAGCTTGGCATGCGCACGCCGTCGCTTTCTGCAATTGAGCGCACCATAAAATTGGGCGCATTGCCGATGTAGCTATTGGCCCCCATGAACACGGCACCCGCAGAGATGGCCGCCAGTGTGGCGGGCATCTCGTGCATGAGGCGTTGCGCGTCGCCCCCTGCCGTATTGAAAAATACAAGATACGTGGGCGCATTATCCAAAAAGCTCGAGAGAATGCCCGCAAGCCAGAAATACATGGAATTTACCGGCTGCCCATCGTGCGACACCAGGCATATAAGCGGAGCCAGCGCCCCTTCCGTACCCGCCCGCAAAATGGCTATGGCGGGTATCATGCTTAAAAATATGCCAAAAAACAGCTTGGCCACTTCTTCCATGGGCGCCCAGGAAAAACCGTTGAGCTCGCGGCAACGCCTGCTGGTAAAACGGAGCGAAAGCCCGGCGATGCACAGCAGGGCCACATCACGCAGCAGGTTTTGCCCCTCTACCGTCACGCCGGATATGGTGACCAGCTCACCCAACGGGTAAAGGCCCGAAAGCAGTACGGCAATCACAATTCCCAAAAGGAACAGCAGGTTAACCCCGCCTTCAAGCCCCAGCTTTTCAGCCGTTTCCGCAGGCTGCGCCGTGGGTCTTGGGCTGCCCTCCTTTTTGAACAGGGCTGAGTCAAGCACAAAAAAGATTGCAAGCAGCGTGGCGGCCAGCAGGCTGGTTTTAGCCAGCAGGTTGGTTGTGGTCCAAAAAAAATCCACCCCTTTCAAAAAGCCCAAAAACAGGGGCGGGTCGCCCAGCGGCGTTAGCGAGCCGCCAATATTGGCCACCAGAAAAATAAAAAATATGACAGAATGCGCCCTGTACCTGCGGTGGGCATTGGCCCGCAGCAAGGGGCGGATAAGCAGCATGGCCGCGCCGGTTGTGCCCATGCAGCTTGCCAGCAGCGTACCCACGGCCAGTAGCCCGGTATTGACCAGAGGCGTGCCCACCAGCGAGCCTGTCAGTCTGACGCCGCCGGCCACGGTAAACAGCGCGACCAGCAGCACTAAAAACGGCATATAATCCAGCAGGATAATGTGCAAGAATTCGTACAGCGCCACGGAATAACCGTAAACAGCCAGACAGGGCGCCAAAAAGGCCAGCCCCCAGAACGCGGCAATCTTGCCAAAGTGTTTTTCCCAAATGTGGGGCAGTACAAGCGGCATGACAGCAATGGAAAGCAGCATGCACGCAAACGGAACGGCCCAGAGGACAGAAAGCTCCGCACCGGGGATATGCGGCTGCCCGGCGGACGCCAGTGCAGCCTCCGGCATAAAGACGGCGGCGTACAGTGCGCCCCCCCATAAAGAAAACCTGACCATGAGGACACCCCAGGAATTACAGTCGATCATAGAGCAATTGAAATTTTGCAGTATCAAACATCAGCAAACTTTACAATTGCCTATGCAACATATTGAAAATGGATTGATGGGCGCTCATGCATGGCCGCTTTGAACCCCTGCGGCGTTTACCGCCTTGGGTGCCCCTTCAACAGCAAAACGGGCTGGCGCTGTTACACGCGCAGCCCGTTTTGGTCCGCTCCCGGGAAGTACGGTCTTCAGGTGGTTATTCCTGTTTCATCTCCTTGATCAGCATACCCAGGTCCTGCGCCTGACGGGCCAGTTCCACTACTGCTTGCGTGGCCTCGCCCATGGCGTCGGCGGTCTGCTTGACCATATCGTTTACGTGCACGATCGTCTGGTTAATTTCGTCGCTGGCGGCAGACTGCTCTTCGCTGGCAGTGGCGATGGCGTTGACCTGATCCGCCATGCCCAGCACAGTTTCAAGAATCTCGTTCAACGCCTGGCCCGACTGGCTGGCGTAGCCTGTGGCCTGATTGACCTGCTCAAGCGCGTTGTCCATGGAGTCCATGCTCTTTGAGGTGCTTGCCTGTATGGCGCCAATGGCGTTGCCCACGTCGTGGGTGGAGGCCATGGTTTTTTCCGCCAGTTTGCGCACCTCGTCAGCCACAACGGCAAAACCCCGCCCGGCATCCCCGGCTCGGGCGGCTTCAATGGCGGCATTAAGGGCAAGCAGATTGGTCTGGTCGGCGATATCTGAAATTACGCCCATTATCTGACTGATAGCCTGGGCATGGGTGTTGAGCTGCAGCATGTCCTGCTTGAGCTCTTGCGAAACCGTCTGCACCCGGCCAATGCTGAGCAGCGATTTTTGCACAATGGCGGAGCCGCTCTCGGCTTTCTCCTTTGTTTCGGACGAGGCCACAGAGGCCTGCCCGGCATTGCGGGCCACTTCCTGCACGGTCGCGTTCATCTGGTTCATGGCGGTGGCCGCCTCGGCAAGCCGCTGCGCCGCCTGCGAGGCTCCCTTGTCGGACTGCTCTATCTGGGCGGACAACTGGGTAGATGCCGAGCTTACGACCTGCACCACTCTTTCCAGCCGCCCGGCGGCGTTGAGCATGGCGTCGGCTTTTTTGTGGGCCTCGTCCTTGGCAATGTTGGCGCTGTCCATTGCCGAGTGGGCCTGACGCGTCTGCTCGCGGGCTTTTTCCGATTCGCGGCGTGCATCGTCGATGTGCTCTTTCAGCGCTTCCACCATGCTTGCAATAGCGCCGTACACGCCGATCTTGGCATGTCCATCGTCAATATTAAAATCGCCGTCAACCACCCGCTGCGCCGTCAGCAGCAGGTCGCCGGGGTCTTTGCCCAGCTGCCGCTTTGTTTCGCGCGCAATCAGCACGGCTACCCCCGCAGCCAGCAGCAGGGCAAAAACTGTCAGGCTGATACCAATGGCGTTGCTTGTGGCATACAGGTTGTCGCCCAGCAGGCCTCGGGCATTGGCGTTGTCGTGAGAGGTCTTCACCAGCCTGCCAATGGCGGCGGCAAGCGTCCCGTAGTCGGCTTGCCCCTTGCCTGTGAGCAGCTCAAAAGATTCCGCAGGTTTTCCCTCCTGCCGCAGGCGGTAAACTTCGCGGGAGGTATCGAGATAACTTTTCAGTTCATGCTCGATACCTACAACGCATTGTCTGGCGTTGCCCGAAATGCAAAGCTCGCCGAGCTCCTTGACTTCCCGGTCAAATTTTCGTCTGACATCCTCTGCCGCAGAAGCCAGCGACGCCATCTTTTGCGGGTCTTTTTCCGAAAGATAGCGAAACTCCAAAATTCTGAACTCCGCGACATCGGCGCTGACTTCACCGGCCAGCTCAGAGACTGGCACGTTTCTGTGCGCCAATACGGATGTTATACTGTTGAGTTCTGCCATTTGCCAAAGCAGATACCCGGCCAGTACGGCCATCAACAAACCTAGCGTCCCCATTCCAAAAGAGATCTTTGTTACGAGCTTCATAAGTTTTACTCTGTGCTGGCGTTGAAGTTCATTCGATGGGGAAAGGCCGTTAACACAACCATCAATATAGCATATCGGCTATGGATAATATCTACATTATGCTATTTTTAATTTATTTTTAATGTAAATGCTTTTCAAATCGCTTTAATTTCAGCATAATATAATTTTATGCAAGAAATACATCTCCGATAAGGCCTAAATTGCCCATCAACTTTACTAATCGATTACTTTTTTAAAAAACATTAACAAACAAAAAAATACCTGAATATTATACTATGGAATTGTTTAAAATATAATAGTTTTTATTAAAAAATTATACAATACGTATTGCCGTAAACTAGTCGCCGTTAACAACCATAAACAGCAAAAAAATATTACGCGCCAGAGAGTTGCTGCAAAAACATACAGATCAGCAGTTGCACAACGCCTAGGCCCGAGCAACGCCCCATGCCAGAATTGCAGCTGGGCTGGTCGTCAGGCAATCCGGCAACAGCCCCTACCCCTTGACGGGTGCAGCCTGAAATACGGCAAAAAAATAGGGCCGAGGCATCTCGCCCCGGCCCCAGGTACGCAGGTTCAGCCCGCTAGGATCTTTTCAAGTTTTCCACAACGTTGCGCAAATCGCCCGACATCTCGGCCAGCTGCTGAATGGCCGCAGCCGATTCGGCCTGTCCGCGCGTGGTGTCGCTGGTCAGACGCGCCACTTCGTCCAGGCTGCGACTGATTTCTTCAGACGCGGACGACTGCTCTTCCGCCGCTGTGGCTATGGACTGCGCCTGTTCGGCGTTTTCCTTGGCAAGGCACAAGATGGCGTCGAGCACAGCGCCCGATTTGTGTGAAAGTGTGGTGGTTTCTTCCACAACCGAGCTGGCCCGATCCATGGAGGTAATGCTCTGTCTGGCGGCCATCTGCATGCCAGTGATGGTAGCGCCCACCTCCTTGGTGGCGCCGATGGTCTTTTCGGCCAGCTTGCGCACCTCGTCGGCCACAACGGCAAAACCGCGCCCGGCCTCGCCGGCGCGGGCGGCTTCGATGGCGGCGTTGAGCGCCAGCAGGTTGGTCTGATCGGCTATATCGTTGATGACATCCATGATCGCGCCGATGCTGTCGGCCTGCTTGCCCAGAGCGGTGAGGTCGGTCTTCATGGCCTGAGTCTGCTCGTGCACCTGGTTGACAGAGGCCACCACCTGCCGGACCAGGCTAACCCCCTGGCCTGCCTCCTGCTGCGTTTTGACGGCATTGGAGGCCGCCTGCCCGGAATTGCGCGCCACCTCAACGATGGAGGCGGACATCTGCTCCATGCCCGCAGACGTATCGGTCATGCGCTGGCGCTGGATGTCTGCCGCATGGGCAATCTGCTCTGACTGCGTCGCCAGCTCTTCGGTACTGGATGCGATGCGCACCACAACGCCCTCAATCTGGCTGGCGGCCTGCAAGATACCACGCTGAGTGGCGAGCTCGGCCTCCTTGCGGGCTTCGTCCGCCTCGGCAACAGCGGTTCGCGCGCGCTCGGCTTCGGCCAGCGCATGACGTTCCTTTTCTTCAGTCGTGCGCAGCATTTCCTTGAGACGCGCCACCATATGGCGCAGGGCATCAGCCAGCACGCCAACCTCGTCCCGGCTGCGGATATCCAGGGTTTCATCCAGGTTGCCCCCCGCCACCGCAGTGGCAAATACCACTCCACGGCCCAGAGGCTTGAAAATCAGCACCGAAATCAAAAAATGCACCATAAGCGCGGATAAAACCAGCGCGACAACAGCGGTTATGGAACTGGCGCGCAAATTTGCCGTCGAGTCGAGCTGAATTTCCTCCAGCGGCTTGTAGGTCCACACCTTCCAGCCAAGCCCCGAGATAACATACAGGCTGCCCTCGTAAGCCTTGCCGCCGTGCGTAAACTGGATGCGCCCGTTCTGCTGCTGGCCGCTGTATTTTTTCAGATCCGGTATAGCCTCCCACAGGCTTTTGCCGATGCGCTTGTCGTCGCGGTTGGCCATGATGTACCCGTCGGCCCGCGTCAGAAAAATATTATCAAATTCAAGTACATGATTGGTAAAATTAGTAATATCCGTGAGCCCGAGATTTATGCACAGCGTACCGGCAACCTTGCTGTCGTCAAACAGGGGAACGCCCACGGCCATAACCGTTGCGCCGATGGAGGAGGTATACGGCGTGGTGACAACGCGCTTTTCGCCGCCAAACATGCGGGTAAACCACTCGCGGTTAAGTGTTTTTGCATTAAAATTCGGTATCATGCCCTTATCGTTGTGCGTCTCGCCCGAATCAAAAGCGTAGTACGCCTCCACAAGGCCAGTCTGCTTGAGCAGCTGTTTCAGCAGGTTGCGCTTGTACTCATAGAGGTCGTCCGGCCCAACGCCCACAGGGTTGGTGAGCATGCGCGAGGTGAGCTCCAGCTGATTGAAATAGACGTCCATTTTTTCCGATACAGCCTTGCCCACAGCCTGCGACATGATGTCCATCTGCTCCATCTCCGAATCGTACGACGAGGCGCAAAAGCTTCGGTATGAGCTGTAGGTGATGGCGACGATCACAAGCGTAAAAAAGGCAAATACGCTCAGGAGAATTTTATTTTTTGCACTCATTGGCACGTCAACTCCTTATTGATGGCATAAAATTTTACGCAACAAGATTTTATTATCGGTTATCAGCTAAAACTCTTTATAGCAAACAATAATGCACTGTATGTTTTTTTTAAATATGATTTTATGCTTCATTTTTTATGTAAAATAATACTAGTAGTTGCAATTTTGCAACACAATGTTGCAAAATTGCAACAAACATCAGTTAAAAAATGCAGAAATAAGTCGCATTTTTCCCGTATTTCGCCATATAAATAGCAACACAATTTGGGCAGACAGTCATATCAAACATCAGGAGCACCAGCCTGAGCCCCCCTGGCGGGGCGAAGCAGCGGTGATATTTTACCCGCGCTGCGCCTGCCGTGTTGTACTGCAGGCGACATTTTTGTATAGAACGATGCTATGAAAACCGCAGAATACAGAATGAATGCAATGCATGGCAGCACGTGGAAATGAGCCTGGGCGTGCTGTGGGGGCTTTTTATCTCTGCTTTTGTCGCCGCGTCTGTCTTTCCGGCGCAGTCAGAGCTTTTTTTGGCGGGCGCGCTGGTCAAGCAATATGCGCCGGTGTGGGCCATCATTGGCGCGGCCAGCCTGGGCAACACGCTTGGCTCTGCAACAAACTGGCTGCTGGGGCGCTTTTTTATCCGCTACAATGATCGCCCATGGTTTCCCATCAACATCAGCAAACTTTCCAAGGCCGAGGCGTGGTACCGCAAATATGGCCGCTGGTCTTTGCTCCTGAGCTGGATGCCGATTGTTGGCGACCCCATCACGCTGGTTGCGGGCATACTGCGCGAACCGTTTTCGTCGTTTATCCTTATTGTCGCCCTGGCAAAGACCGCAAGGTACATTGTTATTGCCGTTATTACCCTGCAGTTTGCATGCTGAACAAAAAAAGGATGCCGCATGGAACACCATGTAACATCCTGATTTATTTATTGGCGCGCCCGAGAGGAATCGAACCCCAGACCAAGAACTTGGGAGACAGCCGACAAAATTAAATCTTCATTTGCAGGGCATTTTTTAAAATTGCGCATGCAATCCTGGCCTGCCACAACAACTATCTGCTTTTATTATTCATCTCCCCGACAGGTACGGCCTGCTTCACCCTTCATGATTGACGAAAAGCCAAGGTCGATACGGCGTCAACAAAAAGAGCGAAGTGCTTCGCGGCAGTTCGCCCTTTTTTGCGTGCAAAGGTGCTGGGGCAACGACGCCCGAAGGCAAGCCCCCAGTGTGCAACACTGGCAAAGATCATTCAAGGTTATCGCACCGCCCCCTAGAACTCGTACTTGAGCATCAGCTCCGCGCCGTTGTCGGTGTAGCGGCCGCCGAATTCGCCGGTGTAGCGGGCGCTGGCCGAAAGGCCGCCGCCAAGGTCAGCACGAATGCCAAATCCCGCGCGCAGCAGGTCGCGCCCGGCGTCCGCCCCCTTGGTGGTGGAAGATGTTGTGCTGTCCAGCAGGGTAACGCTTGCGGTGGGGGCAGTGTCGGCCAGTTTGCGCACGTAGAACGCCGAAAATTCCGGCGTCACCGTGGTTTTGCCGATTTCAAAGTCCCGTTGCAGGGCCGCGCCCACGGGAATGCCCACGCTGTTCATGATGGCTGCTGCATAGCGCCGGGTGATAAAACTGCCCGATTCCGTAAAGGCATAACGCCGGGTGGTCATGGCCTCGATGCCCACGGAAGGAATAAGCCGAAGAACGCCTTCGTCGAATTCGAAGGCGTGCGAAGCCTTGAGGTTGCCGGATAACGTGTCGGCGTTGAAGTCGCCAGAGGTGGAATCCGCCACGGGGAAGCTGTAGCTGCCGTTCATGCTGCCCTGGCTGTAGGTATAGGTCACATCGCCATCAAGCGTGATCTGGCCGAGCTTCAAGGTGTAATAAGGGCCAAAAAACCACGACTTTACGTTGCTGGTAACGCCCGCCCCGCGCGACTGCCCGCCGCTGAAGCCCCCGGCAAAACCGATGCGCACGTTTTCGGAAACCGGCGTGTCGTAGCCCAGCGCCGCCAGGCCCATCTCGGCATCGTAGCCGCTCAGGCCGTCGTGCGCGCCCTGGTGCAGCCAGTGGGCCTGCCCACGAAATTCCACGGCGCTTGAGCGCTGTGGGCCCTGATTTGGGCTGTTCATGGCCGCAATTTGCGCCAACGTCTGAAAGAAGCCGGAATCACCGCTTACGGTTGCAAACATATCTCCCCCCTGCTGCCCGGCCGTGGACCAGAAGCCCGGCGCCGCGCCCAGGGCCAGGGAATGCTGCCCGGAGCCAAAGCTGCTTTGCTGCTGGCCTATGGCCCCGTGAAAGGCCTGCGCCTGAGCCAGAACAAGCCGCCCGCCGTTCACCACGCCCTCGCCCGCGGTTTGCTGCACGGCGCTCTGCACCTGCCTGGAATCGTTGCTGGTGTACAGCCTGTTGAAGTAGCTTGCCACGGATGAGCCAGACGCGGCGCTTGCGCGCACGCCGTCCAGCGCGCTGGCGTTGCCGCTCACCACTTCGCCCAGATTTTTGGCCGTATAGGTGAGCGTGGCAAAACTGGCCCCGGACGTGGCGGAAAAAACAGTGGAGGATAAAAGCCCGTTGCTGGTCTTGTTCAGCGTGCCCGTGAACGCCGTGTCCGAACTGTCGAGCAGGTTGACCGCTCCGTACAGCGTTACCGTGCCCGATTTTGACCCCATACCGGCGTAGGTACCCCCAGATGAAAGATAGAGGCTGTTCACGTTCAGGCTGGAGCCCACGCCCATGCCGAGCGATCCGCCGGAAAGCACCTTGAACGTGCCGCTGCGTAAACTGGAGCCGGAATAGCCCTTGTATGCGCCGCCGCTTGCCACGGTCAATGTGCCGCCAGAATTGTCGATGGAGCCGGAATTGTTCAGCATGCCGGAACTTGTCAGCGTGCCGGTGTTTGACAGCGTGCCGCCGCTGTTGTTCGTCAGCGTGCCGATGTTCGTCAAAACACCACCACTGTTGTTCGTCAGCGTGCCGGAGTTCGTTAGTGTGCCGGAGTTCGTCAGCGTGGCACCGGCGTAGATCAACAGAGTACTGCCGCGGTTGTTCAGCAGACTGCCGGTGTTCGTCAGCGTGCCGCCGATCTCGTTCGTCAGCGTGCCGGTGTTCGTCAGCGTGCCTATGTTCGTCAGAACACCGCCGCTGTAGTTCGTCAGCGTACCGGAGTTCGTCAGTGTGCCGTAGTTCGCCAGCGTGCCACCGGCGTAGTTCGCCAGCGTGCCGCCGCTGTTGTTCAGCAGACTGCCGGTGTTCGTCAGCGTGCCAGTGATCTCCAAATAATTGTTGTTGTTCAGCGTGCCTTTGTTCGTCAGCGTGCCGACGTTCCCCAACTCGCGGTTGTTGTTCAGCGTACCGATGTTCGTCAGCGTACCTTCGTTCACCAACCCAGAGTAATTGTTCAGAGTGCCGGTGTTCGTCAGCGTACCTTCGTTTCCCAAGTAGAAGTTGTTGTTCAGCGTGCCGGAGTTCGTCAGCGTGCCGACGTTTGCCAAGTAGCCGTAGTTGTTCAGCGTGCCGGTGTTCGTCAGCGTGCCGACGTTTGCCAAGTAGCCGTAGTTGTTCAGCGTGCCGGTGTTCGTCAGCGTGCCGTAGTTCGTCAACAAGCCACCGCTGTTGTTCAGCAGCGTGCCGGAGTTCGTCAGCCAGCAACCGCTGTTGTTCAGCACCGTGCCGGAGTTCGTCAATGTACCGCCGTTTTCGTTCGTCAGCGTACTGCCGCTGCTGTTCGTTAACGTGCCAGAGTTCGTCAGCGTGCCGGTGTTCCCCAAGTAGTAGTTGTTGTTCAGCATGCCGGAGTTCGTCAGCGTGCCGGTGTTTCCCAGGGAGCTGTAGTTGTTCAACGTGCCGGAGTTCGTCAGCGTGCCGGTGTTTCCCAGGGAGCTGTAGTTGTTCAACGTGCCGGAGTTCGTCAGTGTACCGCCGCTGTTGTTCGTCAAAGTGTCGTAGTTCGTCAGCGTGCCGTCGTTCGTCAGCGTGCCGGTGTTCTCCAAGTAGTAGTTGTTGTTCAGCATGGCACCGCTTACGTTTATCAGCGTACCAGAGTTTGTCAGCCTGCCGGTGTTCGTCAGCGTGCCGAAGTAGTTCATCAGCGTGCCGGAGTTTGTCAGCGTACCGGAGTTCATCAGCGTGCCGGAGTTCGTCAGCGTACCGGAGTTCGTCAGCGTACCGGAGTTCGTCAGTGTACCGCCGCTGTTGTTCCCCATATCGCCTTTGTTCGTCAAGGTGCCGGAGTTCGTCAGCGTGCCGGAGTAGTTCTGCATAAAGCCGGAGTTCGTCAGCGTGCCGGAGTTCGTCAGCGTGCCGCCGTTTTCGTTCTTCAACTCGCCGCCGACGTTGTTCGTCAGTATGCCGGAGTTCATCAGATTGCCGAAGGTCCTCAACTCGTTGTTGTTGTTCAGCGTGCCGGTGTTCGCCAGCGTACCTTCGTTTTCCAAGGAGAAGTAACTGTTCAGCGTGCCGGTGTTCGTCAGCGTACCTTCGTTTTTCAAGTAGTAATTGTTGTTCAGCGTGCCGGAGTTCGTCAGTGTGCCGCCGCTTTCGTTTGTCAGTCTGCCGCCGCTTTCGTTCGTCAGCGTGCCGTCGACGTTGTTCGTCAGTATGCCGGAGTTCGTCAGCTTGCCGAAGTTCTTCAACCATTTGTTGTTCACCGTGCCGGAGTTCGTCAGCCCGCCGTTGATCTGCACGGTATCGGTTACTAGCGTATTGCCGCTTGACACAACCCACTCGTCACCGGCACTGATGCTGCCGGACTTGGTTCCAGACACATTGTACGTTGTTGCCAATGCGCAAGGCGCGGCTGCCAGTTCCAGCAGCAGGAACAGAATAATCATGTTGAGAACGCCCAGAAAACGGCGCAGGCGGTTGGATCCTGCAAAGGGGAAAAGCTTACGGCAACACCCGCACAGACGAGGGAATGAAAACACGGCACTGGTCCTTGCGGTTATACTGTTTTATTCTTCCACGCGGCTCCAAAGGGCTGGCTGGTGAAGCCCAGCCAGCCCCCGCCAGTGCGCTGCGCATTGTGTTAGCCTGTGATATTTTTGTCGCAACCAGATACAGAAAATTACCCCAAGGCTGGCTGTGTGAGAGAATTCTTTTTTTCAAATGCATCGCACCGCCCCCTAGAACTCGTACTTGAGCATCAGCTCCGCGCCGTTGTCGGTGTAGCGGTCGCCGAATTCGCCGGTGTAGCGGGCGCTGGCCGAAAGGCCGCCGCCAAGGTCAGCGCGAATGCCAAAGCCAACGCGCAGCAGGTCGCGCCCGGCGTCCGCCCCCTTGGTGGTGGAAGATGTTGTGCTGTCCAGCAGGGTAACGCTTGCGGTGGGGGCAGTGTCGGCCAGTTTGCGCACGTAGAACGCCGAAAATTCCGGCGTCACCGTGGTTTTGCCGATTTCAAAGTCCCGTTGCAGGGCCGCGCCCACGGGAATGCCCACGCTGTTCATGGTGGCTGCGGCATAGCGCCGGGTGATAAAACTGCCCGATTCCGTAAAGGCATAACGCCGGGTGGTCATGGCCTCGATGCCCACGGAAGGAATAAGCCGAAGCACGCCCTCGTCGAATTCAAAAGCGTGCGAGGCCTTTAGGTTGCCGGATAACGTGTCGGCGTTGAAATTGCCGGAGGTGGAATCCGCCACGGGGAAGCTGTAACTGCCGTTC
Organism: Desulfovibrio desulfuricans; assembly: GCF_004801255.1. Lineage (NCBI taxonomy): Bacteria > Pseudomonadati > Thermodesulfobacteriota > Desulfovibrionia > Desulfovibrionales > Desulfovibrionaceae > Desulfovibrio > Desulfovibrio desulfuricans. The sequence goes on along the minus strand of NZ_CP036295.1, from coordinate 1,039,780 downwards.
ATGCTGCCCTGGCTGTAGGTATAGGTCACATCGCCATCAAGCGTGATCTGGCCGAGCTTCAAGGTGTAATAAGGGCCAAAAAACCAGGACTTTACGTTGCTGGTAACGCCCGCCCCGCGCGACTGCCCGCCGCTGAAGCCCCCGGCAAAACCGATGCGCACGTTTTCGGAAACCGGCGTGTCGTAGCCCAGCGCCGCCAGGCCCATTTCGGCATCGTAACCGCTCAGGCCGTCGTGCGCGCCCTGATGCAGCCAGTGCGCCTGCCCACGAAATTCCACGGCGTCCGAGCGCTGCGGCCCCTGGTTTGCGCTGTTCATGGCCCCAATTTGCGCCAGGGTCTGCAACAGGCCGGAATCGCCGCTCATGGTTGCAAACACGTCGCCCCCCTGCTGCCCGGCCGTGGACCAAAAGCCCGGCGCCGCGCCCAGGGCCAGGGAATGCTGCCCGGAGCCAAAGCTGCTTTGCTGCTGGCCTATGGCCCCGTGAAAGGCCTGCGCCTGAGCCAGAACAAGCCGCCCGCCGTTCACCACGCCCTCGCCCGCGGTTTGCTGCACGGCGCTCTGCACCTGCCTGGAATCGTTGCTGGTGTACAGCCTGTTGAAGTAGCTTGCCACGGATGAGCCAGACGCGGCGCTTGCGCGCACGCCGTCCAGCGCGCTGGCGTTGCCGCTCACCACGTTACCCAGATCTTTGGCCGTATAGGTGAGCGTGGCAAAACTAGCCCCGGACGTGGCGGAAAAAACAGTGGAGGATAAAAGCCCGTTGCTGGTCTTGTTCAGCGTGCCCGTGTACGCCGTGTCCGAACTGTTGAGCAGGTTGACCGCTCCGTACAGCGTTACCGTGCCTGTTCTTGAACCCAGAATGGAGTATGTGCCCCCGGAGGAAAAATAGAGGCTGTTCACGTTCAGGCTGGAGCCAACAGCCATGCCGAGCGACCCGCCAGAGAGAACCTTGAACGTGCCGCTGCGTAAACTGGAGCCGGAATAGCCCTTGTATGCGCCGCCGCTGGCCACGGTCAGCGTGCCGCCAGAATTGTCGATGGAGCCGTAATTGTTCAGCATGCCGGAACTTGTCAGCGTGCCGGAGTTTGACAGCGTGCCGCCGCTGTTGTTCGTGAGCATGCCGGAGCTTGTCAACGTGCCGGAGTTTGACAGCGTGCCGCCGCTGTTGTTCGTAAGCATGCCGGAGCTTGTCAGCGTGCCGGTGTTTGACAGCGTGCCGCCGCTGTTGTTCGTGAGCGTGCCGGAGCTTGTCAGCGTGCCGGTGTTTGACAGCGTGCCGCCGCTGTTGTTCGTGAGCGTGCCGGAGCTTGTCAGCGTGCCGGTGTTTGACAGCGTGCCGCCGCTGTTGTTCGTTAACACGCCGTAGCTCTCCAGATCGGCGTAGTTCGTCAGCGTACAGGAGTTCGTCAGCGTGCCGGAGCTCTCGTTTGTCAGCATGGCACCGCTGTTGTTCGTCAGCCTGCCGGTGTTATTCAGCGTGCCGGTGTTATCCAGTGTGCCGCCGTTGTTGTTCGCCAGCGTGCCGGTGTTATCCAGTGTGCCGGTGTTATCCAGTGCGTTGTAATTGTTCAGCGTGCCAGTGTTCGTCAGCGTACCGGTTATGTAGTTCGCCAGCGTGCCGCCGCTGTTGTTCGTCAGCGTGCCGGTGTTCGTCAGTGTGCCGGAGTTTGTCAGCGTGCCGCCGCTGTTGTTCGTCAGCGTGCCGCCGCCGGAGTTCGTCAGTGCGCCGCCGTTTTCGTTCGTCAGCGCGCCGGTGTTTATCAACAAATAGTCATTGTTCAGCGTGCCGCCGTTTCCGTTCGTCAATATGCTGCCGTTTTCGTTCGTCAGCGTGCCGGTGTTCGTCAGCGTGCCGGAGTTCGTCAACGAGTAGTAATTGTACAGCGTGCCGCCGTTTCCGTTCGTCAATATGCTGCCGTTTTCGTTCGTCAGCGTGCCGGCGTTCGTCAGCGTGCCGGTGTTCGTCAACGAGTAGTAATTGTACAGCGTGCCGCCGTTTCCGTTCGTCAGCGTGCCGCCGCTGTTGTTCGTCAGCGTACCGGTGTTCGTCAGCGTGCCGTAGTTCGCCAGTGAGTCGTAATTGTTCAGTATGCCGGAGTTCGTCAGCCTGCCTAAGTTTGATAGCCTGCCGGAGTTTGACAGTACGCCGTTGCTATTGTTCGTCAGCGTGCCGCCGCTTTCGTTCGTCAGCCCACCGTAGTTCCACAGATAGTAGTAATTGTTCAGCGTGCCGCCGCTGTTGTTCGTCAGCGTGCCGCCGCTTTCGTTCGTCAGCGTGCCGCCGCTTTCGTTCGTCAGCGTGCCGGTGTTTATCAACAAATAGGCATTGTTCAGCGTGCCGGAGTTCGTCAGTATGCCGCCGCTTTCGTTCGTCAGCGTGCCGGTATTCTTCAGCGTGGCACCGTTTGCGTTCGTCAATATGCCGCCGCTTTCGTTCGTCAGCGTGTCAGTGCTCGTCAGCCTACCGCTGCTTTGATTGTTCAGCGTGCCGCTGTTTATCAGCCCGCCGGAGTTCGCCAGCGTGCCGGAGTTCGTCAGCGTGCCGGAGGAGTACAAGCCGCCGCCGCTGATGTTCAGCGTGGCGCCGTTATCGTTCGTCAGCGTGCCCCTGTTCACCATTATGTGGTGGGCGTTCAGCGTGCCGCCGCTGGTGTTCGTCAGCGTGCCGCCTTGGTAGTTCAAAAACATGTAGTTACTGTCCAGCGTGCCGGAGTTCGTCAGCGTGCCGCTGCTTTCGTTCGTCAGCGTGCCGCTGTCTCTGTTCGTCAGCGTGCCGCCGCTTTCGTTCGTCAGCGTGCCGGAGTTCGTCAGCGTGCCGCAGTTGTCGTTCGTCAGCGTGCCACCGCTTTTGTTTGTCAGCGTGCCGGAGTTCGTCAGCGTGCGTCTTTCGTTCGTCAGCGTGCCGGAGTTCGTCAGCGTGCCGGAGTTCGTCAGCGTGCCGCCGCTGGTGTTCGCCAGCGTGCCGCCGCTTTCATTGTTCAGCGTGCCGCTGTTCGTCAGCGTGCCGCTGCTTTCGTTCGTCAGCGTGCCGCCGCTTTGATTGTTCAGCGTGCCGCCGCTGTTGTTCGTCAGCGTGCCGCTGTTTATCAACAAACGGGCATTGTTCAGCGTGCCGCCGCTGTTGTTCGTCAGCGTGCCGCCGCTTTGATTGTTCAGCGTGCCGGTGTTCGTCAGCGTGGCACCGTTTTCGTTCGTCAATGTGCCGCGACTTTCGTTCGTCAGCATGTTGGTGTTCGTCAGCGTGCCGGAGTTCGCCAGCCTGCCGGAGTTCGTCAGTATGCCGGTGTTCGTCAGCGTGCCGCCGCTTTCATTGTTCAGCGTGCCGGTGTTCGTCAACAAGGAGTAATTATCCAACGTGCCAGCGTTCGTCAGCGTGTCGGAGTTCGTCAGTATGCCGGTGTTCGTCAGCGTGCCGCCATTCCACATCCTGCAGCTGTTCGTTAACGTGCCGGTGTTCGTCAGCGTGCCGGAGTTCCCCAGACTGAGGTTGTTCGTTAACGTGCCGGAGTTTGTCAGCGTGCCGAAACTCGACATTATAAAGTTATTGTTCAGCGTGCCGCCGCTGTTGTTCGTCAGCGTGCCGCGGTTTTCCAAGTTGAAGGAGTTGTTCATCGTGCCGGAGTTCGCCAGCGTGCCATTGATCTGTACACCGTAGGTTTCTAGCGTATTACCGATTGACACAACCCACTCGTCACCGGCACTTATGCTGCCGTATTTGGTTCCAGATACATTATACGTGGTCGCCAATGCGCAAGGCGCGGCTGCCAGTTCCAGTATGAGGGACAGAATCACCATGTTGAGAACGCCCAAAAAACGGCGCAGGCGGTTGAACCCCGCCGGGAGAAAAAACGTACGGCGACGCCCGCACAGGTGTGGGAATGAAAACACGGCACTGGTCCTTGCGGTTATACTGTTTTATTCTTCCACGCGGCTTCAAGGGGGCTGCGGCAACTGCCCTATCTGTCCCCGCCAGTACGCTGCGCATTGCGTCTGCCTGCGATATTTTTGCCGAAATTCGACACAGAAAATTACCTCAAGGCTGGCTGTGTGAGAGAATTCTTTTTTTCAAATGCATCGCACCGCCCCCTAGAATTCGTACTTGAGCATCAGCTCCGCGCCGTTGTCGGTATAGCGGTCGCCGAATTCGCCGGTGTAGCGGACGCTGGCTGAAAAGCCGCCGCCAAGGTCAGCACGGATGCCAAATCCCGCGCGCAGCAGGTCGCGCCCGGCGTCCGCCCCCTTGGTGGTGGAAGATGTTGTGCTGTCCAGCAGGGTAACGCTTGCGGTGGGGGCAGTGTCGGCCAGTTTGCGCACGTAGAACGCCGAAAATTCCGGCGTCACCGTGGTTTTGCCGAATTCGAAGTCCCGTTGCAGGGCCGCGCCCACGGGAATGCCCACGCTGTTCATGGTGGCTGCGGCATAGCGCCGGGTGATAAAACTGCCCGATTCCGTAAAGGCATAACGCCGGGTGGTCATGGCCTCGATGCCCACGGAAGGAATAAGCCGAAGCACGCCCTCGTCGAATTCAAAAGCGTGCGAGGCCTTGAGGTTGCCGGATAACGTGTCGGCGTTGAAATTGCCGGAGGTGGAATCCGCCACGGGGAAGCTGTAACTGCCGTTCATGCTGCCCTGGCTGTAGGTATAGGTCACATCGCCATCAAGCGTGATCTGGCCGAGCTTCAAGGTGTAATAAGGGCCAAAAAACCACGACTTTACGTTGCTGGTAACGCCCGCCCCGCGCGACTGCCCGCCGCTGAAGCCCCCGGCAAAGCCGATACGCACGTTTTCGGAAACCGGCGTGTCGTAGCCCAGCGCCGCCAGGCCCATCTCGGCATCGTAGCCGCTCAGGCCGTCGTGCGCGCCCTGATGCAGCCAGTGCGCCTGCCCACGAAATTCCACGGCGTCCGAGCGCTGCGGCCCCTGGTTTGCGCTGTTCATGGCCCCAATTTGCGCCAGGGTCTGCAACAGGCCGGAATCGCCGCTCATGGTTGCAAACACGTCGCCCCCCTGCTGCCCGGCCGTGGACCAAAAGCCCGGCGCCGCGCCCAGGGCCAGGGAATGCTGCCCGGAGCCAAAGCTGCTTTGCTGCTGGCCTATGGCCCCGTGAAAGGCCTGCGCCTGAGCCAGAACAAGCCGCCCGCCGTTCACCACGCCCTCGCCCGCGGTTTGCTGCACGGCGCTCTGCACCTGCCTGGAATCGTTGCTGGTGTACAGCCTGTTGAAGTAGCTTGCCACGGATGAGCCAGACGCGGCGCTTGCGCGCACGCCGTCCAGCGCGCTGGCGTTGCCGCTCACCACTTCGCCCAGATTTTTGGCCGTATAGGTGAGCGTGGCAAAACTGGCCCCGGACGTGGCGGAAAAAACAGTTGAAAATAAAAACCCGCTGCTGGTCTTGGTTAGCGTGCCCGTGTACGCCGTGTCCGAACTGTCGAGCAGGTTGACCGCTCCGTACAGCGTTACCGTGCCTGTTCTTGAACCCAGAATGGAGTATGCCCCCCCGGAGGAAAAAGAGAGGCTGTTCACGTTCAGGCTGGAGCCAACAGCCATGCCGAGCGATCCACCGGAAAGCACCTTGAACGTGCCGCTGCGCAAACTGGAGCCGGAATAGCCCTTGTATGCGCCGCCGCTGGCCACGGTCAGCGTGCCGCCAGAATTGTCGATGGAGCCGTAATTGTTGAGCGTGCCGGAGCTTGTCAGCGTGCCGGAGTTTGTCAGCGTGCCGCCGCTTTCGTTCGTCAGCATGCCGGAGCTTGTCAGCGTGCCGGAGTTCGTCAGCGTGCCGGTGTTCGTTAGTGTGCCGGAGTTCGTCAGCGTGCCACCGCTTTCGTTCGTCAGCGTGCCGCCGCTGTTGTTCGTAAGCATGCCGGAGCTTGTCAGCGTGTTAGTGTTCGTCAGCGTGCCGCCGCTGTTGTTCGTGAGCATGCCGGAGCTTGTCAACGTGCCGTCGTTCGTCAGCGTGTCGTCATTCGTCAGCGTGCCGGAGTTCGTCAGCCTGTCGGAGTTCGTCAGCCTGCCGCCACTGTTGTTCGTCAGCGTGCCGCCGCTTTCGTTCGTCAGATAGTTATAATTGTTCAGCGTGCCGGAGTTCGTCAGCGTGCCGGTGTTCCCCAGAAAGCTGTAGTTGTTCAGCGTGCCGGTGTTCGTCAGCGTGCCGCTGCTGTTGTTCGTGAGCATGCCGGAGTTCGTCAGCGTGCCGGTGTTCGTCAGCCTGCCGGAGTTCGTCAGGTTGTGGAGGTTGTTCAACGTGCCGGTGTTCGTCAGCCTGCCGGAGTTCGCCAACCAGTAGTAACTGTCCAGCCTGCCGGAGTTCGTCAACGTGCCGTTGTTCGTCAGTGTGATGACGTTCATCAGCGTACCGGTGTTCGTCAGCGTGCCGCCGCTTTCGTTCGTCAGCGTGCCGTTGTTCATCAACGTGCTGCCGCTGTTGTTCGTCAGCGTGCCGGAGTTCGTCAGCGTGGCACCGTCTTCGTTCGTCAATGTGCCGCCGCTTTCGTTCGTCAGCGTGCCGCCGCTTTCGTTCGTCAGCGTGCCGCCACGGTTGTTCGTCAGCGTGCCGGTATTCGTCAGCGTGGCACCGTTTTCGTTCGTCAATGTGCCGCCGCTTTCGTTCGTCAGCGTGGCACCGTCTTCGTTCGTCAGCGTGCCGCCGCTTTCGTTCGTCAGCGTGCCGGTGTTTATCAACAAATAGACATTGTTCAGAGTGCCGGTGTTCGTCAGCATGCCGCCGAGGTTGTTCGTCAGCGTGCCGGTGTTCGTCAGCGTGCCGCCGCTTTCGTTCGTCAATGTGCCGCCGCTTTCGTTCGTCAGTGTGTCAGTGTTCGTCAACGTGCCGGTGTTCGTCAGCCTGCCGGAGTTCGTCAGCCTGCCGGAGTTCGTCAGCCTACCGCTGCTTTGATTGTTCAGCGTGCCGGAGTTCGTCAACCGGTAGTCATTGTTCAGCGTGCCGGAGTTCGTCAGCGTGCCGCCGCTTTCGTTCGTCAGATAGTTATAATTGTTCAGCGTGCCGGTGTTATCCAGTGTGCCGGTGTTCGTCAGTATGCCGGAGTTCGTCAGTATGCCGCCGTTCACCATCTGGCTGTTGTTCGTTAACGTGCCGGTGTTCGTCAGCGTGCCGGAGTTCCCCAGAGAGCTGTAGTTGTTCAGCGTGCCGGTGTTCGTCAGCGTGCTGGAATTCGCCAGTCGAAAGTAATTGTTCAGCGTGCCAGAGTTCGTCAGCGTGCCGCCGTTTGCGTTCGGCAGATAGTCATGATTGTTCAGCGTGCCGGAGTTCGCCAGCGTGCCGGAGTTCGCCACGCCGTAGGTTTCTAGCGTATTGCCGATTGACACAACCCACTCGTCACCAGCACTGATGCTGCTGCCGAACTTGATTCCAGATACATTATACGTGGTCGCCAATGCGCAAGGCGCGGCTGCCAGTTCCAGCAGCAGGAACAGAATAACCATGTTGAGAGCGCCCAAAAAACGGCGCAGGCGGTTGAACCCCGCCGGGAGAAAAAACGTACGACGACGCCCGCACAGGTGAGGGAATGAAAACACGGCACTGGTCCTTGCGGTTATACTGTTTTATTCTTCCACGCGGCTTCAAGGGGGCTGCGGCAACCGCCCTATCTGTCCCCACCAGTACGCTGCGCATTGCGTCTGCCTGCGATATTTTTGCCGAAATTCGACACAGAAAATTACCTCAAGGCTGGCTGTGTGCACCGCAAGCGTGTTCCGCCTTTCAAATAATCCGCCAACAGCTCAGAGTCTCAAACAATTTTCTAGTTCTATAAGAGCTAATACAAATAGACAGCTGGCGGGGCAACTAGTAGAATTACTAAACAGCAAGCGTACCAGACCGGTTTTACTTATTATTCACCTACAAAAAAAATAGGCCCCGCCATGAACGGCTGCCTTGACGATTTTCTCACGGGCCTTGGCGCTACCGAATCCGTCCACGAAACGTGGCGCGCGACCACCTCTTTTCTGAAATCATTGGGATTTGACCTCATGATGTACGGCTATGCCGGAACCACCGGCATAGCCGTTGAGGTCGAAACCTTGTCCAACTTTCCGGCCGCCTATCAGCAGCGCTACCAAACGGAGCAGTATTATCGCAACGACCCGGTTGTGCAGCATTGCATGGGCAGCCTTGCGCCATTGCGGGTTGGCCGCGATTCTTTGCCCCTTTGGCCGGACCGAGGCCACCACCTGACGCGGGTTCAGCGCCGCATCGTCAACGAGGCCGCGGAGTGCGGCATGTCCGTTGGCATTGTCATTCCCCTGCGCGCCCCCGGCCGGTACCCCATTGCGGGCATGTCGTTGTCAAACGATATGCGGCCCGTTGAGTTTGAACATCTCATGGCGGAATGGGGGTATGTTGCCCAGATTGCCGCGCTGCATGCACACACCCGAATGCAGATACAGCTTCAAGGGGTGGAGCGCAGCGCTGGCGATCTCACGCTGACCGGGCGGGAACGGGAATGCCTGCTGTGGGTTGCACAGGGGCTGTCGAGCAGGGAAATTGCCGTGAAGCTTGGGGTGGGGACGAAAACAGTAGACTACCATATTGCGAAGGCAATGGGGGAACTTGAGGTCGCAACCCGCAGCCATGCGGTTGCGCGCGCCATCGCCTTTGGTTTGCTTGACGTTTGACGCATGCGCCAATGAAAGGGGAATGAAGAAAAAGACGAAGAAGAAGAAGAAGAACAGCCTACGGGGCCGTTGAGAGTGTTGGCAAAGTCAACACGACCGGGAATCAGCAGCAGGTTGTGCTTTGCCGCGCCTCAGCGACGGATTGCCCTGCCTTTCCGCCCGGCGGCTCTGCCGAAGATGGCGGCGCAAAACCCGCGGACGGGCTTTGTCATCTGTCTGAACGGCCCCCTGGGGCCTTTTTTTTGATTATGCGGCTACGATTGCGCCCTTGCGTTGCGCGCGGGGTTACCCCACCACGAAAACGCCGCGCATTGCGCCACGCCATTTGAACGGCTTTTGCCTGACATTGGCTGAGTTGTTTTTTTTTCAGCAAAAATACAGTGCGTGGGGCAGGTGTGGGGCAAAAGAAAAAGCTCTTATGGCTTATTATCCATAAGAGCTTGATTTTATTGGCGCGCCCGAGAGGAATCGAACCCCTGACCAAGAACTTAGAAGGTTCCTGCTCTATCCAACTGAGCTACGGGCGCATACGGCGGGCGCAACGCGCCCTTGCGTGGCGCACAATATAGAGATAGCACCCCACGGCGTCAAGCGCTCACGTTTATCTGAGTGCGCACGCGGTCCGCTCGGTGCGGCATACCGCAGCGGGCAGCAGCTCTGCCGCTGACATACGCGGCGCTTTGCGCTAAGCTGGCCGCATGAATAACATGTTCACCACTCCTGCGGATATTCAGCGCCATCTGGACAGCCTGGGACTTTTTCATATGGATATGGGGCTTGGCCGCATGCGCCGGGCGCTGGCAGCTCTGAGCCTTACCCGCCCGCCCTTTGTTGTGGCGCAGGTACTGGGCACAAACGGCAAGGGATCCACATCGGCATTTTTGGCTTCGCTTGCCATGGCGCACGGCTGTCGTGTCGGCCTGTACACCTCGCCGCACTTTGTCAGCCCCACCGAGCGCATCCGCATCGGCGGGCCAGAGCATGGCGTATGCGCCCCGTGGCCTGCGGAATCATGGGTCGAATCGGCCAATCAGGTTATGGCCGTCGCCCCCGACCTGACCTACTTTGAATTTCTTACCGTACTCGCCCTGCTGGTTTTTGCGCGTGAAGGCGTGGAGCTTGCCGTGCTTGAAGCTGGCCTTGGCGGCAGGCATGATGCAACAACCGCCGTGGCCGCCGACCTTTTGTGCTATGCCCCCATTGCCCTCGATCATAGGGATATCATCGGCCCCACGCTTGCCGACATTGCCGCCGACAAGGCCGCTGCCATACGCGGCCCAGCGCCTGTATGCAGCGTCGCGCAGTTTCCTGACGCCGCCAATGCGCTGGATGTAGCCGCCCGCGCCCACAAAGCGCCACTCATCAAGGCCAGCCCCATAGCCGCCGGTTCGCGCCTTGGGCTTAACGGCCCGCACCAGCGCACCAACGCCGGTCTGGCGCTTGCTGCCTGGCAACAACTCGCCCCGCTGCTGCACAAAAATGCCCACGATGCCCAGGCGCAGACGCATGGTCTGGCGCAGGCATTCATGCCGGGCCGCCTGCAACGCCTGCCCGGCGTCGACGGCCTGCTGCCCCCGCTGCTGCTTGACGGGGCGCACAATCCGCACGGCATGGCAGCCCTTATCAAGGCTTTGCGCGCCGACGGCCTCAAACCTGCCGGGGCCGTCTTTTCCTGTCTGGCGGACAAAGACTGGCTGCCCGCCGCCCAAATGCTCAAGCACTACCTTGGCGAAGCCCCCATGTTTGTGATCACGCTCGACAACCACCGGGCCGCCGCCGCAGAAGACATTGTCGAGGCCTGCAACAGCCTGCCGCCCGCCACGGCCCAGGCCCTGCCGCAGGGGCCGCAGGCGCTGGCACAGGCGCTGACGCTGGCGCAGGCTGTGCCAGAGGCCAGCGAAGCACGCCCCATACTTATGACAGGCTCGCTGTATCTGCTGTCGGAATTTTTTACGCTGCATCCGCAGGGATTGCTGCAGCCACAGGCCCGGCAAGCCTGAGGCCTGCGCGGTCTGCCCGTTGTGCAGGCCGCCGTGGCTGCTGGATCCGCGCAAGCTGCTGCGCTGCACTTTTGGCATTAAAAAAGGACGCCCATGCAAAATCTCTTTCGCGCCATCCCCTCTGTTGATGCAAGCCTTGCCGCCCTGCACCGCGTCGATGCCGCCCTGGGCGACAACCAGCAGACGCCGCACGCGCTTTTGCGCGACCTTGTGGCCGCCTTTTGGGACAGCAAGCGCGCGGCCATCCGCGCCGGAGCCTGCCAAAATGCCGAAGAACTGGGCCTGGAAATCCAACTGCCCGCGCTGCTGGCATTTGTGCAACGCAGGCTGCAGCCCCGCTTCAGATCGGCCCTCAACGGCACGGGGGTTGTGGTGCACACCAACATGGGGCGCTCTGTGCTGGCGGAAGAAGCCCGGCAGGCCGTCATGCGGGCCGCTACCGGCTACTGCAATCTGGAGCTTGATCTGACCACCGGCGGTCGAGGCAGCCGCCATGCCCTGGTCGAGGAGCTCATCTGCCGCATCACCGGAGCCGAGGCTGCCCTTGTGGTCAACAACAACGCCGCAGCCGTGCTGCTTGTGCTTGATACCTTCTGCAAGGGCGGCGAGGTCATTGTCTCGCGCGGCGAGCTGGTAGAAATCGGCGGCAGCTTCCGCATACCCGAAGTAATGGAAAAGAGCGGCGCGACCCTGCGCGAGGTAGGGGCGACCAACCGCACCCATCTGCGCGATTACAGCGCCGCCATTAATGAAAATACCCGCGCCCTCATGCGGGTGCATACTTCAAACTACCGCATTGTGGGCTTCCATGCCGCCGTGGGGTTGTCCGAACTTTCGGCGCTGGCGCACGCGCACGGCCTGCCCCTGATCGAAGACCTTGGCAGCGGCAGCCTCATGGATTTTTCATCCTGCGGGCTGCCCAACGAGCCGACGGTTCCCGAAGTCCTTTCGCAAGGTGCGGACATTGCCACATTTTCTGGCGACAAGGTGCTCGGCGGGCCGCAGGCGGGCATCATCACAGGGCGCAAGGACATGGTCGACCAGCTCAAACACAACCCGCTCACGCGCGCCCTGCGCTGCGACAAGCTTTGCCTCTCCGCGCTGGAGGCAACCCTGCGCCTGTACCTTGACCCGGAGCAGGCCCGCAAAAGAGTGCCCACCCTGCGCATGATCACCTGCCCCCCGGCAGAGCTCGCCAAAGCCGCCCGCAACCTGGCCAACCGGCTGCGCAAGAACATCAACGCGCAGGAGCAGCTGTGCGAGGTGAGCCTGCGCCAAGACGTATCGCGCGTGGGCGGCGGGGCCTTTCCGCAGTATGATTTGCCCACCACCCTGGTGCGGCTCAAACCCCTGCGGTGCACTCCCACAGCCCTCAAGACCGCCCTGCTGGAAACAGTGCCCCCGCTCATAGGCAGGCTGGAGGACGACGCTTTCTGCCTTGACCCCCGCACGCTTGATGTCAGAGAATACCCCGAAGTGCTGCGCGTGCTGCGTCAGGCCCTGACCGCTGCAACCAGCCAGGCATCATAAATAAAGCCAGCCATCTGGCGGCATAAAAGGAATAGCATTATGGAAAAGTCGCTTGCCTACAAACCCAAAAACATCTGGGACGACGCCGACGCCAAGACCCGCAAGGAAATGGAAGCTCTCGCCCAGCGCTACATTGAATTTCTTACCCGCTGCAAAACAGAACGCGAAACCGTGGAATACGTGCGCCAGCGTCTTGCCGAAAACGGCTATGCAGAAGACTTTGGCGGCGACAGGGTCATGCGGCCCCTGCGCGGCAAGGCCATATTTGCCGCCCGCAAGGGCGCGCTGCCGCTGAGCCAGGGGCTGTCGCTGCTGGCGGCCCATGCCGATACGCCGCGCCTTGACTTCAAGCAGCGCCCCATTGTGGAGCAGCCGGGCGTGGCGCAGGCCAAAACCCACTATTACGGCGGCATCCGCAAATATCAGTGGCTGGCGCGCCCCTTGGCCCTGCACGGAGTCATTGTGCGCGAAAACGGCGAAACCCTGGCCGTAACCATTGGCGAAAAGCCGGGCGAACCCGTGTTCTGCATTGCAGATCTTTTGCCCCACCTGGCGCAGAAGCAGGTCACGCAGCCCGTAAGCGAAGCATTTGAGGCCGAAAAACTCAATATCATCCTGGCCCACAGCACCCCAAAGGCGAGCAAAACAAGTAAGGACGACGCCCCCAAGGATCCGGTCAAGACACAGCTGCTCGAGCTGCTGCACAAAAAATACGGTATCTGCGAAGAAGACTTTATCACCGCCGAGCTTCAGGCCGTGCCCGCTGGCCCGGCCCGCTTTGTAGGCTTTGACAAGGCCATGATCGGCGGCTACGGGCAGGACGACCGCATCTGCGTGTTTACCGCGCTGGAGGCCCTGCTGGAGGCCGAAGCCACCGGGCGCAGCATGGCAGTCATGTTCTGGGACAAGGAGGAGATCGGCTCGGACGGCGCGACGGGCGCGGCCTCGCGCTTTATGCAATACTGCATCGAAGACCTTGCCCGCGCGTGGGAAAAAAACGTTCCGTCCTCACACGTGCTGCTTGAAACCCGCGCCCTTTCCGCCGACGTTTCCGCAGCCCTGGACCCCGACTATCAGGATTTGCACGAAAAACAGAATGCCGCCCTGCTGGGCTACGGGCCAGTGTTTTCCAAGTTTACCGGCTCGCGGGGCAAGTACGGCGCCAGCGAGGCCGATGCGGAGTTTTTTGGTGTTCTGCGCGGGCTTTTCAACGGCAAGGGCATTGCCTGGCAGGCGGCGGAACTCGGCAAGGTCGACCATGGCGGCGGCGGCACAGTGGCCCTGTTTCTGGCCGCATACGGCATGCAGGTCATCGACCTTGGGCCTGCCATACTGTCCATGCACAGCCCCTTTGAACTGTCCAGCAGCGCCGACCTGTTCGCCACCAAGCAGGCCTTTCGCGCGTTTCTCGAAGCACAGATATAGCATACGGCATCCCGGCGGGCGGCGTACTGATCTGCCGCCCGCCGGAATGCCGCTGTCGCAGCGATAAAGGCCCGTGCCGCTCTGCCTGCCATCTATTGCAGCCAGCCGGTACGGGCCTTCACATACCTTGCGCAAAATTTTATTTTTTTGCCAGACTGCGCAGTGCCTTTTTGCAGATATGGGCAGTGGGCTTGCCCGCATCCTGACCAAGCCAGGCGGCGCAGAGGGCGCGTACCCACTGCGGCTGGGATTTGGCGGCGTCGTTCAGCCAGTTGCCTACGCTGTCCTGCACGTAGACCGAGGGGTCAGCCTTGAGCGGCTCAAGCACGGGCAACCCCAGCTCCGGGTTTTCTTTAAGAATGCTCATGTGCGCGCACCACACCCCGCGCGGCCGCGTGCTTTCACAGGCAAAGCGGCGCACCCGCTCGGAGGGATCGGCCGTCCAGCCCGCAAGCAGGCTGATGGCCAGCTTCGGCTGCCGGGCAATGTGGGGCCGCACGGCCAGCCACGCCCACTCGCGCACGCCAAAATGCGCATCGTCCGCCAGGGGGCGCACAGCCTCCAGCAACAGCTCTAGCGGCTTGGCGGCAGCGTGGCGCTCGTAATCGTGCGCCAGCGCATAACACACCCACCCCCTGACAGTATCAGAGGCATGCCCGGCAAGGGCCGTCAGCCCCTGCCGCCCCACGGCATCAAGCACAATCTCGCCAGCCAGCAGCATACGTTTTGACACGCCAAGCGCCGCAGCAGCGCGCATTTTATCTAGCGCGGCTACGTCGGCCTGCGGCAGCGCCACAGCCATCAAGGCGGCAAAGTCCACCGCCAGCCCCTCGGCCAGATTGCCAGATGCGACCACCCCGCCGTTCAGCAAGGCAAGACGCGCAGAAGATACGGACATGCCGCTCCTTACCCCGTGCACCTGCAGTGCGCCTGCACAGCTCCGCCCTTGGGGGGCGGATTTGTGCATCCAGCCTGGGCAAGGTGCGCACAGAAACTGCTAGGCGCTACGCCCCATGCCCTCAGCCCGCGAAACCAGCTTGCCGATATCAGCAACAATATGCTGCAACGGGCATTTGTCCGGCGTTCTTGCATAAATGCTGCACACAGCGCCCCGATCTTCATCATAGGGCAAAAGGAATTTGGGCCCTATGCCCTTCTGCACCCATTCGGGATTGATGCCCTTTTTTTTCAGCAGGCTGAGCAGCCATTTTGAAGGGATAGCCAGCCGTTTTTTGGAATCCGAGATGCAGGATTGCGACACATCAAAGAACTGCGCGAGTTCCTGCTGCGTTCTGCACTGCGTGACCGTTTTGATGCGGTCCATAATTGCCATATACTCAAAAACCTTTCCACTCATGTGAACAGCCTCCCCTGTACGCTGTAGGCGTGCAAACGCCCGGCGATTTTCAACGTGTTCAAACGAAGAAACCGGGAGCGGCGAGCGGGTGCTCGGAGCGTGTTTATGCGCAGGCCAGATATCTGGCAAACCCATTAAAACTGACGCGAGGATGCTTTGTCTAAAGGAGTGGTCTGGTTAGTGCAAACAGCCCGAAAATGCGCTGCATGAAACGATGCGCCAAACAGAGAGAACTAGCATAGATTCCGTGCAGCCAAAACAGATGCTGAGAGGCCGTGACATGTGTCACGCTTCAGAACACTGCAGGTCGCAACCGGCATGTGGGGCAAAAATATTATTTTAGCCCCAAAGGAAGAAAGTAGGGGGAACCCATAAGCAGTTCCCGTACACAATTAAGCCTTACCCGAATACGGGTTGTCCCAAAATGGACAAGATGTCAGTGTACAATTTAAGAAAAACCCATAAGGTGAGATAAGTCAAGGAGTTTAATTATCAGATGTGCGTGTTTTTACCATTCTGCCGCACCTCGGCAAATTGATAGGCTTCTAATGAACAGGATAACTATTTGTAACTAAAGCACAACGTCTACGGCAGAAGCCATGCAGACCGGCGCCCAAAAGGACCGCGGCAAACAGAAGGCCGAAGCGGCGTACTGCCGCTTCGGCCTTTCCATCATTTACCGGAAGTTACGTGCGTCAGCGCACCAGCAGCACCCAGGCAGGCCCTTTGGCGTCAAGATGGCTGGCCACATAGTTGGCGCGGTCGTCTCCGCCGCAAAAGATATCAATGCGGTTGCGCTTGATGGCACCGCCCACGTCCTGGGCAAAACCGATGCCGCGCAACGGCAGCTTGCCCCTGGTCTCGTCGGGCACGTTAACGCCGTAGGCCACTATGGAACCAAGGGGGATAAAGCCCCTGTCCGTGGCCAGGGTCAGCCAGTCGTCCACCTGATAGCCCATGGCCCCCGTGGGGCCGCGCATGCCGTATTTAAAGAAGACGTAGCTAGGATTATCGTTGAGAATTTCGCGCACGCGCCCTGGGTTGTTTTTGAACCACTCGCGCTGTTCAAAAATATCGCCCTGCCTCAGCAGGCCCTTTTCACGCATGATGCGGCCAGAACTTTTGTACTTGTGGCCGTTCTGCCCGGCGTAGTTGACATAGGCCTGGGTGCCGTCGTCAAAAATCAGCCGGCCAGAGCCCTGAATCTCGAGAAAAAACACGTCAACGGGGTCGGCGGCCCAGGCCAGTTCAAGCCCCTTGCCCGCAAGCACCTGCTTTTCTTCAATGGTGCGCCGGTCATAATACTGCCCGCGCTTGGCAATAACCTTGTTCAGGTCCGGGGGCAGCCCGTAGATAGCCTGGGTATAGCCCGGCTTGCGCGTACGGCTGGCCCGCACCGCAGGCTCGTAATACCCCGAGTAGTTGATGCCGCCCGTCACCTCCGCCCAGCGAAAGTTGGCCAGCAGCAGCTCGGGCTCTTTGTCGAGGCGGGGCAAGAGCTCCTGCAGGCGCTCAAGCGTACGCGCAAGATCGCCCCAGGTGACCGTGAGGCCGGGGCGCTGCACGGCTATGGCATCCTTGGGCTTGCTGTTGACGTAGCGTAGCGACTTGCGCACACTGGGGCCCATATCCTTCCAGCTTGTCAGATCCTGACCGGCGGGGACAAGGTTGCTCACAAAAAATTCCGGAGTTTCAAACCCCACCGGCGGCAGGTTTCTTTCCACCACCGACGGCGGCGGAGCCTGCTTGGCGCAGGCAAACAGCGCCATACTGAGCGCCAGCAGCAACAGCAGGCGCAACATGCCGCCGGTACGTTGTACAAGTTCGTTGCGATAATGCCCGGAAAACGCATAACAAGGAGCCGTTTCGTGCATGACCAATTTCCCACCCCTGATATTTGGATGCCGCACCGCGTGTCCTATGGTGAAACAGACACAATGGGCGTGCTGTATTATGCAGAATATCTACACCTGTTCGAACGGGCGCGTAGCGAATACGTCCGCCGTTGCGGCATGAGCTACGCCGAAGTTGAAAAAAAAGGCCTGATCCTGCCCGTGCGCGAAGCCCAGTGCCGGTATCGTTCGTCCGCCCGTTATGATGATCTTGTGCTTGTACGCGCCGGCATTGCCGAATGGGGGCGCGCATCCATGCGCTTTGTATATGAGATATGGAACGAGGACAAGACAACACTTCTTGCCACGGGTATGACCCAGCATGCCCTGGTCAACCGCGAGGGCAGGCCGGTTCCCGTGCCGGACTGGTTCCGCAATCTCACATTTACAGCCTGACAGTCCCTTGCCGCCGCAGCCCTTGCGGCGGCTTTTTATTTGCATGCATGCTCAGCGGGGCTTTTTGCCGGCAGAGCCGGAGAGTACCCGTGGGGTTCTGCGGGCAAACCGCACATCGCCAATACGCTCCTCGTCTGCTTTGGGCCGCACGGGCTGCCGCTTGGGCCGGGGCGCCTTGGCGCTGACAAAACGCCGCGCCAGATGCGGCAGCTCTGGCGGCACATCGGCCGCAGGGTCGCCCAGCGGGCGAAATGACGCGGCGACGCCTTCGACCCCGCCCATGAGCGCGGCAAGCCTGGCGCTCACGGCGCGCATAAGCGGCACAAGATCGGCATATTCCTCGTGCCCGCCCGTGCCGCTCAAATGCCAGCGCCCGCGCCCGTGGGCCACCTTGCGCACCCCGCGCAGCTCGCGCTCGCGCATGCTCAGGCTGACGCGCAGTTCGCCCCCTGGCAGATGCAGCACCAGGGCCTCGCCCTGCGCCTCGCCCTGCCCGGGAGCCACGGCCTCAATCCGCATGTCCGCAGGGTTGCCCGCCAGACGCAACAAATCCTCCAGCCCTGCGCGGGCTACGCGCAGGTGCTCACTGGAAGCCATATTTTTTTGGTCTTCCTTAATTTTGTCTTCCATTTCGCGGATGCGCTCAAGGCACTCGGCGCGCTCGTCCTCCAGCGTGGTCAGCCCCCGCTTCATAAAACGTACGCACAAAACCACAACCGCCACAAAAACCGCGCCAGCGGCGGCCCATTCCCATAGCGCCATTGCCGCTCCCTCCGCCTGCTCCAGTATATATCCGAACAACTGTCACAGCGGCTGGCTTCGCTGTCAAGCGTAAAGCCTCAAGACAAAAGTTCCGGCCTCTTTCCTTTTTTGCGACATGCCTGTAACGTGGGAGCCAATAGCAGATGGAAGCTTTGTTCCTTTCCCTAGTTTAGTTCACCCGGCCGCCAAGGGCGCGCCATATCGCTTACGAAGGGAGACAACCATGCCTACTCCACTGGAAATGCAACGCACGTTCGCCATCGTCGGAACCGGCGGTTGCGGCAAAACATCTCTGGCTGAGATGCTGCTGTACAAGGCAGGGGCGGTGAATCGCCTGGGGGCTGTAGAAGACGGAACCACAAGCCTTGACTACGAACCCGAAGAAACCCGCCGACGCGGCTCCATCCAACCATCCTGCGCCACCTATCTCTGGAATAAAAACCGCCATTTTCTTCTCGACATCCCCGGTGACGGCAACTTCACCGGCGACATGGAATGCCTGCTCAAGGGTGTGGACAGTGTTGTCTTTGTGCTCGACGCCGTGGACGGCGTGCGCCCCCTTGCCAAAAAATTCTGGAATATTGTTCGTGCAGCAGGCCTGCCCGCAGTTATCGTGGTCAACAAGATGGACCGCGACCGGGCCGATTTTCAGATGGCGCTGGACGGCCTGGCCGGGCTTAACGTCAAGCCGGTAGTGCTGCAGCTGCCCATTCGCCAGGGCGAATCCTTTGTGGGCGTGGCCGACGTGCTGACGGGCAAGGCCCGCATGTTTGGCGAAAACGGCGCCACAGCCGAGGCCGAAATTCCCGCCGCACTGGCCGACGATGTAAGCCTGCTGCGCGACGTGACGGTGGAAAACATCGCCGAGAGCGATGAACTGCTCATGGAAAAATACCTCGAAGAAGGCCTCCTCTCCGAAGACGACCTCAAGACCGGCCTGCGCTCGGGCGTGCTCAAGGGAGAGCTTGCGCCGGTGCTGGCCTGCTCGTCGCTTGAAAACAAGGGCGGCGAAGCCGTACTGACCGCCATTGCGGCCCTGCTGCCATCGCCCCTTGACCGCCCGCCCTTTGCGGGCCGCGACGGCGCAGAGCGCGCGCCCGACCCCAACGGGCCGTTGTCCTGCTTTGTTTTCAAGACGCTGGCCGACCCCTTTGCGGGGCAGCTTTCGCTTTTGCGGGTTCTTTCCGGCACTATTTCGGGTGACGCCACGCTAAAAAATTCCCGCACCGAAGAAAACGAACGCCTTGGCAACCTGCTGCTTATCCTCGGCAAAGCCCAGACCCCCTGCAAGGAGCCCATCGGCCCAGGGGCCATAGTGGCCGTTGCCAAACTTAAAAGCACCCGCACGGGCGACACCCTCAGCGACGAAAAAGCCCCCTTTGCCCTCGCCATGCCCGCCCTGCCGCCCCAGCTCATTACCTACGCCCTCGCCCCCAAGGAAAAAGGCGAGGAAGACAAGGTCTATGCAGCCATACAGCGTCTGCTGGACGAGGACATCACCCTGCGCCTTGGCCGCGACGGAGAATCCGGCGACATTCTGCTTTCCGGCATGGGTCAGCTGCATATCGAGCTGTCGGTAGAAAAGGCCAAGCGTCGTTTCAAGGTCGACATCATCCTCAAGACGCCCAAGGTCCCTTACCGCGAGACCGTACGCGGCAAATGCCAGGTGCAGGGCCGCCACAAGAAACAGTCGGGCGGACGCGGCCAGTTTGGCGACTGCTGGATCGAGATGGAAGGCCTGCCGCGCGGCTCGGGCTATGTGTTTGAAGACGCCATCGTGGGCGGCGTTATCCCCCGCCAGTACGTGCCCGCCATCGACAAGGGCGTGCAGGAAGCCGCCGCCCGTGGTTTTCTGGCCGGCTGCCAGGTGGTGGACTTCCGCGTCAAGGTTTACGACGGCAGCTACCATACGGTGGACTCGTCCGAAATGGCCTTTAAGGTCGCTGGCTCGCTGGCCTTCAAAAAAGCCATGGAAAACCTCAAGCCCGTGCTGCTCGAACCCATAGTGCTGCTTACGGTCTCCGTGCCGGACGAAAGCATGGGCGACGTCATCGGCGACATTTCCTCCCGCCGGGGAAAGGTGCTGGGCTCCGATTCGCAGAGCGGCAGCACAGAGATCAAGGCCCATGTGCCCATGAGCGAGGTGCTGCGCTATGCGCCAGATCTGCGCTCCATGACGGGCGGGCAGGGTTTCTTCACCATGGAATTTGCCCACTATGAAGAAGCTCCGCAGCCTGTGGCCGAAAAGGTCATTGCCGAACACCAGAAGCACAAGGCAGCCGAATAACGGCTGAGGCGGCTGACCGCCATCAATAATATGGATGACAAACCGGCTGTTTTTTGCAAAACAGCCGGTTTGTAGTTTTGCACATTTGCCTTGCAAGGCAGGAAACCATGCCCTACCCCCCGACCATACTTTGCGCACCGCTGCCGCAGGCCGCGCCCGGCCAGCTGGACATCTGGCGGCGCGCTTTTGAGGCGGGGCTTGAACCATGGCTTGATGCGCGGCAAATGGAGCACGTGCGCCGGTTTGGCCGTGCGGCAACACAGGCGCAACCCGCCCACCTGCAGCCGGATGCGAAAGCTTTCAGGCCGGATGTATCCGGGTCGAAAATGTCAGGCCAGAACATGTCTGGGCCTGATGCTGCCGGGCGACGAACCCTTGAAGCGGCCCTTTCGCGCCTCATGGCCCGCGCCCAGCTCATCACCGCCGTTGCTCTCCCCACCGCCCACGGCTGGCCGCAGGCCGCCGAGGCCGGGGCGCTGCCCATAATCACCATGGACAACCGCACCCGTCCGCTGCTTGCGGGCTGGCAATCGGGCTTCAGCCACAGCGGTGCGGCGGCCTTTTGCGTGCTTGCCCCGGCAACGGACGAGACCCGCACGGCCCTTGCCGTGGATGCCGAAGCAACCACCTCTCCCCCGCCTGATGCCAGCGCCTTTGCGGCAAACGAACTGACCGCGCTTCGATCCTTGTCCCAAACAGGTATTGACCGCGACGCCCTGCGCCGCTGGACAATCAAGGAAGCTCTGCTCAAGGCAGCGGGCCTCGGCCTTGGCATGCAGCCCGCTCTTGTGCCCACGGGCGGCTCCGGCCAGCGGGCGGGGCTGTGGCGGGGACCGCTTGGGCTCTTCGGCTGGCGGGTTGCGCCCTGTCCCGGCCACTGGCTGTGCGTGGCGCAGACGGGCAAAATTCCGCCGCCCCCGCGCATCCTGTGGCAGACGCCATGCGAACTGCTGCGCAACCTCGCCCGCCTGCGTCAACACGTCTGAATCCGCTCGGCTGCATCCGCACGGCGTAACTTGTGCGGGGTTGCCCGACAAAACCGCGCACCCCAATGAGCCGCCCAAGCATGAGGGCGGGCTGGCCTTGCCGTGGCGCCCTCGTGCCTGCAGCAGACATTTCTTGCCAGGCGGGCTTTTTTGCGGCACTCTCCGCCCATGCCGCGCTTTCACCTTGTCACGCTTTTTCCCGAATTTTTCGAGTCGCCCCTGTCCACAGCCCTCATGGGCCGTGCGCGGGAGGCTGGCATTGTGGATTGCAGCCTTCATGATCCGCGGCAGTTCAGCACCGACAAACACCGCCATGTGGACGACCGCCCATACGGCGGAGGGCCCGGCATGGTCATGCAGGGCGAGCCTCTGGCCCGCGCGCTGCGCTCCATCGAGCGCCCCGGCCGCATGCTGTTTATGGCGCCCGGCGGCCGCCCGCTGGCCCAGGACATGGTGCGCGAGCTCGCGCGAGAGGAAGACCTGACAATCGTTTGCGGCAGGTACGAGGGCATCGACGCCAGACTGTTGCAGCTTTTTCCGCTTGAACCGGTGAGCGTGGGTGATATTGTGCTCAACGGGGGCGAGAGCGCGGCTCTTTCGGTGCTCGAGGCCGTGGCCCGTCTCATGCCCGGCTTTATGGGCAAGGAGGAATCAGGCGAGGACGAAAGTTTTTCGCACGGCCTGCTGGAGTATCCGCACTACACGCGGCCAGAAAATTTTGAGGGGCTGCAGGTGCCCGATGTGCTGCAAAGCGGCGACCACGGGCGCATTGCCCGCTGGCGCAGGCAAGAGTCGGTGCGCGCCACCTTGCGCATGCGGCCTGAGATGCTCAACGATGCGCCGCTGTACCGCGAAGACGTGCAAACCCTCGCAGAAACCCCGCGCGAACGGCCAGGACGCAACCTTTCGTTCTGCCTTGTTCACTACCCGGTTTCGCTTGGCGCAAAAAAAACTGGCGCTTCCTCTTTGACAAATCTGGACATACACGATATAGCCCGAATTTCCCGCAGCTATGCAATGGGTTTCTTCTATGCAGTAACCCCGTTACGCGACCAGTTGCGGGTGCTGGAAGAAATTTTGCGTCACTGGACGCGGGGGCCGGGCGGTATAGGCAACGCCGACCGGGCGCAGGCTCTCGGTCTGGTGCAACCCGCGACTTCGCTTGAAGAAGCGGTGGCGCATATGACCGCGCAGTATGGAACGCGACCCAGACTGGTGGCAAGCTCTGCCGTCTGGCCTGACAGGGGCAAGGCATCCCAACTGGAAAGCATGCCCATGACTCCGCGTGACGTGCGGCGCTGGTGCGACCAGGGGCCGGTTATGCTCTGCCTGGGCACGGCGCAAGGGCTTGCGCCGGAGGTGCTCGAACAGTGCGAAGGCACTCTGAGGCCGGTGCGTTTTTTGGGCTACAACCATCTTTCGGTGCGCAGCGCGGCCGCCATTCTGGCCGACAGGATATTAGGCGACTACTACTGACGCAACACGGCGGCCTGAGCGCATCGGCGCCGCTTTGCAACGACGCAACAATCCGCCCGGATTTGCAAGGAGTTCACGATGGACATCATCAGGAAAATTGAACTGGAAAACCAGCGCATGGATCTTCCCGCGTTTCGCTCCGGCGACACGGTGAAAGTGCACTTGCGCATTGTCGAAGGCGAAAAAGAACGTATCCAGGTCTTCCAGGGTAACGTCATCCGCATCAAGCGCGGCACCACCAGCGCCACCTTTACCGTGCGCAAGGTCTCCGAAGGCGTGGGCGTGGAACGTATTTTCCCGCTCAACTCGCCCTTTATCGACCGCGTTGAGCTGATCACCCAGGGCCGCGTGCGCCGCAGCCGCCTGTACTACCTGCGTGCCCTCAAGGGCAAAGCCGCGCGCATCAAGCCGCGTGGCCGTTTCTGATCCATTTAGGGCATCAGAATCGCAGCAAGCGTTTCAACGGCGCACCAGGGCAGGCGGAAACCCGCAGCAAGCCCTGGTGCGCTGTTCGCGCGTCTTTAAACTGCCAACCTTCACCAGGGCAACCAAAAGCATTGTCGGCTGCAGCCGTTGAGCAGTCATTTTTTGTTTGCGGCGTTTTTGCCGCCTGCGGGCAGGTGGGCAAACTGCCGCACCAGCCCCGTCATATAGCGGAGACACCATGGGCAGAAAGGCACTGAACCGCCCGGTAAAACCACGGCGACAGGCGCAGGTCAGTCTGGTTCAGCTGGACATCCTGCCCGGCGACGCCTCCGCGCAGATGCACATTACCGCGCAGGACGCGCCGCCAGCATTGACCGCAGGCATCGACGAGGCCGGGCGCGGGTGTCTGGCCGGGCCTGTGGTGGCCGCCGCCGTCATTCTGCCGCCCATATTTGACCTGCCGGGCCTCAACGATTCCAAGGCCTGCAGCGCCAAAACGCGCGAAATGCTCGCCCCGCGCATACGCCAGTGCGCTCTTGCCTGGGGCCTGGGCGTGGTCTGGCCCGCCCGCATCGACGCCATCAATATTCTTCAGGCCACGTTTGAGGCCATGAGCCGGGCTGTGCGCTGCCTGCGAAGCGCCCCGGCGCAACTGCTCATAGACGGCAACAAGACGTTGCCGCGCGAGGTGCTTGCCCTGCACTGGCGCAAGACCCATGCGGCAGACCTGCCCGCGCAGCGCTCCATCATCGGCGGCGACGCCAGCGAGCCCGCCATCTCCGCAGCGTCCATTCTGGCCAAAACCTACCGGGACACCCTCATGATCCGGCTGGAAAAACGCTGGCCCGGTTACGGCTTTGCCACGCACAAGGGCTACGGCACAGAAGATCATTATGAAGCCCTGCGCCGTCTGGGTCCCTGCCCCCAGCACCGCCTGACCTTTCGCGGGGTTGTGCCCGAAAAACCCGCGGCGAGGCAGGGCAGCCTGCTGTGAAGCCGCGCTGGCTGCAGGCCCTTCTTGGCGACAGACGCGAGCCAGATGCCGCCCCGGCCCATCTGTGCCTTGGACGATCCGGCGAGGAGGCCGCCCGCAGGCTGCTTGAGCGCAGCGGCATGCAGCCCCTGGACTGCAACTGGCGCAGCGGCAGGCTTGAGCTGGACATTGTCTGCCGCGATGGCGACACCATTGTTTTTGTTGAAGTAAAAACCCGCAGCACCGCAACGCACGGCGGCCCCGCCGCCGCACTGACCCTGGCCAAACAGCGTACCCTGTGCCGCGCGGCCCGGGCGTGGCTTGCAGCCCACGACGCCTGGAGCAGCCCTTGCCGGTTTGACGTGGTCTGCGTTTTGCGCGAGGGCGATTCCCTGCATCTGGAGCACTACCGCCATGCCTTTGAATGCGAACCGACTGTGGATAGTGGCCACGCCGCTTGGCAACCCTGGTGATCTTTCGCCCAGAGCACGCGAAATTCTGTCCGGCGCAGACCTCGTGCTGGCCGAGGATACTCGCCGCACGGCCCGCTTGCTGCGCGAGTGCGGCATTGAAGCCCGCCGCCTGCTGAGCTTCCACGACCACAACGAAAACGAACGGCAGGAAGGCGTGTTGCGCCTCTTGCGCGAAGGACAGAGCGTTGCCCTGGTTTCGGATGCGGGCACTCCCCTGCTGGCCGACCCCGGCTACCGCCTGGTGCGGGCCTGCCGCAAGGAGGGTCTGGCCGTATCCCCTATGCCGGGGCCGTCTGCGCCTGTGACGGCGCTTTCCGCTGCTGGCATACCGCCGCTGCCGCACAGTTTTTTGGGGTTTTTGCCCCGCGACGCCGCAGGGCGCGACGCCCTCTTCAGCGCCTTTGCCCATGTGCCCGGAGCGCTCATTTTTTTTGAACGCAAAGACCGACTCAAAGAAAGCCTTGCCCAGGCCGCGCGCATTCTTGGCCCGCGCGAACTTGCCGTGTGCCGGGAATTGACCAAGGAACATGAGGAATTTATAGTAGGTCGGCTGGAAGAGAGCGACAAGTTGCCCGAAGAGCTGCTGGGCGAGATTACGGTTGTCGTCGGCCCGCCCGAGCATGCGGAGCGCACCCCGAAGGAAGAAGTGCTGCTGCTGGCCCGGGACGAGCTTTCACAGGGCGGCAAACCGCGTCAGGTGGCCCGCCGGGTGCAGGACGCCGTGCGGGGCTGGTCCGGCAAAGAAATATACGCCCTGCTGGCCGAGGCCGAACAGGCGGAGCCGGAATAGACCTCGGGGCACGCGGCCCGCAACTGGCGGCACATAACAGGTGGTTTACAACGGGCAGGCAGACCGGCCCACTGCGCAGGGTATTCTGGCCCGCAAGCGTCAGCGTATGCGCCAGTGCCCAACCCGGCGTTTGCCCGCGCCCTAACAGCCCAACCGGCATGTCACGGGGTTGCCATGTATCCCAAACGCGTCGTACTTGCCTGTCTGGCACGCACTGGCTGCATCAATGCAGCCACGACAGCCAGGGGTATGCAGCAGATAGGCCTGGCCTTTGTGCTTGAGCCTGCCCTGCGCGAGCTCTACCCGGAGCCCGCCGACTTTGCCCGCGCCATGGGCCGTTACGCGGGGCACAGCAACACCCACCCGTTTATGATTCCCCTTTTTGTGGGCATTCTTCTTTCGCTTGAGCAGGCCATTGCCAAGGGGTCGCTGCCGGAGGCCGCGCTCAATTCCGTGCGCGAAACCCTGGCCACGACCCTTTCGGCCCTTGGCGATTCCTTTTTCAGCGGCACGCTGCTGCCGCTGTGGTCGCTGCTCAGCGTCAGTCTGTTGCTGGCCGGGTTCACCAGCCTGGCGGTAATGCTGGCGATTGGCCTTTTTTGCGCCCTGCTGCTGTTCCGGGCCATCTGTTTTATCTCGGGCCTGCGCTACGGGCTGGCAACCCTTGTGCAGCTGCGCAGGCTCAACCTCATCAACTGGGTGGACAGGCTCAAGATGATCAATGCGGCGCTGGCAGCTCTGGTCATCTGGCACCTGCCCCTCAGCAGGATCAAGCCCTTTCCCTGGACTGCCTATGCCCTGGGGGCCGCAGCGGTACTGACCGCCGCATGGCTCGTGGGATACATGCGCCTGCCTCGCCTGCTGCTTTGGGCGGTGACCACAGGAGCGCTTATTCTCGTGGACTTGGGCTTCATAGGCATGTAGAATATACATGTTTTTCGGTAACGGACGCGCTTTGTCCCACCAACCGAAATGACGTTCAAAGGTAGGATGATGGAAGACGCCATAGAACAAACGCCGCGAGGTCTGGCGGTGCGGATATGCCTGGGCCTGCGCAACGGGCTGCACGCCAGACCGGCCGCACGCCTGGCGCAGGAAGCGCAACGCTATTCCTCTGATATACAGCTTGTCAGCGACACCGGCGAGGTGGACGCCAAAAGCATGCTGGACATACTTTCGCTCGCGCCGCCCGCCAATGCGGAGCTTACATTGCTGGCTCAGGGCGACGACGCCCGCGAGGCCCTTTGCGGCCTGGCTCAATTTTTAACCAATTTGCAGGATTGACATGGCCCGCGCGGTACTTTTCGGCACACCTGTTTCGCCTGGCATAGCCATTGGCAGGGTGCGCTTCATGCACAAGGCACGGCAAGACGACGAGCGTCGCATCACTGCCGCCGAGGTGGCCGCCGAGCAGGAGATCATGCGCGCGGCAGCTGAAAGCGTGCGCGCCTCGCTGGCCGCCACTATGGAAAATGTGCCGGAAGACCTTTCGGAATACCGAGATGTTATCGCCGCCCAGATGGAAATGGCCCGCGACCCCAAGCTGCTCAAGGCCACGCTGGCCCGCATAGAACACAACCTGGTGTGTGCGGCATGGGCGCTCAAGCTTACCGTCGACGAACTGTGCGCGCTGTTCAGAAGCATGGACGACGCCTACCTGCGCGACCGCGCACAGGACATCCGCGCCGTGGGTCTGCGCCTGCGAGAGCACCTTGCCGCCGACCCCTCGCGCAACGCCGTGGACGAAACCCCCGGCATTCTGGTGGCCGAAGACCTCTCCCCCGCAGACGTCATGGAGCTCAACATTGACCGCGTGCTGGGCATCCTGACCGCCGAGGGCGGCCCCACATCGCATACGGCCATTTTGTCGCGAGGCATGCACATACCCTGTCTTGCGGGCGTTACCGGGCTTATGGACATAGCCCGCGAAAACGAAACCCTGGTGGTGGACGGTCTTGGGGGCAGCGTACTGCTGAGCCCCGACGAGGCGGACGAAGCCCGCTTTGCCGCACGGCGCGAAGAATATACGGCGTGGGAAAACCTTACGCTCAAATCAGCCCGCTGGCCCGCCGAAATGTGCGACGGCGTGCGCGTTGAGGTGCAGGCCAACCTTGAGGGCACCAACGAGCTGGCCGCTCTTGCACAGTGCGGCGCGGACGGCGTGGGTCTGTACCGTACCGAATTTGCCTATTTTACCGACCGCCTGCCTTCAGAGGAAGACCTGCTGGCCGAATACGCCGCAGTAACCCAGAAGACCGCGCCGGAGCGCGTGGTGTTTCGCACCCTCGACGTGGGCGCGGACAAGATGCTGCACGCCCAAGCGGTGCTCAAGGAGCCAAACCCGGCGCTGGGTTTGCGCGGCATACGCTTTTGCCTGCGGCATCAGGGCATCTTTCGCACGCAGCTGCGTGCGCTCATGCGCGCAGGCGCCATGGGCAACGTGGCCATCATGCTGCCCATGATTTCGTGCCTTGACGAAGTGCAGCAGGTACGGCGCATCATGCAGGAGCTGCATCAGGAACTTGCGGCCCAAAACCTGCCCCACGCGCCCCTGTTGCCCCTGGGCGTAATGGTTGAAACACCCGCCGCAGCCCTTATCTGCGACGCGCTTGCGCGCGAATGCGACTTTTTCAGCATCGGCACCAACGATCTTATCCATTACATCATGGGTATTGACCGCAACAACCGCCATGTGGCCTATCTCAACGAGCCGCTGCATCCGGCGGTGGTGCGCTCGCTCAAACATATTATCGACGCCGCCCACCGCGAGGGCATCGGCGTTTCGGTCTGCGGCGAGCTTGCCTCCGACCCGTTTGGCCTTGCCCTGCTGCTGGGAATGGGCGTGGACACCGTATCGGCCGCACCGCGTTTTGTACCGGGGATGAAGCACCTTATCCGCCAGTTTAACGCCCAGACATGCATGGATCTGGCCAACAGCGTGCTGCTCAGCACAGATGTGGCCGCATCCAAGCGCATGGTGCGCGAAGCGCTGCAGCAATCACTGGGGCAGGAACTGACGTTCCATACCACGAGCCTTTTCACACACAGTCATCCATGAACCAAAAAACACCTCCCTCCTCTGTCGCCGTCAACAAAAAAGCCCGCCACCTCTATGAACTTTCTGAGTTTACCGAGGCGGGCATCGTGCTTACCGGCCCGGAAGTCAAAAGCATCCGCGCGGGCAAAGTCAACTTTATAGACAGCTATGTAGACTTTCGCCAGGGCGAAGCATGGCTTGTTTCGTTGAACATCG
The DNA here is from genome assembly GCF_004801255.1 of Desulfovibrio desulfuricans. Lineage (NCBI taxonomy): Bacteria > Pseudomonadati > Thermodesulfobacteriota > Desulfovibrionia > Desulfovibrionales > Desulfovibrionaceae > Desulfovibrio > Desulfovibrio desulfuricans. The sequence continues at coordinate 1,011,118 of NZ_CP036295.1, read as the reverse complement.
CGCCGTACGCCAACGCGGGCTATGCACCGCAAGAGCCTGACCGCGCGCGCAAGCTGCTGCTGCACGAACGCGAAATATCCAAGTTTGCCGATCTGGTGGCCCAGCAGGGTCTGACCGTCGTGCCGGTACGCATTTACTTCAAGCGGGGCAAAATCAAGGTCGAAATTGCCCTGGGCAAGGGCAAAAAACTGCACGACCACCGCGAAACCCTCAAACGCCGGGCGGAAGAGCGGGACATGGCCCGCGAGCTGGCGTAACCGCATAAAATTGACAGGAGCGCCCTTGTTGCAGGGGCGCTCCTGTTGTTGCAGCGTTGCGCGCGGTTCCGCGCATGGCTCAGCACCCCGCTTCCGGCCCGCCATCCCATCCCAAGGCACGTTATGCGGCATCCTCCCCTGCAAGCCCCCCTGCTCTGGCAGACCTATCTGGGCTTTTGGATAGCTGGCATCACTGCCGCCCCCTGGCCTCTGCCGTCGCTCTGCTTTGCTGTTTTGCTGCTGTTTGTCGATGCCCGCCTGTGGCGCGCGGTACGCGTGTGCGTGGCCACGCTGTGCCTGCTGGCAGGCTGTATGACCGGCAGCTGGCAGCTCTACGGCAGTCTTCTACCGACTGCCATGTTGCCCGCAGACAGGGCAAGGCAGGCGAGCCCGGCTCCGTCATGGCTGCACGAGGACGCGCAGCAGCCGCGCATATGCGGCACGGTGCGGGACATGCAAGGCCTGCCCGACAACCGCCTGCGTCTGTTGCTGGATGAGGTGCGGCCCGCACTACCGGATGACGAGGGTCAAAGGGCCGTTGCTGGCGACAGTTCCGGGCGCATCCTGCCGGGCAAGCTGGCCTGGACGTGGGAATCCCCCATGCTGCCGAGCGCCCTTGCTCCCCCCCTGCCGGGACAGACCGTCTGCATCGCGCGACGGCCCATGCCCGCACAGGGCTTTGCCAACGAAGGGCAGACCGATTGGGGCTTATGGCTTGCGGCGCAGGGGGTGCGCTGGCGTTTGTGGAGCCTGGGCGCTCAGGGCAGCCCGCAAATTTACGGTCAACCCACGCTCTCGGCACGCTGGCGCGAATCGCTGCGCCAATGTTTTGTTGCCGTATTGCTGCCGCCGGAGTATGCGCGGCAGATTACGCAGCAGCCCGCGACGCAGACGCAAGGTCATGGGCAGGCCCAGTCTACCCAGCTTTCACAAGGCAAGGCCATTCTGCTGGCCCTGCTGTTTGGCGACCGGCTGTACCTCGACCAGCAGACCCTCAACAACTTTGCTGCTGCCACACTGGTGCACAGTCTCGCACTCTCCGGCCAGCATCTTACCGTGGCGGGGCTGGTGGGCCTGCTGTGCGTGCTTGCAGCGGCCCGCGCACGCCCTGGCATATATCTGCGCCGCCCCCGCGCCGTGTGGATACTGCTAGCCACAGTGCCGCCCGCCATGGCCTATCTGTGGCTGGGCGACGCCCCGGCGTCGCTGTTGCGGGCGGCGGTTATGCTGCTGTTTCTTGCCTTTTATTTTTTGCAGGGCAAGCCGCGCACCACTCTGGACGTGCTGTGCGCGGCCCTGCTCTGCATCAGCGTGGCTTCTCCCCTGAGCATGCTGGATACGGGTCTGCAGCTTTCGGTGCTGTGCGTTGCGGTTATCGGCATGAGTTTGCCGTGGATGCGCCAACTGGCTCCGCAACAGGACACGCCGGAGCATGGGCCGCGTGAACGCGTGCGGCATGCCCTGTGGGCGCTGGCGCGTATTTTTATGGTTTCGCTGGGCATCCAGGTGGCGCTGCTGCCGCTGAACATGCTGCTGTTTAACAACATGGGGCACTGGTTCTGGCTTAATGTGCTCTGGTTGCCCATTGCCGACATGCTCGTACTGCCCGCCACCGTGCTTGGCCTGCTGCTGTCGGCCATTGGTCTGGAGACGCCTGCGCGGCTGGTGCTCGATACGGCGGCACTGCCCTGTCAGTGGCTCACGGACGCGCTGGCCTGGCTGGCGCACGCAAACCTGCTGCAGCCGCCAGCCCTGCTGCGCCCCCACTGGACAAACCTGCCTGCCTTTGCCGCACTGCTTGGGGCGCTGGCCTTCAAAGCCGGACGCACCCAGTTGCCCCAGGCTGCGCGGCGTATGTTGCTGGCAGGGGCGCTGCTGTTGTGCGTAGGCCCCGCCCTGCGCACGGCGGAGCGTCTTTCTGACCATATCCGCCTTGATGTGCTTGACGTGGGTCAAAGTCAGGCCCTGTTGCTGCGGCTGCCCGGCCATGTACGCTTGCTGCTGGACGGCAGCGGCAGCGCCTCGCCGCGTTTTGATCCCGGTCAGGCGCTCGTCGCGCCAGCGCTCGCCTACAACGACGCGCCGCAACTGGCAGCGGTGCTCAACACCCACCCGGACCTTGACCATATGGGGGGGCTGCTGCATGTGCTGCGGGTCTTTCATGTTGACCATTTGCTGGAAAATGGACGCGAAGGCAAAGGAAGCTGGGGAGAGCTGTGGCGTGCGGCGCGGCAAGAGCACCATAGCCGCCCCCTCATGCGGGGCGACGTGCTTGTGCTTGGCGATCCGGCCCGTAATCTGCGGCTGGAGATCCTGCACCCGCCGCGCGACGAGCAGGCGGCATGGCAGGGCAACGATGCGTCAGTGGTAGCCCGGCTGACCAGCAGTGGCAGAGGACTGGCAATTTTTATGGGCGATGCGGAACGGCCCGTGCTGCGCCGCCTGCTTGAAAACGGCGACGACCTGCGGGCCGAGGTGATTGTGGCCCCGCACCACGGTTCGGCAACCGGTTTTTTAAAAGAATTTTATGCAGCCGTGGGACCAGGCCTTGTGGTGGCCTCATGCGGCTTTGAAAACCGCTACGGCTACCCGGCGCAAAGCCTGCGTGCATGGTGCGGAACTGCTGGCGTACCATTGCTGCACACCGGACGGGACGGGGCCGTGCATATTGTCTGGCCCGCAAGCAGCGAGGGGTTTGACCCGTACAGGGTAACTACCGGGCGGCCATAACCTGCAGCAGGTTTAAACTCTGGCACGGGCAAAATGTCGGGCACAACACCTCGCCCGGCTATTTTTTGAGCCAGGATTCCACCAGCTGGGGATTTTCACGCATGAAACGGCGGGCATTCTGCACCGGATCCGTTCCCCTTTGCTGGTTCCAGTCCATCAGGTGCTGCAGCTGCGAGGCGTCGTCGTAGTGAAAATTGCTCAAACAAGCCCAGGCATCCGGGTAGTCTTTTTTCAGCCCGATACGGCCCACCTTAAAAATGCTTTCTTCTTTGCCAAGGCTGCCAAGCGGGTCATCCAGATAGTGCATCGGCCAGCGATTGAACATCCAGTGGGGCGACCAGGCAGTTACCACTATCCACTCCTGTTTTCGGATCGCCTCGGCCAGACTGGAGGTCATGCTGGCGCTGCTGCCCGCCGCAAGTTGCAGATGGCTGATCTCATATTTTTTCAGTGCCTTGGTCGTGAGGCGCATCAACCCGGCATCGCGGTCGATGCCCACGATACGCCCCGCGAACTTGTCGGCGTTGACATCCAGCTCGTCAATGGAGCGTAGCGGTACATAGTCTGGCACAGCCAGCCCCAGACGCGCACCGCCCACAAGTTTGCCCAGGATTTCCACCTGATTTTTGACCTTGGCGTACATGTCGGCGTGGGTATCGGGCAGCCATGCCGTGACCATGGCGTCGGCCTCTCCGCCCGCGATACTGTTCCACAAGGTCGGATGGTTTACCGGCACCAGTTCCACGCGGTAGCCGAGCCTGTCTTCAAGCACGGCCTTGGCCAGATTGCTTGAGGCAATGGCGCAGTCCCAGTCCACATAGACAATTTTGAGCGTTTTGCGGCCGTTGCCCGTCGCAGACGCCAGCGTCGGGCAACTTCCAAATGTTAAAAGCACCAAAAGGACGATAACAAAGCTGCGCGCCATTGCTTTCTCCATATTTCCGTTGCCTGCCCAAAGGCCGCATTGAAAAGAGACAACTCCATTTGCTTGGCATGATAGCAAGTTCATGGACAGCTTCAAAGCTATTTCATGCACGCGTCGACTGACTGGCGGGGCTTACCCGCAACCGCCCTGCTAATGGCTGCATCAATGCCTCGATATGAATGAAAAATCAGCAGCGAGCCAGCGGCAGTTCGTCCCAGCAGGTGGTCATGCGGGGGGAGCGGTGCTCCTGCCGCATATGCCAGGGGGCGTCGCCCATGCCCTGTGCGCCAAAAATAATCGTATCCCGCCCAAACCTGCCGTTTATGGCATCCAGCGAGCGCATGAGGCGCTTGCGGCGGCCATCGCCGTCGGCATCCTCGCCAGCCGCCAGCGCCAGCAGGCTGCCCTGCATGGAGTCGGCCCGTTCAAGCCCGTAGAGCATGACCCCGGCCTTGGCGTAGGCATAGCCGTGCAAAAAGATGCGATCAAGCCCCCCAAGGGCCGCGTGGATAAACTGCTGGCTGTCGGCTGTGGGCACTGGCAATGGGCACTGGGCTGTCTGGTCGTACAGCCGCTCGTGGGCCGCCGCCTGACCGGGGCGCGCCGTGCGGATATGCACGGCAAGCCCGCTTGCCACCAGCCCCGCGCCCCGCAGCCGCGCTGCCGCCCGCACCGCAAAGGTGGACAAGGCCTGGGCCAGCATGGCCTTGTCGTGTATGCGGTGGGCAAACGACCGGGTGGACATGAGGGTTTTACGGACAACGGGCGCGGTTTCGTTGCCAAGGCAGGGGATGCCGCGCAGCTCCAGCGCTGTGCGCCAGCCGGTAACCGTAAGCAGACGGCGCAGCATGACGTCGTCGGCGTTTTTCATGTGCAGGGCCGTACGTATGCCTTCGGCCCACAGCCGCCGGGCCTGTCGCCGCCCTACGCCCCAGATGTCCTCCACCGGCGTGCGGGCCAGCACCCGGTCTATGGCTTCCTCGTGCCGCACAAGCGAAAAAACGCCCTCGTAGGCAGCGTGTTTTTTGGCCACATGCGTGGCAATTTTGGCCAACGTGCGCGTTGAACCCACCCCGACGGACACGGCAATGCCCGTCCAGCGCTGGATGCGTTGGCGCACATCCCTGCAAAATTCCGGCAGGTTGGCCAGCTGGGGCGCATCAAGCCTCATGAAGGCTTCGTCTATGGAATACGGCTCCACCTGCTGGCAGCACTGCTCAAGGATGCCCACGACCCGGGCGGAAATATCGCCATACAGCGTATAATTGGAAGAAAAGACAACGGCATTCAGCTCTTGCAGCCACGACCGAAGCTTGAACTCGGGCGCCCCCATGGGAACGCCCAGCGCCTTGGCCTCCGCCGAACGGGACACAATGCACCCGTCATTGTTTGAAAGCACCACCACGGGCCGCGCAGCAAGATCTGGTCGAAACAGTTTTTCGCACGAGGCGTAAAAATTGTTGCAATCCACAAGGGCCCACAGTGATGCGGGCGATTCACAGCTTGTGGACGACATAGGTAACCACCCCCCAGATATGCACAAATTCGCTTTCTGTAATATCTATGGGCTCAAACCGGGCATTTTCCGGAGCCAACAAAATGCGGCCCCCGCGATGCAGCAGCCGCTTGACCGTCAGCTCGCCCTCCAGCGCGGCAATGACCACCTTGCGGTGGACAGGATCAATGGACCGGTCCACCACCAGCAGGTCGCCGTCGTGTATGCCGGCGCCCAGCATGGACTCGCCGTGCGCCCGCAAAAAAAACGTGGCCGCCTCGTTGCGCACCAGATGGCGGTGCAGGTCAAGCCTGCAATCCAAGTAATCCTCGGCAGGCGAAGGAAAACCGGCCTCGACGGGGGCAAGGTACAGGGGCGATCCCGCACGGCAATCGCAGACTGCCGCCGCAGGAGCCACCAACTCGAGTGAAGACGAAATGAAAGCCATACCGCCTCCTTGGAACGGGTTGCGCCGCGCATGGCGCGACGGGCAGGCTGATGGGCGCAACCGCAGCGGCGCGCCGACAATAAGCTTTTAGCTTATTTTATCCTTGCAAGCAACGCCTGTGATTGATACATTGAAGGAAAAGCTGAAACTACCCCGCCGAAAACGTGCGCGGAGACACCATTTTGCGTGCGATGCGAGGAGCGTTATGCCGGAAAAAGCTGATTTTAAAGAAACATTGCATAGGCTTATGCAGGCCCTGAGCGTTGTAAGCGATGCGGAACTGGCCAGAGCATTGGGCATAACCCCCCAGTCGGTCAGCGGCGCGCGTAAACGCGGCGACGTTCCGCCAGCGTGGATACAGGGCTGCGCCGCGCAAACAGGCGTCAACGCTCACTGGCTTTTTTTCGGCTGCGGGCCCATGCGCCTTCCCGAGGCGGCGGACGGCGAGCTGCCCAGCATTCAGGCCGATTGCGAGGCAGACCTCATCAGCATACCCCTTGCCGAGGCCAGACTTTCCGCTGGCACCGGCAGCCTTGAAGTAAATAGTCACAGCCAGGGCAGCTATGCCTTCCGGGGCGATTTTTTGCGGCGCAAGGGCAACCCCAGGCGCATGGTGCTTATGCGGGTTTCCGGCGACAGCATGGTTCCTGAAATTTTTGACAACGACCTGGTGTTGCTTGACCGAGGGCAAACAGAAATCAGCCCAGGGCGTCTCTATGCCGTTGGGTTTGAAGATGCCATCTACATAAAGCGCATAGACAAACTCCCCGGCAAAATTATACTGCACAGCGTCAACCCGGCGTACCCCCCAGTGAGCCTTGACCTGCGCGGAGACTGCGCGGATCAGTTCCGGGTCATTGGGCGCGTGCTCTGGTCTGGAAGGGAATACAGGTAAGAAGGCTTGCGCAAGGCACAGCCCACGCGTACACTCTCTAAATATACGACTTAATTGCCAAGGAGTCAGGGATGTCGCTTGCTCGTCAATCCTTCGCAACTTTTTTGACCAATCTGGCCGCAACTGGGGCTTTTTGCGCTGTGCTGCTTTTTGCAACCCAGGCTCTGGCCGCCGAGGCAGCACCGCAGGCGGTTATTGCGCAACCCGGCGCGGAACCGGCCGCCAACAACGCCGAGCCGCAGGACCCGGCCCCGCCAGCAGAAAGCCTGTTCAGCCAGACCTATCAAGCCTGCATGGATGAAGCCGCAGGCACAACCACCGCCATGCAGGACTGCATGGCCGCGGAACAGGAACGCCTTGAAACGCGCATGGCGGCCCAGCGCAACCGCGTGGCCCCCACGCTGAACCCTGAACGCGCCAAAGCGTTTACTGAAGCCCTTGGCGCATGGGATACGCTGCGCAAAAGCGGCTCGCTCGCCATGTATGACCCGGACGGAGGTACGCTTTCTCCGCTTATGGCGTCACTGTGGTATCTTGAGCAGACCGCGCGCATGGCGCGCTGGGTTGACGGCATGCTTGAAAATGCCGAGCCCTAACTGAAATATTTGTACTTGCCTGACTTGCGAGGCATATCTTCAAACAGCAGTATGCCGCCAGGTTTACTGCTTTTTTTTAATGCAGACAGCTATGGAGCTGCAAAATGCACGAGACGCGGCCTGCCGGAAGCCTGCGCCAGGTCGCACGGCATCGAAGAATCAAACACGACCGGCCGCGACATTATATGCCCCTTGGCTTAAGAGCGTGACTTTGGGCGTGATGAACTATGGTGAAAGCTGACCAGCAAATCGAGCACATGACATGCTGCGCCTCAGGCACCAAGGTAGAGGCAAAATGCCCCGATCCACGTCCTGTTCGCAATTCAGCGGCAGCTGTGCGGGGCATTGCTGCAGCAGCGGTATATTCCAACACAGACAAACCAAATTGCCGCCGAGCCCTGCAGCGCTATATGGGCCAGACTGGCATGCATGTTTGATGTTTTTTTATACATCCACGCGCGGTATGCCGCCATATTTGAAACAGTACAGCAACGGTAAGGCAAATATCCAGTGCTGCACTGTCGTGGCAAAGATGAGGCATAATGTATGAAGAGATGCCGCTGGGGCACTTGCCTGCGTTAAAACGCAGCTGCAAGTGCAGGGCCTTGCAATTTTGCAAAAGCACCGTCAAAAAAACGGATGCTGTTTGGGATTCAAATTGGACAGTTGCTTCCACAAGGCAGACGAAACGACAAAGGGGCGCTCATGCGCCCCTTTGTCCATATAATGCAACCTCAAAAGCAATTACGCTTCAGCGGTTTCTTCAGCCTTGGGCTTGCGGGTACGCTTGGGCTTTGCAGGGGCTTCTTCAGCGGCCTTGGCTTCCGCAGCGGGAGCCGCTTCAAGAGCGCGAGAAAGCTCAATAATGGCCATGGGGGCGTTGTCGCCCTTACGGGGCATGGCCAGCTTAAGGATACGGGTGTAGCCGCCGGGCACGCCGGCGAAAACGGGACCGATCTCGTCAAAAAGGCGCTTAACCAAAGCGTGATCGTTCAACACACGGTAAGCCTGACGGCGGGCGTGCAGGTCGTTGCGCTTGGCAAGGGTGATCAGGGGTTCCACCACCCGGCGCAGCTCCTTGGCCTTGATTTCCGTGGTGCGGATTTTGCCGTGGATCAGCAGGGCCTTAGCGAGATTGTGCAACAGGGCCTTACGGTGCGCAGGCGTACGCGAGAGTTTCCTGCCGGAATTGCTATGCCTCATTTTGCTGCTTCCTTTTCCATTCCTGATATTTCTTGTCGAAGGAATCGACCTTCATGCCGAAGTCAAGGCCCATGTCCACGAGAACACCCTTGATTTCATCCAATGACTTGCGACCAAAATTCTTGGTCTTGAGCATTTCCGCTTCAGAACGCTGCACCAGCTCGCCAACCAGGGCGATGTTAGCGCCCCTCAGGCAGTTGGTCGCACGCACCGACAATTCGAGATCGTCAATGCTCTTGTACAGATGCTCGTTAATTTCGCCGCTCTCGCCGCTACCGTGCCGCATATCGCCAGAAACGCGCTCATCAAAATTGATGAAGACAGAAATCTGGTCTTTAATGATCTTGGCACTGTAGGCAATGGCGTCCTCTGGGGTGAGGGAGCCGTCGGTCCACACTTCCAGCAGCAGACGGTCGTAGTTGGTCATTTGACCGACGCGAGCCTGCTCCACGGTGTAGGCAACCTTGCGCACAGGGGAGAAGCTGGAGTCCAGCCTGATGATGCCGATCTCGTCGGTCAATCCCTCGTGCATATCCGCAGGCACATAGCCCTTGCCCATACGAGCCTCAAACTCCATCTCAAACACAACGTCCTCGGTAAGAGTGGCGAGGTGCTGCTCGGGGTTGAGAACTTCCACATGCTGGTTGCCCTGAATGTTCCCGGCGGTCACCGGGCCCTTCTGGTCAACACGCAGAGTAATGCGCTGCGGTTCGTCGGTATCCATGCGCAGGCGAACCTGCTTGATGTTCAGGATGACATCGGTGATGTCTTCAAGAACGCCATGAACCGTGGTGAATTCATGTTGCACACCGATGATTTTCACCGATACGAAGGCCGCACCCTGAAGTGACGACAAAAGAACCCGGCGCATGGCATTACCAATGGTGGTGCCGTAGCCCCTTTCCAGCGGTTCACAGATAAACTTGCCGTGAGTAACGCTGGCGGTTTCTTCTTCGCGCATGATCTGGTCGGGCTTTACAAGCTCGGACCAGTTGCGTGCATTTATAAGGCGTTCGCCCTGTTTTATAAGCATGCGAACCCCCGCTTATTTCGAGTAAAGTTCGACAATCAGCTGCTCGTTGACGGGGAACTGGATATCGTCACGCTGCGGCAGCGCCTTGACTGAGCCCTTGAAGGCTGCGCCGTCGGCTTCAAGCCACGCAGGGCAGCCACGGCGGGCAATAACTTCCTGAGCTTCTGCAAGCACAGGAATCTTGCGATTCTTTTCAGGCACTTCAATGCTATCACCCAGACGCACCTGCAAGGAAGGAATGTTCACCTTGCGGCCGTTGAGGGTAAAAATGCCATGACGCACGAGCTGACGAGCCTGGTTGCGCGAATTGGCAAAACCAAGGCGGTACACCACGTTGTCGAGGCGGCGTTCAAGAATAACGAGCAGGTTGGTACCAGTAACGCCCTTCTGCATTTCGGCCTTCTCGAAGTAGCCATGGAACTGGCGTTCGAGAATGCCGTAAGCGCGGCGGGTCTTCTGCTTCTCGCGCAACTGAACAGCATATTCGCTGACCTTCTTGCGCGCACGGCCATGCTGGCCGGGAGCGTAGGGACGGCGGTCATATGCGCACTTGTCGGTGAAGCAGCGGTCGCCCTTCAGAAAAAGCTTGCAGCCTTCGCGACGGCACATGCGGCACTTGGCTTCAGTATATTTGGCCATCTATCTTTACCTCTTACGGTTTTGGCGCGGTTTACGCAAGGCGCAAACTAGACGCGGCGGCGCTTGGGCGGCCGGCAGCCATTGTGCGGAATGGGCGTAACGTCGCGGATGAACGCCACCTTGAAGCCGATTGCCGAAATGGCGCGCATGGCGGCTTCACGACCGGAACCGGGGCCCTTAACATAGATGCCCACGGTCCGCATGCCGTTATCCTGAGCCTTGCGAGCGGCCGTTTCAGCGGCAACCTGCGCAGCAAAGGGGGTGGACTTACGCGAACCCTTAAAGCCGCTCTGGCCCGAAGAGGCCCACGAAACAGCATTGCCGCGCGTATCCGTAAAGGTGATGATGGTATTGTTGAACGAAGCCTGAATGTGGGCAATGCCCACGGGCACGTTCTTCTTTTCCTTTTTCTTGACCACTTTCTTGGGTCTGGCCATAACTAACCTCTAAATGGAGCTTGTCAGATTTGTGTTCCGCATTGCGGAAAAATCCGTTCGTCCTCACGGCAGCACTATTGCTGCATTCGCTTTACAAACTGCGACAAGCGCAGCCGCGCCGCTACTTCTTCTTGCCTACGGCGCCGCGGCGGGGTCCCTTACGGGTGCGGGCATTGGTGTGCGTGCGCTGACCATGCACGGGCAAGCCGCGACGGTGACGCAGACCACGGAAACAACCAATATCCATAAGGCGCTTAATGTTGCTGGAAATTTCGCGACGCAGGTCGCCTTCCACCTTGTAGTTCTGTTCGAGTTCCTTACGGATCTCGTTAACTTCGTCAGCGGAGAGGTCGTCGATGTTACGCTCCCAGTTGACGCCGGTGGTATCCAGAATTTTCATGGCCGTGGTGCGGCCAATGCCATAAATGTAGGTGAGCGCAATGTCCACCCGTTTGCCGCGAGGCAAATCAACACCTGCTATTCTCGCCACAATTAGTCTCCTGCCCTAGCCCTGGCGCTGCTTGTGCCGGGGGTTTTCGCAGATAACTCGAAGCACTCCCTTGCGCCGGATAACCTTACACTTGGGGCATATTTTCTTGACGGAAGGTCTTACTTTCATACCTCATCTCCAATAAGAAACCATTGCATTGACCAAATAAAGATCCGGCTTGCGGCTTCGCCACGATAGAACAACAGGCCGCAGTCCTCGAAATTGAGGACGGGAACGGAAATCTTTATCCAGCTTTACCTCTGATGTCAACCTTCAATTGTGTGCCGGTTCAAACCACGATCCGAAATGCTGAGAATCTGCGGCCCGTGGGGGGTTATGGCGACGCTGTGCTCAAAATGGGCGGCCCACAAACCGTCGCGAGTAACGGCGGTCCACTGGTCGTCCAGGATGTCCACTTCGTACGTTCCCACTGTGACCATGGGTTCAATAGCGATGACCATGCCGTTTTGCAGGGTCAGACCGCGCATGCCGGGCCTGAAGTTGGGCACCTCAGGCTTTTCATGCATCTTTGCACCCACGCCATGGCCCACAAACCGGCGCACTACGTTAAAACCAGCTGCCTCAACATAATCCTGCACTGCTGCGCCGATGTCATAAACATCATTGCCAGCCCTGGCCTGTTCTATGCCAACGTACAGGCTCTCTTCCGTTACCTGCATGAGCTTGTGGATCTCGTCGCTCACCTTGCCAACAGGGAAGGTGCGTGCGGCGTCGCCCACAAAGCCTTCAAACACAACGCCCATGTCGGCACTGACGATATCGCCTTCCTTAAGCAGCCGCGCGGAAGGAAAACCGTGCACCACCTGCTCGTTGACCGAGCAGCACAGGGCGAAGGGGTAACCGCAGTAACCCAGAAAAGCCGGAGTTACCTTGTAGTCGGCGCACATGTCGCGCGCCAGCTCTTCAAGCCGCATGGTAGGCAAACCAGGTGCCACCATGTCGCCCACGGCATCCAGTATGTTGGCAACCATGCGGTTTGCTTCCCGCAGGCAGGCCACTTCCCTTTCATTCTTGATGAATGCGCCGTGATATTTTTTCATTATTCCATCACCATCCGCGCTTGTGAAAACCGCAGTGCAAGCTTTGCAGCATGCCCGCAGCCTTCTAGAGCCTGCCGCTCTTACGCGCCTTGGCCATAAGGCCCTGATACTGGCTGGAGATCATGTGAGATTCCACCTGATTCATGAAGTCCATGGCAACGCCCACAAGGATCAGCAAACTCGTGCCGCCAAAATAGAAAGGCACGTTGAAGTTGCTGATGAGCAGCATGGGCAGCAGGCAGACCAGTGAAATATAGGTGGCCCCCGAAAGGGTCAGCCGCGAAAGCACCACATCAACATATTCCTGGGTTTTTTCACCGGGACGAATGCCGGGGATAAACCCACCGTTCTTCTTGAGGTTTTCAGCCATATCCTTGGGATCAAAAATGATGGCCGTGTAAAAATAGCAGAAGAAGAACATCAAGGCCACATACAGCACGTTGTACGCAACGCCGTGCGGTGAAAAGAACTCAGCTGCCTGCTTCACGTAGTGGTTGGTCGAGAACTGACCAATGGTGGCGGGAAACAACAGCAGCGAAGATGCAAAGATAGGCGGGATAACGCCCGCAGTGTTCAGACGCAGGGGCAGGTGCGAATTCTGCCCGCCGTACATCTTGCGTCCAACCTGACGTTTGGCATAGCTGATGGGGATCCTTCTCTGCGCGCGTTCCACAAACACGATGACCACAGTAACCGCTGCCATCAGGGCCACGATGACTATCGCCATGAAGATGCTCATGTCGCCAGCCTGGATAAGAGCCACAGACTGGATGATGCCGCGGGGAATGCCCACAACGATGCCGCAAAAGATGATCAGCGAGATGCCGTTGCCGATACCGCGCTCTGTAATCTGTTCGCCAAGCCACATAACAAGCACGGAGCCAGCCGTAAAGGTAGCCATGGTAACAAGGCGGAAATGCCAGCCGGGTGCAAGAACAACCGGCGCGCCACCAGGGCTGGTCATGTTTTCAAGCCCTACCGCTATGCCAAGACCCTGCACCAGGGTGATAAGCACGGTGAGGTAACGGGTGTACTGCGTGATCTTGCGTCGCCCCGCCTGCCCTTCTTCCTTAGCCATGCGCTTGATATCGGGGCTGACCACCTGCAAAAGCTGGATGATAATGCTTGCCGAAATGTAAGGCATGACGCCCAGAGCGAACACCGAGACGTTGGACAGGCCGCCGCCGGAAAACATATCAAACAGGCTGAAAAGCGTGCCGGACATGCTTTGAAAAAACGACGCCAGCGCAGAAGCGTCAACACCCGGAATGGGCACATGAACACCTATGCGGTAGCAGCACAAAATCAGGAGGGTCCAGCCGATGCGTTTGGACAACGAAGCCTGGCCCGCCATATTGTTTGCCGATCCTACTGCCATGAAACACTCGTTGCGTTTGTGCGCCTGCGGCGCAGTATGTGCGCAACGTCATTGCCCGCCGCAAGGCGGGCAATGACGCCAGAAAAGCCGTGAGGCCGCGCTTGCGCGCGGCCACCAGATTTATTCAGCGGTAGCTACCGCTTCCAGCTCGGTCACATTGCCGCCAGCATTGCGGATTTTTTCCGCAGCTGCCTGGCTGAACTTGTGAGCCTCCACCGACAGGGAGCTTGAGACGTCGCCGCGCGAAAGCACTTTCACGGGCGCGCCCATGCGGACCAGGCCGCGGGCGTAGATGTCGTCAAGGGTGATGGTGGTCTTGCCCGGAAAGGCCGACACGAGCGCGTCAAGATTGATCACGTCGTAGGTAACCTTGAAGGGGGCGTTTTTAAAACCGTGCTTGGGCAAACGGCGCTGCAGGGGCATCTGGCCGCCTTCGAAGCCAGGGCGGACGCCGCCGCCGGCACGAGCGTTCTGCCCTTTGTGGCCCTTGCCCGCAGTGCAGCCCAGACCGGAGCCAGAGCCACGGCCCACGCGACGGCGGGTCTTACGCTCTTCCGGAAAAGGAAACAGATTGTGCAGTTGCATGGTATATCCTTTGGCCGTTACTCAACAACGGCGACCATATGCGGAACTTTGGCGATAATGCCCCGAATGGCCGGGGTATCCTTGAACGTCTTGACCATCTCGCGGCGCTTGAGGCCAAGGGAGTCCAGCAGCCTGCGTTGCGCTGGCGTGGTGCCGATGCGCGAACGCACGAGTTTTACCTTAATTTCTGCCATGGTTACTTCCTCGGAGCTTCCAGCTTCTTACCGCGCAGGGCCGAAACATCTTCGGCGCTGCGCAGGGAAACGAGGCCCTGCATGGTGGCGCGAAGCACGTTGTGCGGGTTGTTGGTTCCGATGGCCTTGGCAAGGACGTCGCGGATGCCTACGGCTTCCATGACGGCGCGCACAGCACCACCGGCGATGATGCCGGTACCTTCGGAGGCGGGCTTGAGCATGACGCGACCGGCGCCGAAACGACCGAGCACTTCATAAGGAAGCGTGCCTTCGAGCAGGGACACCTGAACGCGGTTCTTGCGAGCTCGCTCGGTAGCCTTGCGAAGAGCTTCGGGCACTTCCTGGGCCTTGCCCAGACCGAAGCCCACGCCGCCCTTGCCGTCGCCCACAACCACGAGGGCGCTGAAGCTGAAACGGCGACCGCCCTTGACGACCTTGGCCACGCGGTTGAGGGAAACGATCTTTTCGATTTCGCCCAACTCGTTCTGCTGAGTTTCAGTATTTTCCTGACGCATATTAGAACTCCAAGCCGCCTTCGCGGGCGCCGTCGGCTACGGCCTTGACGCGACCGTGATAAAGATACCCGTTGCGATCGAATACCACTTGATTGATATTCTTCTCCTTGGCCATCCGGGCAATTTCCTTGCCCACCATCTCGGCGCCGCTCTTATTGCAGTGCAGGCCGGCTTCGGTCTTGGAAAGCGACAGGGTAGAGGCGGCAGCCAGGGTTACGCCATCCAGATCGTTGACGATCTGGGCGTAGATGTGCAGGTTGGACCTGAACACAACCAGACGCGGGCGCTCGAAGGTGCCGTTGACTTTCTTGCGGATACGGATCTTGCGGCGCTGCCGGGATTCGTTCTTGCTGTATTTCATGACGCGCCCCCTACTTCTTGCCGCCGGACTTACCAACCTTGCGGCGGATAGTCTCGGTAACGTACTTGATGCCCTTGCCCTTGTAGGGTTCAGGCTTACGGATGCGGCGAATCTTGGCGGCCATTTCGCCCACAAGTTCCTTGTCGATGCCGGTGATGGTCAGAACCTGACCTTCAACAGCAGCCTTGATGCCGTCGGGCAGTTCAACGAGCACGGGGTGGGAATAGCCCACGGAAAGCTCGATAATGTTGCCCTTGACCGCCACACGGTAACCAACGCCGATAACTTCAAGGCCCTTAGAAAAGCCCTTGGTGACGCCTTCAATGCAATTGGCAAGAAGGGTGCGGCGCAATCCGTGCTGCGAACGGGTCTGGCGGTTATCTTCAATACGGCTGAGGGTTACATGACCGTCAGCCTGTTCGTATTTGAGCAGGGAGCAGACAGGGGTGCTCAGCGAGCCCTTGGGCCCTTTAACTTCCACAACATCCGTTCCGATCTTGACTTCAACGCCATTGGGAACGGCAACGGGCAGTCTACCTATTCTCGACATGGTGCACCGCCTACCAGATTTCGCACAGAAGTTCGCCGCCCACCTTCTTCTCATGGGCGGTCATGCCGTCCAGCACGCCGCTGGACGTGGACAAAATGCAGATGCCGAGGCCGTTCTGCACCCTGGGAATGTGATGCGCGCCAACATAAACCCGGCGACCGGGCGTGCTTACACGCTTCAACCCGCAGATGACGGGCTTTCCCTTCTGGTACTTAAGAGTAATGACAATGTTTGTTTCGGCCACGGCCACGTCTTCGACGTAACCTTCCTGCTTGAGGATGGCGGCTAAAGATTCCTTCATCTTCGAGCGCGGCACATTCACTTCCTTGTGCAGGGCCAAATGCGCGTTGCGGATACGGGTGAGCATATCCGCAATGGGATCTGTCAACATCGAATGCTCCTGAGAGTTTGGGAGCGGGGTTAACGGCCCTATGCCGTCACTTCCCGCAGGTGCGCAGGGCGCACCACCCAGACGTTTGCACGCCTGGAAATCTTACCAGCTCGACTTGCGCACGCCGGGCAGTTCACCACGAAGGGCCATGTTGCGGAAGCAGATACGGCAGATGCCGAACTGGCGCAGGAAAGCCCTGGGGCGACCACAAAGCGGGCAGCGATTGTAGGCGCGGGCGCTGAACTTGGGCTTGCGCTTGGCCTTTACTTCCAGAGAAGTACGGGACATGGCTTAACTCCTACTTGCGGAACGGCATGCCAAGCTGGTCGAGAAGGAACTTGCCTTCTTTGTCCGTGGCCGCCGTGGTGACGATGGTGATATTCATGCCCTTGGGATTTTCCACACGGTCAGCTTCCAGCTCGGGAAAGATGGTGTGCTCTTTGATGCCCAAGGTGAAATTGCCGCGCCCATCAAAACCGCGATCAGGAATGCCGCGGAAGTCACGCACTCGGGGCAAGGCAAAGTTCATGAGCTTATCCAAAAAGTCCCACATGCGATCCTTGCGCAGGGTGACGCGCACACCAATGGGCATGCCTTCGCGCAACTTAAATGCGGCAATGGACTTCTTAGCCCGGGTAACAACAGCTTTCTGGCCAGCAATGGCGGTAA
This sequence comes from Desulfovibrio desulfuricans, assembly GCF_004801255.1. Taxonomy (NCBI): domain Bacteria; kingdom Pseudomonadati; phylum Thermodesulfobacteriota; class Desulfovibrionia; order Desulfovibrionales; family Desulfovibrionaceae; genus Desulfovibrio; species Desulfovibrio desulfuricans. Next base: position 994,266 of record NZ_CP036295.1, on the reverse strand, counting down.
GCTCCGCCATGGCTTCTTCCATCAGCTTGTTGTTCGAGCTGGCGGCGCCAAGGCCGATGTTCAGAGAGATCTTTTCGATGCCGGGCAGTTGCATGGAAGAGGAGTAGTTAAACTCCTTCTGCAGTACCGGAACCACTTTCTCTCCATATATCTTTTCAAGGCGTGTCATTGTATCACCTTATTCCATGACTTCGTTGCACTTTTTGCAGAAGCGCACTTTCTTTTCCTTGCCCTCGGACTCGATGGTCTTGTAACCGACTCGAGTGGCCTTGCCGCAGGCAGAGCAGACAACCATGAGATTGGAAACGTGGATCGGCATTTCCTTTTCCACGATACCGCCCGGCTGCTGGGCATAGGGGTTGGGACGCATGTGGCGCTTAACCATGTTGGTTTTTTCCACAAGCACGCGATCCTTCTTGCGCAGGATCTTGAGCACCTTGCCGATTTTGCCCGCGTCCTTGCCGGCGATTACCATCACCTTGTCGTCCTTGCGGATGCGATACATTTTCATGACGGTCTCCTACAGCACTTCCGGGGCCAGCGAAATAATTTTCATAAAGTTCTGGGCGCGCAGCTCACGGGCCACGGGGCCGAAGATACGCGTACCCACGGGCTCACCCTGGTTAGAGAGCAACACGGCGGCGTTGCCGTCGAACTTGATGTAGCTGCCGTCCATGCGACGCACTTCTTTAGCGGTGCGCACGATAACAGCCTTCATAACGTCGCCCTTCTTAACCTTGCTGTGGGGCATGGCTTCTTTAACGGAAACCACGATAATGTCGCCCACCGAGGCGTAGCGGCGGTGTGACCCGCCCAGCACCTTGATGCAGGCAACCTTTTTGGCGCCGGAATTATCGGCCACCTGAAGCGTCGATTCTACCTGGATCATGGTACTACCCTACACGGCTTTTTCAATGATGGAGACCAGGTGCCAGCGCTTGTTGCGCGAAAGCGGACGGAACTCCACAATTTTAACCTTGTCGCCCATACCGCATTCGTTCATAGGATCATGAGCCGTGAACTTCTTGCGGCGCCTCACATACTTCTTAAGCAGAGGATGCTTGACCAGGGTCTCGACGCGCACGACAATGGTCTTGTCGTTCTTGTCGCTCACCACAATGCCGGTCAGCGTTCTGCCCTTGCGATCTTCCAGAGCTTGCATGTTCAGGCCCTCTGTTCCTTTTCGTTCAATACGGTCTCGATTCGCGCCACCTGCTTACGCATGACTTTCAGTTCGGAAGTCTTTTCAAGCTGCGCAGCAGCGTGCTTGAAGCGGGCGCTCATCAGTTCCTGGCGCTGCTCGGTAAGTACCGTGCGCAGTTCTTCAACGCTCATGGAGCGCAGATCCTGGGCGGCGGGCCGGGCGGCGGTTTCGGTCTTTTTCTTGGCGGCCATTTAGATGCCCTCCCTCATCACAATGATGGTCTTGACGGGCAGCTTGTGAGCGGCGCGGGTCAGCGCCTCACGCGCGAGCTCAAGGCTCACGCCCTTGATTTCATACAGCACGCGACCGGGTTTGACCGGAGCGCACCAACCCACCGGCGCGCCCTTACCGGAACCCTGACGGGTTTCCAGAGGCTTGGCCGTAACGGGGCGGTCAGGGAACACGCGGATCCACACTTTACCGCCACGCTTGATGTGACGCATCATGGCGATACGAGCAGCTTCAATCTGCTGGCTCGAAAGCTGGCCATGCTGCACGGTCTTGAGACCGATATCGCCAAATGCAATGGTGGCGCCGCGGGTGGCCAGGCCACGCAGGCGGCCTTTCTGCCACTTGCGGAATTTAACTCTTTTGGGCGCAAGCATTACTGATCTACCTCTTTGTCAAGGATTTCACCCTTATAGATCCACACCTTGACACCGATGATGCCATAGGTGGTGTGCGCTTCGGCAAAGCCGTAGTCGATGTCGGCGCGCAGGGTCTGCAAGGGCACGCGGCCATCGCGGTACCATTCGGTACGGGCGATTTCTGCACCAGCCAGACGACCAGCGCAGGTTACCTTGATGCCTTCGCCGCCAAACTTGCGGGCCATGGACACGGTGCGCTTCATGGCGCGCCGGAAGGCCACGCGGCGCTCAAGCTGCTGGGCGATGTTTTCGGCCACCAGCTGGGCGTCCACTTCGGGGCGACGGATTTCGTTCACTTCAAGAGAGAACTCGCGACCGAACTTCTGACGAAGGTCGTTGCGGAGCTTTTCAATTTCCACACCCTTGCGGCCGATAACAATACCGGGGCGAGCGGTGGAAAGGATAAGCCGTACCTTGCCGCCTGCACGTTCGATTTCGATTTTGGAAACCCCGGCGTGAAACAGGAGCTTCTTCACGAACGTGCGGATCTTGCTGTCTTCATAGACAAAGGCAGGGTATTCCTTCTTGCTGAACCAGCGGGACTGCCAATTCTTGTTGTACCCAAGCCGGAACCCGAACGGATGTACTTTCTGACCCATAGCCTATTCCTGCCCTTCTGCGAGTATAACGGTGATGTGGCTGGTGCGCTTGTGAATCTTGGTCGCCCGGCCCTGAGCCCGGGGCATGAAGCGCTTCCAGGTGGGGCCTTCGTTGACCACGATTTCTTTCACCACCATGGCATCCACATCAACGCCGCCCAGCTGCGAGGCATTGGCCAACGCGCTTTTGAGCACGCCGAAAAGCACGCCAGCGGGCTTGTTGGGCGTGAAGCGCAGAAGGTTCATAGCCTCCTCCACTCCCATGCCCTGCACGTTCTTGGCCACAAGACGGGTCTTGCGCGGCGAAACGCGCTGGAATTTTGCAATAGCTTTAGATTCCATATCCCTACCCTACTTCTTGCCGGCCTTGGCCTTTTTATCGGCGGCATGCCCATGGAAGGTACGAGTGGGCGAAAATTCGCCCAGCTTGTGGCCGACCATGTTTTCGGTGACGAACACCGGCACGAACTTCTTGCCATTATGCACCGCAAAGGTCAGTCCCACCATTTCGGGCAGGATGGTCGAGCGGCGCGACCAGGTCTTGAGCACGCGGCGGTCACTGTTGGCCACCGCGCTGTCGACCTTCTTCATTACATGGGCGTCAACAAACGGCCCTTTTTTCAACGATCTCGGCATGAGCTACTCCTACTTCTGGCCGCGGCGTTTGATGATCAGCCGGGAAGAGGCCTTCTTCTTGTCGCGGGTCTTGTAACCCTTGGCAGGCATACCCCAAGGCGACACAGGATGACGGCCACCAGAGCTTCTGCCTTCGCCGCCGCCCAGGGGGTGGTCGATGGGGTTCATGGCAACGCCGCGAACCTTGGGACGACGACCCAGCCAACGATTGCGGCCAGCTTTGCCCAGAGAGATGGTTTCGTGGTGCACATTGCCCACCTGACCCACAGTAGCCACGCAGGTGGCAAGCACCTTGCGCACTTCGCCCGAGGGCAGACGCAGCAGGGCGTAGTTGCCCTCTTTGGCGACCAGCTGGGCGTAGGTACCGGCGGCACGGCACATCTGCCCGCCCTTGCCGGGGTACAGCTCGACATTATGCACAACAGTACCCACGGGGATGCGGGCCATCTGCAGAGCGTTACCGGGCTTGATGTCGGCCACGACGCCATTGCGATCGTTGATGCCGGACATGATCTTGTCACCCTGTTTCAGACCAACCGGAGCGAGGATGTAGCGCTTTTCGCCGTCCGAATAGTGCAGAAGCGCAATACGGGCGGTACGGTTAGGATCGTATTCAATGTGCGCAACAGTGGCTTCAACGCCGGTCTTGTCGCGCTTGAAGTCGATGATGCGGTACAGACGCTTTACACCGCCGCCACGACGACGGCTGGTAACGCGACCCAGATTGTTGCGGCCGGCCTTTTTGTTAAGGCCTTCGGTGAGCGACTTCTCAGGGCGCGTCCGGGTGATTTCCTCAAAGTCGGAAACCGTCTGGAAGCGACGCCCCGCGGAGGTCGGTTTCAGCTTGCGGACAGCCATGATTACACTCCCTCGAAGAACTCAATTTTATCGCCCTGGCGCAGCGTAACATACGCTTTCTTCCAGCCGGGCTTACGGCCTACAACGCGACCCTGGCGCTCCCTGTTCATAGGGGCGCGGCGCACAACGTTGACCGCTTCCACTTTAACGTCAAAAGCCTTTTCCACGGCCTGCTTGATCTCAAGCTTATTGGCCAGGGTGTGGACCATAAAGGCCACCTGTTGGGCTTCGTCCTTGATCAAGGTCGTCTTTTCGGTCAGCAGGGGCTTGAGCAGAACAGAAGTGATTTCCATCTTACGCCCCCTTCTTAGCGAAACGCGCCTGAACAGACTCGACAGCGCCCTCAAGCAGCACAAGCTGCTTGTGCTTGAGGATTTCAAGCACGCTAAGGCGATCGACAGTGGTCAGGGTGAGACCCGGAATATTGCGGGCCGAACGGGTCAGCGCGCTGTCTTCGGCGGGTGCCACGATGAGAGCCTTAGAGAGGCCCAACGTGTCGGCAACCTTGGCAAAATGCTTGGTTTTGGCTTCGGGCAGTTCAATACCCTTAACCACCATCAGGGTTTCGTCAGCCAGGCGGCTTGAAAGGGCCATCTTCATGGCCAGGGCGCGCACCTTGCTGTTAACCTTGAAACTGTAATCACGCGGGCTGGGTCCGAAGATGATGGCACCACCGCGCCAAATGGGCGAACGGTTGGAGCCGGAACGGGCACGGCCCGTACCCTTCTGCTTCCAGGGCTTGACGCCGCCGCCGGAAACCAGCGCGCGGGTCTTAACCATATGCGTTCCTGCGCGTTTAGCCGCCATCTGGGCACGCGCCACGAGATTGAGGATTTCGGGCCTCACCTCGATTTCGAACACGTCGGAAGCAAGCGTAACTTCACCGCTTTCCTGCTTGTTCTGGTCATATACTTTAACGGTAGCCATTGCTGCTTCCTCTACTGCTTGCGGATCAGCACCAGCCCGTTCTTGGGGCCGGGCACGGAACCTTTGACCAGAATGACGTTGTCCTCAGGACGCACGTCAACGATGGTCAGGCCCAATTCCGTAACGGTTTCATTGCCCCAATGGCCCGCCATTTTCCGACCCTTGAATACGTGGCCAGGAAAGGTGTTGTTACCAATGGAACCATTGTTGCGGTGCACCTTTTCGCAGCCGTGGGTGTCTTTGGAACCTGCGAAGTTCCAGCGACGCATGCGGCCCTGATAGCCCTTACCCATGCTGGTGCCGGTAACCTTGACCTTTTCGCCAGCGGCGAAAATTTCAACGGTCAGTTCCTGACCCAGCTCCTGCTCCGGCGCGCCCGAAAGGCGGATTTCGCGCAGGTGACGGAAAAGCCCCTTGCCTGCCTTGGCAAAGTGCCCCTGCAAAGCCTTGGGGGTGTGCTTTTCCTTAGCGGGGGTCATCGCGATCTGCACGGCGTTGTAGCCGTCAGTATCCGCGGTTTTGACCTGGGTGACGGGGCACGGACCGGCCTCAATCACCGTGACAGGCACGGCTGCGCCAGCGCCGTCAAATATGCGGGTCATACCGAGTTTGCGACCCAAAATTCCCATTTTCTCAGCCATGACTGCCTCTCGCTAGAGCTTGATTTCTACGTCCACACCGGCGGGCAACGAAAGCTTGCCCAGCGCGTCGACGGTCTGCTGCGTGGGTTCCAGGATATCCATGAGCCGCTTGTGAATGCGCATTTCAAACTGCTCACGGGACTTTTTGTCCACATGCACGGAACGCTGCACGGTGTACTTGTGAATGTTGGTGGGCAGGGGAATTGGTCCCGCCACACCGGCACCGGTATTGCGCGCCGTATCCACGATTTCCGCAACGGCTTTATCCAGAATGCGGTAATCGTAGGCTTTGAGCTTGATCCGAATGCGATCGCTGCTAACTGTCGTCATTTTGCCTACTCCGTTTGCAAAAACATCCCGCGCGGCCCTTGGGCTACGAGCGCGGGCTCCTTCACAGCATACGCGGGCCATGAAGCATGGCCCGAAGGCCGACCTCACCCTGGCAAGGAACGGAAAAACGGAGCAACGTAAGGGGTTGCGCTAATGCGCGCATCACGCCTGAATTTTCAGGAAAGATTCGGAAGATTGGACGCCTGAACGCGCCTGCATCATCCGCGTGATGCTCCCCGGCGTCGCTCAGGCCAAGCCACTTATAGAAAAGCGACTAGGCGGTCCCGCAGGGTCACCAAATGGGGGCTATCCCCCCTACCTTACAGCCCCGGGTCACACGCGGCCATGGGCTGCGGTGGGGTCCGTCCTTGGGCTGGAACGGCTCGACATTGTCCGGCATTCGGTAACGCCTGCACATGTCAAAACCTTAAACGGCCTATAAATTGTCCGTTTTCGGTACATCAGGGCGGACTCAACCCGCCCTTCCCTGCCGTCCAGGGAACGCCGACAAAACACTCTTTGTCGCGCGGAGATACTTTCTATCCAAGTTACCCTTGAACGTCAAGACATTTTCGCATTATTTTTGTATACTCAAGCTGCATCCCGCACGATGCAGCGGTTATACCTCTTGACGTGGAAACCTGGCAACCCTACAACTGCAGCGCACGCCAGTTTTGGCCGTGACAACTTTCTTGGACGCAACGACGCCTTTTTTTGCGGCATAAACGGTGTTTGCGGCTCACGTGCATTTTTTCAGGAGTAACGATGGCTACAGTAGACACTGCGAATAGAGCAAAGTTAAATTCATACCAAGACTCTGTTATTACATACCTAGCCAAAGAAAATGGGCATATTCTTGTGGTCAGTGACGATCAGGCATTCTGCACCCAGCTGCGCCTGACCCTGGCCAAGGAGATGGGGCTTACCGCCCAGAGCATATTTACGGCCCTGGCCGATCCGCGCCTGATGCTGCGCGAGCTGCGCGACATCATGGCCCGGCATCCCGCCCCTCTTGTCTTTATAGAGCGCAGCATCGGCGGTCGTGACCTCAGCTTTTTGGTAAGCCAGATCAAACAGGCCTTCAGCGCGATCAAAATCATTGTGCTCACGAGCGATGTGCAGCGCGACCGGCTCATGCTGCTGCACGAAGTCGGCGCTGACAACTTTATTGCCAAACCGGTTTCGGCCAATACGCTTATTGAAAAAATGGCCTTTACCCTCAAGCCGCAGAGCAAGCTTGGGCAGGTCATCGATATGGCAAAAAAGCTGCTGACCATGAAAAAATACGACATGGCCCTTACTGCCTGCCAAAAGGTGCTCGCCCTCAAACCGGGCAGCGCGGCGGCGTTTCTGGTTATGGGCGATGTTTTTCGCGCCACGCAGCAGTACGACAAGGCCCGCATGGCGTACGAATCGGCCGCAAAATCCGCAGATCTGTACCTGGCCCCCCTGCAGCGCCTTGCCGAAATGTACGAAGAAATCGGCGATATCCCCCAGCAGGTGCGCTACCTCGAAAAACTCGACTCGCTTTCGCCGCTCAATGTCGACCGCAAGGTCAGCCTGGGCGAGGCCCATTTTGCCAATGGCGACATGGATAAAGCAGAGGCTTTTTTTGAAAGGGCAGTCGTGCAGATGAACCGCGAGGCAGCCGACGGACTCAGCGCGCTTTCGAGCCGTATTGCCGGCATCTATGGCGAGCGTGCCCCCGAAATGGCCGAAAAATTTCTGCGCAGCAGTCTTGAGGCCAAGGGCAAACGCCTTAGCAGGGGCGATCTGTCGCTCTTTAACCAGCTTGGCATCAGCCTGCGCAGGCAGGGCCGCTGGCAGGACGCCATTACCGAATACAAGCGCGCCAGCAAAATCGCCCCCGACGATCCCACGCTCTATTATAATGTAGGCATGGCCTTTGCCGAAGGCGCGGATTTTCTTCAGGCCAAGGCCAACCTGGTAAAGGCGCTGGATCTGGAGCCGGAAATGGTCAAGACCAACGCTTCCATCGCCTGCAACTTTGGGGCAATATTTTTGCAGTCGGGCGATCGTGACCGGGCCGCCCAGTTTTTTTCGCAGGCGCTGGAAATAAAGCCCGGCATGAAGCTGGCCCTGCAAGGCCTGCAACGGGCACAGACAAAAAGCTAAGCAAGGGCGGCGGCGTTTACCCTTGCCCCATGTTACGTTTATACGGCGAATCAATATTAATTTTGCCGCGTAACATTGCCAACCTTAATGTTATGTCTTATTTTTGAGAGATGCCGTGCATTGCCCTTTGGGGGCAATGCACCACGCAATCAGTATATCCCGCAGAGCGGCGTCACTGTTGGCGCGCGCTCAGCGTAAGCGACTGGCCCTCGTGTAAGGAGAGTTCATGTTCGGTTTCCTTTTCAAAAAATTCTTCGGCAGCACCAATGACCGTTACTTGCGTAAACTCCGCCCCATGGTGCAGCGCATCAACGAGTTTGAGCCGCAGATGCAGCAGCTGTCGGATGCGGACTTTCCTGTCCACATAGCGCAATACCGCCAGCAGGTACAGGGTGGCGAAAAAACGCTGGAAGCGCTGCTGCCCGAAGTGTTCGCCCTCGTGCGCGAAGCCTCCCGACGCAAGCTGGGCATGCGTCACTACGATGTGCAGCTCGTTGGCGGCATTGTGCTGCACAAGGGCAAGATTGCCGAAATGAAAACCGGCGAAGGCAAAACCCTGGTGGCGACCCTGCCCGTGGTGCTCAACGCCCTGTCGGGCAAGGGCGTGCACGTGGTTACGGTCAACGACTACCTTGCCAAGCGCGACTCGGCCTGGATGGGCCAGCTGTATGAATTTTTGGGCCTGAGCACAGGCGTTATCGTGCACGGGCTGGACGACGACGAACGCAAGGTAGAGTACGGCAAGGACATAACCTACGGTACCAACAACGAGTTCGGCTTCGACTACCTGCGCGACAACATGAAATTTTACGCCAACCAGCTGGTGCAGCGCGGGCACAACTTTGCCATTGTGGACGAAGTGGACTCCATCCTTATCGACGAAGCCAGAACCCCGCTGATCATTTCGGGCGCGTCGGACGAATCGGTGGGCATGTACCGCACGGTGGACGATATTGTGCGCCAGCTCACCCCCGAGCACTACACGGTAGACGAAAAGGCGCGCACCGCCATGCTTACCGACGAGGGCGTGGCCCGTTGCGAAGAACTGCTCACGCTGGACAACCTTTTTGACCCGGCCAATATCACCGCCCAGCACCACGTGATGCAGTCGCTCAAGGCGCACCTGGTTTTCAAGCGCGATGTGGACTACATCGTTCAGGACGACCAGGTCATCATCGTAGACGAGTTTACCGGCCGCCTCATGGCAGGCCGCCGCTACTCCGACGGCCTGCACCAGGCCCTGGAAGCCAAGGAACACGTCACCATCGCCGCCGAAAACCAGACGCTGGCTTCCATCACCTTCCAGAACTACTTCCGCCTTTACGAAAAGCTTTCGGGCATGACCGGCACGGCCGATACCGAAGCTGTCGAATTCCACCAGATATACAACCTTGAGGTTGTTTCCATCCCGCCCAACAAGCCCATGATCCGCAAGGATCACCCCGATCTTATCTACCGCTCGCGGCAGGAAAAGTTCGACGCCATTGTTGAGGCCATTGCAGAGCTGCACAAAAACGAGCAGCCCGTGCTGGTGGGCACCATATCTATTGAAACGTCCGAGATGCTCTCGCACCGGCTGGCAAAGCTCGGCATTCCCCACAGCGTGCTCAACGCCAAACAGCACGAAAAGGAAGCTGAAATCGTCGCCCAGGCCGGCCAGCGAGGTCGCGTGACCATCGCCACCAACATGGCCGGGCGCGGCACGGACATCATGCTGGGCGAAGGTGTTGTAGATCTTGGCGGCCTGCACATTCTCGGCACCGAACGTCACGAGAGCCGCCGCATCGACAACCAGCTGCGCGGCCGCTCGGGCCGTCAGGGCGACCCCGGCTCATCGCGCTTCTACCTGTCGCTTGAGGACGACCTCATGCGTCTTTTTGGCTCGGACCGCATCAAGGGGCTCATGGAAAAGCTGGGCCTGCGCGACGGCGAGGCCATTGAAAACGCCATGGTCACCCGCGCTGTCGAAGGCGCCCAAAAGCGCGTGGAAGCCCACCACTTTGAAATCCGCAAAACCCTGCTCGATTACGACAACGTCATGAACCAGCAGCGCGAGGTTATCTACACCCTGCGCCGCGAATTGATGGTTGAGGCGAACCTTGACCCCGTGCTGCAGGAATTTATGAGCGACGTGCTGGACGACGTGTACAGCCCCCTCGACTCTGTTTCCATTGACGATCAGGACGAAGCCCGCGCGGCGGCCATGGCCCGTCTGCGCGAGGTGTTCAACCTTGACCGCGTGCTGCCCGAAGATGCCCGCCTGCCCGAGCGCGAAGAAACCCAGGATATTGTGCGCGGCCTCCTCGACCAGCTCAAGACGGAGACCGGCCCCACCTATGCAGACATCCTGCGCTACTTTTTGCTGGAAGAACTGGACCGCTGCTGGAAGGAGCACCTGCGCAACATGGACGCCCTGCGCGACGGCATAGGCCTGCGCGGCTACGGCCAGCGCGACCCCAAGCTGGAGTACAAGCGCGAAGGCTTTGAAATGTTCCAGGCCATGCTTTTCCAGATTCGCGAAAGCGTGTTCCGCGCCCTCACGCGCATACGCGTGCGCATCGAACCCATTGAAGAAGAACAGCAGCAGGAACAGCCCCCCGTTGAAGAACCCAAGGGCACCCCGCTGACCCGCGAATACCGCCACAAGGAGAGCAGCGCCCCGCTTTCCTACTCCAGCGGCGGCAGCATTACTGAAGAATCCCACAAACCTGCCAAGGCTGGACCGCGCATTGGCCGCAACGATCTTTGCCCTTGCGGCAGCGGCAAAAAATACAAAAAATGCTGCGGGCGAGAAAGTTAGCAACCTGCAATAACGCATACAAGTAAGGGCGCCTTTTGGGGCGCCCTTACTTTTTACGGCATCAGAAGTAATCCGAAAAATACGGTTTGTCCGGCGAAATCAGCGTTTCCAGCGTTTTGAGCAGATGGTAGTCCATATCAATGCGGTCATTATTGTAGAGATAGGTTGGCCGCTTGTAGCCCATCAGCATGGTCGTGAGCGTCTTGATGTCCAGCGAGAGGCGGTGCCCGGTGCTCCAGTTGTTGACCTTTTCGCACAAGGTGCGGCCATCGCGCCAGCTTACGTGGAAGATACCGTTGTTCCACGGGGCCATAACGTCGCTCACCTCAAGCTCGAGGTTCAGTTTGGGGTCCTCAAACTGAAAGGTGTACTGCTCGATAAAGCGCTGCACGTCCACAATGCGGGCCATGGCATAAGGCTGAATGCTCTCGTCAATTTCGCTGTCTTCAAACTGAAAGGCAATGGGCTCGCCGGTGTAGTTTGCCCCTTCGACCTTGGTGATCATGGAAAAATGGGCGCTGATGTAGTTCCAGATGCCGTACTTGGCCTCCTGGTTCAGATAGACCATCTCCTTGATGCTGAAAACTTCGTTTTCTATGTAGTAAATAACGTAGCCCAGGGGCTTGGCGTCGGCGCTGTAGTACACTGCCGCCATAACGTCGTCCGAATCCCAGCGCCAGTATTCCTCCCACTCCAGCTTGCTGCGGACAAGCGCGCCGTGCTCCTGCAGGGCAAAGTACTTGTAGACCCTGTGCAGGTCTTCGCATTCGATGTCCACGCGCTCGATCTGCCCTTCAACGGCGTGGCGCTTGGGCAGCTGGGTGTCCTTGATGGAAAAGGTCATCTTGTCCGAGACAATTTCCCAGCCGTGCTTGCGGTACAGAGGGATGGAATAGGGACAGAGGTACGAGACGATCTGCTGCTGCGAGCGCATGTACTCAAGACTCTTGCCAATGAGCGAATGTATCAGCCCTCGGCCCGTGTATTCCGGGTAGGTAGCCACGCCGGTAACGCCGCCCATCTTGCATATTTCGCCCTGGATATTCACTTCCATGGGGTAGATGACTATTTGCGAGGCAAGATGTCCCTTATAGAACCAGCCCATGACGTACGACGCCTCAAAAATGGGCATCTTGGACTGCTTCATCTCCATATCCGACCAGCCGATGCGGGCCATCTCGGAGGTACTGACCTGAAACGCGTAGCGCAGCAGGGCCTCAAATTCCTCAAAGTCATCTTCGCCAAGCTGGCGCAGCTCAAAGGATTCTGTGCCTATGTCCTTTATGGTCGGGGCTTCTCTGTGGGGGGCGGCAACGCCCTGCGCGGCTGACCCGCGCTCGGGTCGGGCAACGGGCACAAGTGGTGCGCCGTCGTGTTCGTCCGGGGGAACCCCCGCTCCGCGGAAAGGATGCGGCTGCAGGCGTGGCCCCTCAAGTGGGGGAAGATGCTGCTGTTTATGAAGAATACGCATGCAATGCCTTCCATATGGTGTGAAAAACCGCTGTACATCGGCTGACCCGATTGCGCAAGAGGTTTCACGGGCCGCCAAAAAATGCGGCAAAAAGCGGATTGTCAGATGTTGAGGCCTGCGGCGCTGCGGCGTTCTTTCAGACCCTGGAGCACAGACAAGCTTACGCGTAAGCCCCCGTATCCCTGGCCCAGCCGGATGGAGGGCTTGTTTGATCCGTGATAGTCCGAACCGCCCGAAACGCCAAGGTCAAACCGCTTGGCCAGGGCCAGACAGGTGCGAACGTCCGCGTCGGAGTGCTCGCTGTGGTAGGCCTCAATGGCGCTGAGCCCGTAGTCTTTGAGACGCGCCACCATGGAATCCAGCCACCCGGCCGGGGCCTTCCACAGCAGGGGGTGCGCCAGGCATACGGTGGCCCCCATCGAGACCAGCAAGCGCACGCTTTCATCTGGCTCCAACACGGTCTTTGGCAGATAGGCCTTGCCCCTGCTGCCCAAAAATTCCTTAAATACCTGCCGCACATCCTTGGCAAAGCCCTTGCGCAGCAATACTTCGGCGATATGCGGCCGACCTACGCTTTCGCCCTTGGCGGCCGCCAGCACCTCATCCATGCAGATGTCATAGCCGAGATCCTGCAGTTTTTTTACAATGCCCGTGTTGCGCTCGGCGCGGCGCTCGCGCAGCCAGCTCAGTTTTTCCAGCAGGAGTTGCGGCTTTTCAGGCAGCCAAAGGCCGAGTATATGCAACTCGCCCAGTTCCGTACCGGTAGAAATTTCGCACCCGCGCACCACCTCAATGCCAAGCTCGCGCCCGACCCGCTGCCCTTCATCCAGTCCCGAAAGGGTGTCGTGGTCGGTAATGGCAACGGCCGCAAGACCCGCGGCATGGGCCTTGGCCACAAGCTGGGCGGGGGGGTCCGTGCCGTCGGAGGCAGAGGAGTGCGTGTGCAAATCTATAAAATTCATACTCTCTTTCATGGAATAATTGTCATACCAGAAAATGGCAATATGGGGAAGCCTTGAACTGGAAGCCGCTTGGAGATAGAATACCTGCTCACGCAGATAAGAAGGATATTTTATGCCAATGGAAACCAACGAACTGCTCCAGATTCTGGCCTGCCCCAAATGCCTGGGCAACCTTGTGGCTCTAGAAGACAACGGCTCCGTCGCCGCCTTTGCCTGCAAAGTTTGCGGCGTGGCCTACCCGGTGCGGGACAACATTCCCATCATGCTGGTTGAAGAATCCGTCCCGCTGGACGAATGGAACAGGCAACACCCCGCCGCCAGGGAAAAAGCCTGATGCGCCTGCTGGTTGCTTCTGACCTGCACGGCTCTGCGGAGAGCCTGCGCTTTTTGCTGAACAAGGCGCACGAGCTGGCCCCCGATGCACTGGTGCTGCTGGGCGATCTTGTCTACCACGGCCCGCGCAATCCCTTGCCGCAGGGCTACGACACGCGTTCGGTGCTGCAAACCATGCCCGACCTGTCTGCCTTGCCCTGCCCGGTCATTGCCGTGCGCGGCAACTGCGACGCGGAGGTTGATTTGGGGCTGCTGCCCTTTGACGTTGCGGAATCAGCCTGGATCGACGCCGACGGCCTGAATATTTTTGCCAGCCACGGCCACCACCTGCCCGAGCGCCCCCCGTGCCCCGGCGTCAAGCCCGGCACGGTGTTGCTGCGCGGTCATACCCATGTACCGCGCGGCGAGACCATTGCCGGCCTGCACTTCTGGAATCCCGGTTCCCTCTCCCTGCCCAAGAGCGGCTCGCCGCGCACGTACGGCGTTATCGACCAGGGCGTCTTCAGCGTGCTGGACATGCAGGGCGGCGTACTTTTGCGGCATGCCCCCGCAGCCGTCTAGCCCGGCAAAAGCACACGATGACATCCAGTCTTTGCCACTGCGCCCCGCCAGCAGGCGCCAGCGAGATATTATGCCCGCTGTTTCGTCTTTCGCCCGGTTTTGAGCTTTTGCTGGCGTCGGGCTCGCCCCGCAGGCGTCAGTTTTTGAACGAGTGGGGGCTGCCCTTCCGTCTGGCGCTGCCCAATGCGGAGGAACCCCGCCCGCTGCAGGGTGAACCGCCCGAGGCCTACACGCGCCGCGCCGCAACGGCCAAGGCGCTGGCGGTGGCCCAGACCCTGCGCCAGCAGGCGGCGCACAAGGCCGCTGATGGCGCACCCGCCGCGTCGCCCCAGCCGGTCATACTGGCGGCGGACACGGTCGTGGCCATCGGCGGCGACATCCTGGGCAAACCGGACAATCCCGCGCATGCCCTGAGCATGCTCGCCCGACTCAACGGCGCGAGCCACGAGGTGATCAGCGCAGTTTGCCTGCTGCTGCCCGCCCAGCCTGCACTTACCCCCGCAGCTCAAGCTCTGGCAGATGTTCCGGCCAGTATTTCCTATACCGAGGCCAGCGCCTCGGGCAACGCCAACACGGCGTTCAACCTTCAGGAAACGCTCGTGGGTTCCTTTTGCATGCTGACCTTCAGCGATGTGAGCCGGGTTTTCTTTCATCATTGGCCCATGCCGGTGCTGCAGGCCTATGTGGACACGGGAGAGCCCACCGACAAGGCGGGCGCGTACGCTATTCAGGGCCAGGGGGCCGTGCTGGTCGAGCGGGTCGAAGGCTCGTGGAGCACCGTGGTAGGGCTCCCCGTCACAGCATTGGCTCAGGTCATGATGGACCGGGGCCTCATGCTGCCCTGCCGCTGCTGAGCCGTCCCGGCAGAGTAGTTCTGAAACCCCGCCGGGCTGACATTGCGGCCCGCAGCGCAGCGTTTTTTCAGTCCTGGAGCATTGGCTCCAGCCTACCCCTCGAACCACCTTTCCGGCGCATGCCCCCCGCAAAATCCCCATACTCAGCATTTGCCAGAGTTCCTGTCTGTGTTTCTGACCATATCCATGGTCTGCAGACTCGGCCCACGCTTCAACCGGGGCTGCCTTCCGCTATTACCTGCCGCGTGCCGAAGACCCTGCGGGTGAGCAGCAACATGCCTTTTTTTGCATTCCACAGATTTTTTAAAAAAAATAAAATAATTTTGGCCCTATTTTGTGATTTATTTCCCTAATTGGTATGGCGTTCCAATCCGCATAGCATGGTATCCTAGGTTGCAGTTTAGACCTAATTGTGAAAAAAAGCTCAACTATGACTGAAAGACCAATCAATCCCGGCCTCTTGACGACTCTCTAGAATATCTTTATTGCTGTATCATGGAATTACTTCACCTCTAAAAATTTATGTAACAAACAGGAGGGAGGATTTTATCATGTCCCAGGAAAGGATCACAACGCTGTTAAATGAGAACCGCAGCTATCTTCCACCTGAGCACGGCAAAACTTCTGCATGGGTATGTGGGCCAGAAGAATATAATGCTCTCTGCAGCCGCGCACTGGAAGACCCCAATGATTTTTGGGGTGCGCGAGCATCGCAGTTGATCCATTGGTTTAAGCGCTGGGACAAAGTACTTGAAGCTGATGAGGTAAACCACAAATACAAGTGGTTTACAGGCGGCAAACTTAATGCCTCCTTTAACTGCATAGACAGGCACCTCATCTCTGGGCGGCGCAACAAGGCCGCGCTTATCTGGCAGGGCGAAAAAGAAACTGATGTTCGCTGCTATACCTACCAGATGCTGTATACTGAAGTGTGCCGCGTGGCTCATGCGTTGAGCTCGTTGCGCATCCGCAAGGGCGATCATGTGGCTTTGTACATGCCCATGATCCCCGAGCTGTTTATCGCCATGCTGGCCTGCGCCCGCATTGGCGCCATCCACACCGCCATTTTCTCCGGCTATGCCGAGGGCGGCGTCCGCAGCCGTATTCAGGGCTGCAAGGCGCGCGTCGTCATAACCGCAGATGCGGCTGTGCGCGGCGGCAAGTACAAGCCCCTCAAGGCCAACCTTGACCCCATCCTCGAAAAGTGCCCCTCCGTGGCCCATGTGGTTGTGGTCAAACACGCCGGCATTGACGGCGTCAACATGCAGCGCAACCGCGACGTGTGGTGGCATGACCTTATCGACGACTTTACCCTGAACCCCGATTTTCCGTGCGAACCAATGGACGCCAACGACACGCTCTTTCTGCTGCACACGAGCGGCAGTACGGGCAAGCCCACAGGCGTCATGCACTCGACGGGCGGCTACCTTACCTACGCGGCGCACTCCACGCAGTGGTGCTTCGACATGCGCGACGACGACGTATACTGGTGCACGGCCGACGCAGGCTGGATCACCGGCCACACCTACGGCGTATACGGGCCGCTTTCGCTTGGAGCCACCACCCTCATGTTTGAAGGCGTGCCGACGTGGCCGTACCCTGACCGCTACTGGCGCATTGTGGAAAACTTCCGGGTCAACATCTTCTACACCGCGCCTACGGTCATCCGCTCGCTCATGCGCATGAACGAGGCCTGGACAGAGCGCTACGACCTGCGCAGCCTGCGCATTCTCGGCAGCGTGGGCGAACCCATCAACCCCGAAGCGTGGCACTGGTACCACAAAAATATCGGCGGCGGCGAGCTGCCCATTGTGGACACATGGTGGCAGACCGAAACCGGCGGCGCAATGATAGCCCCCATGCCCTACGCCACCAAGCTCAAGCCCGGTTCGGCCTCCAAGCCGCTGCCCGGCATTGACGCTGCGGTTATCGGCACGGCCTCCCGCGACGGGGACGAAGCCGAGGCCGGCAGCAAGGCTGGCCACCTGGTCATCCGCCGCCCGTGGCCCGGCATGATGCAGGGCGTGTATAATGATGAAGAGAAATACCAGTCCTACTTTTCGCGCTTCGGCTGTTATTCGTCCGGCGACGCTGCGGAAGTTGACCAGGATGGGTACTTCTGGATTCTGGGCCGCGTCGACGACTCCATCAACGTGTCGGGGCACCGCCTGTCCACGGCTGAAATCGAAGCCGTGCTGGCCGCCTGCCCCGAAGTAGGCGAAGCGGCCGTGGTGCCCATGCCGCATGCTCTCAAGGGCGAAGGCATTTACGCCTATGTGGTCACCCGCGACGAAGTGCCGTGGAGCGCCCAGTTGCGCGTCAAACTGCGCGACGCCGTGCGCCGCGACATCGGCGCGCTGGCCAGCCCGGAATACATCCAGTTTGTGGACGCCATGCCCAAGACCACCTCGGGCAAGATCATACGCCGCATGCTGCGCAAAATCGCAGGCGACAGCTATGAAGACATCGGCGACACCACTTCGCTGGCCGAACCGGATGTCATTGGCAAGATCATAGAAGGACACCGCAACCTTGTTGCAGGCAGACACGAAACGGAAAGCGCCCCCGAAGGCGCAGCTGCCGAGCAAGCCTGACACTTCAGAAGCAAGACTGCCCGGAGCGGCCTTGCCCCCTAAGCGGGTCGTACCCTCAGCGCCCCGCTAAAACAGCACACCCCCGCATTATTGTGCCAATGCGGGGGTGTGCTGCTGAGCTTAAAAAAGACAGCAAAATAACACTACAGCAGGCTTGCCATGGTGACGCCTCTTATGGGCGGACCCGACCTGCAAAGGCCCGCCGTCAACGCGGTCGCGCAACGGGCCGCGCCCCTATGCATCAGGGCGCGTGGTTGCTGCGGGGTTTTGCCCCGGCTCGTTGTCAGCGCCCTTTACGCGCGTGTTTGGCGATATGTCTGGCGCGCTCTCTGGCCCGGTATTTTTCGCAACATCTGTTCCGCCGTCTTCTGGCCTCGCAGCCTGCGTCTGGTCCGCAGCCGCAACACGGCTCCAGCGGCCAAGGGTTTCATACATCCAAGCCCACACGGCCCTGCTTTCTTCTGGCATGCATACTGTGGCAAGACACAAGGCTATCACCAGCAGGGCAAGCGCGGCCAGTACAAGGGCCAGAGCCTGAGCCGCAAGGGCAAAGGCCGCCACGCCGGCAAAGGCAATCAGCGCCCACTTGCCTGCAAACAGTCCGCCACGCGCGCAAGCCGCGCGCACCTTGGCAACAATATCCATCATACAGCCTTACGCCGCACCCACACATGGCGGCCAGCCATGAGGGCCCAGGCCAGCCCGGCCACAAGGTGAACCGGCTTGGAGCCTGCCAGTCCAGACGCAAGGCACAGGCCCGCCACACCCAGCATGGCCCGTACCTCAAGCTTACGGCGCGAAATACCCAACAGGTTGCGCTTGTCACCTGCACGCCCCGCGCAAACGCGGGGTGCCTCGGCACGGACGCCCGTGCGGGCTGACGTACCGGCGGCATCGCCGCCCCGCCACTGCTCGCACCTGCGAGCACGAGCCGCAGCGCGCCTTTCCCCCGCCACCACAGCCAACGGACGGGCCAGCGCAGGCACGCTCTTTTCCAGCCGCACGCAAATTTCCGCCACATCCGCACCCGGCTGCAGCAGCAGCAAGAGCGACTCCGCACCGGGGCGCACTTCGTCCACGCCCGGTTCCTTGCCAAGGGCGGCCTGCGCCGTAGCGCTCACTGCGACTTCGCCCAACGCCGGATGCCGCAGACGCGCCCGCCCTTCCATGCTGTGCACTACATAAACAGGCAACATATATTATCTCCTTGTGGTCGCAGGATATCCTCATCAGCCAATCAAATTTGAAAACGACTTTCTTTTCTCTTGACACAAAACTGCAATGAAGGCAAGGTTAGTCCACGGGAAAGAGCACCAGGCAGAAGCCTGACAGGCCCCGGACGGTTGCAAGCCGTTAAACAAATTTGAACCAGCCTCAAACAGAGAGAGTGCACGCATGAGCCAGATTGTCAATCTGCGTCAGATGCAAGTTGGACAGCAGGGCAGGATTGCCGCTGTGGAAGCCCTTGGTGAAATGAACCGCCGTATACGCGACATGGGCCTTATCCCGGGCACTACAGTTTCTATTGTTGGACGTGCGCCCCTTAAGGATCCTGTTGCATTGCGCCTTTCTGGCGTAACCATCTCCCTGCGCAACAGCGAAGCCGACTTCATAAAAGTTGACCTCTCTGGCGCATCCAACTAGCGTTTTATCTAAGCTAACCAGCCCCAAAAATCTGCGCTTTTTATCGTCCGGCCGCATCAGCGCGGCCGGACGAGCGCTGAACTATTATCTGGATTCGGCCCCCTGCCGCATTTTCAGCACCGACCGAATCCGGGCACCCACTAGTAAGGAGAAGAAACATGAACGAAGGCATGAAGTGCGGACTGTGGTTTTTGGGCGGCGTGGCCCTTGGCGTGCTGGGCGCAGTGGCCGTGAGCAAGGGCAAGCTTGATTTCAAACCCCTTGCCACCGATCTTTTGAGCCGCGGCATGGACGTCAAGGACGCCCTGCTGAGCAAGGTCGAGTCCATCAAGGAAGATGTGGAAGACCTCACCGCCGAGGCCCGGCTTGCTGCTGAAAAGCGCAAGACCTCCAAGGATGCTGCCGAAGCGTAATTTCAGGCGGTTTGTGCGCCAGCCCCACGCGGGCGGCGCACTGCGCTGCCAGGTGCCGCCCGTCAGCACGGGCGGCACACGTCGTCCTGCGCACGGGCAGGGCAATAAAAGTCTTCAAGAGCGCGGCCATGGCCGCTTCGCCTCAAGGAGCGCGCATGCGTTTTTTTATCGTCCATGAATTGCGCGGCATTACAAGCCCAGATTCCGGCAGGATGCGCGTGCGCGCATCCTGCCGCCTTGGCGGGGGCCGTGCGGAAGCGCTGGCTGGCGCTCTGGCGTCACTTGAGGGCATTGCCCAAGTGCGCGCCAATGCCCTGGTGGGCAGCCTGCTCATTTTTTATGACAACGAGGAAAGCCGCGTTACAGCTCTCACCCTGCTGGTGGGCGCGGCCGACGCCAAGGGCCAGTTTGGCCTGCCGGAACAGCCCGGTGCGGACGCAACCCAGCCCGGCAACGAACTTATGCCGCTGGTGCGCTATATTTTTGTACGCCCTTTTTTGCCGCTGGCGCTACGCGTGTTCAACAGCGTTGTCAGCGCGCTGCCTTATATCTTCAAGGGGCTGGGAGCAGTGCTGCGCGGCACGCTGAGCGTGGATGTTCTGGATGCCGCCGCCATCGGCGCATCACTGGTCATGAGGGATTTTCGCACGGTCAGCATGCTCACGCTGCTGCTCGGTCTGGGTGAAACCCTTGAAGACTGGACGCGTCGACGCTCCATGGCCTCGCTGACCGAAAGCCTTGCCCTTAATGTTGAAAACGTATGGCTGCTGGTTGACGGCACGGAAGTTTCCGTGCCCCTCGCCCAGGTGCGCGAGGACGACCTTGTGGTTGTGCGGGCGGGCGGTTCCATACCCGTGGACGGCGAGGTGGTTGAAGGCTGCGGGCTGGTAAACCAGTCGTCCATGACAGGCGAACCCCTCGGCGTGCACCGGGCAGAGGGCGCTTCTGTATACGCGGGCACCGCGCTTGAAGAAGGCAGGCTGGTTATCCGCGCCCGCCATGTGGGCGACGGCACGCGCTTGCGTCAGGTTGTCAAATTTATTGAAGAATCTGAATCGCTCAAGGCCGGAGTTCAGGGCAAATTTGAGCGTCTGGCCGACATGGCGGTTCCCTTTACCTTTGGGCTTGCCGGGCTTGTGTGGCTCATCACACGCGACTTTCGCCGGGCCTCGTCAGTGCTGCTGGTTGATTACTCGTGCGCGCTCAAGTTGGCCACGCCGCTGGCGGTGCTGGCATCCATGCGCGAAGGCGCGCGGTACGGCATCGCCATCAAGGGGGGCCGCTACCTTGAGGCCCTCAGCGAGGCCGACGCCCTGGTGTTTGACAAAACCGGCACGCTCACCCAGGCCAGCCCCAAGGTTGTGGAGGTCATCCCCGCCCAGGGCTTTAACCGGGACGAAGTGCTGCGGGTCATGGCCTGCCTTGAGGAGCACTTTCCTCACCCTGTGGCTCGGGCCGTTGTGCGCAAGGCCGAGGAGGAGGGCCTGCAACACGCCGAAGAGCACGCCCATGTGGAATACGTTGTGGCCCACGGCGTGGCCTCTACCCTGCACGGCAAAAAAATGCGCGTGGGCAGCCGCCACTATATCGAGCACGACGAGGGCGTGGATTTGTCCTGCCTTGCCGAGGCCATCCGCCAGCAGACAGACCTTGGCCGATCCCTGCTGTTTATGGGCGAAGACGGCCTTGCAGCGGGGCTGGTCGCCATTGAAGACCCCCTGCGGCCCGAGGCGGCAAGCGTGGTCGAGACCATGCGCACCCTTGGCATGCGCCGGGTGTTCATGCTCACCGGCGACGACGAGCGCACGGCACGGGTTGTTGCGGCGCAGGCGGGCATTACGGAATTTCGGGCGCAGGTGCTGCCCACCGACAAGGCCCATATCGTGCAGGAGCTTGCGGCGCAAGGCTGCAAGGTGCTCATGGTCGGCGACGGCATCAACGACGCCCCTGCCCTCTCGGCGGCCCATGTGGGCGTGGCAATGAGCGACGGCACAGATCTGGCCCGCGAGGTCGCCAATGTGCTGCTGACCCACCCAAGCCTTGAAGGACTCATAAGCGCCCGCATGCTGGGCGACCGTACTCTCAGGCGTATTCACGCCAACTTTGTGACCACCATGACCCTTAACAGCCTGTTTTTGATGGGCGGTCTGTTTATGCTGCTCGGGCCTGGCGTTTCTGCCCTGCTGCATAACGTCACAACCCTGGGCGTGGCGCTCAACGCCATGCGCCCCCACCTGCCGGAAAGCCTGCCCGGCGAGGAGTTCTATTATGAACGCCATCCATCTGCTTAAATACGTGCGCAGCTTTGTAGACGGCAGAGTGCGCATACGGCACCCCGCGCTGCGGCATGAAGGCGTGCTGCGCCTGGCCCGCGAAAAGATGTCCGCCATTGACGGTGTTCGGGCGGTGGAAGGCAACAGCGTAAGCGGCTCGGTACTGATAACCTACGACAGCGGGGCCATCCCACGCGAGCGGCTTTTTGCCATAGGCGAAGCCTGGGCGCTGTATCTGGACGCCGTTGGCGCGGGACGGGATGCAGCTGTCCCCCATTTTTGACGACAATCCCCGCCCGGCAGCGCCAGGCGGGGATCACTGTTTGCAGAGGCTGCGCGGGCCATCCTACGCGAGGCCCTGCGTTGCCAGCCATTGTTCAAACCGCGCAAGGTGTGCCGCAAAACTCTTGCGGCCAAAGCCCATACGAAAATACGGTTCGCTGATGCCGTAGACCGAGCCGGGCAACAGCAGCACCCCTGCCTCGTGGGCCAGCCTTTCGCAAAACCCGCTTGCAGGTTCGCCAATACGTATACGCGGAAAACCAATAGGCCCCGCCATGGGGCGATTGTAAACAAAAAGGTTGGCGTGCCGGGCAAAAAAGGCGTCCGCTGTTTTCAGGTTTTCGGCAATGATCTGACGATTTTTTTTCAGCAATGCTGGCCCGTGCCGCAGGGCAACAAGGGCCAGCGCCTCCGAGGGTGTTGCACCGCAGATGCTCAGGTAATTTTTGTAGCGGGCGATGCCCTCCATCACCGCCGCATCGCGGCAGGCCAGCCAGCCCACACGCAGGCCAGGCAGACCATAGGCCTTGCTGAGCACCCCGAGAGAAATACCTTTCTCGTAGGCATCGGCAATCCACGGGGCATGGACGGCCCGGTCTTGCCCTGCAGCCGCGCTCTGGCCGGGGGCTTGCGCCTGCGCATTCCAGCCCAGGCCTCGGTATACCTCGTCGCAAAAAATCCACGCGCCGCATTTGCGGGCCAGCGCGCACAAGGCCCCGGTCTGTTCGCTGTTGAGGGTAAAACCCGTGGGGTTGTGCGGCGTGTTGAGCACAATGGCCTTGGTGTCTGGCCGCACGAGAGCAGCCAGCTCGTCCATGTCCGCCTGCCAGCCTTGCGGCGTCTGCCGCAGATGCCACATGTCCACCCGGCAGCCCAGGCTGCGGGCCACCTCATACAGCGACTGGTAAGCCGGAAACATGCAGACAACATGATCGCCCGGCTCGAGCAGGGTGTTCATGCAGGCAAATATGCCCTCCTGAGCGCCGGTGAACAGCACCACATTTTCCTGACTCATGTCTGAATACAGGTCGGCCACGGCGCGGCGCAGGTCGGGCCTGCCGTTGTTTTCGCCATATCCGAGGCTGGTGTTTAAAAAATCCCTCCGGGCCGCTTCGGGATCGGGCTCAAGCTGCAGCAGTGCGTCAATGCTCACGGCCTCGCAGTCGGACTGGGCAAGCAGATACGGCGTGGAAAATTCGTACCGGCCAAAAAACACTTCAAGCTCAAACGGTGGAACACGCATCATCAAACCCCTGTAACCCACGGCGGGTGCACGCCGCATGGGGCGCACCCGCCGCGCTATTCGTGATTTGCAGAGTAAAAACAGTAACGTCTCTTGCCAAAGCGCTTTGCCTCGTACATGGCCACATCGCCGCGCCTGACCAGGTCTTCGCGCGAGAGGCCCGGCTGCTGCACCAGGGTGATGCCGATGCTGGCCGACAAGCCCCGAAAAGCCTCGTGCCCCTCATAGGCTCCAACCATGGCCGCCAGCAGATCACCTGCCCGGCTGCGCAGAAGCTCCTCCGTACAGCCGTTGGGGAAAAAGGCCGCAAACTCATCCCCTCCCAGACGCGCAATGACCGCATTGCGCAGATGCTTGCGCAAAATCTGGGCCGTCAGCGCCAGGGCCTTGTCGCCAGTGTAATGGCCGAACTTGTCGTTGACGTACTTGAAATTGTCGAGGTCAATATAGGCAAGCCCAGCGCCCACAGGCAGGGTGACAGGGATATTTTTAAAAAAGTAGTGCCGGTTGAAAAGCCCCGTAAGATCATCCGTGTCGGCCCGCTGCCTGAGGCGTCTTTCAACCTGCCGCTGCCGGGTCACGTCCCGGTAGATGCAGATCATGCCGATCACATTGTTAAAAATATCAAATATTTCATTCTCGTACATGTCAATGTACTTTTCATGCCCATCCACGGCAGAACGCATTTTGACATGCTTGCCGCTGCGGACAAAGCCGAGACGCTCAATGGCCCTTTGACGAAGCACCTGGCGAGGTTCGCCAATAATATAGTCTGATGGCCCGATGCCAAAAAGCTTTCTGAACCGCTCGTTAAAATTGACGATACGCCTGTCGGCGTCGAGAATTATCACCGCGTAGGGTATGCTTTGCAGCACCAGATCCAGTTCTGCCGTCACGTTGGCGATATCGGTCACATCATGGGCAATGCCCACTGTGCCTATAATGCCGCCTTCGTCGTTGAACAACGGAGCCTTGCGTGTCTTGAACTGCCGCATGCCCTGCGGGGTTTTGACAACCTCGTCAAATACCCCTATCTCACGCGAATTCATGACGATTTCGTCCGTCTCAAGGCATACGAATTCGCCCTGCGCGTATTCCTCCGGCTCCAGATCCCAGATAAAATAATGCCCCCGCCCTTCTATCACCTCGCGGCTTTTGCCCACAAGGCGGCAAAAGGCCTGATTGACTTTGACGTGCACGCCCTCGACGTCTTTGAACCACACAAGATCAGTGGTGAGATCAATGGCTGTATTGAGTTGCAGGGCGGCAAGGTCGTGGTCCTTTTGCCGACGCACCCTATCCAGCAGCCGCGACACATAAAAGGAGCAGAGGGCGGCGCTGCGGCTCCCGGCCCATACCTCGTCGAGCAGGCAAAGATGCCGCTCTTCCAGCCCTGCCGCGCCCGCGTCCACGCAGACAAACAGCGCATCTGCCCGTGCAGCGCTGCGCATGGCAGGCAACTGTTCCAGAGCCGGAGCGTCCAGCAGCACAATGTCGGCCTCGGCCAGCGCCGGCAGCGACGCCAGATCATTTGCGCCAGCAGCGGTTATGGCATGGGTAAAACCGGGGTGCGGCGCAGAGTCGCGCAGCGAGGACTCAAGCGATGCATCAGAACAGCACAGCAGTATCCGCAACGTGTGATGATACATGGCATTCCTCGTAAATCGTCAAATGGGGGGAATGTCTGTATCCTTTACTAATTATGGACAAAGAGCAATGGGGGAGCGAAAAAACTTACAGCTCCGCTAAGCTATTGTCGCCCTGCTGTCGCAACGTCCGGCGATTTTTGCGCCACTGATTAAAGCGGCGGCTCAGCCGGTCGAGACACAGGTAAACCACCGGGGTCGTGTACAACGTCAACACCTGGCTTACCAACAGCCCCCCCACAATGGTCACGCCCAGAGGCTGGCGTATTTCCGCGCCGTCTCCGTGCCCCATGGCCAGAGGCACTGCGCCAAGTATGGCTGCGGCGGTGGTCATCATGATGGGCCTGAAGCGCAGCAGGCAGGCTTCATAAATGGCCCTGTCGGGGGGCAGGTTGCGGGTGCGCGCCGCCTCGAGGGCAAAATCTATCATCATGATCGCGTTTTTTTTGACAATGCCGCACAAAAGCAGCACGCCGATAAGCGCAATTACGCTAAACTCCATGCCGCAGACCATCAGGGCCAGCAAGGCTCCCCCGCCCGCCGAAGGCAGGGTTGAAAGGATGGTCAGCGGATGGATGAGGCTTTCGTACAGCATGCCCAGCACAATATACAGCGCGGCCAGCGCGGCCAGCACAAGCACAATCTGGTTGCCCGCCGTGTCGCTGAACATCTTGGCCGTACCCTGAAAGCCGCTTACTACTGTGGACGGCATGCCCAGCTCCGCCTTTATGGCCGCCAGCGCGGCCTGCGCCTGGGAAAGCGAGACCCCTTGCGCCAGATTGAAAGATATGGTCACAGCGGCAAACTGCCCCTGGTGCGCCACAGAGAGGGGGGCAAACGCAGGCACAATGGTGGCCACGCTGAGCAGGGGCACAAGACCTTCCTTGCCCGGCAGGCGCACCTTGCCAAGGGCGTCAGCGCCGTTCAGCCAGTCCGGCCCATACTCCAGCACCACATGGTACTGATTTTTATCCTGATATATGGTCGAGGCCTGGCTTTGCCCAAAGGCGCTGCCCAGCGCGGCATCCACATCCTTTATGGTCAGGCCGTAACGGGCCAGGGCATCGCGGTCGACCTTGACCATGGTCTCAAGCCCGCGCTCCTCAATATCGCTGTCCACATCCTTGAACAGGTGGTTGGCGGCCACGGCCCTTTGCAGTTTGCGGCCCCACTGGCGCAGATCTTCCAGATTGTCGGCCTGCAGGGTGTACTGGTATTGCGAGCGAGAGCCGCGCCCGCCCATCATGATGTCCTGAGCCGGCTGCAAAAAAATCTGCATGCCCGGCTCTGCCACCAGTTTGCCGCGCAAACGGGCAATAACGCCCATGGCGTCAAGCTTGCGCTCCGCCAGAGGCTTCAGAGCGATAAAAACCCCACCGCCACCCCCGCGCCCGCTGTTGATATTGCCCGAGACATGCTGCACGGCGGGGTCTGCCTTGATAACATCGATAAGCTTGCGCAGTTTTTGCTGCATGGCCTGAAACGATGCGCTCTGGTCGGTACGTATGCCCCCCATGATGACGCCCGTGTCCTGCTGCGGAAAAAACCCCTTTGGCACAACAACGAACATCCACACGTTGGCGGCAATGACCAGCAGCAACGAGCAGATGGTCAGGCGCGGATGACGCAGCACCACGGGCAGGGTTGCCGCATAGCCACTTTGCATGCCCGACAGCAGACGGCCCCAAAAATCTCCCACACGGGCCAGCAGCCGCCACCACAAACCCGCAAGCCCACCCGCGCCAAGTTTGGCCGCCTGCGCTGCCGCGGCGTCTCCGTGCGCCATGGGGCGCAACAACATGGCGCACATCATGGGCGTTGTAGTCAGCGACACTACCATGGAGACCAGCACCGCAGTGGTGAGCACCACGGAAAATTCGCGGAACAAACGCCCCACAAGCCCGCCCATAAAGAGGATGGGCGTAAACACCGCCACCAGCGAAATGGAAATGGATACGACGGTAAAGCCCACCTCGCGCGCGCCGCGCAGGGCCGCCCGCATGGGGCTTTCGCCCGATTCGAGACGCCGTACGATGTTTTCGAGCACCACAATGGCGTCGTCCACCACAAAGCCGGTGGAAACGGTCAGGGCCATGAGCGAAAGGTTGTCCAGGCTGTAGCCGCACAAATACATGACGCCAAACGTAGCCAGCAGCGACACGGGCGCGGCCACCGCCGGTATGGCCGTGGCCCTGCCGTTGCGCAAAAACAGAAAGGTCACCAGAACCACCAGCGCCATGGAAAGCGCGAGGCTTTTTTCGACCTCGCGCAACGAGGCCCGGATGGTCAGCGAGCGGTCCAGGCGTTGCCCCAGGTCGGCGCTTTCGGGCAGCCACGAGCGCAGCTGCGGCAGCATTTCCTTTACCTGGTCGACTGTCTCGATGATGTTGGCCCCCGGCGAACGAAACACAATAAGCAGCACCGAGGGTTTACCGTCCGAAACAGCCATGGCGCGGACATCTTCCGGTCCGTCGATCACATTGGCCACATCCGAAAGGCGTATGGTTTTATCCGCCCTGCGGGCAACAATAAGCGATTTGTAGTCTCCAGACTTGCGCAGCTGGTCGCTCGCGCCGACAAGCCAAAATGTTCCGCCGTTGTCCACCTGCCCCTTGGGCATAAAGGCATTGGCCGCAGCAAGGGCCGCGCGCACGTCGCTCATGGTCAGGCCCGCCCTGTTGAGGGCGTCGGGTATAACGTCCACCCGCACGGCGGGCAGCGCGCCGCCGCCCACAATAACCTCGCCCACGCCCGGCAGCTGCGAAATTTTTTGCGCCAGCACGGTGGATGCCGCGTCGTACAGCTGGGTGCGGGTGAGCACATCCGAGGAAATGGCCAGAATCATGATGGGCGCGCCCGCCGGGTTAACCTTGCGGTAGGTGGGGTTGGCGGGCATGGTGGGCAGGTTGGAGCGCGCCGCATTGATGGACGACTGCACGTCCCGGGCCGCGCCGTCGATGTTGCGGTCAAGGTCAAACTGCAAAACTATTTCGGTACTCGAAAGGGAACTGGTTGAGGTCATTTCCGTAACGCCGGCAATGCGCCCCAGCGAGCGCTCCAGCGGCGTGGCCACAGTGGCGGCCATGGTTTCCGGGCCCGCGCCGGGCAGCTTGGCCCGCACCACCACCACGGGAAAGTCCACCTGCGGCAAAGGGGCTACGGGCAGCAGCCCAAAGGCCACAATGCCAGCAAGGGCAATGGCAAAGGTCAGCAGGGCCGTTGCCACAGGCCGCCGTATAAACGGGGCGGAGAGGCTGACGGGCAAGACCTCCGGCCCGAAGCGGTGCTGGCGGCCAGATTCACGCAGGGCCTTGAGCTTGTTGGTCAGCGACGGACGTCCCCTGCCAGTGGAGCTGGCCTGATCCTGCGTGCCCTGTTCAGCACCGCGGGCAGCGGAAGTTTTGGCGGCGTCCCGATCTGTGTTCATGGCCGAGTCTCCCGGCCAGGCACTTTCAGGCCGCTTTCTTCCCCGTGGGAGTGCTCCTGCCCGGCCCCGGAGCTTTGCGCCTTGCCGCCCCGGAACCGCCTGCCGACGCGGTCAAACCACAGGTAGATGACCGGAGTCGTAAACAGCGTAAGAGCCTGGCTGAAAATAAGCCCGCCCACCATTGTGACGCCCAGCGGCCGCCGCAGCTCCGCGCCCATGCCCCAGCCGAGCATGAGGGGCAACGCGCCAAGCAGGGCCGCCATGGTGGTCATGAGTATGGGCCGCAGGCGCAGCAGACAGGCCTGTCGTATGGCCGCCAGCGGTTCCTTGCCCTCGCTGCGTTCCGCATCCAGGGCAAAATCTATCATCATGATGGCATTTTTTTTGACAATGCCGATGAGCAGAATAATACCGATTATGCCCACCACGCCCAGATCCATGTCGGCCACGATAAGCGCGAGCAGCGCCCCTACCCCGGCCGACGGCAGGGTGGAAAGGATGGTCACCGGGTGCACGTAGCTTTCGTACAGCACTCCCAGCACAATATACATGGTGATGACGGCGGCCAGGATAAGCCATATCTGGTTGTCGGTCGAGGTGGCAAAGGCCTTGGCCGCGCCCTGCAACTGGGTGCGCAGGGCTGCAGGCAGGCTGAGCTCGGCCTCTGTAGCGTTGAGCGCCTTGACCGCCGCGCCCAGCGACGAGCCGTTGGCCACGTTGAAGGAGATGGTCGCCACGGGAAACTGCCCCTGACGCGCGATGGAAAGGCGCACGGGGCGCTCCTCAAGCGTGGCCAGGCTTGTGAGCGGCACGGGTTTGCCGTCGCCGCCGGCCACGTAGATGTTTTCCATCGACTGCGGCCCGAGGCGGAAGCGGGGCGCCGTTTCGAGCACGACCTTGTACTGGTTGGTCTGCGTAAAGATGGTTGAAATAAGCCGCTGGCCCAGAGCATCATACAGGGCGTTGTCAATGGTGGACATGCTTATGCCAAGACGGCCTGCGGCATCTCGGTTGATGTTGAGCCAGGCCATGCGTCCAGGGCTCTGGTAGTCGCTGGTCACCATCTCAAGCTCTGGCCGTTGCGCCAGGGCGTTTACAATACGCGGAATCCACGCATCCAGCTGGTCCCTGTCCAGGGCTTCAACCGTAAACTGGTACTGGGTACGCGAAATGCGGTCTTCAATGGTCAGGTCCTGCACGGGCTGCAGATACAGGGTCATGCCCGGCAGGGCAACGGCCTTTTCCATGATGCGGCGGGCAATGACCGGAGCGCGGGCGTCGCGGTCTTCCAGCGGCTTCAGCTCAATGGAGAGGCGCGAGGTTCCCATGCTCTGGTTGATGCCGTCCACGCCCACAAAAAACACCACGCCCTCAACAGCGGGATCTTGCAGTATGACCTCGGCCAGCTGACGCTGCCGCCCTGCCATGGCCTCAAACGACGTATCCTGCGGCGCTTCGGCCATGCCCTGGATGACGCCCGTATCCTGAACGGGGAAAAATCCCTTGGGCACGCCTGCATACAGCAAAACCGTCAAAACCAGCGTACCCACTGCCACCGCAAGGGTAATACTCTGGTGGCGCAGCACCCAGTCGAGCTTTTCCTCATACCAGGCCAGCAGGCGGGTAAAAAAACGGCCGCTTTCCTGTTGCTGCGCATGTTGCCCGGGGCGCAGCATAACCGCGCAGAGCATGGGCGTGAGCGTGAGCGAAATTACTGCAGAGATAAGGATGGTCACGGCCAGCGTTACCGCAAACTCGCGGAAAAGCCGCCCCACCACGTCTCCCATGAAAAGCAGGGGAATAAGCACGGCTACCAGTGAAATGGTCAGCGAAATAATGGTAAATCCGATCTGCCCTGCGCCCGTCAGGGCCGCCTGCACGGGTTTTTGCCCCTGCTCGAGGTACCGCGAGATGTTTTCGATAACCACAATGGCGTCGTCCACCACAAAGCCTGTGGCGATAACCAGAGCCATGAGCGTAAGGTTGTTCAGCGAATACCCGGCCAGATGCATGACCCCGAGCGTGCCCACCAGCGAAAGGGGAACCGCCAGCGCGGGGATGACCGTGGCCCTGGCGTTGCGCAAAAACAGCCAGATGACCCAGATCACCAGCCCCACGGCCAGCAGCAGCTCAAGCTGCACATCGTGAACCGTGGCGCGGATGGTGGTGGTACGGTCGGTAACAACGCGCACGTCCACATTGCCGGGCAGCGTCTGCTTGAGCACGGGCAAAAGCTGCAGCACCCTGTCCGCCACGCCGATAACGTTTGCACCGGGCTGGCGCTGCACCGACAGCACGATTGCCGGGCGAAACGGCGTGCCCTCGCCCGCCACATAAGCGGCAAGGCGGGCGTTTTCCGCCCCTTCGACCACCTCGGCCACATCGCGCAGACGCAGGGGGCCGCCATCCCGATACCCGATGATGGCGTCGGCATAGGCGTCGGCGGAGGTCAACTGATCGTTGGAGTCAATGGTGCTGGCCCGCTCCGGGCCGTCAAAGCTCCCCTTGGCGTCGTTGACGTTGGCCTTGGCAATGGCCGTGCGCACGTCGGCCAGGGTAAGCCCCGCATTGGCCAGGGCCTTGGGGTTGACCTGCACCCTCACAGCCGGGCGCTGCCCGCCGGAAAGCGTCACCAGCCCCACGCCGGGCACCTGCGAAATTTTTTGGGCCATGCGCGTATCAACCAGGTCTTCCAGCCGGGTAAGCGGCATGGCATCGCTGGTGACGGCAAGGGTAATGACCGGCGGGTCGGCCGGGTTTACCTTGTTGTAAACGGGCGGCGAGGGCAGGTCGCTCGGCAGCAGGTTGTTGGCGGCATTGATGGCCGCCTGCACTTCCTGCTCGGCCACGTCCAGCGCAATGGCAAGGTCAAACTGCAACGTCACCACAGAGGCTCCGGCTGAGGACAGGGAGCTCATCTGCACCAGACCGGGCATGATGCCAAACTGCCGCTCAAGGGGGGCGGTTATCACCGAGGCCATCACATCGGGCGACCCGCCGGGATACAGCGTCTGCACCTGAATGGTCGGGTAGTCTATCTGCGGCAGGGCCGCCACGGGCAGGTAGCGATACCCCAGCAGGCCGGAGAGAAACAGCGCCACCATGAGCAGAGAGGTGGCTATGGGGCGTAGAATAAATATGCGCGAAAGATTCATATAACGGGTGCTCCCCCTGCAGGAAGGGGTGGTAGAAACAGGAAACCCGGCGTGCCCCGGCGGTTATTCCGCAAGCTGGGCTTTGGGAGTTTCTGTTGTGGCGGCGACTTTAACGGCAATGCCGTCGCGCAGACGGTCAAGCCCGTCGACCACCACAAGCTCGCCCGGCTCAATGCCCTTGGTCGCAACTGTCAGTGCATCGGTGGCAATGCCGGGGGTAATGGGACGCACGGTTACGGCGTCCTGCCCCTTGTCGTTTTTGGCGACCACGTACACGTAAGCCCCGCGCGTGCCCAGCTGCACGGCAGACGTGGGCACCGTCACGGCATTCTGGAGCACGCGCACCTGCAGACGGGCGTTGACAAACTGGTTGGGATACAAGGCCCCATCCCTGTTGGGAAAACGCGCCTTGAGCTTTACCGTGCCGGTAGAGAGGTCAATCTGGTTGTCCAGCGAGAGCAACCCGCCCACTCCCAGCTGGGTTTTCTGTTCGCGGTCCCAGGCCTGAACGGGCAAAGGCTGGCGATCCACATCGTCCTCGTGGGCGCGCAAGGCCTGCACCACCAGCGGAACCTGACTTTCAGGCAGCGTAAAAACCACGTCGCAGGGGCTTACCTCGGTGATGCGCACAAGACCTGACGTGTCCGAAGCCTTGATCATGTTGCCCTCGTCCACATTGCGCAGCCCCAGACGCCCCGACGTGGGCGCGGTAATGCGGCTGTAGCTCAGCTGCAGGGCGGCGGAGTCGACCGCTGCCTTGTCGGCCTCGACCGAGCCCTCGTACTGCCGCACAAGTGCACGCTGCGTTTCAAACTGCTGGGCGGCGATAAAGTCGCCCTGCGCAAGCTTGGCGTACCGCGCCAGATCCTTGCGGGCATTGTCCAGCTGCGCCTGATCCTTGGCCAGCGTGCCGCGCGCCTGATCAAGGGAGGCCTTGAAGGGGCGCGGGTCGATCTCGGCCAGCAGATCGCCAGCCTTTACTCTCTGCCCTTCCTGAAAATGCAGGCGCTGCAGCTGGCCGTCCACGCGGCTGGTGACAAGCACGTCGCTTGAGGGCAGCACCGTGCCCAGACCGTTAAGAAAATGCGGTACATTCTGGGCAATTGCGGGGGCAATGCGCACCGGCGGCATGTCCATGTTCATGCCCTTGCGGGCCGGGCCGCCGGCAAAAAACAGCCGCCAGCACAGCAGGGCCGCGAGCACAAGCAGCAGGGGCAGTAAAAAACGGCGCTTGCCGGAAAAAAAGCCGGGGGCAGAAACAATGCCCCGCCCAAGTTGCAAGTCGGACATTATATGTCAACTCCCTGCGATAGAGGAGTAAATGTTACGCGAAACACAGCTTCGCCGCCTGCCGGGTCAGAGACAAGATCAAGCTGCCATCCAAGCCGCTCGCATGCCCTGAGCGCAAGTGAAAGCCCGAGGCCCGCACCACTGCCAGCCTTGGGCGCGCAACGCACGCCCCTGGCAAAAATATCCACGCCGGACGGGATGCGCCCGCTGTTGCGCACGCACAGTTCGCCCGGAGTGAGAGCCACTGTGGCGCACCCATTTTCCGTGTACTGGCAGGCGTTGTCCAGCAGATTGTTAAACACGATGCCCGCAAGCTCTTTTTGCCCGCGCACCAGCACGCCTGAGGCTATATCCGCCTGCAGCACCACGGGCGGGCGCTGTTCCGGCCCGCTGAACGGCGGATGACCGACCGCGCCGTCACCCGGCAGGCTCGCGGTACGGTTAAGACTCGCAGCGCTGCAAGCGGCTGTCGCCGCCCCTTTGGCCGGGCAAGCGGCGGCGCTGCCGTCAGATCCGCTCCGGCCAGGCTGGCCTGCCAGACGCAACACGGCATCACCCGCCATTTCAGCTACTATGCCCCATAGGAGGGCACTGCAGTCAAGCTCATGAAATTCGATTTCTTCCGGACGGCGGGCCAGCATCAGCAGGGTGCGCACGGTATTGGTCATGCGACCTGTGGTACGTAAAAGACGCTGCACCACGGGCGACAGACTCTCCCCCTGAGGCAGGCGTTGCAGCTGCAGCTCCAGAATTTCCAGGCCGCCCTGCATGACCGTAAGCGGCGTGCGCAACTCGTGGCTCACATCACCGGTAAAGTTGCTTTCGCGCTGTACAAAGCGTTGCAGGGCCTCCTCGCGCGCGGCGATGGCCCGCGCCAGCACGCCAACCTCATCGTCCAGCCCCGTCAGGGGGATGGGCTGCGCACTCGCGCCAGACTCCTGCGCACCGGCCTGCAGGTACGCGGTGGAGCGCCCCTCTACCGCCGTCGTGAGCCTGCTCAGCGGCCCTGTCAGGCGGCGGCTCATGACCGCAGCCAATATCACGGCCAGCCCAAGCCCGCTGACGGCGCAGAGCAACAAAATGCGGTTGAGACGTTTTTTCAGCGCCAAAAACGCGCCGGTGCCGCCGTTGAGCACATAGATGACGTCGTCCCTGCGCTCGATAAGAATAAATTCTTCCATGTGGTTGATGAAATGCAGCCCGTCGGGCATATCCCGCCACTCTTGCGGCACCTGCTTGCCTACAAGAAAACGCCAATGCATGACCACCGCGAGGTCTTCGCCGTAGTACAGATTGCCTCCGCCGTTGTCTTCAGCCTCCCAGGCGCGCTTTTCCGCCTCGATAAAGGCTTCCATCACCGGTCTGGCGTGCCAGCCCACCAGGTAGGTTCCCAGCGAATCAAACGACAGCCGCCCCACTATCCCCAGGGCCGCGCTCATGAGCAGGGCCAAAAACACAAAAGCCGCCAGCAGGCGGCGACGAATGCTCGTCCTGCGGCGGGGAGAGGCGGCACAGCCGTCTGCAGCGTAAACGCGAGGGGTGGGAGGCCTGCGCATCAGTCGGTTTCTCCGGGGTCGGTGCTCAGCCGGTAGCCGACATGCGGCACTGTGTGCAGCAGGGGCAAGGCAAAGGGTTTATCCAGCTCGCGCCGCAGCTCGTGGATGTGCGTGCGCAGGGCGCTGCCTTCGGGCGGGTCGTCGCCCCACAGACTGTGCTCGAGATCTTCTCGCCGCACAAGCCCCGGCGCAACGCGCACCAGCTCGTCAAGGATGCGAAAACCCGTGGGGCTCAGGCGCAGACGGCGGCCCTGACGCTCGGCCCAGTGCTCGCTCGCATTGAATGTCATATCCGCGTAGGTCCACACTGCGCCGCCATCGGCGGCATTGGCGGCCGACATGCGCCCCCGGCGCAACAGCGCGCGTATTCTGGCTTCGAGTTCCTTGAGGGCAAAGGGTTTGACGAGGTAGTCGTCCGCCCCGGCTTCGAGACCCTGCACCCTGTCGGCCACGGCATCCCTTGCGGTCAGCATGATGACTGGCGTGTGGCGCTGATGCTTTTCGCGCAGGGCGCGGCACAGGTTTATACCGTCAAGACCGGGCAGCATCACGTCAAGCACGATGCAGTCAAAATGCTGCTCAAGCGCCATGGACAGGCCGGTTTTGCCATTGCGGGCGCAGTCGAGTTCATAGCCCAGCGGCTCAAGAAACGCGTAGAGATTGGCGAGGATGTCCTCGTTGTCCTCCACAAGCAAAATGGCAATGGGCATGTCAGCGCCTCGCCGGGCCGGACTTTTGGGGGGCGGGGGCGACCTCCGGCATATCCTTGGCGGTAATGGGGCCGATAATGGAGAGCGAATCCACCTCAACCTCGTTGAGGCGCTTGCGGTTCCAGTCCACATGGCCCAGCAGGCGAACCTTGTCCTTGGGGGTGATGGTGAGATGCTCAAAAACCTTGTTGTCTATTTCAACCACAACCTGCCCGCTGTGGTCTTCAAACAGGTAGCGGTGCTTGCGGCGGGGCAGCTTTTCCACCAGATGCCCCTCAAGCTCGCAGGGGGCGTCGTCCTGCGCGCCAAGCACGTCAACGGCCCGGGTTACTGTGGCCGCAACCCCAGGCCCTTCAAACCCTGCCGCGCACGCGGTTTGCCAATTCAAAAACACAAGGCTGAACACCAGGCACAAAAGCATGGAACAAAGGGCGGGCCGCACTGTTTGCATACTGTTCTCCGAAAGGCCGGGCTGCGCCGCCGGGTGGATAGAAATATTCTGTGGCAGAGACAGGACAGGTAGTTGAAGGTGACAGGGCAAAAAGATTTCCGATGTCCGCGCACTGTGGCGCAGCCTGCGGACATCGGAAACCATCGCAATCTGTTGCAATAGAAGCTGGCTACTGCTGCATTTCAGCCTTACGCACAGCCATCACGCCTTCTTTGCCGGCCTTGACGACCATAACGCCGGTCAGGTGAACCTTGCTCTGCGCTTCGAGGTGAGCGGCAGCGGCGGCCTTTTTGCCCAAAACCACGGTCATGCGGCCTGTGCCGTCGTCAAAGATGTAGCCGTTTTTCTTGCCCTGCATGGGTTCCACAATGGTACCGGTCACGGACACAGGGGTTTTGTTGGCAGCGGCCAAAGCTTTGGCTACCGTATCCACAGGGGCGGCTTTTGTCACGTGCTTGGTCTTGTGGGCGGCGGGCGCGGCGGTAGCGTCGGTGGTTCCGGCGGCATAGACAGGGGCGGCAAGCATCAGGGACACGAGCATGATAAGCAGATAACGCATAGTTCCTCCAAAAAGGTACGTAAAAAAATTGCACAGCGCCACATGTCGCGTGCGGCCTTACAGTGCAAATTATCGCGTCAACGAAGCGTTAAGAATTGTTCTGCCGCCGAGATTTATTTTTTTCCATATTCCAGCGCTGTCTGCACCAGCACGGAGGCGGTCCTTGTGGTGCCTGGGCAAAGCTGCTATGCTGCCATATATGAAAGAGCTTGATCCACACACAATCCGCCCCTGCCTTGTCTGCGGCGGAACCAATGTTCATCTGGAATCCCTGCTTCCCCCTGGCCGCAAACAGGAAGTGTGGCGCGTTGTCTGCTCTTGCGGGCAAACATCGCAACAGTGGTCTGTATCGCAGGGTGCAGCCATCCGCGCATGGAACCGCAACCTTGCCAGCGAGCACGATATGGACAAAATTGCGGCGCCGGGCGTTGCCCCCAAGAGCTGAGCAGCCTGCGTCACGCCTGCTGCGCAGCCACACACACTGAGCCGTTTGCCCCAACCGCGCGCGACGCGAGCAGACACGGGCAAACGCGACTCAATCAAGCTCTCTGCCCACCCACACAGCCCTGCCGATAATACGCACCATGCCCGCCAGCTGGTCGCTGGTATCTGCCTCAATGGGTGCAAAATCGGGGTTGATGCTGGTAAGAATGAGCTTGCCGGGCATGGCGTCCAGCACCTTGAGATACACCATGTCTTCCACGCCCACGGCGTAAATTCTGCCGGGTATGGGCTCACGCTGGCTCTGGTCTATGAGCACCACGTCGTTGTTTACAATGCGTGGCCGCATGCTGTCGCCCGCAACACGCAGCAGCACCATTTGCGCCGGGTTGCCCTTGCGCCGCAAAAAATCCCACCTGAAGGCGTAATGCCGCAACACGTCCCCGCCCGTTTCAAAGCTGCCCGTACCCGCTGACAGGCGGGCCTCGGCCATGGGCACCATCATGAGCCGCGCTTCGGCCGTATCCACGATGCCGCCGCCGCAATCTCCGCGCCCTGCCAGCAACCAGTCAAGCGAGCAGTCAAGGGCGTCGGCCAGGCGCACCGCATGGCTGCCCTTGGGCAGCTGCCCATTCTCGTACTGCTGGATGGTCGTCAAACTCAGCCCCACCGCCTCTGCAAGAACCTGCTTGTGCAAACCCAGGTTTTCCCTGCGCTGACGCATACGTGCGCCGAATGCCGATATCAGGGGCGCTTGCGCTGTCTTCATGATTATCCCTTGTTTTTTTATTGCTTCAAAGACCGGTCAAACAGCAGTATCCAATCCCGCTCCAAACGTTTATTTCATAAATTGGCGCTTCCGTTTATGCATACCTATATTTGTTTTCAATTAAATTCAAGTTTTCCTTAAAGCACAAAGAAAACTTTTTAATATGTATTAACACTTCGCTAAATTTGCCACATATTTATCATATTTATTAAATTAAATAAGCATGTTAAAACTTTTCTTATTATTAAAACTTTTCCTTGACTATCTACCAAAATAATGATTTTTCTATTTTACGGCCCGGTAATTTAATTTTCTATTTTTGGAGCATAGCATGTCCGCATTTTATGACGATATCCAAAACCTGAGCGCTGTGCTGGATTCCTTACACTCAGGCGTGTGTGCATTCCAGCAACCGGTTTTGCGCCTTGTAATCGACCACCTGCGTCTGCTGGCCAGCCAGAGAGAGCAGGAAGCCCCAGCGCAGGCCCCTCCCCGCTCGCAAACCCCGCCCGCACCGCCGGTATTACCCGCATATCTCATCCTGGCGCGCACCTGCCCTATTGTGGAGACGCGCTATGACCAATAGGCGGATTGAAGCCGACGCGCCGGAGCATATACCGGCGGAAGCGGTTCAAATGGATAAAACACCCCCTGCCGCAGCAGGCAGGGGGTGCAAACGATGCAAGAAGGACAGCGCCTGGGGCGACGCCCTGAGCAGAAACGATGACGAACGACAGTGGCGCTGCCTCATCAAGCACCTGCCGGACAATGCCCGCCAGATATGGACGGCGCTCAATGACCTGCACCAGTTCTGGCTGGTGTTGCAAGGCTTTGGCGGTCAGAGCATCCGTGTGCCGCGCAGCCTGCCCA
Source organism: Desulfovibrio desulfuricans (assembly GCF_004801255.1). NCBI lineage: Bacteria > Pseudomonadati > Thermodesulfobacteriota > Desulfovibrionia > Desulfovibrionales > Desulfovibrionaceae > Desulfovibrio > Desulfovibrio desulfuricans. The sequence continues at coordinate 955,984 of NZ_CP036295.1, read as the reverse complement.
AGGACAAAGGGCACTCGCTACGCAAAAAACTGGGGGTTGCGTGCCTGCGCAAGCTTATGGCGGTTTTTGGCGGCACCAGCCTGTACGTGCCGCGCTGTTCGGCGTTGATGAACCGCCTTCGCCAACGCGACATCACCAGGGATTTTTCGCGCAGCACCCGGCGGGGCGCGAGCAGCACGGCGGCAGTGTCCAGTCTGGCCCGCCGGCACGGCATATCTGACCGCCGCGTTTGGCAGATTTTGAAAAAGGAAAACTCCGTTCCACCGCAGACTCGGTTGCTCATGAAGCTTGGCGACTCCGCCCGGCCCGCAACGGACAGGCCCGACGCCAGCCACTGACGCAAATCAGGCGCACGCATCCCCGACAAAAATTTTAAGCCAGCAAATTTGCTGGCTTTTTTTGCGCCCACCTGCGCAATTACGCGCGTTTTTGCGCTCAAACCGGCTCCAGGCAAGGCTTTTGCCCTGCTGAAACGTTTCAGTCTTACGCGCGGCCCGCTTTTTGGCATGTTGTGCACACGCCGCCGCTGTGGCTGCCAACAAAGCAAGGAGAGCGTCATGACAAACATGTTTGAAACAGCCCATGCATTCACCGCCCAGTGGGAAGGCGGACTGACCGACCATCCGGCTGATCCGGGCGGCTTGACCAACTATGGGGTCTCGCTGCGCTGGGTGCAGGATCTTGCCCGACAGGCCCGCCAGGAATGCCTGCGCCAGCATAAAACCTGCGACGACTGCTCCAACGCCCGCACCGCGAGCTGCGCCTATTGCGGCCTTGATCTGGACATGGACGGCGATGTGGACGCCGACGACATCCGGGCCTGCACGCGGGCTCAGGCCGCCGCCCTGTTCAAAAGGCATTTCTGGGATGCCCTGGGTTGCGCGGCCCTGCCCCTGCCCCTGGCCGTCACGCTGTACGACGGCGCGGTAAACATGGGGCCAGGGAGGGCTGTCCGCCAGATGCAGCGGGGCATGAACGCCGTGGGCGAAGCCCAGCTTGACCACTACACCCCCATTGCCGAGGACGGCATCGCGGGCAGCCGCACGACGGAGCTGGCCGAAGCCCTTGAATCGGCCAATCTGCACTGGTTTGCCGCCCGGCAGATACTGCGCCTGCGCGACGCCTTTTACCGCGACCTGGCCGCAAGGCGTCCCTCGCTGAAGGTTTTTCTTGATGGCTGGCGCAACCGGGTCAAGGCCCTGGCCCAGTATCTCGCCGACCTCGAACGGGAGGCCAACTAGCATGTGGTCCCTGCTCGGCACTCTCATTGGCGGCATCTCCGGCGTTGTGGGCAAAATGCTGCCCGACCGCAGCCAGCAAAATGAAGCCCAGAGCCGCATCAACGAGGCGGAGGTCAGCGGCGGGCCCGCCAGCCTGCTGCGCTTGTGGCGTTCGTTTCTGGGCTGGATGCTCACCCTGCTCTTTGGCTGGGAGGTTGCTGGCCGGCTCATCATTGTTCCCCTGTTATTTCCGGCATGGGGCGACCACCTGCCGCCCTCGGCCCTCAACCAGATCATGACCCTGCTGCTGGGTATGCTGGGACTGGGATTCTAGCCGCCCCCAGACCGCCCTTTGACCGCACCCGACTGGTTTGGAGGTTAGCTGACCATGGACATTTTTTCTTCCACCGGGGCAAGCCTGCTTGTGCTGCTCGTGCAGGGGCTGTTTGCCTGGGCGCTGTGGAGCCTGAGGCGGGCCTTTGTGCGCGCCGACGACTATTCGCTGCACGTGCAGCGCGACGCCCGGCGCGAGGCCGCCTCAGCCCGCAGGCTCGACGCGCTTGAGCAACACCTGCGCCTCGCCCCCGGCACTGCCGACATGGCTGGCCTGCAAAACGAGCTGGCGGCCCTGCGCGGCGAAATGCAGGCCCTCAACGCCCGCATTTCGGGTCTCGATCGCCTGCTCGAACGCCTCGAGCACACCTTTGACCGACACGAAGACCGCCAGAACCATACCCCCCAGGTAGGCGTGCAGTACGGCTGCCGTGCGGGCGTGGATGCAACGGGAGGCTGCAACTGATGCCCTCCGTCAAACGCAGAGCGGCCGCGCGCAACATGCCCCTGCTGGACAGCCTGGAGCAACGGCTCGATCTGCTTACCCGCACGCTCAGCGCCGCCGACATTGCAGAAAAAAGCATAGATATTGTTAAAGAAATTAAAGAATTGCACGCGATATTGCGCTCGCTGCGCGACGACGAACCAACCGAAGCCGAGCCCCGCATGGTGGTCGTGTGGGGCGGGCCGCCCTGCGCCGCGTCCGGCAGACTGCCCCACGCATCGCAAAAGGCCGGGCGCAAAGCCGGGCAAACAACAAAACGCACCGCCGGGCGCAAAGCCGGGCAAACAACAAAACGCACCGCCAGCCACGCGGCCAACAACCAGCCAGACGGCGCCAACACGCGACACAACCAGCCCGCGCAGCCAGTTTTACCTGCAACGTTATAAGGGTGCTATTCCATGTCCCAGCCAGAACCGCACGTCATCCCCTACAGCCCCCGGCCGCTGCAATGGCGCTTTCACGAGGAGCGTTCACGCTTTTGCGTGCTGCTCTGCCACAGGCGCTTTGGCAAAACCGTGGCCGCGATCAATGACCTTGTGCGCCAGGCTTTACGCGTGGGCCGGGACGACTGGCGCGCTGCCTATGCCGCGCCCTTTCTGGGGCAGGCCAAGGCTGTGGCATGGGATTACTGCAAACGCTTTGCCGGGGCCGTGCCAGGCACGCGATTTCTCGAAAGCGAGCTCGCCTGCGTGCTGCCCACAGGCGGACGCATCCGCCTGCTGGGCACGGAAAACGCACAGGCCCTGCGCGGTCTGTATCTGGACGATCTGGTGCTGGACGAACCGGCAGATATGCCCCGGCAGGTCTGGACGCAGGTGCTGCGCCCCATGCTGGCCGACCGTCAGGGCCGGGCGCTGTTTTGCGGCACGCCCCAGGGCACGGACAACCTGCTCTACGACGTGTGGCAGCAGGCTGGCGCGGATACCGAAGGACTGTGGTCGCGGTTTCGCTTTCCCGCTTCCGAAACGGGCTACCTGCCCGCAAGCGAGCTGGCGGCTGCCCGCCGGGGCATGGATGAAGCCGAATACCTGCAGGAATTCGAGTGCTCGTTTGCCGCAGCCGTGCGCGGGGCCTACTACGCTCCCCTGCTCGATGCTGCGGAGCGCGAGGGGCGCATCCGCCCTCTGCCCTGCACGCCGGAGCTGCCCGTGCACACCGCCTGGGATCTGGGCATGGATGACGCCACGGCCATCTGGTTTTTTCAGGTCGAGCCTTCGGGCTGCTGGCGCATCATAGACTATTACGAGGCTTCGGGCGAGGGCCTGTCCCACTATGCGCAGGTGCTGGCCGCCAAGGCCCGCCCGGCGGATGGGGCCGGGACGCAGCTGACTGCGGAGGGCGGCCTTGCCGGACGGGGATTTGTGTACGGCACGCACATTGCCCCGCACGACATCCGCGTGCGCGAGCTGGGTACGGGCCAGAGCAGGTGGGAGAGCGCCGCCCGGCTGGGCATCCGTTTTACCATGGCTCCGGCACTGTCGCTGGCCGACGGCATAGACGCCCTGCGCAGGCAGTTGCCGCGATTCTGGTTTGATGCGGCGGCCTGCGCCCGGGGGCTCAAGGCCCTGCGTGCTTACCGGCGCCGCTGGCGGGCTGGCGCGGCCCAGGGCGAGCAGGCGGGTTCTGGCCCTCTGCACGACTGGGCCAGCCACGCGGCGGACGCCCTGCGCTATGCCGTCACTGGTTTTCGCCCGCAGCAGGAGGTAGCCCCCGGCGCTCGCCGCGCCCGCACCAATTATGATTTTTTTGGAGGCAACTGATGCGCTTTTGCTACGCGCCCATTGCGGATCAACCCGCCCGCGACGCGGTGTTTCTCCGCATGCAGGCCGAGGGGCTCACAGCCTGCGCCATGAGTTCCCTGGCCAGCCCCTCGCTTGCTCAATGGCAGGACATTACCGCACCCACGCGCGGCGTACTGGCGGGTTGTTACGCCACTGTCAGGGGGCAGACCGCCGCAACCCCTGCAGATCCAGCGCACCTGCTGGCCTGCGCCATGTTCAGCCCCCGGCGCGGGCGGGTGTGGGAATTTGACTTCACGACCTTCCGCCAGACGGCGGGTCTGGCTGTCCCCATGGCTCGCGGAGTTCTGGGCTGGGCCTTTGAGCACCTTGACTGCTCTGCCGTCATGGGTCTGTGCCCCGCCCCCAACCGCCACGCGTGGCGTCTGGCCGAAAGCTGCGGTTTTCGCCTGCTGGGGCGCTTGCCCGGAGCATGTCTGCACGCCCGCAAAAGGTCGTGGGTCGACGGCATGCTGGTGCTCTGCACGCCGCAATATCTGACAGCAGCCGACGACTGTGATCTTCAACAACCTTAGCCGCAAGGAGCCTATCATGGGATTTGGAGGAGGCGGCACGCCCGACGTGCCCGCAGTTGCGCCCGTGCCCAAACCGGAAGTGGAAAAACCCGTAACCGAGGCCGCCTCGGCGGCGCGTCAAAACCAGAAGGACAAGGCCGCCAAGGCCGCAGGCATCAACGGCTCGGTGTACACAAGCCCGCTCAGCCGTGGAGACGCCACCACCAAAACCCTGCTGGGGCAGTAATATGACCGACTCGCCCGATATTGCGGCAAAGCCGGACGCCCGGACAGCAGACCAAAACCCAGAGGACGTGCAGGCGTTGTCGCGCCGTCACGATGCCCTGCTGCAGCGCCGCGCCCCATGGGACGCAGCATGGCAAAGTCTGGCGGACCATTTTTTGCCCACCCGCTGCCGGCTCAACCCGCAGACGGATGCGACGGAAGAAGGCCCCATGCTCAACCGGGGGCTTGTGGACGCCACGGGCATTCTGGCCATGCGCACTCTGGCGGCTGGCCTGCAGGGCGGGCTGACCAGCCCCGCGCGCCCGTGGTTTCGCCTGAGCCTTGATGATGTGGAGCTTGCCCGCAGCCGTGCGGGTCAGGCATGGCTCGACGAAGTCGCCACGCGCATGCGCTCGGTTTTTCAGCGTTCCAACTTCTACAACGCCATGCACACCCTGTACGGAGAGCTGGGCACCTTTGGCACCGCCTTTGTTTTTGAACTGGCCGACCCCGTGCATGGATTTCGATTTATCCCTCTGTGCGCCGGTGAATACGCCCTCGACTGCGACGCCGCGCGCAGGGTGGATACGGTTTTTCGCCGTAGCGCCATGACCCTGCGCCAGATCACCCAGGCATTCGGCCCCGAGGCCATGCCCGACACCCTGAGGGAGGCGGCGCGGCGTAATCCCGAAGAAAGGCGCAACGTCATCCAGGCGGTATACCCGCGCGAAATTGAGCGCCTATCGCAGCAAGACCCGGCCCGCATGCCCGTGGCCTCGGTCTACTGGCTGGAAGGGCGCGACGGCAACCGTCAGGCTCTGCGGGTTTCGGGTTTTCGGTCGTTTCCCGGTTTTGGGCCGCGCTGGGACGTGGCGGGCAACGACGTGTACGGGCGCTCGCCCGCCATGGACTCCCTGCCCGACTGCCGCATGCTGCAGCAGATGGGCGTCACAACGCTCAAGGCCATCCACAAGTCCGTGGACCCGCCCATGAGCGTGGCGGCAGGCTTGCGCTCCGTGGGTCTCGACCTGACGCCCGGCGGCGTCAACTATGTGGACAGCGCACCGGGGCAAAGCCCCCAGGCGGCCACGCCCCTGCTGCAGATCAACCCCGATCTGGCCACAGCCCGCAAGGCCATGGAATCGGTGCAGGACCAAATACGCAAGGGGCTCTACAACGATCTGTTCAAGCTCATTCTGGACGGGCGCAGCGGCGTTACCGCCAGCGAAATAGCCGCCAGGGAAGAAGAAAAACTCATTCTTGTGGGGCCGGTGCTGGAACGCCTGCACGACGAGCTGTTTATCCCGCTGATGGACCGCACCTTTGAGTGCATGCGCGACCTCGACATGCTGCCCCCCTGCCCGCCGGAACTGGCTGGCCGTCGCCTGAGGGTGGAGTTTGTGTCGCTGCTGGCCCAGGCGCAAAAGCTCGTGGGCATCAGCGCGGCGGATCAGTACCTGGCCCTTACACTCAGGGCTTCGGCTGCCTGGCCGGAAGCCCTGGACACCCTCAACGTCGATCACCTGCTGGACAATTATGCCGAAAGCCTTGGCCTGCCCGTGAGCCTCACGCGCTCGGCGGAGGAACGCGCGCAGCTGCGTAACGCCCGGGCCGAGGCCGCGCAGGCGCAGGCAGTAACCCAGGCTGTGGAAAAAGGCGTGGGCATGGTGCGCGAGCTTTCACAAAGCACGCTGACCGGCCCCGATGGCAGCCAGGGCAGCGTGCTTGACGCTCTTGCGCGGCTGCTGCGCCGCGCATGGCCGGGCTCTGCCGCGCATGATGCCACTAAGGATGCCCCTGCGCAGCAGGCGCGGCCTGAACCGCCAGCCTTCAGAAAAAATGCTTTGGCTACCCCCCCCGCACCGGGGGCCGGGCATGAGCTCCAGCCCAAAAGGAGCTGCTGATGGATGCCCCCCTGATGGACGTTTTTGCCCCATACGAACAGGCGAAAAATCCCTCAAAGCCAGCCAGTCAGGCCGTCGCCCTCGACCGCGCCATGCGCATGGCGGTGGACGGGCTTATGGACACGCCTCAGGGCCGTCTGCTGCTGCGCTGGCTGCTGCATCTGTGCCGCAACTTTTACGCCGAGGATGTGGGCGACGCGCCCCAGCAGGCGGAAAGCGCCCGACTTTTTTATACCGAGGGCCGCCGCATGGTGGGCATGCGCCTTATGCGGCTGCTGCAACAGGCCAACCCCGGCCACCTCCCCTTACTGCTGCAAACCAAGGAGAACGACGCACATGATCTCAGCACCTTCTGACCTTGCCATGCCCCAGGGCGACACTGCCCCGGCGGGCGACACGCAACATGAAACGGCGGACAACAGCGCCAGCAACGCTTCCGCACCCGCACCAGCGCAGCAGACCCCGCCCCAAGGCGAGGCAACCCCCGGCCAGGAGCCCCCGCAGGAGGACCCCTTTGCCCTGCGCCTGCGCGAGCACGAGGCCAGCCAGCGGCAGCACTGGCAACAACAGCTCGGCCAGTGGCGCAAGGAGGTCACGGAAGACCCGCAGCTGGGCGGCGCAAACCTGCCCGCAACTGTTGCCCGCGCCCAGCTTGCCCTTGACCGCTTTGACGAGGGCAAACGCATTGGTCAGCTGCTGGAGCAGACGGGCTACGGCAACAACCCCGACGTGCTGCGATTTTTCAACCGCCTTGCCGACGCCCTCATGGAGGACGGGCTGGTGCAGGGGCAGGCGGGCGGCGGCATGCCGCCGCTTGAGGAGCGCATGTACGCGGGCTGGAGCTCGCGCAACGGCAGGGCCTGAGCAGTACCCGCCGCAACGCGGCTTTCACTGACGCACATTGCAAAAAGCACTAACACACGAGGGTATTATGGCTAATTCCATGGGTTTGGTGGTGTCCCTGGCTGAAATGGAACAGTTCTACCGCGGCGACAAGGCCGGGCAGATCATCGAGCTGATGAACAAGACCAACGACATCATGGACGATGTGCTCTGGATGGAATCGAACCAGAGCGACGGCCACCTCACCCGCATCCGCACAGGCCTGCCCGAAGTTTACTGGCGCAGGCTCTATCAGGGCACGCCGCCCTCCAAGTCGCAGTGGAGCCAGGTCAAGGAAGGCTGCGGCATCCTTGAGGCCATCATGGAGCTGGACGTGGAAGAGCTGCGCCTCTACGGCAGCCGCGACAAGGTATTTCGCATGAGCGAGGGCGTGGCCTTTGCCGAGGCCATGCGCCAGAAGGTCGCCACCACGCTGTTTTATGGCAACAGCAACATCAACCCCGACGAATTCAACGGTCTTTCCATGCGCTATCCGGCGCAAGACGCCAAAAACGTGCTTGATGCTGGCGGGCGCGACGCCGACGGCTGCACCTCGCTGTGGCTTATTTCGTGGGGTGCGCAGTCGGTGCACGGCATCTACCCCAAGGAGAGCAACGGCGGCCTCTCGCACGAAGACCTCAAAACCTACATGGCCCAGGACCCGGATGGCCGCAAATATCAGGTGGTGGGCGACAAGTACAACTGGCGCTGCGGCCTTGCGGTGCGCGACTGGCGCGGCATCGTGCGCATTGCCAACCTGCCGGTGTCCGCGCTTGGCAAACGCAAGGGGCAGAGCGGATTTGTGGATCTGCAAAAGCTGACCATCGAAGCCAAAAACCTCATGCCCCAGCATTTGCGCCAAAAGGCCGTGTGGTACGCCAATGCCGACGTGCTCACCGCCCTTGAGCTGCAGAATTCCGACGCGGGCAACGTGCAGCTGCAGTACGGCGAATTTTTCGACTCTAAGGCCGTGCCCGTGCTGCATGGCCGGCCTGTGCGCCAGTGCGACGCCATTCTCTCCAGCGAGGCCGTGCTGTAGCGCACGGGTCATGAGCGGGGGCAGAGGTTTCCAGAGCCTCTGCCCCGCAAAACATCACGCTTTCGGCCCCCAATTTTTACCCAAACGTCAGTCAAAGGAGCCACCATGTCCATCATTGACCGCAACAGCGTTTTTTTTGAAGGCCCCCTTACCGCCAACGCCGCAGGCAACCCTGTGCCCCTCACCGGCCTTAAAATTCCGGGCCGCATGGAACCCATACCCCTGCGCCTGTCTGTCACCGAGGCATTCTTGCCCGCAGAGACGCAGGGCCTGACCATCAGCATGGAGCAGTCCGACAGCGCCGACGGCCCCTGGACCGCCGTTGCCGACGCCAGCGTGACCATCGCCAACACGGCTGAAGCTCCGGGCCTTGCCCTGGGCGCCCGCCCCTACCTGCGCTTTTTGCCTCAGGGCGCGCGGCGCGGCTGGCTGCGGCTTTCATTTACCCTTACCCCGGTAGTGGGCAAAACCGTCAGCGCCGGGCGCATCTTTGCCGCCCTTACCCGTGAGGAAGACCTGCCCTACGAGCCCGCCATCATGGCAGGCTAGCCTTCCGCAGGCGGTAGCCTGCTCTCGCGCCTTCGCAAACCTTCCGGGCTGGTCTGCCTCCCGGAAGGTTTGCGGTCATCCCACTTCAGCACAGGATTCGTTATGACCATCAGCCAGATAAGCGTGTGGAACCGGGCGCTTGGTTTTTTGGGTACGCGCAGCGTTGCCTCCGAGCAGGAAAATACGCCCGAAGCCCTGCAGTGCCGCCTGTACTGGGATTCCGCCAGGCGGCAGGTGCTGCGGGATTTTCCCTGGAGCTTTGCCCAGCGCCGGGCCTGGATGCCCCTTGTGCCGCTGCCCGACGGCTACGCACCGGAATTTCGCTTTGCCTACGCCCTGCCCGACGACTGCCTCAAGGTGCATGAGGTGCGCCACGAGGGTATCGCCTCCCGTCCCTTTTGCCTGGCCCAGAACGCGGCTGGCGACGGCTCGCTGCTGCTTACCGACGCGGCGCGCGCCCTCGCCCTGTACACCGAGGATGTGCGCAACAGCCGCCTGTTTGACGACCTGTTTGCGCACATGCTCTCGCGCAAACTGGCGGCCCTCATCGCCGCGCCGCTGCTCAAGGGCAGCAGTCAGAAGGCCGCCGAGCTGGAGCAGCTCTATGCCGACAGCCTTCCCCCGGCCCGCAGCGCCGCCGCCTCGGAGCGCAGCGACCGCCCTACGGAAGACCCCTGGATTGCCGCGCGCTGAGTCAGGCGCAGCAACACCTTTAACCCAGCAAGGAGTCAGGCATGACCCTGCCCTACAGCCCAAGCCGCGCCGTGTACCAAGGCAACGGGGCGGCTACGGCTTTTCCTTTTGCCTTCAAGGTCTGGAGCACAGACCAGCTCAGCGTCAGCGTCACTTCTCCCGACGGGTTCACCGCTGCGGCGCAGGGCTGGACGGCAAGCCTTGGCGAATGCGGCGGCACGCTGACCTATCTGCACGAGGGCGCGCCGCTGCCCGCGGGCTGGCGGCTGGCCATCATGCGCGACATGCCCTTTGCCCAGGGCATAGACCTTGTTTCGGCCTCGCGCTTTGATCCGCAGGTGATCGAGGACGGGCTCGATCAGGCCACTGCCGAATTGCAGCAGCTCAACGAAAAAATTACCCGCGCCGTCATTTTGCCGGCCACCAGCGACCAGTCGCCCGAAGATGTGGTGCGCTCCGTGTACAGCAGCCGCGACGAGGCGGCGCATCATGCCGCAGCGGCTGCGGTTTGCGCGCAGGAGGCAGCGGCCAGCGCCACGTCGGCCGCCAACAGCGCAGACACGGCGGCGCAGACAGTGCAGACAGCAGCAGCCAACGCCGTAAACGCTGCCACGGCGCAGGCCGCCGCGGCAGCACTGAGCGCCGCTGCGGCGGCGCAATCTGCAGAGGATGCCGCTGCCGCCTCGGGCGGCATTGCCCCGCGCATGGATGCGGTGGAGCAGATGAACACGCAGCAGGACAACCGCCTGGATGCTGTGGAAACCGGTGTTGCCGCAGTAGCCGCAACCCTGATCGGCAGCATACAAACCCTGCTCTGCGCCGACGGCTACGTGCCTAACGGCTGCGTACCGGCCAACGGCGGCGAGTACACGCGGGCGCAGTTCCCCAACCTGTATGACGCCTATCTTGCTGGCGGAAAACTGCTCACGTGCACATACGCCGCATGGGCCACACAGGTCGGGTTGACGGGCAACTGCGCCAGGTTTGCGCTGGATGCTGATAACCAGAAATTCAAGGTTCCCCTGCTCAAGGACGGCGACAGCATCACGCAGGCCGCCAGCGCCGCAGAGCTTGGAAAAAGTTACAAGGCAGGGTTGCCAAACCTTACGGGTGATGCATCACGAGGTGCGGCTGAGGGGGACGTTGGCTTTTTTTGGACAAGTGGAGCCCCCACAGGCGTTTTCAAAAAAGGGCGTGCTGTCGCCAATATTATAGGGGGCACCACTGCTGCAGCCTATGCGTTGGCCTTCGATGCCTCTGGGGCAAATGCCATCTACGGCAACTCCACCACCGTCACCGACGAGCAGGTGCGCCTGCGGCACTTTGTGGTTCTCGCCAGTGCGCAGAACAGCGCCAGCGTGTTCGACTGGTCGAACTACATGGCTGCGCTCGCTGGCAAGGCCAACGTGGATTTGAGCAACGCCACGGGCAACGCGATTGGCCTGTACCTGTACGTCAGGGATGAAAAGGCATCGGGAACGCATGGGGGAACGTCCGCTGCTGCCGCGTGGCAAACACGCGACCTTAACACGGTAAAAAACAACAGCCAGAGTGGCGCGTCGCTGGCGAACAACAGGGTTACACTCCCTGCCGGACGGTATTATGTGCGGGGCAAAGCTCCGGCGTACGCCGCGTCAAATACCCGGTGCGCAATATACGATGCTACAAACGCTGCATATCTGCTGCATGGAAACTCCATGACTGCAAATCAGTCGTACTATGGCTACGTTTGCCCAGAAGTGGAGGGCGAATTTACGTTGGCGGCGCAAACGACAATTGAACTCAGAATGTACACAGGCAGCGCAATAAGTTCATACGGACTCGGATTCGCCGCAGGTGTGGCAAATATTAACGAAGTATTCTCGGAGCTGCGCATATGGAAAATGTAATCGACATTCGCATAGCCCTTGAGCAGCTGGGAACCGGCTGGCAGTTTGGCGGCTCGGTAACGGCGGGCACGCAGGAGGCATGGGACGCCGCAGCGTGGGAGGATGAGCGCCCCAAGCCCTCGTGGGGCGAGCTGTGCGCAGCACATGCCTCGGCCACAACTGCAGCGCAGTTCATCACCCTGCGCGCGGATCGTGATGCACGACTTGCTGATACGGACAAGATGCTGCTGCCCGATTACCCCATCGGGGCGGAGACGCTGGCGCAGGTCAAAGCCTACCGCGCCGCCCTGCGCGCCCTGCCGGAGCAACCCGGCGCGCCGTGGGACGGGGGCGGTGCGGCGACGCCATGGCCTGCCGCCCCAAGTAAGCCACAGGCGGAGCAGCCATGCGCGTAGCCCTGCAAAACTTTACCGGCGGCGAAATCGCGCCCACGCTTTCAGCCCGATACGACCTCTCCCGCTACCGCAACTGCGTTGCCTGCATGGAAAACATGTTGCCCGGTCTGCACGGCGATGTGGCCAGAAGGCCCGGAACCCAATTTCTGGCCGAGCTTGACGCCAGCGCCGTGTTGCTGCCCTTCAGCTTTAGCGCTCTGCCCTCGCAGAATTTTGTTCTCGTACTGGGCCAAAAAACCTTGCGTATCGCCACCATCGAGGGGTTTACCGACGCGGGCGTCATTGCCACGCCCTATGCGGCGGACGATCTGCTTGCCATCTGCCACGCACAGGTGGGCGACGTGGTCTACCTGGCCCACCCGGCCTACCCCCTGCACAAAATTATACGGCGCGAGGCCGCAGGCGGCTCCTACGCCTGGAGTCTAGAGCAGGTGGAGCTCAACACCTCGCTGCCCGCGCCCGCCGCGCCAAGCCTGTCGTTTACGGGCAGCGGCGGCAGTTACACACTGCGCTACAAGGTGACGGCGGTGGACGCCAACGGCAGGCAGTCGCTGGCATCCCCCGCCGGGGAGTGCCTCTCGGCGCGCCACCCATCCGACTGGGTGGTGGGCAACAGCACAAACATAAGCTGGTCCGCCGTGGACGGCGCGGCAGAATACAACATCTACCGTGAAGAAGCGGGCTATTTTGGCTTTATCGGCGTATCGTCCTCCACCAGCTTCAGCGATCAGAACTACAAAGCCGACACCACCGACACCCCCGGCGAAGACTGGAATCCCTTTGCCGACGGCAACAATCCCGGCGTGGTGGCCTTTCACCAGCAGCGAATGGTGCTGGCCGCAACGCCTGCCACGCCGCAGGCTTTCTACATGTCGCGCACGGGCGATTTTGAGTCGTTTCGCAAGTCACGTCCGCTGCAGGACGACGACCCCGTGGAATACCTCATTGCCTCCGGCTCCATCGATTCCGTCACATGGGTCGCCAGCTTCGGCGATCTGCTGGTGGGCACGGCGGGCAGCGAGTACAAGGCAAGCGGCGGCGACGGCACGGCCATAACGCCGCAAAAGGTCAGCATCACGGCCCAATCGTACTGGGGCAGCGCGGGGCTTGCGCCCATCATCATCGGCAATTCTGTGCTGCACGTGCAGCGCCACGGCTCGCGCGTGCGCGACCTTTTTTATTCACTCGAAAAAGACGGCTACGCGGGCAACGACCTTTCCATCCTTGCGCCTCATCTGTTTGAGGGCCACACCGTCAAGCAGTGGGCCTACCAGCAGACGCCAGGCTCAACCATCTGGTGCGTGCGCGACGACGGCCTGCTGCTGGCCTTTACCTACATGAAGGAGCACGACATCTGGGGCTGGTCGCGCCACATCACCGACGGCAAGGTGCTCTCAGTGGCGGCTGTGGCCGACAAGACCGGGGATGCGCTGGCCATGGTGGTGCAGCGAAAGATAGCGGGACAGACACGCTATTTTCTTGAGCGGCTGGCCCCGGTCTGGACAGACAGCCAGCCCATTGCCGACGCCTATTTTGTGGATTGCGGCCTGAGCATACGCGCCGCCTCTCCCACCAGGGAAGTGGCCGGGCTCGAACACCTGGAAGGCTGCTCGCTGGCCGTGCTGGCCGACGGCAGCCCGGTTGAAGGCTGCGTGGTGCGCGGGGGACGCATAGAGCTGCCCTACGCCGCCACGGCAGTACAGGCCGGTTTGCCCTATGTCTCCGTGCTTTCGCCCCTGCCGGTAGAGAGCGACCTCACCTCTGGCACAACTCTGGCGCACGGACGCGCCTACGGTTCATGCTCGCTGCGACTCTACCGCAGCGTGGGCGGCCAGTACGGCCCCAGCCGCACAGAATTGTACGACCTGCCTTTTATGCCGGAGCGCTGGTCAGAGGCCGTACAGCCTTTTTCCGGCGATCTGGCCTGCGCCCCCTGCGGCGGATGGGACAATCAGGCGAGCATCTGGCTTGTGCAGCAACGGCCCCTGCCATTTCGCATTCTGGCGCTCACGCTGGATATCACCTTTGCCTGACGAATCAACCCGTTACGCCCCAGCAAGGAGCACGCATGCTGACCATTGCAACAGAAACCTTTTCGCAGCTGGCGCACGAGGCCAGTCATCTGGCGGCTGCGCACTGGGACGAAGTGGAGGCTCCCCTGCACGGGCAGCAAACCTACGCCCTTGACCATACCCGCTACGCTACCCTTGAAAGGCTGGGCATGCTGCATATCAGCGCAGCGCGCGGCCATACTGACGCGGCAACGTGCCCGGACAGTCAGGGCCCAGCCGCCGACGGCAACCACGCGCTACAGGGGCGGGGCAGCATCCCGCAAACACCAGGCAGTTGCAGGCCGCTGGCAGGCTACGCCGCCTTTACGCTGGTGGCCTGCCCCCACCGCCAGCAAACCCTGCTGGCGGCGCTGGACGGCCTGTATCTTGCCCCCTGGGCACGCGGCGGTCTGTTTGCCCTGCGGCTGCTGCGTCATGCGGAGACGGCCCTTGCCGCACGCGGGGTGGAACTTGTGCAATACAGCTCGCCAGCCTCCCGCCCATGCCATGCGCTCTACCGCCGCCTTGGGGCACAACCCACAGAAACCATCTGGCACAAGACGCTGCGGCTCAAGGCCAACACTGCCGCAGCGGACAGACAGGAGGAGACCCAATGGCCATAGCAACCAGCACAGCCGCCATGATCAGCGCCGCAGTGGCCCTTGCCGGGGCCGCAGCCGGAACGGCAGGCGCAGTGCAGCAGGCCGAAAACCGCCGCCAGCAGGAGGAATACCAGTCGGAGCTGGCGGCCCACAACGCCCAACAGGCCGAGCTGAGCGCCGAGGCTGCGGACGATGCAGCCCGGCAGGAGCGCCGCGCGGGCTATGAAGCGGCTCAGGCCAAAAGACAGGAGGCCGCCCGCATCATAGGCTCGCAACGCGCTGAGGCCGGGGCCTCAGGAGCGCAGACCGATGCTGGCTCCGCCCTGGATAAAAATCTGGACACCGCCGAGAAAGGCGAGCTGGACGCCCTCTCCGCCGAGCAACAGGGCCAAAGCAGAGCCCACATGCAAGACATGCGCGCCTGGAGCCTGCGCAACCAGTCGGCAGAGGCGGCATCTACCGCCGACTTTGCGGGGTCGCGGGCGGATACCGACTACCTTGGCCTGAGCAGCACCCTGCTCAACGGCGCGACGCGCGTCGGCCGTAATTTTTACACCATTGGTTCCCGAGGGCCGCTGCTGCCGTAGACAGCGCCACCCGCCGCAATAAGGCCCCAGCCGTCGCATTTGCGGCAGCTGGGGCCTTATTGTTGATATCTGTGGAAACCCCTGCGTAATGCCAGATAAAAACACGGCATTTACCTATTGACGACGCGCGGCCTGACATTACTTTTTATGGGCAGACGGTGCGAACAGGTGTAATCTGAACGCACGTCAAGGAAACGAGCCGACGGGGGAGCACGCATCATGGCAGTATCGTACAAGGATTATTATAAACTTCTGGGTGTGGAACGCGGAGCGACGGCCGAGGAGGTATCCAAGGCTTACAAAAAACTTGCCCGCAAATACCACCCCGACCTCAACCCCGGCGACAAGCAGGCTGAGGAGAAGTTTAAGGAAATCAACGAAGCCTATGAAGTGCTCAAAGACCCGGAAAAGCGCAAACTGTATGACCAGCTTGGCCCCAACTGGCAGCACGGCCAGCAGTTTCAGGGTGAACCGGGCTTTGAGAATGTACATTTTACGTTCAACGGCAAAAATTTTGACGGTTCAGGCTTTTCAGACTTTTTTGAAACCCTGTTTGGAGGCGGCGGCCAATTTGGTGGTCAATATGGCGGCCCCTTTGGCGGGCAGGCCAGCGGGCGCGGGGCCAATTTTGGACCTGACCCCTTCGGCGGGTTTTCCGCCCGTCAGCGGCGCGGCCGCGACGTGGAGGCGGAGCTGGCGCTGAGCCTGGAGGAAGTGCTGCGCGGCGGTCCGCGTTCGGTCTCCATCACCATGCCCGCAGGCACAAAAACCCTTGAGGTCAATGTGCCCTCAGGCATCCGCGAGGGGGCCAAACTGCGCCTCGCCGGGCAGGGCGACCCTGTGCCGGGCGGCACGCCGGGCGACCTTTTTTTGCGGGTGCGCTACCTGCCCCACGCGGTTTTCAAGATGGACGGCGACAACCTGCAGTGCGACCTGGCACTGGCCCCTTGGGAGGCCGCACTTGGCGCGCGGGTTGAGGTTCCGACCCTTGAAGGCAGCGTAGAGATGCAGATTCCCGCTGGCTCCAGCTCCGGGCGCAAGTTCCGCCTACGCGGCAAGGGCCTTGGAGCGGGCGACAAACGCGGCGACCTGCTTGCAAGAGTCATGATCCGGGTTCCCGCCCAGATTACGGACGAAGAGCGCGACCTGTGGACCAAGCTGGCCGAGGTTTCGGCTTTCAAGGCCCGCTCATAAGGAGCACCAGACAGTCGTCCGGCGGCTGCACACAGGGTTTGCATGCGTATTCCAGCGGCGCCGCCGCAGGCGGCAACCGATACGGTTACTGGTGGAGGACACAAATGAGCATGACCCCAAAAAAATCTTCACTGCCCGTGCCTTCAACGGTCATGGTCTGGCAGGAGTTTATTGAA
The DNA here is from genome assembly GCF_004801255.1 of Desulfovibrio desulfuricans. Taxonomy (NCBI): domain Bacteria; kingdom Pseudomonadati; phylum Thermodesulfobacteriota; class Desulfovibrionia; order Desulfovibrionales; family Desulfovibrionaceae; genus Desulfovibrio; species Desulfovibrio desulfuricans. Next base: position 939,447 of record NZ_CP036295.1, on the reverse strand, counting down.
GCCACGGGCATTGCGCCCGAGAGGCTACAGGAACTGCTGGGCCTCGGCTGGATTGAAGCCCGCACCAGCGCGGCGCAGAATTTCCTTTTTCGCGATGTGGATATTTACCGCGTGCGCAAGCTTGAGCGCATCTGCTGTGATTTTGAGCTGCCCGTGCTTGGCGGCACCATCATCGTGGATCTGCTGGAGCGCATTGATTCCCTGGAGCGCAGGGTGCAACGGTTGCAGCATTTTGAAGAAGACTAGCCGGTAGAGCGCATGCCGACTCCCGGCCCCCAAATACATTTCGTCCGCCCTTGCGCGGACAAGGTGGAGGAAGCTTATGGACATCAACAAATTTACGGATAAAGCCAGGGAAGCCGTGGGGCAGGCCCAAAGCATTGCCGCAGGCATGGGCCATCAGGAGACGGATGCCGAGCATCTCGCCCTGGCCCTCACCCAGCAGGAAAACGGCATCGTGCCCCGCATTCTGGAGCAAATGGGCGTGCAGCCCAAGGCCCTCAGCGTGGCCATTGAAGGAGCCCTGCGCAAGCGGCCCTCGGTCTCCGGCGGCGGCATGGATCCCAACAAGATCATGATTACCCAGCGGCTGGCGAAAATTCTGGGCGACGCCCAAAACGAAGCCAACCGCATGAAGGACGAATACGTAAGCGTAGATCACCTGTTTGCCGCGCTTACCGATGTTTCGCCCTCCTCGCCCCTTGGCGAAGTTTTTAAGGAATACAAGATCGCCCGTGCCCGCTTTGTGGCAGCCATGGACGAGCTGCGCGGCGGCGCGCGCGTTAACAGCGCAACCCCGGAGGACACCTTTGAGGCCCTGACCAAGTACGCCCGCGACCTTGTGGAAGCAGCCCGCCAGGGCAAGATGGACCCGGTCATTGGCCGCGATGCCGAAATACGCCGCGTTATCCGCATTCTCTCGCGCCGCACCAAGAACAACCCGGTGCTCATAGGCGAGGCTGGCGTGGGCAAAACCGCCATTGTAGAAGGTCTGGCCTTCCGCATAGTGAAGGGCGACGTGCCCGAGGGCCTCAAGGGCCGCAAGCTCTTTGCCCTTGATATGGGCGCGCTCATTGCCGGCGCAAAGTATCGCGGCGAGTTTGAAGAGCGCCTCAAGGCCGTGCTCAACGAGGTGGAAAAAAGCGAAGGCCAGATCATCCTGTTCATCGACGAGCTGCACACCATCGTGGGCGCGGGCAAAACCGAAGGGGCCATGGACGCGGGCAACCTGCTCAAACCCATGCTGGCCCGAGGCGAGCTGCACTGCATCGGCGCGACCACTGTGGACGAGTACCGCAAGTATATTGAAAAGGACCCGGCCCTTGAGCGCCGCTTCCAGCCCGTGATGGTTGAAGAACCCACGGTGGAGGACGCCATCTCCATCCTGCGCGGGCTCAAGGAGCGCTTTGAGGTGCACCACGGCGTGCGTATCAGCGACTCGGCCATTGTTGAGGCGGTTGTCCTTTCGCACCGTTACATCACCGACCGCCAGCTGCCGGACAAGGCCATTGATCTTATCGACGAGGCCGCGGCCATGATCCGTACCGAGATCGATTCGCTGCCCGCCGACCTGGACGAGGTAAACCGCAAGGTCATGCAGCTTGAGATCGAGCGCGAAGCCCTGCGCCGCGAAACAGACGCCGCCTCGCGCGAGCGGCTTGAAAGGCTTGAAAACGAGCTGGCCGACCTGCGCGCGCAGCAGGCCAACATGCGCAAACAGTGGGAGAGCGAGAAAGGCTCCATCGACCATGTGCGCCAGATCAAGGAGCAGATCGAGCAGACCAAGCTTGCCATTGAGCAGGCCGAGCGCGCCTACGACCTCAACAGGGCCGCCGAGCTCAAATACTCCAAGCTGCTCGAGCTGGAAAAGAAGCTGGCTGCCGCATCCGGCGCAGGAGCCGAAAACGAAGGGCCGCGCCTGCTCAAGGAAGAAGTGCGCCCCGACGACGTGGCCGAAATTGTGGGCAAGTGGACGGGCATACCCGTGACGCGGCTGCTTGAATCCGAACGCGAAAAGCTGCTGCGCCTGGGCGACCAGCTGCACGAGCGCGTGGTGGGTCAGGACGAGGCCGTTACCGCAGTGGCCGATGCCGTGCTGCGTGCCCGCGCGGGGCTTTCCGACCCGGCGCGGCCCACGGGTTCGTTCATCTTTCTTGGCCCCACGGGCGTGGGCAAAACCGAGCTTTCCAAGGCCCTGGCCGAGGCCCTGTTTGATACGGAAGACAACATGGTGCGGCTCGACATGAGCGAATATATGGAGAAGCACTCCGTATCGCGGCTCATCGGCGCGCCTCCAGGCTACGTCGGCTATGACGAAGGCGGCCAGCTTACCGAGGCCGTACGCCGCAAGCCCTATTCCGTCATTCTGTTTGACGAGATAGAAAAGGCGCACCCCGACGTGTTCAACACCCTGCTGCAGCTGCTGGACGATGGCCGCCTTACGGACAGTCAGGGCCGCACGGTGGATTTTCGCAACTGCATAGTGATCATGACCTCCAACATCGGCTCCATGCACCTGCTGGACGGCATCTCGGCCGAAGGCATGCTCAAGGAAGGCGCGAGGGAAAGGGTCATGGAGGAACTGCGGGCGCACTTCCGCCCCGAGTTTCTCAACCGGGTGGACGAAACCGTGGTCTTTTTGCCCCTGCGGCGCGACCAGATCGCCCGCATCGTGGATCTGCAGGTCAACCGCCTGCGCAAACGGCTTGAAGACCGCAAGATAAAGCTTGAGCTTACCGACGCGGCCCGCAAGTTTATTGGCGACGCCGGGTACGACCCAGTCTACGGCGCGCGGCCCCTCAAGCGCTACGTGCAGCAGGCAGTCGAAACCCCGCTGGCCAAGGAGCTGGTGGGCGGCAAGATTCGCGACGGCCAGACCGTGGTTGTGGACGCGGCAGACGACAAGCTGCAGTTCCGCACCGCATAAGCGGCCAAGCAACAATACGCCAAACACAAGGGGGATTCCTGAGCAGGAATCCCCCTTTTTTGTCGCCAGTTGAGCCTTGCGGGTTTGATCCGCTACTGCGCTTAACTTCTGTAGGCGTTGCCCAGGGCGTCCGCCGACATAATGGCCGCGGCGACGCTTTCTTCCGTAACGGGAAAGGGCATGCCGTGGATGGATTCCTCCGGCAGGCAGGCCTTGCGGGCCACATTGCGCAGGTCTTCGGCGCTTATGTCCACAACGCCGATGTCCCTGAGGCAGACAGGCAGGCCCACGGAGGTGCAGAATTCCAGCACTTCGTCAATTTCTTCCGTGGGCGCGTTTTCCAGCACCAGCTGGGCCAGGGTGCCAAAGGCCACTTTTTCGCCGTGCAGATAGGCGTGGGTCTCTTCCAGCGCGGTGAGGCCGTCGTGGATGGCATGGGCTGCGGCAAGGCCGCCGCTCTCAAAGCCAAGGCCCGAGAGCAGGGTATTGGCCTCAATGACATTTTCCAGAGCCGGGGTTGCCAGCTTGGCCTGACAGGCCAGCACGGCCTTGTAGCCGTCATCGAGCAGGGTGCGGTAGCAGGCGGCGGCGAGGGCCTGGGCGGCCATGGTGCCTCTGGCGGGGGCGCAGTCGCCGGTGCGCGCGCCGCAGGGCAGCCCCGCGTTGACGGGAGCGCACGAGCGCTGGCTGGCGCGCGCCTCAAAATAGGTCGAAAGTGCGTCGCCCATACCCGAAACCAGATACCGCAGGGGCGAGGCGGCAATGATGGAAACGTCCATCAGCACCACGTCGGGGTTGCGGAGAAAATAGGCGTAGTCTTCCATCTCGCCGCTGGGCTTGTAGATGACCGCCGAGTGGCTTGTGGGCGCGTCGGTGGCGGCGGTGGTGGGAACCACAATAAGCCCGTGCCCTGCGGCCACGCAGCGCGCCGTGTCCAGCGCCTTGCCGCCGCCAAGCCCCACGGTGCAGTGGCAGGAATGCTTGCGGGCCAGCTCGCTCAGGCGGGCGATTTCGTTGCGCGAGCACTCGCCCTGAAAATCCGTCTCCACAAAGGTAACGCCAAACTTGGCAGCTGTGGCGTCCAGCGCCTCGCGCACGCGCTTGACGCTGGTTTTTGTAGCGACCAGCAGGGCCGACGTTCCGTACTGCCTTACAAAATATCCAAGATTGAACAGTTCGTTTTCACCCTGCACATACTTGGACGGACAGATAAACGCTCTTCTCATGGCATGCTCCGCTACCGGCCCTTGGACCGGGCTTGCAATTTTGTACGGGCAGCGGCCCAGGGTCTTGGCCCTAGGCGTCGGCCTTTGCGCCCAACAGGGCTCGGGCGTAGTCCTCGCCGCTGAAGGGGCGCAGGTCTTCCATTTTTTCACCCAGCCCCACGTAGGTGATGGGCAGGTGGTGCTGCATGGCTACGGCAATGGCCACGCCGCCCTTGGCCGTGCCGTCGAGCTTGGTGATGATAAGCTCGTCAATGCCTGCGGCCTCCTTGAACAGTTTGGTCTGCGAAAGGGCGTTCTGCCCGGTGGTAGCGTCGATCACCAGTATGGTGCGGTGTGGTGCGCCAGCGTGCTTTTTGCCCAGCACCTGACGTATTTTGCTCAGTTCTTCCATCAGGTTGACCTTGGTCTGCAGGCGGCCCGCCGTATCTACATAGAGCACGTCCACGCCTTCCTGCAGCGCGCGGTCCATGGCCTCGTAGGCAACCGCTGCGGGGTCCGACCCGGCCGTGCGCGCATGAAACAGCGCCCCCACGCGCTCGGCCCAGACTTGCAGCTGCTCGATGGCGGCAGCGCGAAAGGTATCGGCTGCGGCAATCATGACCTTTTTGCCCTGCATGCGGTCGCGATGGGCCAGCTTGGCAATGGTGGTGGTTTTGCCCACGCCGTTGACGCCGATCATCAGCACGACCTCAGGCGGGTTAACGGCTGCGATGCGGCGCGGCGCGCGAAAAATCTCTTCCACCTCGGCCATGAGCAGCTCGCGCACCTTGACGGATTGCGTAACTTTTTCCTTGCGGGCGCGTTCTTTCAGGCGCTCCACCAGCTCGATGGAGGGCTCGTAGCCAAGGTCGGCCATGATAAAGAGTTCTTCCAGTTCTTCCCAGAATGCGTCGTTGAGCTCGCCATGCCCGGCAAACAGCGCGTCCAGCCCCTTGGCAAACTGCTCACGCGTACGCGAAAGCCCCTGACTGATTTTGAGAAACAGGCGGTTGCGCTCGTCCTCCTCATCTTCCATGTCGAGGGCAAGAGCCAGCCGGTACTGGAGTTCAGAGCGGAATTCCTCCACCTGCCGATAATCCATGCGGGCGAGCCAGCCCTGAAAATCACGCACGAAATTTTGCGCTTCAGCCTCTGGCGCATCAAGGGCGCGCAGCAAAAAGGACAGACGCTGCCACAGCAGATCGCCCGCCTCGTCCACGTCTTCAAGCACAATGCCAAGCCATACGGAGAGCCGGGGTTCCGCCTCGCGCAGGCGCAGGGTAAGAGCTTCGTCGGCGGGGCTGGCGGCAAGGGGTTGGGATGCGGAAGACGCGTCCGCAGGGGTTGGCGCCGTCTGTCCGCCTTCCGGCGCGGAGGCAACCGCGTTTATGTCCGCCTGCGTCTCAGGCGCGGCCGCACCCTCGGCACCGCCAAATATTTTTTTGATGGCTGAAAAAAAACCCATATATTCTCCTTATCTTCCACCCTAATTATACTGAGGGCCTACGTTCCTTGGCAGGCGGCTGCACTTCCAGCGCGTCAAGCACTTCGCGCAGCGCCAGCACGCACTCTTCCACCGTCCGCGCCACAGATGCGGCATCCGCGCCATTAATGGCCCACTGTACGGCGTGCGCGGCAGAGGTCAGCCTTTCCGCCCCTACGCAGGGCGCGGCTTTTTCCAGAATCCGCCCCAGGCGGCACAGGTTTTCCGCGTCTTCAGCCGCGTAGAGCCGCAGCATCAGGTTGGGCGCGTGGGCAAAGGTTCTGCCAAACAGCCCTGCTGTAATGCGCCAGGCTTCAGGCCGACGCAGCAAAAAAGAATGCCCAAGCTCGGCGCTTATGACGGCCCCGGCGGTGATGCCGTCGCTCTGGGGAGCGGGCGCGGCAACGTGCGCAGCGGGGACGGCCTGCGGGCTTGCCGCCACAGCGGCGTTGCCGTCGGCAACTGCGGGAGCAGTGGGAGAACTCGCGCCGCCAGCGGTACTGGCCGAAGCATCGCCCGGCGTATTGGCCGGGGCATCGCCCGGCGTATTGGCCGGGGCATCTCCCCGCCCTGCAACCGGCGCGTCAAGAAGGCCCGGGCTGCGGTCAAACAGCAAAAGCCGCAACCGGGCAAGGTCGCCCCAGTGCCACAGCAGGGCCAGCAGCACCAGCGTGCAGAACGCGGCGGACAGGGAGAACCGCGCCACCTCCCGGCGGGCCTTCTGGGCAAGGTCTTCGTCCGTGAGGCGAGGCGAAAGGTAAACCTCCACCGAACCCACGGGGCGGCCTTCCATCTTGAGCGGATTCATGCCCTGCACGCTGTTTTCGGCAATTTCATCGTCCCAGGGCACGGGTTCCCACTGATAGTTGCGCCTCTGCCCTTCCAGCAGCCCCCGGTTTGTCTGCACCTTGACGGCGTAAATGGATTCGTCCGCCATGGCGGCAATGACAATGGTGCGGGCTGCCAGCTCGTCCAGCTCCCACGCGGGCAACGACAGCAGGGCCGCCAGCTGGGCCGCCGTGCGCCCGGCCTCGCTGCTGAGGCGGTTTTCCGCCTCCTGCCTGTCCTCGTTGACGTTCCACAAGCCCATGAGCAAAAACAGCAGCAGTGCGGCCGCCCATACAATCAGGGCCAGCCTGCGGCGCAGAACGTGGTTTATATGAGGCATATACATTGCCGCGAGAACACGTTCCCGCGCTCCTTACTGTTTGTGGGGTCTGCCACGCAGACGGTACACCATTGCGCGGGCAGCCGTAAGGGCATCGCCGTCGCGCATAATCAGCAGGCACGCCAGCCAGGCCGCCGCGCCGCCAAGGATGGCCAGAGCCAGCTCAAGCCAGACGCCGCGCCCGCGCAGCAGCTCCAGCAGTTGCCATGCGCTCAAAGCCGTGACTGCGGCAGCCGCCAGCTGCCGCGCTACTGCGCCCGCAGCAGGCAGGCAGGCCCAGCCCGCAGAAGCGTGTAAAAAATTTCTTTTCAAGCCGCTGCGCAGCACATATAGCAAAAAACCGCACTGCAGCCATAAACCAAGACTCACAGCCAGAGCCGGGGCCATGACCCCAAGGCTGCCCGAAAAACTATGGACCAGTGCCGCCCCGACCGCAAGTGTGGCTGCCACGGCCCAAACGGCGCTGGCCGCAGTGCGCCGGGCCTCGCCCAGGGCATTGCAGGCCGCCAGCAGCGAACGGTTGACCGCAAAGGCGGGCAGGCCCGGCAGGTACGCCCACAGGGCCAGACCCGTTTCGTAGGCGGCGCTGTCGCCAAAGGCTCCGTGACGCAGCAGGCCTTCCACCAGACGCGGGCCCACGGCCCACAATCCGGCGGTGGCGGGCAGGCTCAGCAGCAGGGTCAGCCGCAACGCCGTGCCCAGCTGGACAGAAAACAGCGAAAAATCCCTTGCCGCTGCCAGCCGGCTCAAGGTAGGCAGGCTGGCCATGCCCAGGCACACGCCCACCAGGCCCAGGGGCAGCTCCAAAAGCCGCTCGGCATAATAGAGGGCCGCCACCTGCCCCCGCCCCAGGCTTGATGCCAGCGACATGGCGGCCAGCATGGCCAGCTGCGGGGCAGAGGCGCCAAGCAGCCCGGCGGGCACACGCCGCAGGCAGCCCCAGGCAAGGGACGCCGCCCGCGCGCGCAGCGTCGCCAGATCCTGATTTTCATGCTGATTTCGACACTCCGGCTGCCCGTCTGTCTGGTCAGGCAACAGCCGCCGCACAGCCAGCCACTGGGCAAACCACTGGGCAAGGCCGCCGCACAGCATGCCCACAGCCAGCGCGGGCGCGGCGGGCAGCAGACCCACCGCAGCCGCAGCCGCAAACAGCAGAATAACAATGTTGAACAGAGCGGGAGATGCCGCAGGCAGCCAGAACACCCCAAGGCTGTGCAGCAGGGCCATACCCAGAGCCGCCATGCCCGCCGCCAGCGTATAGGGCAGGCAGATGCGCAGCAGATGTATGGCCTCGTGCCGCTCCGGCCCGTAAAAACCGGGGGCCAGCACGTCTGTAAGCCACGGCGCCGCAACCAGCCCCAGCGCGGTAAGCAGCGCCAGCACAAGCCCCAGCCTTATGGCCAGGGCACGGGCCAGCAAACGCATGCCCCGGTTGCGGCCAGCCTGCGAAAAGGCCTGCCCAGGGGCTGGGCTATGACGCTCCAGGTGCACCAGACTGGCCGTCAGGGTCATGGAAAGCGACCCCTCGCCCAGCATGCGGCGCAGCACATGGGGCAGGCGCATGGCCGCCACCAGCGCGTCGGCGGCAGCGCCGCCGCCCACAAGCCAGGCCATGCTCATGTCGCGCAACAGCCCGAGCACCCGCGAAACAAGGGCAAAACCGCCCAGCAGGGCCGCCGTGCGGGCAAAGCCGCCCGCAGGCCGAGAGCCGTTTCCGGCTGCGCCGGAAGCGTCATCCGGGGCCTCGCTACGCTGCCCTTGTGTGCCGCCGCTGTCAGAAGCGATCATTGTTCCTCGTTGCAGTCCTGCAAAAGTTCAGGGCATCCATCACCGCCGGGGGCGACGCCAGACGCGCCTACGGACGGTGCGGATCAGGCTCTGACTTCCACGCGGCCACGGCTTCGCGCACAAGGCGGTTCTGCTCTTCGGGCATGCCGTCCTTGAACGTTTCGGCAAACACGTGGATGCGCGTGCCGCCGCGCGGCGCAAACAGCCCCTTGACCCTGCACCAGCACGGATTAAGCAGGGTGCGCAGGTCTTCCAGCACATTGTTGGTGATGGTTTCCATAAAGGACTGGTGATTGCGGAAGGCGAACATGTAGAGCTTGAAGCTCTTGGATTCCACGCACAGTTCGTCGGGGATATATTCCACGGTGATGGTGCCGCAGTCGGGCTGGCCGGTCACCGGGCACAACGACGTAAATTCGGGAAAGCTGATGCTGATCACATAGGGACGCTGGGGAAAGCAGTTGGGAAAGGCCTCCAGCAAGGCTACGCTGGGGCCGCCTTCCGGGGACTGAAGCCGGCCTGTGCCGAGAACCTTCAGGTCCTGGGTCTGATCCTGGCTGCGGGTACTCATGGGATACTCCTTGATACACGAAAATGACGCTGCACGGCAGCGTGGGGGGGCCGCCCGCGCGGGGCAGCAAGGGCTGCGCGCAGGCAAAGAAAAAACTTCACAACGCGCAGGTCGCGCAAGCCGGGCGCGTATCGGACTTGTAACCCATTGCGCTTGCGGCTACAATAATCTATTGCCCACTCCAATCCGATAGCATCCCATCGGTCAGCCCTTCGGAGCAACGTATGAATATCCTGCTGCACGTCCACGCCTGCAAGCGGGGCCAATGTCTGCCCCTGCTGCCAGTCGCCGCCACGGATACAGATTTTTGCCGCAGTCACGGCCTCATGACGCCCGAACCGTGGGCTGTGCCGCACCTGAGGGTGGGCACATGTTTTTGCGGAGCCTGCGGCACGGCCCTGCTCAAGGTTACCGGGCGCGCCTGGATGCCCCTGCCTCCGGGAATGTCGGCCCTCGGCGGCAATGGAGAAGAACCCTGGCAGGCGGCCCATGCTGCCCAGTGCCTGTTTTTGACCGCGCTCACCGACCTGCCAGAGGGGCCGCTTGAAGTTACTGCGCGCAAGACCGGGCACAGCCTTGCCTGGGTGACGCTTTCCGACAAGGGCGCACGCGGCCAGAGGCTTGACCTGAGCGGCCCGACCATTGCCGAGATGATTGGCTCCGCCATGCCGCTGTGCCACAGCCAGGGTTTTTTGCTGCCGGACGAACCGGCCCAGCTGCGCGCCCTGCTCACCGACCTGGCCCTGAGCATGGGTTTTGACATCATCTGCACCACCGGCGGCACGGGGCTTTCGCCGCGGGACATAACGCCGCAAATCACCGCCGCCCTGCTTGATACGCCCCTGCCGGGCTTTACACAGGCCATGCTGGTCGCCAGCCTTGCCAAAACGCCGCACGCGGTCATATCGCGCGCGGCCGCAGGCACGCTGGGGCAAAGCATCATCATCAACCTGCCGGGCAGCCGCAAGGCCGTTGTGGAAAACCTTGCCGCCGTGCTGCCCGCCCTGCCCCACGCCCTTGCCAAACTGCAGGGCGACCCCGCCGACTGCGGCGGTTAAGGAGAACACATGCGTTTTTTTTCGCTCTCCGGCATGAGGCTTTCCACGCCTTTTGGCCAGTTTGGCGACATCTGCCGGATGATCAAGATCGAGCACTCTGTTTTTGCCCTGCCCTACGCCTGGGCTGGCGCTTTTTTGGCCGCGCGGGGGCTTCCCTCTGCCCGCAGCCTTGTTTTTCTGACCATCGGCATGATCGCGGCACGCTCGTTTGCCATGGCCTTCAACCGGCTGGCCGACCTGCCCTTTGACAGCGACAACCCGCGCACGCAGCAGCGCCCCCTGGTTACAGGCGTCATCAGCAAGGGACAAACCTGGGCCTTTTGCGCGCTGATGGCCGTTATTTTTATTGCCGCATGCGCAGCGCTCAACACCGTATGCCTGTGGCTCTCCGTGCCTGCGCTGCTGTTTGCAGCCATCTACAGCGTGCTCAAGCGCTTTACGGCCCTTTGCCACTTCTGGCTTGGGGCGACTCTGGGGCTTGCACCGCTAGCGGGCTGGCTTTCGGTCAACCCAACGAGCCTGGGGCTTGCGCCGGTGCTGCTGTTTTGGGGCGTGACCTTTTGGGTGGCTGCCTTTGACATCTATTATGCCTTTCAGGACATGGACTTTGACGTGGCCTTTGAGCTGCATTCCGTGCCAGCCTCGCTGGGGCCGGATACGGCGCTGACTGTGGCCGCTTTTTCGCACGCCATGACGTCCATATTTCTGCTGCTGGCGGGCTTTGCCGCCGGGCTTTCGTGGCCGTGGTACGTTGTGTGGCTGGGCATCAGCGTCATGCTGCTCGTTGAACACAGGCTCATGAAACCCCAGGACCTGCGCCACGTGAACACGGCGTTTTTTACACTCAACGGCATCATTTCGCCGGTCGTGCTGATCGGCGTGCTGCTGGGCATTTACATCTGACGGAGACGGCATGCCGCGCAAAAATCAGTATCAATGGAAATCCAGCGACGAGGCGGATGGGTTCGACTCCCTGACGCCCAGCCGCTCTGAAAAAAAACGTCAGAGCATTGCCCTGCAAAACATGGGCGAGGAGCTGACGCGCCTTGGACCCCAGGAGGTCAAAAGCCTTGACCTGCCAGCCGATCTCAAGGAGGCGCTGACGCTCTACTCGCGCATTGGCGATCACGAGGGCCGCCGCCGTCAGATGCAGTTTATCGGCCGCGTCATGCGCGAGATCGACCCCGCGCCCATTCGGGCGATGCTGGATGCGCGCCGCGAGGTTTCCGCAGCCGCCACCGCCGCCCTGCACAAGGCCGAGCAGTGGCGCGACCGACTGCTCTCCGCCGACGAGGAGGAGCTGACAGACCTGGTGGAAACCCTGCTGGCAACCAGGCCAAAGGCCGCCCAGCCTGCGGAAGACGCGCCCGTAGCGGCAGGCGAAAAGCCGCTTGAGGCGGGCGAACTGCGCACCATGGCCCTTGCCGCGCGCAAGGAAGCCGCCGGCAACAGCGCCCCGCACGCCCGCAGGGCACTGTTCCGCGCTATCCACAAAATGCTGACCGACTAAAGGGGCCGGGCATTCCAAGACCTGCGTGTTTTTAAAAAAAGAAAAAAATTGTGAAGGAATGCTTGACGATCCACAACGGTTAGGATAGAAGCTTTCTTCGTTGCTACGCCCTTGTAGCTCAGTCGGTAGAGTGCATCCTTGGTAAGGATGAGGTCATCAGTTCAATCCTGATCAAGGGCTCCACAAAGAATTAAAGGACTTACGGAATACTCCGCAAGTCCTTTTTTTGTACAAAAAAGCCGACATTCAAGGCTCTACACCAAAGACGGGGGCAAGCCGGGTCTACACCAAAGACGGGGGCAAGCCCCTTCAACGGGCAGTTTTCCCGACAGGTTTCTGAACGATTCCCCAGCCATTTCAGCAGCACAAAACGCGCACTCGCAATCGGTAATTTTCGAAGTTGCGAAAGCCATACGCACGCCGTTGAATCAACTTCATTTCCCGATGAAAGCGGGCTCTACGCCAAAATCAGGGCAACTGCGGGGGCTGGGGCATCAAGGCCCGATACGGCCCGCGCATGTTATACACAAAGCTGGCCATGCGCAGATCGCCGCTGACCACAAGCATGAGCAAAAGTTTGGACTGCGCATCCTCGCGCACAATGCCGTAGCCCTTTACCCCCTTTTGCTCAAAGGTAAATTCCCACTGACCGTTGCGCAGCACTGGTGCTGTACCGCCCAGACGTTTGGCGTTGCCCCTGGCGGCCTGCTCCGCTTCACCGGCATTGGCGGGTCCCACGATGATAAGCGCCGAGCTTTTGTGGTCCTTTTGCCCCATGACAACCTGTATAGCCTCCTGAACCTTGACCGGGCCGCTCACCACCACCCAGTCCTGCGGCAGGTCAAGGCCGTAGTATTTTGTGGTCAGGGGCACGGCGTGGGCCTGCGCGGCGACGCATACCGCCAGCAACAGCAGGGGCAGCGCCCGCGCAAAAGCACGGCTAAAGCTTTGAAGCATGGCATTCTCCGTAAAATCGCGTATCGGCGCAGGGTACGGCGCTTCAGCCAGTCTGTCCACAGCGCTGTCCGGCGCTGGCGCTTGCCGAGCCGCCCGCCTGCCTGTAGTATGCAAGGGATGAGGATTATATGCTAAAAATTCGCGCACTCCGCACCCGCCTTTACGAACACCGTTTTGAACTGCTCATGCTCTCGCTGTGGTGCGTGTTTGTTCTGAACATTCTGTTTCCCGACAATATTTACCGGGGCTACGCGCAGGCCATCTATCTGCCCATCCAGCTGCTGGCGGCCATGGTTCTTTTTGAGTTCAGGCCGCGCATCCTGCGGCTGGCCCTGCTGTTTGGCGCGCTGCTGCTTGTGGGCAGAGCCATGGATCTGTTTTTTATCAAAAGCCTCAAGGAAGAAATGCTGCTGCTCTATCTGTGCTTTTTTGGCAGCATCATGTTTGAGGTATTCCGGCAGATCGCGCACGCGCAGATGATCACCATCAAGATCGTCTACGCGGCGGTATGCGGCCTGCTGCTTATCGGATATTGCGGCTATTTTTTGTTTCTGGGCATCGAATTTTACCATCCCGGTTCATTCAACGGTCTGGGAACGGGCGATCAGGCCGTTAACGACCTGTTTTACTTCAGCTACGTGACCATCCTCACCATCGGTTACGGCGACATCACGCCCAAAACCTGGATAGCCAAAAACGCCACAGTGCTGGTGGGCTTTACGGGATATCTCTATTCTATCGTAGTTATTGCACTTATTGTGGGCAGAGCGCACCGTGCACCCCGTGCCGTGGTTTCTTCCATAAAAAAACCGGCCCCGACGCCCGCGCGCAAGCAGCAGCCAGCAGCAGCCCCCCCGGCAAACCCCGAAAGCTGACGCCCGCCCCGGCAGCCGCCCGGCAGGCTTTGACCGCCGGGGCCTCCCCTCAGGCCTTGCGCTTGAACATCCACACGGCAACGCTCACGGCCACCGCGCTGATGCAGGCAATCTTGCCCAGGTTGACGGCAGCCGCCGCCACGGTGATGTCCTTGAGAAACACGCCCTGCACAATGGTGGTAAAATGGCGCATGGGGTTGAGCTGGCTGGCGTACTGCAAAAACGGCGGCATGTTGATGACCGGCGTGACTGCGCCGGAGATGAGGATGCACGGCACCCCCACCGTAAAGGCCCCCAAAAAGGCCTGCTGCTGCGTTGCCGACAGCGACGACACCATAAGCCCCACCCCGCCCGAGGCCATGGCAAAAACCAGCATGGCCACATACAGCAGCACCAGCGAGCCCGTAAACGGCACGCCAAAGCCAAAAACAGAGATAAACAGAAAGATGGTTCCGTGCACCAGGCCAACCAGACACCCCGGAACCAGCTTGGCAAGCGCTATCTCGGTAGGCGTGGCGGGCGAAACCAGCAGCTGGTCAAACGTGCCCACCTCGCGCTCGCGCGCTACGGAAAGCCCCGTCACCACCAGCCCCAGCATAAAGCTCAGCATGCCGATGAGGTTGGGTAAAAAGAACCACTGAAATTCAAGATTGGGGTTAAACCAGCAGCGCACGCGAACATCAAGCCGGGGTGCGGCTGCGCTTTGGGCGGCGGCCCCTGCGGGCGTGGATTCACCAATGCCGCGCACGATGGTTTCGAGATAATACGAGGCGATCTGGGCCGCGTTGGAGCGCCTGCCGTCAAGAATCACCTGCATCTGCGCGGGCAGACCTGCATCCACCCGGCGGGAAAATTCCTCGTCAAAGACCATGACAAACAATGCCTGCTGCCGCTCGATGGTCGGGCGAATATCCGCCTCGCCATCCAGAAAGGTCACGCTGCTGAAGGTGTGCGACCCCTGCAGCCTGCGCACGATCTCGCGGCTCCAGTTGCCGCTGTCCCGGTTGAGCACGGCCACGTCCACATTGCGCACCTCCATGGTGGCCGCCCAGCCAAAAATGACAATCTGCATGAGCGGCGGCACAATGATGAGCATGCGCGAGACCTTGTTGCACAGCAAGACCAGCAGTTCCTTGCGCACAATGGTGGCCATGCGCCGCAGGTTGAGACGGGGAAGGGCTATCCTTGCCATCACGCATCCAGCCTTTTGACAAGGTTACGGTACACAAGCCCCAGCAGCAGCCCGGCAAGCAGCCCCATAAAGAGCAGACTGGGGGCAAAGACCGCCCACACGTCGCCGGTCAGAAATATGGTGCGCAGACAGGTGTTAAAATATCTTGCGGGCAAAAGCCGCGTCAGGGCCTGAAGCACGGGGGGCATGCTGTTGATGTCAAACACAAAGCCCGACAGCAGCAAGGCAGGCAAAAAGCCGGAAAACAACCCGGCCTCCGCAGCCACCAGCTGTCCGCGCAAAGTCACGGAAATAAGCAGCCCCTGCCCCAGTGCGCTCAGCATAAATACAGCCGCCAGCAGCACAAGCACCCACAAAGAGCCGCGAAACGGCACGGCAAACAGGGTTACCGCCGCCAAAGCGCACAGGGCCATGCTGAACATGCCCATGCAGAAGTACGGAATCAGCTTGCCCAGCAGCAGCTGCATGCGGCTGACAGGCGTGGCGAACATGGCCTCCATGGTGCCGCGCTCCCACTCGCGCGCAAACACCAGCGAGGTAAGCAGCGTGCCGATGAGGGTCATGATGACCGTGATGGCCCCCGGCACAAGAAACTGCACGCTTTTGGCCGCAGGATTGTACCAGAACCGGGGCTGGATATTGATGGGCAGAGCCGCAGCCGTACCGCCAGGCAGGGCCGTGCGCTGCCATGAGATGATCAGCCCCTGACTGTAATTCTGGATATACTGGGCCGTGTTCGGCTCCGACCCGTCAACCAGCAGTTGCACGGCTCCAGCGCTGCCGCGCTCCAGCTGCCTGTCAAAATCCTGCTGGATTACAAGTACGCCCTGCACGGCAGAGTCGCGCATAAGACGCCCGGCCTCCGCCATATTGCCCACAGGGCGCGTGGCAAACCAGGGCGAGTGGGCAAAGTCGGCCGCAAGGCTCAGGGCATGTTGCCCGCCGCTCTGGTCCAGCACGCCCAGGCGCAGCACGCCCGCATCCAGCGTGATGCCGTAGCCAAAGAGCAGCAGAAAGATAAACGGCAAAATCCCGGCCACCAGATAGGACGAAGGATCGCGCACAATCTGCTGAAATTCTTTGCCCACCAGGGCAAACAGCTGTCGTAACCAGATATTGCGTTGCATAGTCATTGGCCGCCTGTTGCGAGCAATAGGGGGGCGCGGGCCATCAGCCAGCGCGGCTACTGCGGGTGCTCCCTGTCGTATTTTTCAATGCTGGCGATAAAGGCTTCTTCCAGCGTGGGGTCTTCCACCCCGGTGCACGAGGCCTTGAGCTCGTCGGGCGTCCCCATGCTGATCATGGCTCCCCGATAAATCAGGGCGATGCGGTCGCAGTATTCCGCCTCTTCCATAAAGTGCGTCGTCACCAGCACCGCAGCCCCCGCCGTGGTCATGGCCGAAATATGCTTCCAGAAGTCCCTGCGGGTGCGCGCGTCAACCCCCGATGTAGGCTCGTCAAGAAACAGCACGGGCGGCTCGTGCAGCGTGGCGCACAAAAGAGCCAGCCGCTGTTTTTGCCCCAGGGGCAGCGACCCAGTGCGGCTGCGCAGGTACGGTTGCAGCTCCAGCGCCTCGGCCAGCTCGGGCAGCAGCAGCTTGCGCCTCTCGCTGGACAGGCCGTACAGCTCGGCAAAAATGGTGATGTTTTCACGCACAGGTATATCAGGGTACAGCGAAAACTTCTGTGCCATGTACCCCAAACGCGACCGGGCCTCGCTGCCCGCCCGCAGCAGGTCCACCCCGTCCACGGCGCAACTGCCCGACGTGGGCCGCGACAGCCCGCAGAGCATGCGAAAGGTCGTGGACTTGCCCGCGCCGTTGGGCCCAAGCAGACCAAAAATTTCGCCGGGGTGCACATCAAAGGAAATGTCCCGCGCAGCCACAAAAGCGCCAAACCGCTTGGTAAGGTTGCGAGCCGCAATGGAACACACAGCAGAATCCGCAGCGGGCATGGCGGCCATATCCGCTGCCGGGGCCGTCCCGGACGCGGCGGCAGGGGACGAGGCGACAACAGGGGCCTCAACAACAGGCGCAGGGCCGCTACCTGCGTCGGCGACAATCGGGTCAATGCCGCCGTTGTGCGCCACATGCAGTTTGCCGTAGGGCGAAGGGCTCTGGTTTATGCCGCCCACGGCGCTCATGTAGGCGTCTTCCAGCCGGGGGGCGACCGGCTCGCCGCCCTTGTCCAGCACCTCGCGGCGCATATCCTCAGGGGCGTCCGCAGCCAGCACCAGGCGGATGCGGCTGCCCTGGATAAGCGCGTCTTCAATGCCGTGGCGCATGGTCCAGAGGGCCAGCTCCTTTTTACGGCGGCTCGCGTCGGCGCGCAGCAAAAAAACCCGTCCCTCGGCTCTGGCGGTAAGCTCCTGCGGCGGCCCGGCAAACAGCACGCGGCCATTATCCAGCATGATCACGCCGGGGCAGCGCTCGGCCTCGTCCAGATAGGCTGTGGACCACACCACGGTCATGCCATCCTGACTCAGGTCCTGCACCATGCGCCACAGCTCGCGGCGCGATTGCGGGTCAACGCCCACGCCCGGTTCGTCAAGCAGCAGCAGACGCGGCGACCCCAGCAGGGCGCAGGCAATGCCCAGTTTCTGCTTCATGCCGCCCGAAAGCCTGCCCGCAAGCCGGTCGGTAAAAGGAGCAAGGCTGGTGAACCCCAGCAGCTTTTCAAAAACACGGTCGCGCTCCGCCCCTTCAAGCCCGCGCAGGCTGGCGTGCAGGCGCATGTTGGCCATGACGGAAATATCCTCGTACAGGCCAAAGCGCTGCGGCATGTAGCCGATGCTGTTGGGCTGGCTGCGCATGAGCTCCTCCGGGCTTTGCCCAAAAAGCTCGGCCCGCCCCTCGCTGGGCGGCATGAGCCCGGCCATGATGCGCATAAGCGTGGTTTTGCCCGCAGCGTCAGGCCCCACCAGGCCTGTAATGCGCCCGGCGGGGATGCGTGCGCTTACACCGTCCAGAGCCGTCACAGCTTCGCGCCCCTTGCCAAAGCGCATGACCAGCCCTTCAAGGCGGACGGCCTGCCCGTCGGCGGCGACAGCGGTCATGGCTAGGGAGCATCCTGCAGGATGATGGTTACCGGCATGCCCTGCCGCATGACGTTTTCCGGGTCCTCGGCCTGCACGCGCAGACGGTAGACCAGAGCCGTGCGCACTTCGCGCGTTTCAACCGTCTTGGGGGTAAATTCCGCCGTAGGCGAGATAAAGCCCACCGTGCCGGGAAATTTTTTGCCCGGCGCTGCGTCCACCAGAACATTGACCGGCATGCCGGGTTTGACGCGCCCCAGATTGGGTTCGTCCACATAGGCCCGCAGCCACAGGGGATCGGTAAGCGTAAGCGTGTACACGGCCTGCCCGGCCTGCACGATGGCCCCGGCCTCGCGGGCGCGGGTAAGCACTATGCCTTTTTGCGGGGCCACAAGGGTTGCGTCCTGCAGCTGTATCTCAGCATGGTTGAGCGCGGCGGCGGCAGCGGCCACAGCCGCTTTTTGCGCCAGCACTTCTTCCTCGCGGTAACCGGCAAGCAACATGTCGAGCTGATCCTGATTGGACCGCAGCTTGGCGCGGGCCTCGCGGTACTGGGCGCGGGCGTTGTCCAGATCTTTTTGCGAAATGGCGTTGGAGACCCGCATGGCGGACACGCGGTTAAAATTGATCTGCGCGTTTTCGGCCAGCGCGGCTGACCCGCTCACGGCCGCCCGGGCCTGGGCGATTTCTTCCACCCTGTAGCCGCGTTCTAGCCGCAGCAGCGAGGCCTGCTGTTTTTCGAGTTCCGCCGCGGCCTGATCGCGCTGCTGCGTCAGCAGGTCGTTATCCAGCAGGGCAAGGGGCTGACCGGGGGCAACAGCGTCGCCCTCGTCCACCAGCACCTTTGCAATGCGCCCGTTGACGCGAAAGCCCAGGTCCACCTGCCGGATATCCACATTGCCGTACAGCACCAGACTGTCGCCGTCATGGCGAAGCCACCACTGCCACAGCAACACAACCGCCAGCAGCACGGCCAACACCGCGCCAACGCCTACCATCTTACGGGGGACAGTCATATTCCTCCCTACAGGCAATCGCCGCAAGCGGTTGCCGTTTCACACAATTTCCGGCCAGGGGCAAACCCGGCCCACAAAGGATAGCCAGTGGCGAGCACCTTGTCCATGCCGGGGCGCACAAACAGTGCGGAGGTTGCTTTTACCGCGCAAGTGGGGCAAGCCAAAAGCCTGAGGCAACTCTTTGCCCGCGAGCTTTTAACAGTTGGTGAGGCTGTATGAACAAATTTTTTTCTGCTGCGTTTGCGGCGCGATTCTGGGCGGCGTTTTTTCTGGCTCTGGCGCTCCAGTCGCCAGCCATGGCGGCTGACGCCCCACAGGCGAAACCGTTTCCCGATGCCGCAACCGTAGAAAACATTGCCGCGCAGGGCTACGTGTACGGCCTGCCCATAGTGATGCACTACGCCGTCACCTACGAGTATTCCGTGGACACGCATTCGCCGCAGTACAAAGCGCCGTTCAACGCCATCCACAATGTCGCGCAGGTTTTTACCTACAAGGATACGGTGGTAATCACGCCCAACAGCGACACGCCCTACTCTTTTGCCTGCCTTGACCTGCGGGCAGAGCCGGTGGTCATCAGCGTACCGGCGACGACGGACGGGCGATATTTCAGCGTGCAACTGGTGGATGCCAATACCTTTAACTTTGGCTACATCGGCAGCCGTACCACGGGCAACGGCGGGGGCAGCTACCTGGTCGCCGGGCCGGGATGGAAGGGCGCAACGCCTGCAGGCATGCGCGTATTCCGCTCTGATGCGCAGTTTGCGCTGGCCTTGTTCCGCACCCAGCTTTTCAACCCTGCGGATATTGATAACGTCAAAAAATTTCAGGCAGGCTACGCCGTGCAGCCGCTCTCGGCCTTTTTGGGGCAAAAGCCGCCCAAGGCGCTGCCCATGCCGGCCTTTCCCAACATCGGGCAGGACTTTCAGAAGCCCGAATTTTTCGACTATCTCGCCTTTGCCCTGCAGTTTGCCCCCGCCGGACCGGAGGAAACCGCCATCCGTGCGCAGCTTGCCAGCATCGGCGTGGTGGCGGGCAAACACTTTGCCTTTGACGCTCTGCCCAAGGACAGCCAGGCGGCACTGCTGCGGGGCATAAAAAAGGGCGAGGCCATGGTGGATGCGGCGGTCAACAGGCCGGGCATACGCGTAAACGGCTGGAAGATGAGCTCGCCCTTTGGCAACCGCGAATTTTTCAACGGCAACTGGATAATGCGGGCGGGCGGAGCCAGCGCGGGCATTTACGGCAACGACGCGGGCGAAGCCGTGTACCCCATGACCAAAACCCTGGCCGACGGCACGGCTCTGGACGGCAGCAAGCACAAGTACCGCCTGACCATCCCTGCCGGGCAGTACCCTCCGGCCAAGGCTTTCTGGTCTGTGACCATGTACGATGGCAAAACCCAGCTGCTCATCAAGAATCCCATTGACCGCTACCTGATCAATTCGCCCATGCTGCCGAATATGCGCAAAAATGCAGACGGGTCGCTCACCATACTGATCCAACGCGATTCGCCCGGCAAGGAGTTTGAAAGCAACTGGCTGCCCGCGCCGGACGGTCCCATCTTTCTTGTCATGCGCCTGTACTGGCCTCAAACCGAAGGGCTCTCGGTACTGCCGCTTGGCAAGGGCACGTGGCAGCCGCCGCGAGTGGAACTGAACGACTAGACGCACCGTACAGGGCTAAAGGACTACCATGTTTTCTTTCCTTACCTGCCGTCAGGCTGCGGCGGCATGCTCCCTTGCGGCCCTGCTCGTGCTGGCCGCAGCGCCCCGGTACGCGCTGGCGCAAGACTACGGCTGGTTTTCGCTCGACCTGCCCCAGGGTTGGCAGGCAGAGGCTCCCGCCGACATGGCCGGAACCTGGATACTCTCGCTGACAGGGCCGGACGACGCCGTGCACGTGCGGGTGCTGGTAGGTAAAACAGCGGGGCCGCCGGACGCGGCCGATGTGGCGGGCCTGTTGCGCGCGGCGGCAGGCGTGCGCGACCCCCTGCGGCGGGCCGACAGCCAGTATGTTTTCAGGGGCAAGGATGCCCTTGGCGGCGACAGCGCCGGGGTTGTGGGGGCCGACCCTGAGGCGGGCCTGTATATGGCGGTGCTGTGCAGCGGCGAGGTAGACAGGGCGGAAGCCCTGCTGGCCGCGCTGCGGGGAGGTTCAAACCCGGCCATGCGGCCCGTGCGCCATGCGGCGCGCGGCAGCCTTGAGCCGCGATTTATGCCTGCGACGCAATAAGTTGCCGGCCTTGCGGTCTGTTATTGCTGCAGCACCGGCTTGCGGCTGCGCTGTATGGGCTTGCCCAGCCCAAGGCCCTCGGTGGCGCGCACCACCTCCGCCGCACGGGCTTCGTCGCCGCGCAGCAGAACCAGCACCACATAGAGCTTGCCCGACCGCTCCATCTTGGTGCGCATGCCCCGGCCTTCCAGCCGCTGCCGCAGGGAATCCACGGAGTCAGCCTCCTTGAAGGCCCCCACCTGAAAGACGTAGTCGTACATTCCCGCAACCTGCGGGGCCTTGACCACGCCGCCGGGCTGCGCGGCGACAGGTGCGGTCTGCCCGCCCTGCGCCGTCTGGGGTACCCCGGCCTGCACCACGCCCGCAGGCTTGGGCTGCACCGGGGTCATGGACGGCAATGGTTTGAGAGGGGCGTCGCCGGTGGCGGCGTCATTGCGGAGCACCCGGGAAAAACGCAGTTCTTCCGCCGCCAAAACTTTTTGCTTGGGCTCGGCGGCGTCATCGCCAGCGCCAGCCGCTGCTTCGCCAGCCGAGGGGCCGTCGTCGTCAGGGCCAGTGGCCGAAGCAACGGCACCGCCCGCAGGTGCGGCGGGCCTGGCAACCACCGGCTGAGGATGCGCCCGCCAGTATGCCCTGCCGCTCATCACTCCGCCCAGATAGGCCAGCACCACCGCAGCCACCACCAGAAAACACGCCGCCAGCAAGGATGAGGGGCGCAGGCACAGGCATTTTTTTTCAGGCGCCTGATCCGATGAATTCTGACGGGTAAGGGGAGGCATGGAATCTCCTGAGGCTTTGGTTTGCTGTTCAAGACGTGCAGGGGCAGATAAAAAGCCGGTGCGCCAGCAACCATACCAATGCTGGCGACATGCGTAAAGTAAAGGCCGCGCCCTCTCTGCCCATTACCACCGCACGGCGCCGCGCCGCTTGCGGGCCAGCCCCGCGCTCTGTTAGTATGGCTTCAAGCAACAAAAATGGAGTGACGCCATGACCAAGGCCTTGTGGTTCTTTCGCATATATGCGGCCGTATGTCTTGTTCTGGCCGGGTTTTTTGCCTGCGACGCGGCGCATGCCGCGCATATTGCCAAGCCCGGCCCTGAACCGCAGATTTTATCCATTGTTAACGGCACCGCTGAAGACGTGCTGAGCATAGGTTTTCAGACGGGCCGCAGTACGAACTTTGTTCGGCTCGACATGCCCCCCGGCGGTCGGGACGACATTGAAAACCCCGGCGGCGCAGCAAACTTGCGCGTGGACACGGGCCTTGCCCTCTGGCTGTTCAAGGATGTGCCTCTGGCCAAGGCCCAGAGCCTGACCCTGCGCCCCGGCGACAAGCCTGTGGTTGAAATCTCTGTGCCCAAGGGCGAAGCGCAACGTGTTACGGGCGAGATCCAAAGCCTTCTGCCCGGACCGGATGCAGGCCCGGTATGTGCGCTTGACCGCTTTCGCCCCGGCATGCCCATGAAGGATGTGTGCTCCCTGCTGAGCGCAACCCCGCAACGCGACGACAACGATGCGGTGCTTGCCAGCCTTGGCTTTGCTGGCATGGTCTGGGCAGCGCGGCTTGAACCGGCCCAGCCCGAGGGCAAGACTGCGAGCAAGGCGGCGCTGGTGCTCGACCACATGGAGCTGCGCCGCAAGCTTGACCCCGAAACGCTTGAAAAGCTCATGAACTCGCTTTATGAGCAGAAGTACAGCCCCTGGCAGGCCGAGCTGCCCGGTCTGGACATCAACTTTACCCAGATGCCTTCCATGGATCTTGCCAAGCAAAAGGAAATGCTGCGGCAGGTGCTTGAGTACTTTTTGGCTGCGGGCAAGGGCGAGGCGACAATCATGCTGGCCCCGGCAGACATTCTGCCCAAGCTTGCCGACGCAGACGCGCCCAACGGCGATGTGCAGCTGTTTACCATTACCCTGCGGCCCGCTTCAAAAAATCTCGTGGTGGACGTAGCCGCCTACCGCGAGAGCGAGGAGGCCCGCTAGCTCTCACCGGCAAAAAAGCTTGTCAAATACGGCTGCGGGCCCGCCACGCGCTGGCAATACAGAGATAAAAAAGGCATCCCCGGCTCATGGCTGGGGATGCCTTTTGCAATTGACGGCAGCGGGGGCAGATTATGCGAGCCGCCCTTCCTTTTTGGCCGCGCGCATGCTGCGCAGCCAGTTGTACCAGCCCTCAAGGCCGTCTCTCTTGCTGCAGGAGACTTCAAATATATCAAGCTCCTTGTTGAGCTTGGTGGCAAAATTGCGGGCGCGCGCAAGGTCAAAATCCACATAGGGCAGCAGATCTGTCTTGTTGAGCACCAGCGCCTTGGCAAGATTGAAAAGCAGGGGGTATTTTTCCGGCTTGTCGTCGCCCTCGGTCACGCTCAAGAGCGCCACCTTGGCGTCCTCGCCGCAGTCAAATTCCACCGGGCACACCAGGTTGCCCACGTTTTCGATAAAAAGGATGTCCACGCCAGCAAGGTCGAGACTTTCCAGCGAAGTTAGGATCATGTTGCTGTCAAGGTGGCAGCCGCCGTCGGTATTGATCTGCACGGCCTGCGCGCCGGTGGCGGCAACGCGGCGGGCGTCGTTGTCGGTCTGCAGGTCGCCCTCCACCACCGCCATGCGAAATTCGCCAGCCAGATCGCTCAGGGTGCGCTCAAGCAGTGTGGTCTTGCCCGCGCCGGGCGAGCTGATGAGGTTCAGCGCCAGTATGCCTTTTTCGGAGAGCAGCCGCCGCACGTGCCCGGCCATTTTTTCGTTTGCTTCCAAAACGTTACGAACCACAGGAATTTGCATTCAGTTCTCCTTGCTTGCCGCAAGCGCGGCGCGGTCATGAGCCAGAAACAAAAAGACAGGGGTCAAGTCGGTATTGAAAGGGGCAAACCTGCGGCCCACAAAACTCAGGCGTGCAAGGGCTAGCTGGCTTCCAGACGGCTGAGGTACAGCTCTTTGCCCTGCTCGACCACATGCCCAAACTGCTCGCCGCAACCGGGACAGGGAAGCCAGAGTGCATCCTGCCCCTCCCCGCCAAAAACTTTGCCGCATGCCGTACAGCGCAGCCGCAATGGCAGCTCGGTGAGCTCCAGGCGCGCCCCCTCGTGCGGGGTTCCGTACACCATGGTCTCAAAACAAAATTGCAGCGACTCGGGCACAACGCCAGAAAGGGAGCCGTACGTAACGCTGACAACTTCCAATCGGGTGCAACCCTGGCGGGCAATTTCATCCTCGGCCATCTGCAACAGGCTTTGTGCTATGGACATTTCGTGCATGGGGTCATGCTAGCTCAAAGGACCGGCCCCGTAAAGGCCAGAAGCGAATCTTGCTATTCGACGCAAATAATGTACATTTTACGCATGCGTCGCTCAAAATTTACTGGCGTCTTCTCCTTCTCTGCCAACTGGACAGGGAGCCGCAGCAAAACGCACTACTTTGTCTGGGAGCTTCCTGACGGGGCATATGCGGTGCAAGAGCTCAACGCCGCGTTCCAGCCCGTTTCAGAAGTGGAACGCATAAGCGCCAAATCTTTTCTCCGCGAATTCAAGGCAGAGCCTAACATACTGGCTATGCCTGTAATTACGCCTGACCTCAGCCATTTTGAGCAGGGCATGGTCACGCCCCCGCCCGAAGGCGGCGCGGCAAAGCCGCCCCAGCCAGCCCCCACGGCGGCAAAAGCCGGCCCCGGTTTTGCCCCGCTTGAAATGACCAGCCCCAAGCACAAACTACCCGAGTCTGTCGAAGTGGCCCCCCAAGGGGTGGGCGCACCCTCCCGCACCGCTACCGGCATAACGGCCGTTCATTATGAAGAAGGCCCGACGCCCGCGCCCAAACGCGCTTACGACCTTGAGGCCTCGCGCAAGGCCAAGGTGGTGGAGACAAAGCTGCGGGAAACATTCAGGCAAACGCTGCTGCGCCTCAAACGCCCGCGAGAGCGCAAAGCCGCCCTGCTCGCCCTTGAGCAGATAGCGCAGACCAAGGAAGGCATCACGTCTTCGCACAAGCACATGTTTCGCGATTTCGGCGTGCGCCTGCGGCAAAATTCCCAGCCCGATCTTGCCCTGCTGTTTTCACGCAAGGCCGTGGAGCTGGCACCCGAGGACGACCACGCCCACTTTAATCTGGCACGCATACTCTGTTCACTTGGCATGTACGACGAAGCCGCAGCCCATATAGCGACGGCCATGAGCATGTCCAGCGAAGAACCTCTCTACTTCAAGTTGTTGGAACACATCCGCGAGCTCAAACAGGCGCGTTACGCGGCCAAGGCCGCGCAAAAGCGTTAAGCGGCAGTTTCAACCCAAGTAATTGGCAGGAGCCTTTCGGCATGAACAAAGTTATTCTCAGTCTTCTTGTGGCTGTCTGCGTTCTGGGCATGGCGCTTATCATGCTCAACGAGCGCCTGCGCAAGCCTGAACCCGCTACTCCCGCAGGCATCATTGCGCCTGTGACCCCGCCGGATGCGGCCCCGCCGGTTGTCGGGGGGGCACCCGCCGTTGACTCCCAGTCGCAGTTGCACCTGCCCCCGCAGGCGCAGAACGGCATTGCCGACCCCAACGCCAGCAGCGAAGCCCCCGCCCGTGCGCCCATCCCCAGCCTGAAGCCGGACGAAAAAAGCGCCCCGACGGGCAACCTTGCCGCCACCGATCCGCAGCCCGCTGTGGCCAAGCCCGTGGTGCAGCCCAAACCCGCCTCTCCGGTTACGGAAAAAACCGCCCCCGCTGCGGATTCAGGCAAGGAAAAGGCCGCCAAGGCCGCGCCCCAGCACAAAACCATCACCAAGTTTGTGGTGCTTGCCCGCGACAAGGGTGCAACGGTGCGCCTGACCGGCGCAGCCCCCATTATCTACAAAAACATGCAGCTCAGCGGCCCTGAACGGCTGGTCATCGACCTTGACGGCAAATGGCAGGTCAAGGCGCCGGGCGTGCCCAAAAACCCTGCGGTAAGCAATGTGCGCATCGGCAAAAGCGACGACAAGACCCGCATTGTCATTGACCTTTCCGGCAAGATTCAGCCCAAGTTTACGCTTTCCAAGGATGGACACACCCTGGATATCCGGCTGGACCACTAGCGCTGTTCGGCACCAAACGGCCAGGTACGGCGTTTAGCTGAACACACGGCCTGCTGGGCAGGGTCCCCATTACAGACCATAAAAAAACCGGCTGTTGCGCAACAGCCGGTTTTTTTATGCCGCGCCCGGCGAACCGGGGCGGTTTTGAGCAAATGTGGTCAGCTTTCCATTTCCTTGCCGCGGGTATTGGCGGCCAGCACGGAATCAACCAGCAGGCCCACTAGCCCCTCGCGGTCGAGCACGTTCACGCCCGCAATGGTCAGCCCGCCGGGCGAGCACACGTCATCGCGCAGCTGCATGAGCGGCGCGCTGCTTTGCTCGACCATTTTGGCGCATCCGGCAAACAGGGCCGTGACCATCTCGCGCGATTCGCGGTGCTGAAAGCCCAGGGTAACCCCCGCCTGCACCAGCCCCTGCATCATGGCAAACACATAGGCCGGGCCCGCGCCAATAAGGGCGGAAAAAGCCGTAAACTTGCTTTCCGGCAGTTCCACGCACACGCCCAGCGCGTTAAAAAGCGCCAGTACGTCGCCCTTGCGGGCATCGGGCAGGGCGGGATCTTCAAAACAGAGGGCAAAAACACCCTTGCCCACCAGGGCGGGGGTGTTGGGCATGCAGCGCACCACAGGGCAGCGGCTTTCCACTGCCTGGGTCAGCTTTTGCCGGCTCACGCCTGCAGCGACTGACACCAGGGTTTTATCCGCCGTCAGCCCCGGGCGCATCTGCCCCAACACGTCCGCAGCCTGATAAGGCTTAACGCCCAGCACCAGCACGTCGGCGGCCTGCGCCACGGCCAGGGGGCTTTCGAGCGGGCGCACGCCCAGCTCTTCAAGCGGGCGCATGCGCGCGGCTGTTCTGTTGTAACCGCACAGATTGTATCCACCCTTGCGGGCAAGACCGGCCATAATGGCCCCGCCCATGTTGCCGCATCCGACACAGCCGATAGTGAGCGCCATAATACTACTCCGTGATTTCCAGGCCGCTGAAGAAGTAGCCTATTTCAAAAGCCGCGGTTTCAGCGGCGTCCGAGCCGTGAACAGCATTGGCTTCCAGGCTTTGGCCATACTTGTGACGCAGGGTTCCGGGCTCGGCCTGGGCCGGGTTGGTGGCGCCCATGAGGGCACGCCAGCGGGGAACGGCGTCATCGCCGCGCAGCACGACGCAAACCACCGGGCCGGAAGACATATAGTCGGTCAGGCTGTCAAAAAACGGGCGTTCCTTGTGCACGGCATAAAAGCCGGCCGCCTGGGTCTTGGAAAGGCGCAAGCGCTTGAGAGCCACGATTTTGAGGCCGGAAGCTTCCATGGCAGCCAGAATTTCCCCGGTCAGATTGCGCGAAACTGCGTCAGGCTTGATAATGGCGAAAGTGGATTGCATGCTTACTCCTTTTCCATGTTGATGTGGGGGGGATAAGGACTGCCCGCAATAGCGGCGCTGTCCTGGGCCAGCTTCCAGATAATGCGCCGCAGGGGCACAACCGCCACGCCATCCTTGTCCTGCCAGTCACGCAGGGCTCGCAGGGTTTCGGGATGAGGGTGACCGATGGCCACGGCCATGCCGTGTGCGCGGGCGCGGGCTGCCGCCGCGTCAAGTGCGAGGCTAATGGCTGCGGCGTCGCGGCGCGTATCCAGAAAAACATCGCGTGCAAGGGCCACCAGCCCCGCCCTTCTGGCGGCAACGGCCAGCTGCGGATCAGGCCGCGTAACGCTGTCGATCACGGCAAGGCCGCGCTCGCCCAGCATGCCCGCCAGAACCTCGCACAGTGAAATATCGCCCGTAAATGCCGATCCCATGTGGTTGTTCAGCCCTATAACCGTGGGCACCGCCCGCAGGTTGTCCTCAACAACCGCCCTGATCTGCTGCGCGCTCATGCTTGTGAGCAGCGCTCCGGGGCCGGGATCGGGCCGCCGGTGGTCAGCCCTTGGCAGGGCTTCCATGGGTTGATGCAAAAGACAGTCAAGCCGTCGCGAGGCCGCGATATCAGCTGTTTCCGCAGCGTGCGGCGCCTTGGGCCAGATGGCGAACGTCACGGGAAACAGCAGCGCTGCGGCTTCATCCGCAGCCGCAGTTTTCTGCCCCATGTCGTCGATAATCACGGCCAGGGCCGCCGCAGGCAAGGGCTGGGCAAGGTCGGCCAGCTGCCCCTCACGCCCCGGAAAGGCGAACACGCAACATACACTGTTATTCAATAAAACTTCAAGGGTTGCCTGTGGCGACCAGCGCACTGAAGCCCGCGCACCGGCGCTTTGCAGGGCATCCTGCCGGGCGCGCAGCCCTTCAAGCAGGGCCAGCCCCAGACGCAAGGGCGCGCAGGGGCCGCTGACGACATACTGCCGAAGGCTGTCGTCGCCGGGCGCAGCAGCAGGCCCTGTTGCCGCAAGGGTATCTGTCGCCGGAGGGAGAGCAGAAGTCTCTGCTGCCGGGCTCGCCGCAGCCTGGACATACGGGTTTTGCCCCGTCCTGTCGCCGCTGCCGTACGGCGGCGCTGCCAGCTGCCATTGGGCCTCGGGCAATGCGAGAGGCAAAAGGTGCGCCACCAGGGCGTCAACGGTTTGCAGCGCCAGGGCCCTGTCAAAAAACGGCCCGGCAGCATGCGAAGCCGCAAGCCCCGGCGCGTGCACGGACACGGGCTGCGCGACGCCGGACAAAGGCTGCGGCTGCGGGTCTGCCCCCAGCGACCGCCAGTACACCCAGCAGGACAATGCGAAGCTGAGCACGAGCCACAGCACGCCGCCAATAGCCAGCTGCCCAGACGCAGACAGCCCTTCGGCGGGCCGCAAGGGTCTGGCCGAAGGGCTGTCTGATAACTTTGTGTCGCGCAACGGCAACACCCTGTGTTTTTTGCCCGTCCGCCCTGAAGCGGTGCGGGGTTAGTTTCTGATTTCCCGCATCTTGGGCAGGCTTTTGACCATCTGCAGGGCCATGCGCAACTGGTTGTCGCGCGCGAGCTGCTCGGCGGTTTCTTCCTTGCCGCTTTTGGCCTTGGAAGACTTTTTGTCCTTGCCGTTTTCAAGGTGGCGGTTCAGATCCTGCTCGCGCACCATCAGACGGGCGTTGTCCTTGTCGTCTGTGCGCGGAGCCTCAAAAGGCACTTCCACATCGGGCACGATCCCCTCGGCCTGAATGGAGCTGCCGCTGGGCGTGTAGTACAGGGCAACCGTAAGCTTGAGGCCCGAGCCGTCGGAAAGCGGAATGATGTTCTGCACCGAGCCCTTGCCAAACGAGCGCTCGCCCACAGTGAGGGCGCGCTTCTGGTCGCGCAGAGCGCCCGCCACGATTTCAGAGGCGGAGGCGGAGCCGGCGTTGATCAGCACCACCATGGGGGCGTGGACGTCGTCGCTCTGCTTTTTGGCCTCGTATACGCGGTCGGTGTTGTCGCGCCGTCCTTTGATGGAGACGATAACGCCCTTGTCCAAAAACGTGTCGGAAACGCTCACAGCCTGGTCAAGCAGCCCGCCGGGGTTGTTGCGCAGATCAAGTACAATGCCCTTGATGCCGCCGGAATTTTTGGTTTCTTTATCCGCAGCCTTGAGGGCGTCCCTCAGCTCTTCGGTGGTGCGTTCAGAAAACCGCGTGAGGCGTATCCAGTAAAAGCCGTCATCAAGCTTTTTGGACTTGACGCTGATAAGCGGGATGGCGTCGCGCACGATGCGCACGGTCTGGGGGGTCTTGGCGTCGCTGTGCAGAATGGCCAACTCCACGTCGGAGCCCTTGGGGCCGCGAATACGCGAGACAACTTCCTGCAGCGAGAGCTCCTGCGCGGGCTGACCGTTGATGGACAGGATGATGTCGCCCGGCTTGAGCCCGGCCCTGTAGGCGGGGGTGTCTTCAATGGGGGTCACCACGGTAACCTGACCGTTTTCCATCGAAATTTCGATGCCGATGCCAAAGAATTCGCCAGAGGTCGTCTCCTGCATTTCCTTGTATTCATCGGCGTTCATAAAGGTGGAGTGCGGGTCAAGGCCCTGAAGCATGCCCTTTACCGCGCCGTTGATAAGGTCGCCCTGCGTCACATCGCGCACGTAATAACGCTCAACCAGATCAAGCACCTGGCTGAAGCGCTTGAGCGCATCAAACTTATTGGGGGCTTCCTTGGACGTTTCTTTTTTTTCGGCGCACTGGGGCGCACCCGGCGCGGCAACCATGCCGCCCACGGCAAGCAGAAGCACGAGAACACAAAGACGGACAAGAAGACGCATAACAACGATCTCCACGCGGACGTAATGAACAAATATAGCGCCGCAAGCCCAAAAGCCACAGCGCAGGGGGTGCAGCAGCGCCAGCCAGAGCGGGGGCCGCGCACCAGCCGGATATTGACCCTTTTCACGCTAAATTGCAACGCCAAAAGGCGCATCTTGCGCGCTGGCGGGCCATTGCGGCACGGCTTTTCGGCGTCATGGGGCTGCGCCTCTCCCGCCCGAGCCGCAGCGGATCGCAGAAAATATATGCGCCGGGCAAACCGCCGAAAGATCTTCAGCTTGCCCGGCGCACATGGAGCGCTCGGCATGAGCGCGGCGGCTCCCAGCTTGTGCAGAATCTCAACCCCTCATAGCAATACGACCGATGGCGATTGCTCTGGTTGCCGCCGTATTGTCCCGGCAGACGCATGCCCGGTCAGGGCCTGCCTCCTTAGGCTGGACGCCCCGACCTGCTAGCCTTCAACCTTAAAAAAGGCAGCCGCGCCGCCGCCGCATACGGGACATGCATCGCAAGGGCCCTCGTGCGTATAGCCGCAGACCTTGCACACATAATAATCGGTGGCGGGCAGACCGGCGGGATTTTCCAGAGCCTTTTTGTACAGGCTGGCGTGGATTTCTTCCACCTGGTTGGCAAAGTCAAAGTACTTGGCGACGGCAGCCTGACCTTCGGCCTGGGCCTGCTTGATCATATCGGGGTACATGGTGGTGAATTCGTAGGTTTCGCCCTCAATGGCCGACTTGAGGTTGGCCACTGTGTTGCCGATTTTGCCGGCGTTTTTCAGGTGGGCATGGGCGTGAACGGTCTCGGCCGCAGCAGCAGCGCGAAACAGCTTGGCAACCTGATGCATGCCTTCTTTATCGGCAGAGGCGGCAAATGCAAGATATTTACGGTTGGCCTGAGATTCGCCCGCAAAAGCGGCCATGAGATTTTCCTGGGTGGTGCTCATTTTGGGTCTCCTTGGTAAAGAAGTTATTCTTATTGGTAACAATTCCTAATTAAAGGATTCAACTGCCCTTGTAAAGCTTTTTTTAAAAAATAAGATTTATGACCCGCCCTTCCCCCTTTGTTCCCGTTGCGCAGAAACGTATGACAAGCTAAAAGGTACCTATGAACGCCCAAGAAATCATATCCCATTTCGGCATGCGTCCCCACCCCGAAGGGGGGTTCTTTCGTCGCACCTATGAAGCCCCGCAAATTCTTTCGGTGGATGAAATGCCTTGCGGGTTTATGGGGCCTCGCCCTGTTTCCACCGCCATACTTTTTTTGCTCGAACAGGGGCATTATTCGCGTCTGCACCGCATACGCCAGGACGAACTGTGGCACTTTTACATGGGCGGCCCCCTGCGCCTTGCCTGCATAGATACGCACGGGTATCCGCGCGAGGTAATGCTGGGGCAGGATATCCTTGCCGGTCAGCACGTGCAGTTTACCGTTCCCGGCGGGTGCTGGTTCGGCGCAACCCCTGCGCCCGGCACGCAGTTTACCCTGGTGGGCTGCACCGTATCGCCGGGTTTTGACATGGAAGACCTGCGCCTTGGCCAGCCCGAAGAGCTGACCCTGCGCTATCCCATGGCCAAGGACTGCATCCGCGAATTTTGTCCCCCGTTGAACGATGCACAGCGCGAGGCATGCAGAAGGTGCGGTGACGACGAATGACCCGATATGCCGTGCCCGATGTTGCCCCGCAGCATCCGCACTGCACAGAGCTTGTCATCCGGCGCAGCCGTTTTTTTACCCAGTGCGCTCACACGCCAGACCCCGCAAGCGCACGCGCCTTTATTGAGCAGATACGGCGTCGGCACGCCGATGCAACGCACAACTGCTGGGCATACGCCTCTGGCGCGCCGGGGGATACGGCGCAGATAGGCTCGTCTGACGACGGCGAGCCCCACGGCACCGCTGGCAGGCCCATGTTGCAGATTGTGCTGCACAGCGGCATTGGCGAACTGTGCGTGGTCGTGAGCCGCTGGTTTGGCGGCGTAAAACTGGGCACTGGCGGCTTGGTGCGGGCGTATCAGGACTGCGTGCGCGAAAACCTGGCCAGCCTGGCCGTGCGACAGCGCGTGCCGGAAAGCAGCCTGAGCCTTACCGTGGGCTATGCGCACCTGGATGCCCTGCGCCGCATGTTGCCCACCTTTGAAGCCAGGCTTGAAAGCGAAGACTATCAGGCAGACGCCCGCCTGCGGCTGCGCCTGCCTGCGGAGCATATCGAGGCCTTTACTGCAGCGCTCGCTGGCGTAAGCAACGGCGCGGCCCAGTGCCGTGTGCTTACGGATGAAGAGGCTGACTGACAGTACACAGTTTTTGGCAAAAGCGCACCCAGGCCCGGCGGCAATTTTCGCAGGGCCTTTTTTACGCCCCGCAGCTCGCCGCACAAAAAAACAGGGCCGCCGGAAAACTCCAGCGGCCCTGACGGACATTGACACCTGTGGGGCTGCTATGCCGCGCCCTTGGTCTTGAGCTCTTCCACAAAGCCTTCGGGCACTTCAAAGCCCAGGGCCTGCGCCTTTTTGGCGGATTCCGCAGCATCGGCGTACTGGCCCATTTCAAACTGGGCCAGGGCAAGGTTGTTCCAGGCCGGGGCAAAGCCGGGCTGCTGCTTGATCACGTCCTTGCAAGTTGCTTCGCAGGCCGCAAAGTCGCCCTTCATGTAGTGGGCGGTGGACAGGGCGTTTTTAGCCTGCACAAAATTGGGGTCCCACTTGAGGGCCTTGTTCAGGGCGGTGATGGCCTTGTCGGGCTCGCCGCGCTGCAGGTGCACAAAGGCGATGTTGCTCCACGGCACGGGGAACTTGGCGCGGCAGTTGGCGGCTTCTTCGTTGTAGCGCAGGCAGCCGTCAAGGTCGCCGCGTTCAAGACATATGCCGCCCAGCTGCACGTAGGCTTCCGCCAGGTGGGGCGAATTGCGCACCGCGTTGAGCAGCGCCTCTTCGGCGGCCACAAAGTCGCGCTTGGTCAGCAGGGCGAGCCCAAGATTGTAGTAGTGCGTTGCGCACTGCTCGTTCTGGGCTATCTCTGCCTTGAGGTCGGCGATGTATTCATCCAGGTCATCGTAGCGAGCTTTCATGCTATGTGCCCCTCTTTTTTCAAAAGATCATAGTACCATCGGCAAAAGTCAAAAATGCCCATGTACTTTTCGTCCCTATTGACCACGCCAAGGGCGCATTCGGTAGCACCCTTGCTGTAGGCATTGCCATACGGCCCTTTTTGGGCCGCGTCTTTCAAAAATGCGTTAACCAGTTGCTGCGTTGTGCGCTGGGACACGTCAGTGCGCATATCAAGTGGTTCGTTAGGCTTCTGGAATGGATCCCAGTTGTCGTAGCCGATGCGGTCCACAAATTTGCGTCGGCGCGGATTCATGCGGTCATAAATTTCGCGCTTGAGCACTTCCTGCTCATCAGTAAGCTGTTGCGGCGTTCCATCGCGAAAGACGGTGGCGGGAATGCTGCCGTACATTTCAAACTCCTTTCGCGCCCGATCAGGCCTCTTCTTTCTTGGCCGGGCCAATACCCAGATAGGCCTCATCGTAGCGGGTCAGCAAAGCCATGGACAAAGGCACGTACACCTCGTGCAATTCTTTAAAACGGCTCTGCACGGTGGTGGCCACATCCCTGCTCAGGTCTTCAAGCCTGTTCTGGATCTTGTCCATATGGATGGTGGGGTATGGCTTGCCTTTTTCAAAAGCCGAAAAGCCGCACACATGCCCCTGCCCGGCAATGGCCGTGGGCACGCCGTACACGCGGCAGGTGATGGGCCGGGCGTGGTACAGCAGGCATTGGTCGTTGTCGTCCAGCAGAGGGCAGCGCAGCTTGACCTGCGCGGCGCGCTCCATGATGGCCTCGGGGCTTTCGCCGTCTTTTTCCGCCCGGTACAGCTCGCGCTTGATGCGCGTGGCGCGGCGGTCAAGCTCGGAGGCCCGCTCGAGAATGCCGGAACGCTGCGGCCCGTACCCAAAGGAGGACTCAAAAGCCCTGTTGATATATATGGCTTCGACAAGCGAAAGATCAAAAAGCGCATGACAGCAATCGCTGCAGCCTTCCTTGCAGACTACGCACTGGGGAAAAGCCCCGCGCACCCTGCCGAAAAGGTCGTCAACTTCGGCCCGCAATGCTTCATAGCGGGTAAAAATAGAACTCAGATCAGGGATCATGGTTATCCTGCGGTAGTGCGGAAGACATGGGGGAGAACAGAGCAACTTCACCTTGAAACTGCTCTGCCGGCTGCATGAGCAGACGTTTGCCACAAAGACGCAAGCGCCATTTGCACGCGCTGCCACGCGCCGTAGCGGACGTCTTGCAACTTTGAGAACGCACAGTCTCAACGCCGGAATGCTCTAGCGGCAAAGCGCCCTGTACCTTATGAAAATGCCGCCTGGCGCGTGCGCGCCGGGCGGCACAATGAAAACTTTGAACGGGTCAGCTACGGAATGCCGCTCGGGCATCCATGCAATCCCTAGTTTTCTTCAACGGTGATGGCGCTGACTTCGCAAACTTCCACGCAGGATTCGCAGCCCAGGCATTCTTCGGCGTTCACGGGTTCGGACTTGCCGTCCTTGATTTCGTAAACTTCAACAGGGCACACGTCCACGCATTCGCCACAGCCCACGCACTTGTCGGTGTCGACATTAACATTATAACCCATGGTGTCCTCCCAATTAGCTTTGACTTGCTTGATTTTTCAAGCGGCTAAATTCCGCTTGTGCAATGGATAGCTTTAGGCTCCCACCCTGTCAAGTGTCGGTTCGGAAATAGGCAACCAGACAATTTTTACAGGATTTCGCACCGACTTTCCCTGGCATACGGAATGTCTGTTTAAAAAAATATTGCCTCGCCAACATGTTACCCGCAACAATCCGTTTTATGGAACCAGCCGCGCGTAATACCCCTTGCCGTTGCGCACAACCTGCAGCAAAACCTGCCCGGACATGCGCTCGCGCCTGAAAGCCTGTAAAAAATCGTCCATGGTGCGTATTTCCGCAGAGCCCACCGCCGTTATGCGGTCGCCCTGGCGCAGAAACGCTGCGGGGCCTTCGGCGCGCGCCTGACGCACCACCACGCCCTGCGCGGTCTGCGCGGCGCTGAATGCCCACCTGCGCTCAAGCAAAGCGCGGGCCTCCGCATCGCCAAAGGGTTCTGGCGTCGCCTCGATACGCACCGGGCCGCCCTCGCGCAGCAGCTGCAGCCGCAGGGCCGTACCCGCCGTCTGGTTGCGCAATATGTCGAGATAATCACGCCGGTCGCGCACGGGCGAGGCATTGATGCTCTCAAGTATATCGCCCGCCGCAATACCCGCCCTGGCAGCGGGCGAACCGGGAAACACCGCCGTAACCAGCACGCCGCCCGCGTCCCTGAGGCCCAGGGCCATGGCTGTGCGCCCGTCCACGTCCTGCAGGTCAAGCCCAAGCCACAGGGGGGCCACCCGCCCCGCGCTCATGAGGTCGTGCATGACCCGGCGGGCCTTGTTGATGGGGATGGCAAAACCGATGCCCTCGGCCCGGGCGTCCACCGCCGTATTGATGCCGATGAGCACGCCCTCGATATTTAGCAGCGGGCCGCCGCTGTTGCCGGGGTTGATGGCGGCGTCTGTCTGCACAAGATCGGTAAACGCGCCGCCCTTGTTGCGGATGGTGCGCCCGAGCGCGGACACCACGCCCGTGGTCACCGTATGGTTAAAACCAAAAGGATTGCCTATGGCGATGACGGTTTCGCCGGGCATAATGTCGCTCGAATCGCCCAGTTTTACCGCAGGCAGTTTGGATGCGCCCCTGATCTGCAGCACGGCTATGTCAAAATCGGGGTCTGCACCCTTGACGGACGCAGAAAATTCCCTGCCGTCCAGCAAATGCACCATTACTTCGTCGCCGCCGGCGATCACGTGCGCGTTGGTGAGCACAAGGCCTTTGTCGCCATCGACAATAACCCCCGAACCCAGGCTGACGCGCTTTTGCTTGACGCTGCGCGATCCCGGCACTTCAAAACCGGGGAAGCCGGGAAACCCCGGACCAAAAAACTGCTCCAGGGGTGAAATTCTCT
This sequence comes from Desulfovibrio desulfuricans, assembly GCF_004801255.1. Classification (NCBI taxonomy): domain Bacteria; kingdom Pseudomonadati; phylum Thermodesulfobacteriota; class Desulfovibrionia; order Desulfovibrionales; family Desulfovibrionaceae; genus Desulfovibrio; species Desulfovibrio desulfuricans. Next base: position 903,147 of record NZ_CP036295.1, on the reverse strand, counting down.
GCCCTTCAATAATATGGGTGCTTGTTATATTTACAACAGCCGGGGCAACCGACTGCACAGCCCGCACCACGGGAGTCATGCGAGGGCTGTCGGGCGCAACGGCCCCGGCCCTGCCGGGCAGACACAGCAGCAGGGCCGCTGCCAGCGCCAAAAACAGCAGGCGGATGGCAAACCCGCCCTCCAACTCTGCCGCAGCGGCCCGCAGGGGGCGGGGCCGGGCATATCCATTGCGTATATGGTTGGGTATGGTCTTCATACATCATCCTTGCTTGTTAGCTAGCCGCTAACATAAGCACGCTCTAAAAATCGTAAAGTACCCCACGGCGCATTAGCAGGCACAAGGGACGCTCCGCCTTGCGCACAGGGGCCGTTAAGGATAAACAAACGGCATGAATACCACCCAATCCAACCTGCTGGAACTGATCTTGCCCGGTCTGAGCATCGCCCCCCTGCTTGAAAAAGATCTGGACGCCGCCCAGACCCATCTGGACGATCTCACCAAGCCCCAGGGCAGTCTTGGCCGCCTTGAAGACCTCGCCCAAAAGCTCTATGCCATGAGCGGCGGGCAAACGCCCATCAGCGTCAGCCCGGCCATCATGCTGACGGTTGCGGGCGACCACGGCGTGGCAGATCAGGGGGTTTCGCCCTTTCCCAAGGCCGTGACCCGGCAGATGGTGCAAAACTTTTTTAACAACGGCGCGGCGGTCAATGTTTTGTGCTGCACTTCGGGAATGGATTTGCGCGTGGTAGACGCAGGCTGCGACGGCGGTCCCTATGAACCGCACGCCATCCTGATCGAGCGCCGCCTTGGCGACGGCACGGCCGACATGAGCCAGGGCCCGGCCATGAGCCGCGAAACCTGCCTCAAGGGCCTGCGCATGGGCGTTGAGCTGGCGCAACAGCTTGCCGACGAGGGCTACCGCTGCCTTGGCGTGGGTGAAATGGGCATTGCCAACAGCACTTCGGGCACGGCCCTGTACTGCGCCCTGCTGCACCTTCACCCCGAGCAGATTACCGGCCCCGGAGCAGGCGCCAATGCCGACATGGTGCACCACAAAACCGGCATTGTGCGCAAGGCGCTGGAAGTTAACGAGCCCATGCTGCGCGACGGCGACCCCATAAGCACGCTGGCTGCCCTGGGCGGGTTTGAAATAGTTGAAATGGCCGGGCTCATGCTTGGCGCCGCCTCGCGCCGCCTGCCCGTGCTGGTTGACGGCTTTATCTGCAGCGCGGCCTACGTGGCGGCCCTGCATATCTGCCCCCAGCTGGCGGACTACGCCGTGCTTTCGCATGCCTCGGCAGAGCCGGGTCACGTGCGCGCCCTGCGCAGGCTGACCGGCGGAGACACCCGCAACACCCCCCTGCTGCACCTGAACATGCGCCTGGGCGAAGGCACGGGAGGCGCTGTGGCCTACCATCTGCTGCGCTGCGCCGCCGCCGTGTACAACGGCATGGCCACCTTCAGCTCTGCGGGCGTGGCGGAAAAAACATGCTGAACCAACCTGCGCCGGAACAATCTTCTGCCCCCGTCCTGCTGCGGCTGGAGGACGTTTCGCGCGTGTTTGACATCAAGCGCGGTCTGTTTGGCGACAGGAGTTCGCTTGTCGCCGTTGACCACGTAAGCCTGAGCCTCGCCAAGGGCGCAAGCCTCGGCCTTGTGGGCGAATCTGGCTGCGGCAAATCCACACTTGGACGGATGGCCTGCGGCCTGCTGACCCCCTCGCAGGGGCAGGTGCTGCTTGACGGCCGCCCCCTGCCTCCGGCCGGGGCCGACAGCTGGGCAGCCGGGCGCATACAGATGGTCTTTCAGGATCCTTTTTCCTCCCTCAATCCCCGCCTCTCTGTGGGCAGCTCGGTGGCGGAACCTCTGGCAGCCCGCAACATCCCCCGTGCAGAGCGCACTGCCAAGGCCGAGGACATGCTGGCGACCGTGGGCCTTGCGGGCATGGGCAACCGGTACCCTCACGAATTTTCGGGCGGCCAGCGCCAGCGCATAGCCGTGGCCCGGGCCCTCATCACCCGGCCCGACGTTGTTGTATGCGACGAGCCGGTCTCCGCCCTTGATGCCTCTGTGCAGGCGCAGACCCTCAACCTGCTGCGCGACGTGCAGGAGCACTTTGGCCCCGCCTATCTCTTTATCTCGCATGATCTCGCGGTGGTGGGCTTTTTGTGCCGCCATATTCTGGTCATGTATCTGGGACAAATCGTGGAAGAAGGCCCCACCGAAGCCATCTTTGACGGCGCGGGCCACCCCTACACGCAGGCCCTCATGGCAGCCATGCCCACAGGCAAACGGCGCGGCGAGCTCATTCCCGCTCTGGAAGGCGAGCTGCCAAGCCCCCTCGCGCCGCCCGCGGGTTGCCGTTTTCATCCGCGCTGCCCCAAGGCTCAGGATATTTGTCGCCATGAAGCCCCGCAGTGGAAGGAGCTTGGCTCCGGCTGGCGGGTGAGGTGTTGGTTGGCGTAGGGACTGGGATTTGCGCCTGCGCGGCGCGGGGTTAACTAGAATTTGCTGTCCTGCGGGCACGGCATTTTTCGCCTAACAGGCGATTGGGACGCCTGCGCGGCGCGCGATTTCGTCTGAATGGTGAAGTGACGCCTGCGCGGCGCGGGCTGATTAATTTTTGCCGCCCTTCGGGCACGGCATTTTTCGCCCTCCGGCGAAGTTGGGACGCCTGCGCGGCGCGCGGCAAGGCGGGGCCGGTTATGGGGCTACGCCCCCTGCGCGGCCCCCCTTGCATCCCCCCCGAAGCACCCCCTAAAGAGCGTTTTCAATTGCCGCCAAACGACGAGGGCACGCGTCTTCTGCTGCGGGAGCTTCCCTTACTCGCTACGCTCCATCGGGTGATCTCCCTCCGCGACGCGTAATGCCATACCCTGCTTCCGCTCTGATCAAAGTCCGCTTCAGCCGAATACCATTGGTGCAGTGGCGGGTTGAGAATAATGCTTCGCCCCCTCCGCCCCTTCCATTTTACGTTCTAGCGTCACACATATATCTTCAAGCGACGAGCAAAAAGCTACGCGGCATGCACCTCTCTCGCGGCTACCCGCAGCCCAACCCAAATCAAACCGACGGAGACACCCACGCTGCAAGACTCTCTACCCTTTTCTGCAGTAATTTGACTTTTCCCACTCTCGCTGCACCCAGCTCAACCATAAGCAGCAGGTAACTGGCAAGTTAAAAAAGATGCTCGCCACCAAAAGCAGGCCGTCGGGTCGCCTTCCTTATACTCGCCGCAGCGAATGCGAAGGCGATGGCTGCTGTTGGGCTATTTGCAAAATACGCATTTTTCGGCCTGACAAGGAAAAATCCTGTCTTTGAGCGCAGCGTACTCATGTACGTGAGCATCAAAAACAGGATTTTAACGCAGCTCAGGCCAAAAAAGTCGGGTTTGCGTAAATCGGCCCGACGGGCTCACCCACCCCGCCGCTGACGCTCTCCGGCCTTCCTCAGTCTTTTTCTACCATCTGCCCACGGATATTTGCCCCGGCCTGCACCCAGTCCAACCATAAGCAACGGGTAACTGGCACGTTAGAAAAATTCGTTCGCCACCAAAAGCAGGCCGTCGGGTCGCCTTCCTTATACTCGCCGCAGCGAATGCGAAGGCGATGGCTGGTGTTGGGCTATTTGCAAAATACGCATTTTTCCGGCCTGACAAGGAAAAATCCTGTCTTTGAGCGCAGCGTACTCATGTACGTGAGCATCAAAAACAGGATTTTAACGCAGCTCAGGCCGAAAAAGTCGGGTTTGCGTAAATCAGCCCGACGGGCTCACACACCCGCTGATGACGCTCTCCCTGCCCTTTCTCAGTCTTTTTCTACCATCTGCCCACGGATATTTGCCCCGGCCTGCACCCAGTCCAACCATAAGCAACGGGTAACTGGCACGTTAGAAAAATTCGTTCGCCACCAAAAGCAGGCCGTCGCGCCGCCTTCCTTATACTCGCCGGAGCGAATGCGAAGGCGATGGCTGGTGTTGGGCTATTTGCAAAATACGCATTTTTCGGCCTGACAAGGAAAAATCCTGTTCTTGAGCGCAGCGTACTCATGTACGTGAGCATCAAAAACAGGATTTTAACGCAGTTCAGGCCAAAAAAGTCGGGTTTGCGTAAATCGGCCCGACGGGCTCACACACCCGCTGATGACGCTCTCCCTGCCCTTTCTCAGTCTTTTTCTACCATCTGCCCACAGATATTTGCCCCGGCCTGCACCCAGCTCAACCATGAGCAGCGGGGAACTGGCAAGTTAGAAAAATTCGTTCGCCATCAAAAGCAGGTCGTCGCGCCGCCTTCCTTATACTCGCCGGAGCAACGCGAAGGCGATGGCTGGTGTTGGGCTATTTGCAAAATACGCATTTTTCGGCCTGACAAGGAAAAATCCTGTTTTTGAGCGCAGCGTACTCATGTACGTGAGCATCAAAAACAGGATTCTAACGCAGTCAGGCCCAAAAAGTCGGGTTTGCGTAAATCAGCCCGACGGGCTCACCCACCCGCCGATGACGCTCCCCGGCCTTTTCTCAGCCGTGCCTGCCATATTCTACCAAACTAGCTACGCCGCGCAGCCCTACCGTTCAAAATAGGTGTACCCGCGCAGGCCGTCTTCAAATACCTGCATAATGGCAAACCGGTCGCTGGGCGAAATACGCCCCTGCCTCACGGCCTGCTCCGCTGTGCTGCGCAGATCTTCGAGGATGCGACGCGGCTCGTATTCCACATAACTCAGTATATCCGCCACAGAGTCGCCCCTGATTTCGCGCACATACTCGTAATTGCCGTCGTCGCGCACCCTGATGGACACCACGTTGGTGTCGCCCATAAGGTTGTGCAGATCGCCCAGCGTTTCCTGATACGCGCCGACAAGAAACACGCCAAGATAATACTCTTCGCCGTCGCGCACGGGGTGCAGATCAAGCGTGGGCTTCATGCCCTGAGGATCGATAAAATGGTCGATGCGGCCATCAGAGTCGCAGGTGATGTCAGAGATGATGCCCTGCCGCGAAGGAAATTCCTTAAGCCGGTGCACGGGCATAACCGGGAACAGCTGGTCAATGGCCCACGAGTCGGGCAACGACTGGAACACGCTGAAATTGCCGTAATAAATATCCGCAAGGCTCACATCAATATCGGCGAGGTCGCGGGGTATCGTCTTGAGGCGCGTCTTTTCCTGTGCAATGCGCATGATGATGGCCCAGAAAAACCGCTCGGCCAGGGTACGCTGGCGCAGATTTACGCGCCCGGTGGAAAAGAGCTGACGCATTTCGTCGCGGTAGTAGATGGCGTCGTTATAACATTCCTGCAGATTGCGCAGGGTAATGTTGGCAAGAGTTTCGCGCAGGTTCAGCACAGGCTCGGGCGTGCCCTCGGGCAGGTTGTCGGGCAGTTGCACTTCTTCCACCATGCTGACGTCAAGCACGTTGAAGAGCAGCACGGAATAATAGGCCACAGTGGCGCGGCCCGATTCGGTGATGATGTGCGGATGCGCCACATTCTGCTCGTCAAGGATGCTCATGATGGCTTCGACAATGTCGGCGCTGTATTCGTCGAGCGTATAGTTGCGCGACGAAACATAGTTGGTGTGCGAGCCGTCGTAGTCCACCGCCAGACCGCCGCCAAGGTCAAGATACCCCATGGGCGCGCCTTCCTGCACCAGACCCACGTAAAGGCGCGCGCCTTCCATGACGCCTGTACGGATGTCGCGAATGTTGGAAACCTGCGAACCAAGGTGGTAGTGCAGCAGCTTGAAGCAGTCGAGCATGTCGTTGGCCTTGAGCGTGTCCACCACGTCCACAATCTGGGCGGGCGACAGGCCAAAGGTGGAGCGCTCGCCGCCAGAATCGGTCCAGTGGCCGCTGGCCTTCACGGCCAGCTTGGCGCGCACGCCAATGTTGGGGCGTACGCCCAGGGCCTTGCTGCGCGCGAGCACCACTTCCAGCTCGCTGGGCATTTCAAGAACAAACAGCACGTTAAAGCCAAGGCGCAGGGCCTGCAGGCCAAGATCGATAAATTCTTCGTCCTTGTAGCCGTTGCAGACGATGCAGGCCTCGCGGTCGCGCATGAGCGACACTGCCGCGATGAGCTCGGCCTTGGAGCCGACCTCAAGCCCGTGGTGGTATGTGGAGCCGAACTGGGCTATTTTTTCCACAACCTGCTGCTGCTGGTTGACCTTGATGGGAAAAACACCCCGGTACGAACCGGTGTAGTTGAGGCTTTTGATGGCCTTGCGGAACGATTCGTGAATATTGGCAATGCGCGAATCCAGAATATTCTCCACGCGCAAGAGCACGGGCATATCATACCCGCGCTCTTTCAGCCCGGCGATAACGTCTGGTATCGAAACCTGCGGCCCCTTGGGCCCCTGCGGGCAAATCACGACCTCGCCCGCATCCGACACGTCAAAATACCCGGCGCCCCAATTACGGATGCCGTAAAGCTCGATGGAATCCTCCACCCGCCACTGCTGTAATGCGCGGTTTTTTGCCAATTCCTGCTCCTGTAAGCGCCGCTGGCGCATATATATGGTTGATCCGGGCCTGAGACAGGCCGCTGAAGCTGCCGCCGTTCAAAAAAACGACAACAGAGGATTGCCCGAAAAATGCGGCGTAATTATGCCGTGACCGTGCCGAATGTCAATCGTTGCCAAAGGGGGGATAAACGCAGATATAAGTGCATAGCTAACAATCTGCTTGACGCGGCGTGGGGCTTGATTCACGGTCGCACTTGCATTCAATGTCGCGCCAAGGCCGTTTCTATCTTGTGGGGAGTCCCATGAAGCCAATCCACAACGCATTGCCCCTCGTCCCGCTGGTTCTGCTGCTCTTGCTGGCCGCATGTTCACAAGACGACAGCAAAAAAAATACCCCTCCACCCGCGCCAGTGCGGGTGGAATCCATCACGCGCGCCGACGTGCCCCGCCTGCTGCACGCCGTGGGCAACGTGCGCGCCTCTGGTTCTGTTGGCGTAAAGCCGCGTGTTACCGGCGAGATACAGCAGGTGCACTTTACTGAAGGTCAGGACGTGCACGAGGGCGACCCCCTTATCACCATCGACCCCCGCCCCTTTGAAGCCGCCCTGCGCGAAAAAAAGGGCCAGCTGGCCAAGTCGCAGGCGCAGCTTGCCAAGGCTCTGGACGACATGAACCGCTACGGCAAGCTTGTGGGCAACGGCTACGTAAGCCGCGACGCCTATGAAAAAACAGTTACCGACGCCGCAGCCTTGCGGGCTACGGTGCAATCTGACAAGGCCAGCGTCGAGAGCGCCGCCCTTGACCTCAGCTACTGCAAGGTAGTGGCCCCCATCAGCGGGCGCGTGGGCGCGCTGAGCGTGGATAGGGGCAACATGGTTAAATCGGGCGACGCCACGGTTATCGTCACCATCGATACGCTTTCGCCCATTTATGTGAGCTTTTCTGTGCCAGAGTCGCATCTGCCCGTGATCATCGAGCAGATGGGCCAGGGCAATGTGCAGGTTTCCGCTACCCCGGCGGGCGGCAAACCCGAAAAAGGCCTCCTCACCCTGGTGGACAACACGGTAGACACCCGCACCGGCACCATCCGCCTGCGCGCCACCTTTACCAACGAGCTGCGCCGCCTGTGGCCGGGGCAATTTGTGCAGGTCGAGCTGCCCCTGGGCGTGGCCGTGGGCGCTTTGACCGTGCCGACCAGAGCCGTGCAGTCTGGCCGCGAAGAATCTTACGTTTACGTGGTTGATAAAGACAGCCGCGCCAGCTACCGCAAGGTCAGACCCCTGTTTGAACATGCCGACCGCACAGTGCTGGACGGCGAAGTGGCCGAGGGCGAACACATTGTGGTGGACGGCCAGGTGCGCCTTGCGCCGGGCCTGCTGGTCAAGGTGATGGAATAGCGCTGCGGCACGTGTAGCCACAGACGGCACATAACGAACGGTCTGCTTTTTGCATATTTTCGGGCAATACCAACAGGCGGTCAATTTTTCCACATGACCGAAGCGCGCTTGGCGCGAGTGTAATGACGCCCCGATGCGTCAAGCCCGAGGAGATGCCCGATGGAACTGGAATTCCGTTTTCGCAATAATGATCTGGGGCCGGTTTTTCCCACATTTCAGGAAAGGGTCAACGCAATGCTGCCCGTAAACCGGGCGGAGAGCACGCCTGCGGCACCGGCGGCTCCCGCCGACGACGAGGCCGGCACTTCGGCTGCGCCGGTTCTGGAGCAGACAGTCCCCGGAACCCCGCACATGCTCAACTCTGACGAAATGCGCCAGGCGCTCGCCCAGGTCGAGCAGGAGGCCGTGCAGCACAGTCAGGATCTCATTCAGGTACATACCGGCCTGAATGAACAGCGCGTCGCGCGTCTGCTCGGCCTGCTCGATTAGTCGCTTTTCCATATTGCGGTCTGCGCAGTATAAAAACCCGCTTTACCCCCAGGCGTTCATGCGTCGCCTGCGGGGACAAAGCGGGTTTTTTCTGTCTGCAAGGGCGGTTGCCGTCGCACCCGCTAAAACTCCAGGCACAGCCCCACAGGGCAGTGGTCGGAGCCAAAGACGTTATTTTCAATCCAGGCGTCGCGCACCGCAGGCACAAGCTCTTGTGATACAAAAAAATAGTCTATGCGCCACCCGATATTTTTTTCGCGCGCGCGGCTTTTGTACGACCACCACGAGTAGTTGCCCTCGGCCTCGCCGTGCACATGACGAAAGGTATCCACATAGCCCATAGCCGTAAACCGGTCCAGAAAGGCCCGCTCTTCGGGCAAAAAGCCCGTATATTTTTCGTTCTGCTTGGGCCGGGCAAGGTCAATGGGACGGTGAGCGATGTTAAAGTCGCCGCAGACCACAATGGGTTTGCTTTTGCGGCATTCTTCCGCATAGGCCAAAAAGGCCTCGAAAAATCCCATCTTGTACGGCACGCGCTTGAACCGGCCCGTGGGCTTGCCATTATCATCCAGCTCTTCTGCGCCGCCGTTGGGAAAGTATCCGTTGAAAAAGTGAAACTGCGGATACTCCAGATGCAGCAGACGCCCCTCGCCCTGATATTCCGGCTGCGGCAGCTCTATGCTGGCGTTCAGCGACGGAACCTTGCTGAATACCGCCACGCCCGAATAGCCCTTTTTTACCGTGCTCCACGACCAGTGCGATTCCCAGCCTTCAGGCTCGCGCACGTCTTCGCTCAACTGGTCGGGGTGGGCCTTGGTTTCCTGCAGGGCTACAACCTGCGCGTCGGTTTGCGCAAACCACTGCCATTCGGGCTTGCCCGCCACAGCGCGCAGGCCATTGACATTCCATGAAACAAGCTTGAGCTGCATAGTGCCTCCTGGCGCAGCATAGCCTTGCATTTTGACGCGGGCAAGGGGCGCGGGACTGTTTTGCCCGCAACGCATTGCCAGAACGGGCTTTTTGCGTTATAAGAAATACGGCGTATGTACGCCGCCAAACCCTATTTTGGACATTTTTCAAGGAGTCGCTTATGGATATTTTGCCCATTCGTCGCGCCATCTTGAGCGTTACGGACAAGAGCGGCCTTGTGGAGTTTGCCACGTTTCTTACCTCGCGGGGGGTAGAGCTGATCTCTACCGGCGGCACACAGAAGGCCCTTGAGGCGGCCGGTCTGCCCGTCACCGCAGTGAGCACCGTAACGGGATTTCCCGAAATTCTGGGCGGCCGGGTCAAAACCCTGCACCCCAAAATTCACGCGGGCATTCTGGCCAACAAGGACGAGCCCCAACACATGCAGACCCTGACGGAAAAGGGCATCCGCCCCTTTGACCTTGTCTGCGTCAATCTTTACGACTTTGCCGGCGCGGTGGAACGCCACCTGTCGCTTGAGCAGGCCGTGGAAGAAATTGACATCGGCGGCCCCTGCATGCTGCGCGCCGCGGCCAAAAACTTCCACAGCGTTTTGGTGCTGCCCTCGCCGCAGTGGTACACCGCCGCCATGGAAGAGCTGGAAAAAGACACCACCGTGGGGCTTGAATTCCGCCAGATCATGGCATCGCGCGCCTTCGAGGCCACCTCGCGCTACGACGCCCTGATCACCTCGTATCTGCGGCCCTAGGCTGCGCGGCCCCCGCTGACCATACCATTTGCGCACCCGCAGCCGCCCCCTTGGGGAGCCATGGCTGCGGGTGCGACTCAACTTTTCTTTTCCTTCAGGAGCATCCCATCCCAAAACCAGAAGGCAACGTGCAAGGGCTCAAACCGAGCCAGCTTGCAGCACTCACCCGGTTGTTCAACCGCCGTTTTCCGGCGGCAGAAGTCTATACAGTCGATCAGGCGCGGGAACTCTCGCTGCTTTCACGCGCACTGGGCAGGCAGCTAGGGCTGCTTATCGACCGCAAAGGCCGGGTGCAGATGGTTATTGTGGGCGAAGCAGGCAGCATCATGATACCCGAGTTGCCGCGCGGCCGCAGCGGGCAGGAACGCCTGCGCGGTCTGCGTCTGTTGCACACCCACCTCTCGCCTGGCGGCATCAGTCAGGAAGACCTGATGGACATGCTCTTTTTGCGGCTGGACGCAGTGGTTGCGCTCACCGTCAACCCGGTGGGCGAACCAGTGCAATGGCAGGCCGCCCACTTGCTGCCGTCGCCCTCCGGCGGGCAGCCCTATCACATGGACGCCCCGCAACCCTGGGACCGCACAGAATCGCAGTTTGTCGCCACGGCTGAAGCCCTGGAAGAAGAGCTGGCCCGCAAGGCCGAGGACGCCCGCGAGGCCGACGACACGCCGCGCGCCATGCTCGTCTCGGTAAGCACGCAGCCGCGCATCATTCAGGAGCGCAATCTGGACGAACTGGCGGAGCTGGCCCGCACCGCTGGTCTGACCATTGCCGGACGCATGGTGCAGCGCGTGGCGCAGATCAACCCGCGCCTGATCATGGGCAAGGGCAAGGTGGCCGAGCTTGAAGTGCTGGCCCTGCAAGGCCGCGCGGGCATGATGGTGTTTGACGGCGAGCTTTCGCCCGCACAGCTGCACAACCTCGCCGACATCACCGAGCGCAAGGTCATTGACCGCACCCAGTTGATTCTTGATATTTTTGCCCAGCATGCGGTGAGCCGCGCGGGCAAGCTGCAGGTCGAGCTGGCCCAGCTGCGCTACACCCAGCCGCGCCTGGTGGGAAAAAACCGCGCCATGGACCGTCTTATGGGCGGCATCGGCGGGCGTGGCCCCGGCGAAACAAAGCTCGAAACCGACCGCCGCAAAATACGCGAGCGCATGGCCCGTATTCGCAAAGAGCTCGACCAGCTGCGCCGCCAGCGCTCGTTCACCCGCGCGCGCCGGTCACGCCAGGGCATACCGCTGGCCGCGCTTGTGGGCTACACCAATGCGGGCAAATCTACTCTGCTCAACACGCTTACCCGCTCCGAAGTGCTGGCCGAAAACAAACTTTTTGCCACACTCGACCCCACCACACGGCGGCTGCGCTTTCCTGCGGAAAAAGAAATCATCATGGCCGATACGGTCGGCTTTATCCGCAATCTGCCCAAGGAACTCATGGACGCCTTCCGCGCCACACTTGAAGAACTGGAGGCGGCGGACCTTTTGCTGCATGTGGCCGACGCGTCGCACCCGGATCTGCTGCAGCAGATAAGCGCTGTGGAGACCATTCTGGCCGAAATGGAACTGGACCGCATGCCCCGGCTGATGATTCTGAACAAGTGGGATCAGCTGGAAGCCCCGGCCCGCGCGGAGCTTGCGGACGCGTTTCCACACGCGCTGACCATCTCCGCCAGGACGGGCGACGGCTGCAAGGCCCTGCTGGACGAGCTTGAACTGTTGCTGCTGCGGCATCCGGCCAGTCTGGTGGCGACGGATACGCCGACAGTGTTGAATTAGGGACGCCTGCGCGGCGCGGGCTGATTAACTTTTGCCGCCCTTCGGGCACGGTGTTTCGCCCTCCGGCGAAGTTGGGACGCCTGCGCGGCGCGGACTGATTAACTTTTGCCGCCCTTCGGGCACGGATTTTTCGCCTTCCGGCGAAGTTGGGACGCCTGCGCGGCGCGGACTGATTAATTTTTGCCGCCCTCCGGGCACGAATTTTTCGCCCTCCGGCAAAGTTTGGGACGCCTGCGCGGCGCGCGGCAAGGCGGGGCCGGTTATGGGGCTGCGCCCCCTGCGCGGCCCCCCTTGCATCCCCCCCGAAGCACCCCCTAAAGAGCGTTTTCAATTGCCGCCAAACGACGAGGGCACGCGTCTTCTGCTGCGGGAGCTTCCCTCTCTCGCCACGCTCCATCGGGTGATCTCCCTCCGCGACGCGTAATGCCATACCCTGCTTTCGCTCTGGTCAACGTCCGCTTCAGCCGAATACCAACGATAAACAAAATACTTGAGGATGGGGCGGTTTGTACCCTCACCTGACACTCATGGTCTTGTGTTGGAGTTTTATCTGCGTACCTACAACTAACATTGCGTAAATAATTTCGGCACTGGCATAGCACCCCGCCGCTGACGCCGCTCCCCTGCCTTCCTCAGTCTTTTTCTACCATCTGCCCACGGATATTTGCCCCGGCCTGCACCCAGTCCAAACAAAATGAGGCGTATAGCTGGCAAGTTAGAAAAATTCATTCGCCATCAAAAGCAGGTCGTCGGGTCGCCTTCCTTATACTCGCCGGAGCGAATGCGAAGGCGATGGCTGGTGTTGGGCTATTTGCAAAATACGCATTTTTCGGCCTGACAAGGAAAAATCCTGTTTTTGAGCGCAGCGTACTCGTGTACGTGAGCATCAAAAACAGGATTTTAACGCAGCTCAGGCCCAAAAAGTCGGGTTTGCGTAAATCGGCCCGACGGGCTTACACACCCCGCTGACGCCGCTCCCCAGCCTTCCTCAGTCTTTTTCTACCCTCTGCCCACAGATATTTGCTCCGACCTGCACCCAGGCCAAACAAAATGAGGCGTATAGCTGGCAAGTTAGAAAAATTCATTCGCTATCAAAAGCAGGTCGTCGCGCCGCCTTCCTTATACTCGCCGCAGCGAATGCGAAGGCGATGGCTGCTGTTGGGCTATTTGCAAAATACGCATTTTTCGGTCTGACAAGGAAAAATCCTGTTTTTGAGCGCAGCGTACTCGTGTACGTGAGCATCAAAAACAGGATTTTAACGCAGCTCAGGCCCAAAAAGTCGGGTTTGCGTAAATCGGCCCGACGGGCTCACCCACCCCGCTGACGCCGCTCCCCTGCCTTCCGCAGTCTTTTTCTACCCTCTGCCCACGGATATTTACCCCGGCCTGCACCCAGTCCAAACAAAATGAGGCGTATAGCTGGCAAGTTAAGAAAGATACTCGCCATCAAAAGCAGGTCGTCGCGCCGCCTTCCTTATACTCGCCGGAGCGAATGCGAAGGCGATGGCTGGTGTTGGGTTATTTGCAAAATACGCATTTTTCGGCCTGACAAGGAAAAATCCTGTCTTTGAGCGCAGCGTACTCATGTACGTGAGCATCAAAAACAGGATTTTAACGCAGCTCAGGCCGAAAAAGTCGGGTTTGCGTAAATCAGCCCGACGGGCTCACCCACCCCGACAAAACGAAATATTTTCCAGAGACCTCTTGCTGCACGCCCTATATCTTGCTTACACCCTGATTGTCGGCGCGATTTCCCGGCACGGGGGTCGTTTCCGGCGCTTCCCTCGGCGTGGGCGTCACCGGCGCAGGCTTGGCCGGCACCGCAGGAGCCTTCTGCACCGCATACTCGCGGGCCGTGCTCTCCATCACAGCCTGGCCCACCACAAGCCACTTTTCGCCCGTCTTGCGCAGGGCAAGCCAGCTTGTCATGCGGGCAGGCGTAGTAACCTGCGCCACGGCGGCATCGTCGCCAAGCTCGGTAATTTGGGCGTTTTTCAGGCTTTCGGGAACCCACGGGCAATCGGGGGTATCAGCCTTGGAGCACTGCGCCACCAGCTCGCCAGTGCTCACGCCGCGCATATACTGCTTCTGCAGCCGGGCCTGCATATCCACCACGCTGCCCAGCAGATCTTCCATACCGCCCAGCCCAAGCATGCGCCCCATGGAATCCAGCGCATTAAGGGCCTGATCTTCATGAGTCATGTTTTTAATCTGGTTGGTTGCAAAAGGCTTCATGTCCAGTTGCGCCAAAAAAGCCGCGCCGTCATTTTTACTGAGGGCGTCAGCCACATCGTTGAGGGCCTTCTGCGGGCCGGAGGTAACGCAGGCGGCACCCAGCCCGCCCAGCAACAGCACCAGCGGCAACAGAAAAACACGGCGGAACAACTTCATAAATACCTCGCTTGCACACAAAAAAGTTCGGGCGGGATGCGCAATACGCGTCCCACAGTAATGGCATAATCAGCTCGACCGCAACTCAGGTCCCACACTGCGGCCAGCCCACAGCGGGGGTACCCCCGCAGCGCGGTTGCCGTCAGTCAGGCATGCTACCTGTTTATCCTATCCTGCACGGCGGCAAATGCAAAGTGTTGCCCCTGCCGCTGCAAGCCCCCGACCGGGGCTTTTTTTCCTTGCGGCCTTCTGCTACACATGGGCCACACGCCGCGAACGGAATAGGCCATGAAACGCGGCGGCAGGAGGCTTATAATGAAAGTCATCATCATGTGCGGCGGCAAGGGCACGCGCCTGCGCGAAGAAACCTCGGTCAAACCCAAGCCCATGGTTGAGATCGGCGGACGGCCCGTGCTCTGGCACATCATGTCAATCTATGCGCGTTTTGGCTTCAAGGATTTTATCCTGCCCCTGGGCTACAAGGGCGAAGTCATCAAACAGTACTTCCACGACTACAACATCCGCAACACGGATTTTACCGTCGACCTCAAGAGCGGCAACATTACCACCTACCCCAATCCCATTGAGGACTGGCGCGTGACCCTGTGCGACACCGGGCAGGAAACGCAGAAGGGCGGCCGCCTCAAGCGCGTGGCCAAACACATTGACACCGACCGCTTTATGGTTACCTACGGCGACGGCGTCGCCGATATCGACCTCAACAAGCTCATCGAATTTCACAAGCAGTCGGGCAGCATGGGTACGTTTACGGGCGTACGCATGCCCTCGCGCTTTGGCACGGTGCGCACTGATGAGGACGGCAAGATCCTTTCGTGGGAAGAAAAACCCGTGCTGAACGAATTTATCAACTGCGGATTTTTCGTCTTCAAGCGCGAATTTCTTGATTACCTCACAGAAGACGAAGCCTGCGATCTGGAAAAAGAACCCATGCAGCGTCTGGCGGCGGAGGGGCAGCTTTCCATGTACCCGCACCCCGGACAGTGGCAGTGCATGGACACCCTGCGCGACTCCATCAAGCTCAACGAAATGTGGGACGCAGGCAAGGCCTTTTGGATCTAACCGGCTCTTGGCCGGCACAAAACGACAAAGCTTCGGCTGCGGCGCGCCCGTGGCCGAAGCACTCCTTACCGGCTGCCCCCTTTCCGCGTCAGCCAGCGCGCCAAAAACACCATAAGGAACCGACATGTTTGCCAACGCATATAAAGGACGCCGGGTCTTTGTAACCGGGCACACGGGATTCAAAGGCTCATGGCTTGCGGCATGGCTGACCCAGATGGGCGCTGTGGTCGGCGGTTTTTCAGACTGCGTGCCCACCACCCCCTCGCACTATGCGGCCATGGATCTCGGCGCGCACCTCGAAGCCGACATGCGCGGCGATATCCGCGACCGCGAGGGCATGATCAAGGCCATGCGCCAGTTCCAGCCCGACGTGGTCTTTCACCTTGCGGCGCAGGCCCTGGTGCGCAAGTCGTACGACGACCCCGCCATGACCTTTGAGGCCAACATGATGGGCACCCTCAACGTGCTTGAGGCCGTGCGCGCCTGCCCCAACGTGCAGGCCGTGGTCATGATCACCTCTGACAAATGCTACCGCAACGACGAGTGGGTCTGGGGCTACCGCGAAACCGACCACCTCGGCGGGCACGACCCGTATTCCGCATCCAAGGGCTGCGCCGAAATCATCGCCCACTCGTATTTTGAAAGCTTTTTCAAACAAGGCCCCGCCTGCGCCACGGTACGCGCGGGCAACGTCATTGGCGGCGGCGACTGGGCGCTTGACCGCATAGTGCCCGACTGCGCACGGGCCTGGGCCGCCGGCCAGCCGGTGCAGATACGCAGCCCGTGGTCCACCCGCCCCTGGCAGCTGGTGCTCGAACCCCTTTCCGGCTACCTGTGGCTGGGCGCGCGCCTGCTGCTGGGCCTCAACGAGCCCTTCAACCTGCGCGGTCAGGCCTACAACTTTGGCCCTGCGGCGGATGTCAACAATACCGTGGCCGAGGTGGTGGATGCCCTGGCCCTGCACTGGCCGGGCTTTACCAGCGAGATGGACAAAAACGGCCAGGCAGGCATGAAGGAATGCACCCTGCTGAAACTCTGCTGCGACAAGGCGCTGGCGCATCTGGGCTGGAAGGCGACCCTCACCTTTGAGGAAACCATCCGCTACACCGCCGAGTGGTACCACCGTTTCTACAAAGGTCAGAGCGACAAGCAGCCCCAGAACATGCTCGACTTCACCCTTGGGCAGATAGCGGCCTACGTCAACGCTGCAGAGCAGCGCAATCAGATTTGGGTAAAGTAATGAACAAGACAGAAATGACCGCGCAGGATGTTGGCATTGCAGGCGCGTTGTTGCAGCCTCTGGGCGTTATTTCCACAGACGGGGGGCCGGTGCTGCACATGCTGCGGCCCGGCTCGCCCCTGTTGCCCGACTTTAGCAAGGGATTTGGCGAAATTTACTTTTCAGAGGTGTTGCCCGGCCACGTCAAGGCCTGGAAGCGCCACACTTGCCAGACGCAGCATTTTGCCGTGCCCAGCGGCCTGCTAAAGATAGTGCTGTACGACGACAGGCCCGACTCCGCCACTCGCGGGGTGCTGTGCGAGCTGGCCCTGGGCAGGCCCGAACACTACGGGCTGCTGCGCATCCCCGTAAACGTGTGGTACGGCTTTACGGCCATGGGCGACGCCCCGGCGCTTATCTGCAACTGCGCCGATATTCCCCACGACCCTACCGAAGGGCAAAAGCTGCCCCCCAATGATCCGTCCATCCCCTACCAATGGAGCGAAGGAGGCGTATAACATGCGCTGCGGCGACCTTTTGCGCGAGGCCTGGGTTCCACGCCCTGCCGATGCGCCAAAGCTTTCCTTACGCCAACAGGTACGGGCGTGGTGGCAGGCCTGCCGCCCGCCCTTTTTCATTACGGCGGCCATCCCAGTGACGCTGGCGCTGGCCTTGACCTTTCGCCTGCAGGGCGGCGTTGCAGCCGGGCAATGGGCAACCTACGCCCTGCTGCTGGTCGGCTGCTTTATGGGGCTGACCATCGCCAATCTGGCCAACGACCTTTTTGACCACATCCTTGGCGTGGACGGCGGCGACAACATAGGCGGCTCGCGCGTCATCCAGTCAGGCCTTATCAGCCCCCGGCAGCTGAGCGTGGTTCTGCTGCTGCTCACCCCGGCCACGCTGGCTGTGGGCGGCGTGCTGATCATGGGCCTGCCAGCCGCCCTGCGGCCCGCCCTGTGGGCTTTGAGCGTGTTTGCCGTGGGCTCGGCCGTATTTTACGTAGCCCCGCCCATCCGTTACGGACACCGCGCCCTGGGCGAAGTCTTTGTCTGCCTGAACATGGGCTTTATCATGGTGAGCGCCAGCGCCACCCTGCTGCTTGGGCGGTTCGACCCGCGCAGCCTGGCGCTGGCTCTGCCGGTGGGCCTGATGGTGGCTGGGGTGCTGTACTATCAAAGCCTGCCGGAGATCGAAACCGACCTTGAGGCGGGCAAGCATACCCTGGCCAACACGCTTGGCAAGGCGGGCGCATTTTTGATTTTTCGTCTCTGGTGGCCTGCGGTGTGGGTACTGTTGGGCAATCTGTGGGCGGCGGGTCTGGCTGGCTGGCCTGTGGCCCTGTGCCTGCTGGGTGCGCCCTTTTATCTTGCGGCCTGCGGGCGCATCCGCGCCGCTGGCCAAGGCGACTGGCTGCCGCTGGACGCGCACGGGCATCTGGTGCGCAAATGCTATCTGATCAGCGGCGCGGCCCTGATACTGGGCGTGTTGCTGTAGCGTACGCCAGTCAAAATCTAGAGTGGCTGATGAGAGGCCGGTTTTGGAGCTGACGCGGATGTCGGCTGCGGAACCGGCCCTGCCGTATGCTCTGTTGCCCTGCCCCTTGCACGGTTGGGGCTAGCCCCGCAGGGTATTGGCCTTTTTGAGCGCGGAAAAACCGCGCATTTCAGATATCCCCAGCCCCAGCATGGTCAGGGCAATGCCTGCGGCGGCCATAAGCGTAATGCGCTCGTGCAGCACCAGAACCGCGGTAACCACCGTCACCACAGGCACAAGATAGATGTACGCACAGCTTTTTACCGCCCCCAGACGCTTGATGGCGAATGTCCAGGTGACAAAGCACAGGGCCGACGCCCCAAGCCCCAAAAACAGCAGGTTGGCGCTGTTGGTCACATCCGCCAGCCGCTCCAGCCGCCACTGAAAACCCATGAATGGAAGCGCTGGCAGCATGAACAGCAAACCGTAAAAAAAGCAGCGCCGCGTGACCAGCAGGCTGTTGTAGCCAAAGGACATCAACTTGCGGGTAATAATGGAATACCCCGCCCACGAAAGCCCCGCCAGCACAGCCAGCACATCGCCCGCAGGATTGAGCCGCAGCTGCGTGCTGCCGCTGAAGCTGATCAGGCCGATGCCCAGCATTGCCGCCGCAAACCCCAGAAAGAAATTCAGACCGGGGCGCTCTGCCCGCAGCAGCCAAAAAGCCAGCAGACCGGCAAAAAACGGCGAGACAGCCACAATCACGCCCACGTTTGAGGCAAACGTGTAGGTAAGCGCCACATTTTCAAGCAAAAAATAGAGCGTCACCCCGCACAGGCCCGCGCAGGCAAACAGAACCTCCTGCCGCCTGTCGGCAATGCGCAAAAAACGCGGGCAGGCCAGCCAAAGGGCCGCGTATCCTAGCAAAAAGCGAAATAGCAGTATTTCTACAGGCAAAAACGCACGCAACAAGACCTTGGTCGAAACAAACGTTGTTCCCCATACGAGAATACAGATCAGGGCCGCCAAATGCCCTGTCAGAGTTTTGCTGTGCGTCATGAACCCAACCGGATAAAAAGGTGGTTTATCACTGAGCCAGGGGCGGCTGGTGACAAAAATTCCGCAAATTGGTTGGCCCATGCGGAGTATCAGCAGCGTCAGCGCTCAGCGCAGCCAGAGCCTGGCCGCGTTGGCGAGCTGTTGCACGCGGGAGAACAGCCACGAGGTGTGATACCCGTCAGCCACGGCATGGTGTACGCAGACAGACAGCGGCAGCAGCGTTCTGCCGCTCTGCTCATAGTGTTTGCCTGCGCGCAGCAGAGGAAAAAGCATACGGGATTCGGCGTACGTATCCTGTGCAAAAGAAGTAAATGAAAGCCAGGGCAACGAGGATATGGAACAAAAGTTGCCGGGCTTGTCCGGGCGTGCCGTTACCCCGGTTGCGTCGCCATAACGTGCCATGTCTTCAAGCACGCGGCAATAAAATGTGCAAAAATCCGCAGTCCATTCGCTCCATACATCAGAGAAGCTGCAATCGCTCTGATGAAACAGCGTATACACCGGGTTGCAGAACGTCCACCAGCCAAGATTGCCCTCCGCGTCCATCGACAAACGAAAGGTACGGCTCACGTCCTTGCCCGGCCAGCCGCCTTCCGGCAATGGCAAGGGCATCTGCACGCTGCCCCGGCTGTGTTCGCCCTTCGCCGCCGTGGCGTCGGAGCAGCTCTCTGCGGGCGTCGGCTCTCCGTTGACAGCGGCCATGAGCAGATAAAGCAGGCAGGGAAAAAACCTGCGTCCCTCGCGCGCCTGCATCAAGCCGGTTATGTCCACCTGCGCCGTAATGGAATAGCGGCACTTTATTTTATTAAAATAGTAGTCAAAGTACTGGCGTCTTGGCCATGTGCCCAAATCAATGGGCACAAAACGCGCATGACGGTTATGCGGCTGGTCGCCCAAACCGGCTGGATGGGACAACGCTTCAGACATTGAAACTCCCTTGCCCTCCGGCATCGGCAATCCAGGCTGTCAGCCGCGAGCCTGCCCGGCCATGCCCAGCTCTATAAGGCGCTCGAGCAGCTGGCCAAAATCCATGCCCACCGTGCGGGCCTCGCGAGGCACAAGGCTTGTGGCTGTCATGCCCGGCAGCGTGTTGACCTCAAGGATGGTCAGGCTGTCGTCCGGCCCCAGAATAAAATCTGCCCGGCTGTAGCCGCGCAGGCCAAGCGCCCTGTGAGCGGCCAGCGCAAGCTCCTGCACGCGGGCGGTCAACTCGGAGCTGATGGGCGCGGGGCATATTTCACGCGCGCCGTCTTTGGCGTACTTGCTCTCGTAGTCAAAAAAGTCGCCAGCCACGGGTTCAATCAGGATAGGCGGCAGGGCCGTGTCGCCCAGGATGCCGCAGGTCACCTCGCGTCCGGCCAGCACAGGCTCCATGATCACTTCATCGCCCGCCGCAAAAATGCCCCGCAGCACGGCGTCAAGTTCTGCCCTGTTGGTGGCGCGGCCCATGCGCAACGACGAGCCGCCCGTATTGCTTTTGACAAACAGCGGGTAAGCCAGCGCAGGCTGCCAGCCCTCGGCGGGCGGGCAGGGCAAAAACTCCCAGTCTGCCGTGGGCAGCCCGGCGTGCCGAAAAATCTGCTTGGCGGCGCTTTTGTTAAGCGCAAGAAAAGACCCCGCAGGGCCGGACCCCTGATAGGGGCAGCCCACGCGTTCAAGCATGGCCTGCACCAGACCGTCCTCGCCGGGCGCGCCGTGCAGGTTGATAAGCGCAAAATCGTGCCCTTCCGCAGTGGAAAGCAGGCTGTCAAAGCCTGAAAGCAGGTCAAAAAACGTTACCGCGTGGCCGCGCTCCGCAAGCGCCTGCTGCATGGCGCGCGCGCCGTTGAGCGAAACCTCGCGCTCAGTCGACCACCCGCCCGCAATCAAAAGAATTTTCATGTAGGGTCCATCCCAGCTGCGCCTCAAGGGCGCTTTCAATATTTTTTCCCTGTCTGTAGGCCACGCCGATGCCCTCGCGTGCGGCCTCAGTGCGGCCATAGCGCTCAAGCAGGTCTTCATAACGTTCTTCAAGCGTAACGCAGACGTCGTGCCTGACGCGCTTGTCCGCATAGATGACAAAAAACGGCAGGGAGCAGATGTCCGGCCCTTGGGGCAGGGCCCACGGCCACCAGAC
Source organism: Desulfovibrio desulfuricans (assembly GCF_004801255.1). Lineage (NCBI taxonomy): Bacteria > Pseudomonadati > Thermodesulfobacteriota > Desulfovibrionia > Desulfovibrionales > Desulfovibrionaceae > Desulfovibrio > Desulfovibrio desulfuricans. The sequence continues at coordinate 882,002 of NZ_CP036295.1, read as the reverse complement.
GTGCATCATTACTCCTTGGGCAATGGCGTAGTTGCCGGTTTCGGCCACCGCCCAGGCCGCGCCTACCTGCGCATGGCTGCCGCCGTGTTTGACGCAGTAGGTTTTGGCGATGTCGTGCAGCAGCCCACCAGCCCGCACCTCGGGCACGTGCACGGCAAGGCCCATGTCGGCTGCGCGCTGTGCAAGAACCGTAGCCACATGCGCCACCAGCAGCGAATGCCGCCGGATATTGGGCAGCATGGCGTATTTGTCCCACAGGGCAAAGCAGGCGGCATCGCCGGGTACCGGCCGCGGAGCGCAGGTACGGCAGAGCGACGGCAAAGGGGGCAGATCGGCCAGAGGACGATTGCTCTCTGCCAGGGGAGGCTGCGGTAGGCGGGGCTGCGCGGCGGAGGTGATGTTCATCCCGTAAGTATGCCACCGCACTATCAGGATGGCAAGATTACCCTGCCCTCATGCGATACGACCGCGCCCGGCGCAAAAAAATCGGCACTGCCTGCCAGGGGGGCTTGTCCCCGTCTTTGGTGTAGAGCCCAATATGTGTACAAGATGATGTGTACAAAAATTAAGGGGTCACGGAATAACCCGTAACCCCTTGATATTGTGGTGGAGAAGAAGGGATTTGAACCCTCGACCCCCGCCTTGCGAAGGCGATGCTCTCCCAGCTGAGCTACTTCCCCACAATGGAAAGCGTAACGCAGGAAATGACCAATAGGCAAAACAGCCCGGTTTGTCAAGCAGTTCCGCTTACAACCCCTGCCCGCCGTTCAGTCCAGCGTCTCCAGTATCCGCATGATGCGGTGCTCATAACCGTGACTGGCCCGCAGATGCTCGCGCCAGGCCCGGCGCAGCTCCAGCGCGGCATGGGGATGCGCCTTGAACCAGGCGCATCTTTCCACAAAGTCCTCCGGCCCCCGCAGCCGTATGGGGCTGGTCAGATCATCCGGAAATATATCGAGTCCCCTGGTCGCGTCACTGAGCAGCAGACCGCCGCTGGCCCAAACGTCAAAAGGGCGCTGGCTCAGGCTATGCGGCAACAGCAGACTGGTCACGTTGAGCACGGCCTGCGCATGCGCGTAGCAGGTGGGCAATGCCGTGTAATAATCCACCGGCGGCAGTATCTCCGCACCGGGCAGCAAGGCCTTCCAGCCTTCGTCGCCGATCACGCGCAGCCCCTGAGGTTTGCCCGCTCCCGCCGCCAGCAGCCAGCGCCGCCGGTTAGCCTGCGCGCAGCGCTCCGCCCCAAGACCGGGCCGCCGCACGTCGTAGCCCGGCCACAGGCTCGCGCCAAGTTTGTCCAGCCACCAGAAAAAATGCGGCGCGTCCTGCGGGCCCGTGCTGCGCGCAAGCACGCTGGCTGCCTCAGCCTCCATCTCTGGCGGTACGCTGGCTGCCGCAAAAAAACGCTCTTTTTCAGGAAAGGCCGACCGCCCCACAAACAGCGGGGGCTCAAGCCGTGCTGGCAGCCCATTGAGCTCGCGCCACATATGCGGGGCCACAGCCAGAGGCAGATAATGAACCCGGCCCGCCCCCTGGGTTTTGAGACCATCCGCAAAGCTGGCGTCTGTCACATAGATATGGGCATCTTGCCACCAGGGCAGCCGCAAGCCCGACAGCACATGCCAGGGATTGTCCACAAACCACAGCGCCACGGGAATGCCAAGGGCGCGGCAGAGATGAAAAATTCGCCCTTCCGCATCCAGACCCCGCAGATTTACCGAAAGCAAAAACGCAGGTTTGGCTTCCGTCAAAAACGCGGCCCAACGGGCGGCAAAACCGGTCTGCCCTGCAGACTCTGCATAGCTGGCAGAACCTGCAGGTTGCGGCAGAGCTTCCATCACCGGGCCAAATCCACACTGTTCAAGCGCGCTGCGCAACTCCTGATGCAGCAGTTGCCCGCTATTGCCGGGCAGCAGTACGGGGCCGCGTGCCGGGGCAGCAGGGTCAGCGCCGGGCACCCGACCAGCCGGGGCAACACTCCCCCCGCCTTGCGCGGCCTCCACCCTGCCCAGCAAAGCCCCCCAAAAATGGGGATCAAGGCGCATCCCCGGCGCGTAAAAGCAGCAGCGACAGCCTGCAGCCAGTTCCACCGCCTGTGCAGCCGTTACCTCGCACCATCCCTCAGGCAGCGCCTCGCGGGGCGCAAGGCCCGCCTGTTCCCGCGCAGCCTGCAATGCGCTGGCAATGCGGGGAGATTCCAGCCAGTATACTGCCACTGCCCCCGCAAGAAAGGGTAGATTCTGCGGTTGCCCCGGCCCCAGGCCCAGCAGTAATATGGAATTTCCCAGGCCCTGACAGCTCCAGGCCTCGGGGGCATCGGGCAGACTGAGGCTTCGCCCGGAAAAATCAGGCAGGCTGATCCGTTTGGGACGCGTAGGTTGCTCAAGCATGAATCCCCCAACTACTATGGTACTTTTGCAAGCCCGTCGCCTGCGGACAACGAAAAAGCCCCGCCGCGGCAAGCTGACGGGGCCATTTTATAAAAGGTCTATGTTTATGCAGGTTAGGCCCGCCGCATGACATCCTTTAGGGACAACCGCATATTGGCCTGCTACGGGTAGAATCGCAAGCCCATGCTGCTGCGGGGTATGCGCTCAGATGTTCAGGTAGCCCACGCTGATACGCCGCAGCGTGGCAATGCCACGCTCTACGCTACTGGATAACCCCGCAGGCGATGCGCGCTCCGCCGCCGCCCAGAGGAGCGGGCTGGTCGGCATAATTGTCGCCCCCGGCGTGGATCATGAGCGAGCGGCCCTTGATGTCGGCGGTGGTCAGGTCAGCCACATGCAGCCTGGCCTTGACGTTTTGCTGGGCATCGGCGGAGATAAGGGGCAAATCGCCCTTATGTCCATGTTTGCCGGGGCCTTCGTGCTTACCTGTGTGCATGGGGTCGTAGTGACCGCCGGCGGCAAGACCCGCCACATTACTGCCGTCCTTGGCCGCCGGGGCGCACGAAGGGTTTTCGTGCACATGCATGCCGTGCTCGCCAGGCGCGATACCGACGATGTCTACCGTAATATCCATGCCGCCCTTGCCGTCGTCGTCAAAAACAACAGCGCCTATGGCCTCGCCCACCCCTTCGGCACTGATTTTATTTACCGGGACCTTAATACTCTCTGCCAATACTGTCTGCGCGCCAAGGCCAAGCGCGCACCCCGCAAGACAAGCTGCCAACAGAATCCGTTTCATAACGACTCCTTAAAAGTGACAGTGCAACATCAAAGAACTTAAAACTTATTAATAAACTATCCTGATAAATCCCCCAGGTCAACCGCTCCAGCAATATTTATGTCCCGCCAATATTGGCCACATTGCGCACTTGGCGAACGCAAGAAAAAAGGATACGGTTACCTGTTGGAATTTACCATGAAAGAATACAGAGACCATTATTTCCTCAAGGCCAAGCGCGAAAACTACCCCGCGCGCTCGGTCTACAAGCTTAAAGAGCTTGACTCCAAGTTTCACCTGCTGCGCCCCGGCCAGCGGGTTCTTGATCTTGGCGCTGCTCCCGGCTCGTGGTCGTTGGGCGCGGCGGAAAAGGTAGGGCCGCGAGGACTTGTGCTTGCCTGCGACATCCAGAGCACCGATACGGATTTTCCACAGCAGGTTACCTTTATGCAGGAAGACGTGTTCAACCGCTCTGCGGCGTTTGAAGCACGGCTCGCGCAAATGGGGCCCTTTGACATTGTCATCAGCGACATGGCTCCGCGTACCACAGGCACACGATTTACCGACCAGGCCCGCTCGCTTGACCTTACCGTCGAGGCTCTGGCCGTGGCCTGCCTGCACCTTAAAAAGGGCGGCAGCTTTGTGGTCAAAATTTTTATGGGGCCAGATATTCAGGAGCTGCTTGCGCCCATGCGCAAGGCTTTTGACGCGGTCAAGTCATTCAAGCCCAAAAGCTCGCGGGCCGAAAGCAAGGAAACTTTTTTTGTAGGCCTTGGTTTTCGCGGTCAGGCGGGCGTTGCCCAACCGGCGCTCATACCGGGCGGAGCAGACGACGCGTCCTCTCTGGACGTAGCCGACGATGCTCCGCCGGGCATATAAACTTATACTCTATACAAGGTTTCGGAGGTTTTATGTCAGGTCACAGTAAATGGGCCAATATCCAGCACCGTAAGGGTCGCCAGGACGCCAAGCGCGGCAAGATTTTTACCAAGGCCGCCAAGGAAATCATCATCGCTGCCAAGGGCGGCAGTGACCCGGTGGGCAACTCGCGTCTGCGCGCGGCCATTGCCGCGGCCAAGGCCGTCAACCTGCCCAAGGACAAGATTGAGGCGGCCATCCGCAAGGGTACGGGCGAAGACGCGGGCGGCGACCTGACCGAAACCTTCTACGAAGGCTACGGCCCCGGCGGCATTGCCATCATGGTGGAAGTGGCCACTGACAACAAAAACCGCACCGTGGCCGAAGTTCGCCACCTGTTCACCAAGCACGGCGGCGCCATGGGCGAAAACGGCAGCGTGGGCTGGATGTTTGACCGCAAGGGCGTCATTGAGGTGGACAAAAACGCCTACCCCGAAGACAAAATTATGGAAGCCGCCCTCGAAGCCGGCGCCGACGACGTCATTGACGACGAAGACGTGTGGACCATCCACACCGCCATGGCCGATTTTACTTCGGTGCGCGACGCGCTCGAAGCCGCGGGCATAGCCATGCTGGAGGCCGAGCTGGCCATGATTCCGCAAAATCTTGTGGCTGTTAACGCCGACATGGGCATGAAGGTGCTGCGTCTCATGGACGCCCTGGACGACAACGACGACGTCCAGAACGTCTACGCCAACGCCGACTTCCCCGACGATATGCCCACCGACTAAACCCATATTGCAGGCGGGGCGCGCCCTGCCTTACATGTTGGCGCAAATCATGCTGGGCATTGCGCGGCGCAGCCATCCAGCAAAACGGATACAGCCGTGCGGCGGGTACAGCCTGCCGCACGGCTCAGCAGCACTTGTTCCTCCTGTCCCCTTGCGTTAAGCTGCCTTACGCCACAGACGCGGTCACACGGCAGATGCGGCGCTTCTTATTGCAACAGACACAACACCGAGGCACGGGCGGTATTCATGCAGGCATGGGACATTGAATTTCGGGCTCTCAACGTAGGCTACGGCGAGCACGTGGTGCTGCGCGACGTTAACGCCGTGCTCCCCGGCGGCAAGGTTTCCGTGATTCTTGGCGGCTCCGGCTGCGGCAAATCAACCCTGCTGCGCCACATTATCGGCCTCTCGCGCCCGCAGGCCGGGCAGGTGCTTATAGGCAACCATGACCTTTTTGGCCTGCCGCAAAAAGAATTTCGCCGCATGCGCCGCCACATGGGCGTGCTGTTTCAGGACGGCGCGCTGTTGGGGGCTCTCTCGCTGGTGCAAAACGTCACCTTGCCCCTTACGGAGCACCTCAACATTTCCAAAGACCTTGTGCGCGAGGCGGGCCTGAGGGTGCTGCGCATGGTGGGGCTTGAGGATTTTGCCGATTTTTACCCCAACCAGCTCTCAGGCGGCATGCGCAAACGCGCAGGGCTTGCGCGGGCCATCGTGGCCGAGCCGCGCATCTTGCTGTGCGACGAGCCTACATCGGGCCTTGACCCCATTACCGCGGCCCGCATGGACGAGCTGCTGCTCTCCATGCGCAAGCAATATGCCGACATGTCGGTGGTTGTGGTCAGCCACGACCTCGACAGCCTGCGGGCCATAGCCGACCATGTGCTTGTGCTTGGCGACGGGCGGGCGATTTTTTCCGGCACGCTGGCCCAGCTTGAAGCGAGCGACGACCCGTACCTCAAACAATTTTTGCGGCGCGAAGCGGGCGACACCACGTCCGCCATGCACGACGCCCCCGACCCGACGGTGCGGCAGGCGCTTGACCGCTGGCTGGCATCATAATTTGCCCGACCTGCAATAAAACAGTGGACGATCAGGGCCACAACAGAATAATTGCTATGTGTGCGTCTCTGCGGCAGAGTTGCCGTGCAGCCCCATGGGGTCGTGCAGGTAACCGGCCCCGTCGCGGGACTTGAAACTTTGCCATGGCGCACATATACTGTCATTGGATCTTATTGCCGATTTATTTGTGGAGCAGCCAAAATCTTATGAGCACTGTTCGTGAAACCGCTGTAGGCCTTTTTGTTTTGCTCGGCCTCTTGTGCGTCGCATATCTGACCATCAAGCTGGGCAAGATGGAAGTTTTCAGCCAGCAGGGATTTGAACTGTCCGCCAATTTCGACTCAGTCTCCGGCCTGCGGGTGGGAGCGGATGTTGAAATGGCAGGCGTGCCCGTGGGCCGCGTCATCAGCATCGTGCTTGACCCAGACCCTGTGCGCAACCAGGCCCTGGTGCGCCTGCGCCTCGACAAAGACCTGAAACTTTCCGACGACAGCATCGCCTCCATCCGCACCAGCGGCCTCATTGGCGACAAGTTTGTCAGCCTCTCGCGGGGCGGCTCCGCAAGCGTACTTGCCGCCGGCGACACCATCACTGAAACGGAATCTGCCGTTGATCTTGGTACCCTCATCGGCAAATACGCCTTCGGAGGAGTCAAATAACAATGTCCATTCAAGCGATTACACGCCATATAGTTTTGGGGTTTCTGCTTGTTCTGCTTACGGCGGCATTGCAGTGCGCTCCCGCGCAGGCGGCCTCGCCAGCGCAGCTGACGCTGGAAACCTCCATTAACCGCATCCTCGGGTCCATTAAAAACCCGGACTACGTCAACCCTGCAACGCGCGGCCCGCTGCGTCAGCAAATCGAAGATGAAGTTTTGCACATCTTTGATTTTAAAGAATTTTCTTCGCGCACGGTGGGTCCGCGCTGGTCAACGTTCAGCCCCAAGCAACAGCAGCAGTTCAGCGACGCTTTTGCGGAACTGCTCATGAATACCTACCTGAGCAAGATTGATGGCTACAACGGCGAGCAGGTTGTTTACACGGGCGAGGTTACTTCGCCCAAGGGCGACCGCAGCGAAGTACGCACGATCATTACCATGAAGGACTCCAAAAAAGTTCCTGTGGCCTACCGCATGCTGCCCAAGGATGGCACATGGTTTGTTTATGACGTACTGATTGAAAATATCAGCCTGGTCAAAAACTATCGCACCCAATTTCAGGACATTCTGAACAACGGCAACCCTGACCAGCTTATAGCCAGGGTCAAGGCCAAGGCGCAGGAGGTTCGACAGGGTAATGGCCAGTAACTTTTCATCAATCTTGCCGGGTCAGCTGTGTGTTACCGGCATCCTGCTGGCGGCGCTGCTGTGCATGTGGCATGCCCCTGCCGGGGCCGCCACGAGCCAGCCCGCCGCACCGTCCACAGTGTACGGCAACACCCCGCAGTTCCAGCCGGGGGCGATCATCGTGACCCCCTACGGCACAATGCGCTCGGACAATACCCTGGACGACTACGACAACGAGCCAGCCCAGAGCGTTTCTGACCCCATTGAACCCTGGAACCGGTTCTGGTTCCATTTTAACGATATTTTCTTTCTCTACGTTGCCAGGCCAGCCTATAGCGCATGGGAAACCGTCACGCCGTACCAGTTGCGCGCAGGGTTGAAAAACTTTTTTTCCAACCTGCTGTTTCCTGTGCGGTTTGTGAACAATATTTTGCAGTTCCGCTTTTTTGAAGCGGGCGTTGAATTTGGGCGCTTTGTCATCAACACTACGTCCAGCGCGGGCTTTGCCGATGTGGCCAAGGGGCATAAAACCATTGTACCTGTCGACCCCACAGGCGAAGACCTTGGTCAGACTCTGGGGCGCTGGGGCCTTGGACACGGATTTTACATCGTATGGCCCATCATCGGCCCCAGTTCCGCACGCGATACCGTCGGACGCGTGGGCGATCTTTTTGCCGACCCCATGTTTTACCTGCAGCCCACGGAGCTGAGCCTCGGCGTTGCAGGTGGATTGCGCTTTAACGCTCTGGGCGACGTGCTGCCCCTCTACGAGGATCTCAACACTGTGGCGGTCGACCCCTATATCGCCATGCGCGAGGCCTATGTAAACTTCCGCAAAGCGCAGGTCATGCACTAGACCGCTGCACGGCAATCTGAATGCAAGCCCCCGGCATGAAACAGTACAGTTTTACGCCGGGGGCTTTTTTGCTCCTTCAAATTCATCTATACCGCCTGGCGGGCACATGGTTTAGCCCCCCCGTCGAAGCTGCTACGCCTGCTCGGCGCAGGGTACCGCGTTGCTTCCATCTGCCATTGAGCTGTCCGCTGCGCCAGCCGCAGCAAGCCCACCCAACAAGGCTTTTTTTTGCCACTACCTTCTGTTACGCTCAAACCATGAACGAGCCTCAAGCCACCACCGCTCCCCTGCTGCATCTGGATACCCTTTCCGTCACATTTACCACGGCAGCGGGGCCGCTGCCTGCCGTGCGCGATGTGCAGTTTTGCCTCAATGCGGGCGAAACCGTCTGCCTTGTGGGCGAGTCGGGCTGCGGCAAAAGCCTGACGGCCAGGGCCATCTTGCGGCTTGACCCGCCAAATGCCGTTATTGGCGGCCATATACGGCTGCACGGACAAGACCTGCTGCAATTGCCGGAAAAGGCCATGCGCTCAGTGCGCGGGCGTCAGATAGGCATGATATTTCAGGAACCCATGACCTCGCTCAATCCGGTGCTCAAAGTCGGCGATCAGGTGGCCGAACCTCTGCGGCTGCACGAACATATGAGCCGGGCGCAGGCCCGCGACGCGGCCATTGATCTGCTGGCCGATGTGGGTATTCCCGCGCCGCAAAGCCGCTACGACGATTACCCGCACCAGCTGTCGGGCGGCATGCGCCAGCGCGTCATGATTGCCATGGCCCTGTCGTGCAGACCGGAGCTGCTGCTGGCGGACGAGCCCACTACAGCGCTGGACGCCACCATTCAGGGGCAGATACTGCGCCTGCTTGCGGCCCGTTGCCGCGAGCGCCGCATGGGGGTATTGCTGATTACCCACGATCTGGGCATTGCGGCCCAGATGGCCGACACGGTGGGCGTTATGTATGCGGGGCGGCTGGTCGAGAGCGCCCCGGCGCAAGACCTGTTTGCCGACGCCCGTCACCCCTACACGCAGGGATTGCTGCACGCCGCACCCAACGCACGTTCGCGCGGGCTCAACCGCCTGCCCACCATCCCCGGCACGGTTCCCTCGCTGCAAAACATGCCTGCGGGCTGCCCGTTTCATCCCCGCTGCACTGCGGCCCTCGACCGCTGCAAAACAGAGATGCCGCCCACGTTTGCCGACGGCGCGCACTCCACGGCCTGCTGGCTTGCCGGCAGTGTCTAGCCTCCCATTCCACGCCTGCCCAGTATCGCATGGTCAGATGCAAGGATCGCCTTGCGCTAAAATATTGCCTCTGCTATAAACTCTTTTTTCGAATCGTCGTAATTTATGTAATGGAACATCGGCTTGGTCTACGTCTCCCGGCGGGCCAAAGCCGTCTGCCGACCAATCACCGCCCGACTTGCGGCGGCTCCGGTCAGGGCACACCATGCATGCGGCGCTTCCCTACTCCGCCAGATTGTCAGTTTCAAGGCCGTCCCCCCCCTGCGGCCCCCCTTTTATGCTGCTAATGTAATGCTGACCCGCCACACGGGCCAGTATTCAGCTGAACGTGGAGGAAAGCCTTACATGAAACTTGGCGCAAAACTTGTGCTCTCCTTCGGCTGCCTTATTGCGGTCATTCTGGTGTCTTCCGCCATTACCATCCGCAATGTGGGCGAAATGAACGGCAAGGTGCGCGAGATTGACGAGGCGTGGCTGCCGTCCGTGATTGCCATTCAGTCGATGAATGTGCGGCTCAATTCCCTCCGCGCAGACCTTGCGTCAATCATGTCGCAAAATTATGCGGAAGAAATCCGCAAGTACGAAAAGAATCTTCAGGATTCCATGGATTCCATCCAGCGCGACCACGCGGCCTACATGCAGCTGCGCAGCGCCACCCCCGGCATGGAGACCCCCGAGGGCAAAGAACTCATGGGCCGCATTGCCGACCTCTCCGCGCAGGAGAGCACGGCGCGCGAGGGCATCATCAAGGGCGTGCTGGACGGCCGGCGCGGCGTGGCCAACGTGGCCTACGACAAAAAATATCGCCCTGTTTTTCAGCAGCTCGGCGACACTTACGGCCAGGTGGTGCACATAAACGTCACCGGCAGCAAGGCTGCCGCGCAAAGCGCTGCGGATGCGGGCCAAAAAACCAGCAACATGTCCATTGCCGTCACCCTGGCAGCCGTTATCATCAGCATCTGCATCACCTGGGCGCTTACCCGCTCTGTGGGACGCCAACTGGGCAAAGACCCCGGCGAGCTGGCGGTTATCGCCCGCCGTGTCGCCAGCGGCGACTATGACATTGACGACGGCGGCCCCAAAACTGGTGTTTACGCCGACATGGTTTCCATGGCCCAGACGCTGAAAGAAAATATGGCCAAAACCCGGCAGGAATCGGAAAACGCCCGGCAAAGCGCAAAGCGCGCCGAGGAGGCCCTGCGTAAGGCGGAACAGGCCGGGGTCGAGGCCCAGGACCGGACCACGGCCATGCGCGCGGCTGCCGCCAGCCTGCAGGATGTGGCGCAGGTGGTGAACGCGGCAACGACCCGGCTGGCCGCGCAGATCGAGCAGTCGGACAAAAGCTCGCAGCACACCACGGACAAGCTGGCGGAAGCCGGGGCCGCCATGCAGCAGATGAACGCCACAGTGCAGGATGTAGCCCGCAACGCGTCAGTAGCGTCGCAGGCCTCCACCGACACCCGCGCCAAAGCTGAAAACGGCGCGAAAATCGTCAAACGCTCGCTGCACAGTATTGACGAGGTGCATGCCGTCTCGCTGGAGCTCAAGGCCGATATGGCCCAGCTGCACGAGCAGACGCAAAACATCAACCGCATCATGGGCGTTATCTCCGACATTGCCGACCAGACCAACCTGCTGGCGCTCAACGCCGCCATTGAGGCCGCCCGCGCGGGTGAAGCCGGGCGGGGCTTTGCCGTGGTGGCCGACGAGGTGCGCAAACTGGCGGAAAAAACCATGGCCTCCACCCACGACGTGGCCAATGCCATTGAGGCCATCCAGTCAAGCGCAACCCAAAGCATGGAATCTGTGGACAGGGCCGCGCGGCAGATTGAAGAGGCCAACACCTACGCCAACCAGTCCGGCGCTGCGCTGGCGGATATTGTAACCACGGTCGAGAGCACGGCAGACCAGGTCAACGCCATTGCCACAGCCAGCGAGCAACAGTCCGCCGCCAGCGATCAGGTCGCAAGCGTCATTGCCCAGATTCACGATATGTCCCGACAAACAGCCTCCGCGATGCGCGCGGCCGCAGAAGCTGTGGAAGACCTGACGGCACAGGCCAACGATCTTTCAGGCCTTATCACGCAGATGCGCGCCCACTAGCTTTTTCTGGCGCAAGCTATCAGTCTGCAACATCTGTTGCAGGAAACGCCGACCCTTGGGTCGGCGTTTTTTGTTTACGGGCACCGGCAAATAATATCAACTTTACAATAAAAACAGCCTTGAATGTTCCCATTGCAACACGCCTCATATCAAAAACTTAATACCATTCTGGGAATCTGAGCATCAGTCATTTGACACAGCATTCAACACAACTTGTGGGATACCGACTGCCATGAGCCTGAAAGCACGCCTGATTCTGTCATTCGGAAGCATAATTATCATCATGTTGATAACGTCCGGCCTGACCATCAGGAACCTTACGCGTATCAATGCCGAAGTTGCGTCCATAGACTGCACCTGGATTCCTGTGGCCACATCCATCCAGAACACCAACGCTCTGCTGTTTTCAGCCAGGGGGGATCTTTCGGCCATCACGACGCTGCACGACCTCAAAGAGATAGAAAGCTACAATGCGCATATGGCAGGGCTGCTGCGGCGCATAGGCGAAAGCAAAAAGCTTTTTACCGCTGCCCTGGAGGGCATGCCTCCGTCAGACCGCAAGCGGGCAATTGAGGACATAAACGACCAGATCAACGCGCAGTCTGTCCAGTTTGCAGGCATGCGTAAAGAACTGCTTGCCTTTATCAAGGCCGGAAAAAACGAAGAAGCCGCACGATTGCTTGCCGACAGCCGCACCCCCTTTCTCAGGTTGGCCGATCTGTACGACCAGATCATTAGCCTGAGCAACGAAGGGGCAAACATTGCCAGCGCGAGCGCCAGAGGCGTCAGCGACCAATCCATCATTTTTTCCATAGGCTTTTCCGCAGCTGCGGTGCTTATCAGCATGGCCGTCATCCTGTTCCTGCTCCGGCTAATCAACCGGCAACTCGGCAAGGACCCAGGGGAGCTGGACAGTATCGCCGGACGCGTGGTTCAAGGAGACTACGACATTGACGACAATACTGAAAAGCGCGGCGTGTACGCTTCCATAGTAGCCATGGTGCAGGCGCTGAAAACCCATATCGAAAGCGCCCAGCGCGAGTCGCTTGTTGCGCGGGAGCAATCCGCCAAGGCGACGGAAGCCCTACGGCAGGCGGAAGAAGCCGGAATTCAGGCCCAGAGCAAAACCGAGGCCCTGCGGCTTGCCGCCGCCAGACTGCAGGAGGTCGCGCAGGTGGTAAGCGCCGCCACTACCCGCCTTGCCGCGCAGATCGAGCAGTCCGACTCCGGCTCGCGCGAAACTTCGGGCCGGCTGGCCGAGGCGGCCTCTGCCATGCAGCAGATGAATGCCACCGTGCAGGAGGTGGCCCGCAACGCGTCAGTCGCCTCGCAGGCCTCCACCGAGACCCGCGCCAAGGCAGAAAATGGCTCGGAGATCGTCAGGCGCTCCCTGCACAGTATTGACCTGGTGCATCAGGCCTCCATGGAGCTCAAGGCCGATATGGCCCAACTGCACGGGCATACGCAAAACATCAACCGCATCATGGGCGTTATCTCAGACATAGCCGACCAGACCAACCTGCTGGCGCTCAACGCGGCCATCGAAGCAGCGCGGGCTGGCGACGCTGGGCGCGGTTTTGCCGTGGTTGCCGACGAGGTGCGCAAACTGGCGGAGAAAACCATGGCCTCCACCCACGACGTGGCCAAGGCCATTGAGGCCATCCAGTCAAGCGCAGCCCAGAGCATGGAATCTGTGGACAGGGCAGCGCGGCAGGTTGAAGAGGCCAACACCTACGCCAGCCAGTCCGGCGCGGCTCTGGCCGATATTGTCTCCACGGTCGAGGCCACGGCCGATCAGGTCAACGCCATTGCTACCGCCAGCGAGGAGCAGTCCGCCGCCAGCGAAGAAGTAAACCGCGCCATCACCCAGATAAGCGCCATGTCGCAGCAAACCTCGGCAGCCATGCGCGAAGCCGCGCACGCTGTGGCGGAGCTGGCGGACCAGACCCAAAACCTTATGGATCTCATGTCCAGCATGCAGCAGTAAGCCATGCCGGGGGCCGTTCAGCCGGAGCAGTGCGTGTCTGCGGCTGAAACGGCCCTACCTGTTGCGGCTCAAGTCTGGTTGATCGTCCCGCCTGCCGTGCGCCCGCGTCGCTGTGGGCACATCGCCAGCGCTAGTCTTCCACCACAGCCGGTTTGCTGCTTCGCCTGCCCGGCAGATGGGCGGCCATACGGGCAAGGAGTCCCCCGCCACGCTGTCCGGCAGTGGGCGCGTACTGCCTTTTGACAATATACACCCCTGCCATCACGACCACTATTCCCAGTATTTCCATCCACGTAAGCCGCTCCGAGAACACCGCCCACGAATACACGGCGGCAATGGCCGGTTGCGAAAGACAGATCACCGAAGACAGATTGACGCTGAGCTTGCCCTGGCAATGCGTAAGCAGGTTGTGCCCCACCACCTGCACGCACAGCGTGAGGGCAAGGATGGGCCACAAGTCGTCCCAACCTTGCGGTATCTGCAGGCCCTCTACAGCCCACGAGGCCGCAAACAGCCCGGCCAGGCCGCCAAAGGCGCTCACAAACATGATCACGCTGCTTTCGATCGTATCGCGCAGGCGGTAGGCAATGAGTAAAAATCCCGCGTAAAAAAAAGCCGCGGCCAAGGCCAGCATATCGCCAAAATAATTGCCCGCCGACGGGCTGGCCTTGCCCCCAAGCAGTAGCACCACCCCGGCCAGCGTCACCGCCGCCCCAGGTATGAACAGCCGGGGCAACCGCTCGCGAAAGATAAAATACGAGACAGGTATCACTGTAAACGGCGTCAGGTTGGTGAGCAGATTGGCATTGGCAACGGTTGTGTAACTGAAGGACGTGTTCCACAAGGCCACATCACCCGCCAGAAACAGCCCGGACAAAAGCAGCAATGCCACATCCCTGCGGCCGAGCCGCCCCAGCCTGCCGTACGTCAGCGGCCAGAGCAGCGGTATGGAAAACAGCATGCGGTAAAAACCCGTGTTGATGGGCGACAACCCGCTTTGGCGCACAAATATGCCCCCCGTGGCCAAAAAGGCCACCGCCACCACCGCCAGCAAAACATATTTTGTCGCATTGTCGCGCCGCCTTGTGCCGCCCTGCTGAACTGCCTTGCCTTGGATGGACATAGAGCCTCCGCTCCTCGTATTGTGTTTGTTGCCCCCTTTGATATAGTGCCAATGGCCCCATCAAAAGTGCCACATGACATATATTTTATGGGGCCACTCAGGAGAAGCCATGATCAGCCTCGGCAAAGACGGTTCCGGCCCCCTGTATTTGCGGATATACAACCAGCTGAAGCAGGACATAACCAGCGGCGCTCTGGCGGAAAACACCGTTCTGCCCGGCAGCAGGCTGCTTGCCAGCATGCTGCGGGTCAGCCGCAATACCGTGGACAATGCCTACGGCCAGCTTGTGGCCGAGGGGTATATTGCCCCTCGCAAGGGGGTGGGCTTTGCGGTGCTGCATGTGCCCGGCATTGGCGGCCCCGAGGGGTCACACTGCCAGACCGGCCTCGCGTCAACCCGCCCGGCCGCCGCTCATGCTGACGGTCTGGCGGGCACAAGGGCCGCCACTCTGGCTGATGCGCAAACGGACGCACAGGCTGTGGCCTACGACCTGACAAACAGCAGCCACACCGTTGATCTTTTTCCAAAAAGTCTATGGAAAAAATATACGCTCGAATGTCTGGAACTGCTGGAGCGCGAAGAAAAAATCTCCTCGCTGCAGGCAATGCAGGGCGAGGCGTACCTACGCAGGCACCTGCTGGCTTACCTCAAGCGCATCCGTGGCGTAACCTGCACCGAAGACCAGATCGTCATCACCTGCGGCCTGCAGCAGTCTCTGGAATACGTGTGCAAAATGGCCGCCCGCCGCGACCAGATCATCCTGATGGAAGAGCCCGGCTTCAACAAGGCGGCCGCTGTTTTTCGCAACAACCACATAGCCATCCAGACAGTGCCGGTGGACCAAAACGGCCTTGTGGTCGCAAGCCTGCCCCCAAGCCCCAACGCCTTTGCCCTGTACTCCACGCCCTCGCACCAGTTTCCCACCGGCGCAACCCTGCCCATCGGTCGCAGACACGCCCTGCTGCGCTGGGCGCAAGAAAACAACGTCTACATCCTCGAAGACGACTTTGACAGCGAGCTGCGCTACTATTCCAAGCCCATCCCCTCGCTGCAATCCATAGATACAGAAAACCGCGTCATCTACCTCGGCACGTTCTCCAAGGGGATATCGCCATCCATCCGCATGGGGTACATGATTCTGCCCCCGCACCTGGCGGCCCTGTTTGGCGAAATGTTTGCGGAATACAACAGCACCGTGCCGGTGCTCAACCAGTATATCATAGGCCGTCTGCTTGAGACCGGCCAGTACGACAGACACATCCGCCGCCTGGGGCATGTGTTCAAAAACCGGCTGGAGCTGTTTGTCCGCGAGCTTTTGTGCCTGGGGCCCAAAATCAGCATAACCGGCAACGGCACGGGCCAGTACTTTTTGCTGCGCTTTGCGGCAGGCGCGGATCAGCAGCAGCTCATCAGCAGGGCCCTGCGGCACGGCGTGCGCGTTTACCCTACCATGCAGTTTTGGCAGGACAAGGCCGAGTGCCCGCCGCACACGCTTTTTTTGGGTTTTGGAAAAATCCGGCTTGAGGACATACCAGACTGCGTGGCCCGCCTCAGGGCCGCCTGGGCGGAATGGCTGCTGTAAGCTGAAACAGCTGCGGCGGGATGGCTGCGCCATGAACAAAGGAGCCCCCGCACGGCATGCGCCGCACAGAGGCCCCTCAACATTTCAGGCAATGGGTGCGCTCTAGTTTTTCATATCCACTATCAGTTCTGCCAGCCCTCTGGCCTGCTGCGCCAGATCCGCCACGGCCTTTTGCGCTTCGCCCATGGCGTCCGCAGTCTGGCGGGCAACCTGCGTGACGTTGTCGATGGAATGGTTGATCTCTTCACTGGCGGCGGACTGCTGGCCGCTGGCCTCGGCTATGGCGTTAACCTGATCGGCCGTGGCCTCGACAGTGGAGACAATTTCTTCCAGCGCTTTGCCGGACTGGTTGGCAAAATCCGTAGCCAGCTCCACCTGCTCCACGGCCTTGTCCATATCCCCGACGCTTTTTGACGTGCTGTCCTGAATGGCCGCGATGGCATTGCCCACGTCCTGGGTTGAGGCAAGGGTTTTTTCCGCCAGTTTGCGCACCTCGTCGGCAACCACGGCAAAACCGCGCCCGGCGTCGCCAGCCCGCGCCGCCTCGATGGCCGCGTTGAGCGCCAGCAGGTTGGTCTGGTCGGCAATGTCTGAAATAACATTCATGATGCGCGTAATGGCCTGGGAGTGGTCGTTGAGCTCGGTCATGCCGACCTTGAGCCGCAGTGAGACCTCGTGCACGCTGCCGATGCTCTGCACGGCTTTTTCCACAATTTCCGCGCCGGCCAGCGCCCGCTCGCGCGTGCGGGTTGCGGCGTCGGAAGCGCTGGATGCGCTGAAGGCCACCTCCTGCACGCTGGCGTTCATCTGGTTCATGGCCGTGGCGGCCTCGGTAAGCAGCTGGGCGGAGTGCACGGCCCCTTTGTCCGACTGTTCGATCTGGGCCGAAAGCTGGGTGGAGGCGGTGCTGACGGCCTGGGCGACCTGCTCGAGCCTTTCTGCGGCCTGCAGCATGGCGGTAGTCTTGTTCTTTGCCTCGTGCTCGGCCTCTAGGGCCTCTGCCTGCGCCAGTTTGGCCTCGCTGGCGGCTTCGCTGGCCAGACGGCTCTGCTCTTCCGCCTGGCCGATAAATTCCTTGAGCTTGATCACCATGGCGCTCAGGGCCTGCTGCAGGGTGGCCACTTCATCCCGCCCGGAGGTTTCAAACTCCTCGTCAAGGTTGCCCTGGGCCACGGCGCGGGCATGGCGGGTTATGCCCGCCAGAGGTTTGGTGATGGAGACGACCATGACATACGAAAGCGGGCAGATTACCAGAAGCAGCGCTGCCATAAAGATGCCGCCGTACAGGGTCAGCCTGCTGTGAAACATGGCCCGCATGGTGCTGATGAGGTGGTTTTCCGCCTTGTCCACGTTGTCGATGTACACGCCGGTCCCTATCCAGAAGTGCGTGCCCCCGATCTGTTCAGCATAGCCGAGCTTAAAGACATCGCCCGCTCCGGGTTTGGGAAAAACAAAATCCACAAACCCGCCGCCCTGCTGCGCAGCCTTGTACAGCTCCTTGACATAGAGCACGCCCCGGCTGTCTGCGGTGCTGCCCAGATCCTTGCCTTCAAGCTGTTTTTGCGTTGGGTGCACGGCGTTGACCGTGCCTTTGTAGACGTAAAAATATCCGGAGCTGTCGTCCTCAAAGCGCGCCTTGTCCACATACTGCATGATGACCTGCAGCTGCTCGTCCTCAGCCTTGCCAGCCGCCATGGCGGCCAACCCCAGCGCCTGCGAGTGGGTTATATCCTTGATGCGCCCCCGTTGGGCATCGAGCAGCATTTCCTTGGCCAGTGCTGTACCGTCGCCAATGATGCCCTCGGTCATAAACACCGACACCGTCGCTGTGGAAATGATCATGGCGATCATGATAACAACGAAGCATACAATGCGCTGGCTGATGCTGAAATTTCTGAGCACGTCGGGATCTCCTCAATAAAACACGTTGCAGTCTACCCAATCAAACGCATGCGTCAGATGCCGTGCGGGTGTAAAAGTCAGATGTCAGGCTCCGCAGGCTCGCCGCATTGGCCTGCAACTGTTGCGCAAACCAGATGACCGGAAGACCCCTGCCGCGCTGCACAGGCAGTGCTGCAGGGCAGATAGCGGGGCAAAAACGCACGAAGGTGCGAAAGGGCTGGACTGAAGGCAGGCAAAAATACACGCATGCATAAACCGGAGGCCACTAGGAAGGCCATGCCCGTAAAATACGGCACACCTGTCCGCTACGCAGAGCAGCCGGGCGCATGGATCGTAGACCTAATTGTGTGCAAGAACTGCGTTGCAGCACTGTGGCAAAGAGTAATCATTTTGGCAACATACACAATCCGATAAAATCAACCAATTTACTGTGTAAACACGGTCGCCAGACATGCCCGCCGGTTGTCCTGCCGCTGCACCCCTTACAGCCCCAACGGCATACGCTGTTTCCGCAACCAGATTGCGCACGTATAAAAAAAAAGGGCCTTTCGCGCATCCGCGCAAAAGGCCCCGAAGAACTCAAGGTTCTTACGGCTTGACAGATATCAGGCCAAAACTAGTCTTTCTTGTCCTTCTTGAGCCACGACATCATGCCGCGCAGTTCCTTGCCCACCTTTTCGATCTGGTGTTCAGATTCGTTGCGGCGGGTGGTAAGGAACATGGGGTACTTGGCGCGGGCTTCAAGAATGAAGTTGCGCGCAAACACGCCGCTCTGGATGTCCTTGAGCACGCCCTTCATTTCCTTTTTCACCGTTTCGGTGATCAGGCGGGGACCGGTGACGTAGTCGCCGTATTCGGCAGTGTTGCTGATGGAGTAGCGCATGCGGGAAAGACCGCCCTCATACATGAGGTCGACGATAAGCTTCATTTCGTGCATGCATTCAAAGTACGCCATTTCGGGCTGGTAGCCAGCTTCCACCAGGGTTTCAAAACCGGCCTTGATCAGCGCGGAAACGCCGCCGCAAAGCACGGCCTGTTCGCCAAAGAGGTCGGTTTCGGTCTCTTCGCGGAAGGAGGTTTCAATAACGCCGGAGCGGGTGCCGCCGATGCCCTTGGCATAGGCCAGGGCGATCTTGAGGGCTTCGCCGGTGGCGTCCTGATGAATGCCCACGAGGCAGGGCACGCCGCCGCCTTCGGTAAAGGTGCGACGCACCAGATGGCCGGGGCCCTTGGGGGCAATGAGGAAAACGTCCACATTCTTGGGCGGCTGGATCTGGCTGAAATGGATGTTGAAGCCGTGGGCGAACAACAGGGCCTTGCCCTTGGTCAGATGGGGCTTAATGTCGTTTTCGTACACTGCGGCCTGCACTTCGTCGGGCAGCAGAATCATGATCAGGTCGGCCTGAGCGGCAGCTTCAGAAGCGGAAACAGGCGTAAAGCCATGCTCCTTGGCCAGCTCGTAATTGGCACCGCCGGGGCGCTGACCCACCACAACCTTGACGCCGGAATCACGCAGATTCTGGGCGTGGGCATGGCCCTGACTGCCATAACCGATGATGGCCACGGTCTTGTTTTTCAAACAATTAAGGTCTGCATCCTGATCGTAGTAAACTTTCATCTGAACATCCTCTGAGATCACTCACGGTTAGACAAAAAAAATACATTCCTTCCCGCCCTTGCGGCAAGGACAGAGGGGGGCCACTGGATATGGCGGGCAAGGCCGCCTGTGGGACGTTTTGCCAATACCCAGGGTGGATTGAATGGATATACTCACCACCCCGACCTCATGCGTGCTGTCAAGGAGACCTTGTGGGCCATTGACCCGCGCACGGGCTTAACGCTCCTGTAGCCGCAGCGGCTTACCGCCGCGCGACCGGATTTCTTACGCGCAGCCCGACCATGCCGTGCGGGGGTGCTGTGCACTTGCCCGGCGGATGGCCGTTCTTCGCGTCCCGAAACCCTAATCCGTTTTCTTGGAACGGCGCATGGCCACCGCGCCTGTGCGCGCCAGTTCCTTGATTCCAAACCGTTGCAGCAGGCTGATGATGGCGTCCAGTTTGTTTTGGTCGCCGGTGGCCTCAATGGTCATTTCATTGGGGCTCACATCCACCACCTTGCAGCGGAATATTTCAACAGTACGCAGAATTTCGCCCCGCATGGGGCCTTCCGCCTGCACTTTGACAAACATCATTTCACGCGACACGGCGGGAATATCCGCAAAATCCACCACCTTGATGACCGACACAATCTTGTGGAGCTGCTTCATGATCTGCTCCAGAATAAAACTGTCGCCTTCGGTAGTGATAGTCATGTGCGAAACGCCCTCTTCGAGAGCGGGAGCCACATTGAGCGAATGGATATTGAAGCCGCGCCCGCTGAACAGCCCGGCCACGCGCGAGAGCACGCCGGGTTCGTTTTCCACCAGCACGGAAAGCACATGTCGTTGCATAGCCATCTCCCTTACACCAGCAACATTTCATCAAGCGCCGCACCGGCGGGCACGATGGGGTACACGTTTTCTTCGCGCTCCACCACCACATCGATAAAGGCAGGGTTGGGCGAAGCCAGGGCCTTTTCGAGCACGGCCCGCATGTCCTCAGCCTTTTCAATGCGATAGCCCTCGGCCCCGTAGGCTTCGGCCAGCTTCACAAAGTCGGGCTGGGCTTCCATGTTGGTGGAACTGTAGTTGTTGTTGTAAAAGAGCTCCTGCCACTGCCGCACCATGCCCAGATACCGGTTGTTCAGAATGACGACCTTGATGGGCAGCCTGTTGGCCACCACCGTCGCCAGTTCCTGAATGTTCATCTGCAGCGAGGCATCGCCAGCCACGGCAATGACCTTTTTGTCGGGAAAGGCAAACTGCGCCCCCACCGAAGCAGGAAAACCGTAACCCATTGTGCCGAGCCCCCCGCTGGTCAGCAGGGTACGCGGTTTGGTAAACGAATAAAACTGGGCCACCCACATCTGGTGCTGGCCCACCTCGGTGGCAATAATGGCGTCGCCGCCGGTGATGTCGTACAGGGCCTCAATAACCGACTGCGGCTTGATATTGCCGTTGCACTGGTAGCACAGGGGCTTGCTCGACTTCCACTCGGCCACGGCGGCAAGCCATGCGGCGTGCTCGCCTGCCCAGTCCTTGTTCTGCAGCTTGGCGTCGCATATTTCGGCAATGCCCTCAAGCGCCAGGCGGCAATCACCCACCACCGGCACCTGCACCTCCACATTTTTGCGGATGGAGGTGGGGTCGATATCAATGTGCACAATACGGGCCTTGGGCGCAAAGGCCGCCAGCTTGCCGGTAACGCGGTCGTCAAAGCGCGCGCCCACGCACATCAGCACATCGCAGTTGTTGATGGCCAGGTTGGCCGCGTAGGTGCCGTGCATGCCCACCATGCCCAGCCACAGGGGATCGGTGGCGGGAAAGCCCCCCAGCCCCATGAGCGTGCAGGTTACGGGTATGCTCAGCTTGCGGGCAAGGTCCGTGAGGGCCTCCGCCCCGTTGGACAGAATAACCCCGCCGCCCGCCAGAATAACCGGGCGCTCAGCCTTGGCCAGCTCTTCCACCGAGCGGCGCAACTGGTTGAGGTTGGGCTTGTAGGTGGGGTTGTAGCTGCGCATGTAGATGTCTTCAGGCCAGACAAACTCCGCCCGGGCCTGCATGACGTCCTTGGGCAGGTCGATAAGTACCGGGCCGGGGCGACCCGACCGCGCAAGATAAAAGGCCTGGCGGATGGTAAGCGCCAGCTTGTTGATATCTTTGACCAAAAAGTTGTGTTTGGTGCAGGGCCGGGTGATACCCACGATATCCACTTCCTGAAAGGCGTCGTTGCCGATCAGCTGGGTAGGAACCTGGCCGGTAAAAATCACCAGGGGAATAGAATCGGAATAGGCCGTGGCTATGCCCGTGACCGTATTTGTGGCTCCCGGGCCAGAGGTAACCAGGCAGACGCCGGCTTTACCAGAGGCACGGGCATAGCCGTCAGCCGCGTGCACAGCTCCTTGCTCATGCCGTACAAGCACGTGGCGTAGCTCCGGATGGCGCGGTAGTTCGTCGTAAATGTCAATGACCGCACCGCCCGGATACCCGAACAGCACATCCACGCCCTCTCGCTTCATGGACTCAAGGAGAATCTGCGCACCAGTACATTCCATGTCCGACTCCTTAAAAAAAAGCCCGGCTATCCTTGTTTTTTCAGACGGTCAAGAACAGCCATGAGCTGGGTTTTGCCTTCGAGCTTTTGCTTTTTCAGTTGTTTGAGCGTCTGCTCTTCAGTAGGCGACCGAAAAGCCTTGTGTTCAAGCTTTTCGACCTGCTTTTCGTAGAGCACATGATCTTCCCAAAGGGATTTCAGCTCCGGATCAGTGGCAGCATAGGTTTCCAGAAGTTTTAGTTCTTGCTGATCCATAAGAAATCTCCAGTGTTAGATGTTCATAGGCATTTGCCTGCGCATCAACTGAGGCTTTTACCCTGATGGAATCGCCCTGTCCGAGCCCGCCTGACCACCGGCCAGTGCAGCGCGGCTGCAGCATTTGCGTTCCCCTTGGCGCGGATTCTCAGAATATCCGCTTGGAGCAGCTGAAAAATCCACGGCGCGGTTGCAGCGCGTTGTTTCGTTTTACAGGTGCGCCAGCTCTAGTGGAGGGTCATCGCATACTGGGCCAGCGAGGCGACGACGATCCGGTTAAAGAGCTCAATGGCCAGCAGCACCACCACAGGCGAAAAATCCATGCCGTTTGAATAGGTAAACGGCAACCATTTGCGTACACGGTAAAACACGGGTTCTGTCATGGTGCGCAACGCGCGCACAATGGGATTGTACGGATCGGGGCGCACCCAGGTGAGCACGGCCGCGATGACGACAATCCAAAAATAAAGACTGAGCAGCGACCCAAACACCAGGGCAACGGCGCTCAGGGTATTGGCAAGAACAATCATGAGCCCTCCAGCGTGGCTGTCTTATGTATTCGTACGGGCAACCCGGCCTACTGGCCGGAAACCGGCGGCAACACCGCATCAAGCGTATTGTGCAGAGCTGTATAGTCTGCCGCCGTAATCTCTCCCCGTAACTGGCCGCCGTTAAATGCGGCAAATATCACCCCCGCCCCCCTGGCAGCCTCTTTGTCGTGCTCGCTGTCGCCAACAAAAAGCACATGTTGCGGAGGGCATTGCCATACGGCGCATATGTGCCGCGTGCCCTCTGCCGAAGGCTTTGGCGCGGCGGTATCCGCCGCAACCACAGGATTAAAATAGGAGGGCAGGGAAAAAATGTCCAGAACCGTTTGTATTCCATCGAGCTTGCGGTTGGTGTGCACGGCCATGCGCACGCCCCGACTGCGCAAATTGTCGATAAAGCCTTTAAATCCAGGCTGCAGGCGCAGCATGGGGACAATATCGCGCTGATAGACAACTTCGTTTCGTATCACATAATCGATTTCATGATGCAGGTGCGGCGGCACAATATGCAGCAGGGCCTGCCGCGATGTGGCCATAAAACAGTAGTTTTCCTGCTCCAGGTTCATGGGCGGCAGCCCAAAATAGGCCAGCACGCGGTTGTAAAAAACGTTGTTGGCCGCGCGTGAGTCGATCATCACGCCGTCGCAGTCAAAGATCACACCGCCGATGCCTTGAGGAAACAAGGCATGAACGCCCAGCGGCCGCGTCTGCTGCGCCGTCATGCACCGGCCCTCCAGGTTATCCACACGCGCTCCGCGTCCAGCGGGGGTTGACCGGTGGGCCGGGTGTGCCCCAGCACCTGCCAGCCCGGCGCGCGGGTTTCAACGGCAACGGCTGAGGGAGCGCCCTGATCGGGCGCATCGCCAAGCAGGCTCTGCCAGCGGGGGGCGGGGCTGAAGGGCAGCATATCGAGCAGGTCGTCCCGCATGGGGCCTTCAACCACAAGGGGAGTATCCGCAGGCAAAAAATAGAGCGCGTTGGCCGTTACCAGCCGCCAGGACGGCACAAGGCCTGCATCCAGGGCGATGGGCGAGCCAAGACGCACCAGATCGCCCGTGAGGGCTTCGGGGGCAAGACCGGCGAGGTCTTCGTCGGGGTCTACGCCCAACGCCGCCGTGAGCCCGCCGGCATTATGGGCAAAACTGGCCGCCAGCTCGGCAAGATCGGCAAGGCGATCCTCCTGCAGCCGGGCCCACAGCAACATTTTTTGCGCCTGACGGCGCGCCAGCAGATCCTTGCGCGCGGCCTCGGCCGCAAGTGCGGCGGCGGTATCGCCGTCGAAGCTGCTCAGCCCCTTGATCAGCGCCATCTCGGAGGAACGGCTTGCGGCGCGGGCGTTACCGGCGGCGGCAGCTCCTACCGGCATGCCGGAAAGAGCTGCATCGCCCAGTTGCTGCAGATCGTCCAGACAGGCCTGGGCCTCGCGTGGCGAAAAAGGGTACTCTTGCGGGCAAAAAAAACCGGCGGGGGCATCGGGCAGACCGGGCCACAGACGCGCTACGCCGCTCCAGCTGGGAGCTGCCCCTTGCTGGGGCGCAGAGGCCAGGTCGGGTTGCGCGGACGCTTCAAACGCTTGCGAAGGCAGTGGACCCCGAAGCAATGGCAAAAAAACAGGGAAACTTTCTGTCATCATACTTCCTTTTGAGTCCCCAAGCATAGCCAGAGGAAGCCCGATGCGCAAGCCACGCTTCAAGCGGTTTCTTCACTATAGACATCGGATCGCTTTTGCCGCTGCCGGGACGTCGCGCCTTTTTTTCCCCTGGACATAACCACCGCGTCATCCGCCGCCACCACAGCCCCAAAACGCCGTCCCGACTCCGCGTAGTGCTCGCGCAGCACGGTTTCAATGCGCTGGGCATCCCGGCTTTCCACAGCCTCGAGAATAAGAAGGTGACGCTTTAAAAATTCGGCTGGCGTAAAAATTTTGTCCCATATCTTGTAGTACAGAAATTTTGAGATATGCCAGCACGACTTGCGCGCCGTGTCCACCATCAGCTTGTTGTCGCACCGGGACATCAACGCGTTGTGAAAGGCGTCGTCCACATCGCTCAGGGCAGACAGGCCTGAGGCATGGCGGCACTGCTCTTCTATCTGCCGAAACCGTTCGCGCAGCTCGCGCATGGCGGCATCATCCATAAAGGGCAACGAGCGCACAATGCACGCGCCTTCGAGTGTTCCGCCCATGCAATAGCTGTCTTCAATTTCTTTGGCGCTCATGCGCCGTATGTACTTTGCCTTTTGCGGCAGGTTGCTCACGAGACCCTCAAGCGCCAGCGCCTGGACAGCCTCGCGCACTGGGCCGCGGCTGATGCCCAGCTTTTCGGCGATCGCGGCCTCCCGGACAGGGTCGCCGAGCCTGAGCGCCCCGCTGAGCAGGCATTCCTTGATATGCGCAATAACCTGGGCGCTGTATGTTGTGCAGAGATTGGGTTTCATGTGTTGACTGAACATGGTTTCAAAAAGGGAAACGCCTGCTGCGCCAGGCGTAAGGGCGATGCGGGCACAAAGCCCTGCCGTCCTGTTCAATTAGCAGAGTTGCGGACCCGGGTCGAGGGGCAAGAGGCCGCAAACCGCCGAAGAGCCGCCATCACCGCCCCGTGCAGCCCGACGCCCAGTCCTCTTGCCTGCCTGCACCATCCCCCGCATATAAAAAATTAATTTGTTAATATTTAGCCTGTTATGCAAATTATGAAATTTTACCCTTGACGGTTCCCGCAAAACTCATCACAGTTTCAAAAAATGTTAACATTTAACATTTAATAAAAACTGAAAGCAAAAAGACCGCTGCAGACGCGCAGACGTACAGCAGCCTTCCCCCTGGTTATTGAGCAAACGACCTGCTGACTGCAGGTCAAGAACAGATAAGGCGGCAAGGAAAAGATTGATCCGAACATCTTAACCACTGGGGCGCATATGGCCACAACACGCGCAAAACGGTCATTTCCATTGTATGCACAGATTTTGACGGGGCTTGTCGTCGGAGCCGTCATCGGCTTTGCCTGGCCGGATTTCGGCAAAAACCTTCAGCCCATCGGCACTGCCTTTATCAAGGCGATCAAGATGATCGTCATCCCTCTGGTGTTCTGCGCCATCAGCCTTGGCATAAGCAAGATGAGCAAGGACATAAAAAGCTGGGCAGGCTCGGCGGGTTGGCCTTTCTCTGGTTTTACACGGCAACAGGATTCGCCATCGTCATCGGCATAACCCTCAACCACTTTTTCCACCCTGCGCAGGGCGTGGCGCTTGAATTTACGGGCACTGTGCCCGCCAATCTGGCCTCGCACATCGACTGGACAAAATTTTTCCTCGATATCATCCCCGACAACATCATCATGGCTGCGGCCAATCAAAAACTTATCCCGGTACTCTTTTTCGCCATATGCTTCGGACTGTGCATAGGCATGGTCGGTAAAAAAGGCGAATGCGTCATTGCGGGCATGGAGGGCATTCTTGAAGCCATGTTCAAGATGACCAAGGGCGTCGTTGCAACGTCGCCTCTGGCCGTGGCAGCCATCATCGCCTGGGCCGTCGCCTCGCAGGGCACGGTTCTGCTGCTGGCCATGGGCAAGCTTATCGGGGTATTTTACATCGGCATTGTCATTCTCGTCTGCGTATTTATGGTCATTCTCAAGCTTCTGGGCGTCTCGCCCATACAGACGACAAAAAAGATCCTTGAGCCGTTGTTGCTGGGCTTCACCACCTGCTCCTCAGAAGTAACCCTCCCCGTACACATGGAGATACTGGAGCGCAGCGGCATTCCCAAACGAGTTGTTTCATTCGTCATCCCGCTTGGCTACAGTTTTAACCTGGACGGCGCCGCCCTGTACCAGTCGCTGGCCATCACCTTTCTGGCCGAGCTGTACGGGCTGCACCTGGACGGCCCGCAGCTGCTGACCATTCTCATAACAACCCTCATCGCCAACAAGGGCGCGGCCAACGTACCCGCCGCCGCTCTGGTGGTCATAGCAGTTCTTTGCCAGACGCTGGGGCTGCCTGTTGAGGCCATCGGCATCATCACGGGTGTGGACCGCTTTATGGACATGGGCAGAACATTCATCAACGTCTACGGCAATACGGTCGCCTGCATTGTTCTTAACAAGTTTGGCGGCGGCCATCTTGCCGACAGCAATACCCGCGAAAACATGGAGAGCGCCTGATGAGCACCGGACAGGAAAAAATCGTCGGCATTCTGGGCGGCATGGGGCCAGAGGCGACCGTGGATCTTCTGCACCGCATTATCGCCAGCACCGATGCGCGGGACGATATAGACCACGTGCGCTGCATCGTGGACATCAACCCCAAGGTTCCCTCGCGCATCAAGGCCCTGCTTGAAGGCGGCGGCGAAGACCCCGCCCCGTGCATGGCCGATATGGCGCGCAGGCTTGAGGCCTGGGGAGCGGATTTTTTGTGCATCGCCTGCAACACGGCCCACAACTACTACGGCGCGGTGCGCGATGCCGTGCGTATTCCGGTCTTGAACATGATCGAGCTGACCGTGGAGGCTGCGGCGCGGCAGTACCCCCAGGTAACCGAGCTCGGCATTCTGGCGTCCCCGGCTGTACGGCTGACGCACCTGTATGACGGCCCATGCGCCGCGCGCGGCATCAAGCCGGTCTTTGCCTCGCCAGAGGAGGAACAGAAGCTCCTCAACGTCATCAAAGCCGTCAAGGCAGGCAACACCGGAGCCGAAGCGCGCGCCGCCCTGTCGCAGATAGCCGCGCACGTCAAAAGCCGGGGGGCGCAGGCGCTTGCCGTTGCCTGCACCGAGCTTGGCATCATCAGCGGGCACAGCGACCTGCCCACAGTGGATGCCGCCGACGTTCTGGCAAAAACCATCGTGGATACAGCCAAAGGTGTCAGCCCCCTCTGGCCTTCACATAGCTAACAGGCCGCATGAGCCTGCAACCAAGGAGTATTACTATGAACCTTGCACAGTTTCCCCGCCGCGGTTACGTCAAACAGCCCACGCCAGTGGAGCCCCTTCCGTCATTCAGCAAAGCTCTGGGCGGAAAGGTCAACATATGGATAAAGCGGGACGACACCCTGCCCGGCACCGGCGGCGGCAATAAAACCCGCAAGCTCGACTTCTGCATCGCCGACGCGCTGGCCAGGGGAGCCGACACCATCATTACCTGCGGCGCGGTGCAGTCCAACCACTGCCGCCTTACCCTGGCCTGGGCGGTAAAAGAAGGGCTCGACTGCCACCTTGTGCTCGAGGAACGCGTGCCAGGCAGTTACAACCCCCAGTCTTCGGGCAACAACTTTCTGTTCCAGATGCTTGGGGTGTCGTCGGTCACTGTTGTTCCCGGCGGCAGCCCCATGCTGCAGGAAATGCAGAAACTCGCCGACAAACTGGCCGCCGCTGGCCGCAAACCGTACATAATACCCGGGGGAGCCTCCAACAGCATTGGGGCCCTGGGCTATGTGCAATGCGCCCAGGAACTACAGCAGCAGATGTTTGAACAGGGCTGCAACTTTGACCATGTTATTGTTCCCAGCGGCAGCGCCGGCACGCACGCGGGCTTTTTGCTGGGCATGCTGGCCTGCAATATGAACATCCCTGTGACGGGCATCGGCGTTAACCGCAAAAAACCGGTGCAGGAGCAGGCCGTGTTCGACCTCATGCACCAGACCGCCGACCTCATCGGCGCGGCCGTCAACATTCCGCGCGAGGCAGTGGTGGCCTATGACGATTACGTCGGCCCCGGCTACTCGCTGCCCACGGCCGCCATGGCCGAAGCGGTAACACTTCTGGCCCGCACCGAGAGCATCCTGCTTGACCCCGTGTATTCGGGCAAGGCGATGTCTGGCCTCATTGATCTTGTCCGCAAGGGCGTACTCCCCGCTGGCAGCAATGTCCTTTTCCTGCACACGGGGGGGTCCCCGGCTCTGTACGCCTACGAGGACACCTTCCGCAAAAGCTGGGCCTAAGCCCGGCGGCCACGCAACCGCGCTGTTCCACAACCACGCAGCCATGCGGCCTTGCCGCCGCAGCCGGGGCGCCACGTATTTTTTGCGAAGCCCCCCGGCTGCGGCCGAGGCCCTGGCGCGCACGCGCCGCGCCGCCCACGCCGCGCATGCAGCATCATATTGTCAGGCCCGGCGTATTCGCATATAACCACGCCAGCAAAGCCGCCGAATGGGCGGCGGGCTGACATTTATCACAAGCCGTTCCACGGCTCAGAAGGAGTAGAAAGATATGGAACAGGGCACCATCCGCCTGAAGACAGGCCTCGCTGAAATGCTCAAAGGCGGCGTGATCATGGACGTCACCACTCCCGAACAGGCCAAAATCGCCGAAACAGCGGGAGCCTGCGCAGTCATGGCCCTGGAACGCGTACCTGCCGACATTCGTGCCGCTGGCGGCGTAGCCCGCATGGCCGACCCCACCATCGTCAAGCGCATCATGGAAGTGGTGAGCATCCCGGTCATGGCCAAGGCCCGCATCGGCCACTTTGTTGAAGCCCGTATTCTTGAAGCCATGGGCGTGGACTACATCGACGAAAGCGAAGTGCTCACCCCCGCCGACGACAAGTACCATATCGACAAGCGCGACTTTACCGTGCCCTTTGTCTGCGGCTGCCGCAACCTGGGCGAAGCCCTGCGCCGCATCGCCGAAGGCGCGGCCATGATCCGCACCAAGGGCGAGCCCGGCACCGGCAACGTTATCGAAGCCGTGCGCCACTGCCGTCAGGTTATGGACGACGTGCGCAAGCTTTGCAGCCTGCCCGAAGCCGAAGTCGCCAACTACGCCAAAGAAATCGGCGCTCCCCTTGAAGTGTGCTACGCAGTGCGCAAAGAGGGCCACCTGCCCGTGGTGAACTTTGCCGCCGGCGGCATCGCCACCCCCGCCGACGCCGCCATGATGATGCACCTCGGCTGCGACGGCGTGTTTGTCGGCTCCGGCATTTTCAAATCCGGCGACCCGGCCAAGCGCGCCAAGGCCATTGTGCAGGCCGTGACCAACTACAACGATTTTGCCATGCTGGCCGAAATCTCCCGCGATCTGGGCGAACCCATGGTGGGCATTGAAATTTCCACCATTCCTGCCTCCGAGCGCATGCAGGAACGGGGTTGGTAATGTCCAAGCTTTGCGTAGGCGTTCTGGCTCTTCAGGGAGCCTTTCGCGAGCATGTGGCCGCCGTTGCCCGCCTGGGCGCGACGGCCCGCGAAGTGCGCCAGCTTAAGGATATAGACGGCATCGACGCCCTGATCATCCCCGGCGGCGAGAGCACCACCATCGGCAAGCTGCTCAACGAATGGAACATGCTTGAGCCTCTGCGCAAGCGCATACTCGACGGCATGCCCGTTTACGGCAGCTGCGCCGGTTTGATCCTGCTGTGCCGCGACATAGAAAACTCGGACCAGCCCCGCCTGGGCGTACTTGACGCCACGGTGCGCCGCAACGCCTTTGGACGGCAGGTGGACAGTTTTGAAACCAGCCTGAGCATTCCCGAGCTGGGAGCCGACCCGATTCCGGCGGTTTTTATCCGCGCGCCTGTCATCATTGGCGTGGGCGCGGATGTAAAAGTGCTGGCAAAGGTTGACGGCCAGGCCGTGGCCGTGCGCCAGGGCAACATTCTGGCCACATCCTTCCACCCTGAGCTTACGCCCGATACGCGCATGCATAGCTACTTTCTGTCTTTCTGCGGCCAATAACAGCAGGCAGATACCGGCCCGCCCTGCGGGTCATGCATCCATCAGCCCGTCCCGCACCTGCGGGGCGGGTTTTTCATTTTCCGCACCCCGCGCCGCTCCCTTCCCTTTCGCAGTTCCAGCCTTGCCTCCACGGTTTTGTTGCCAACATGACGCACAAATTCACCTGCGCGTCACGGTAACGCCTACCTGCGCGTTCATGCTGCCCCAAGAGCAACAGTTCAACCATCGGAGACACTCCGAAGGAGGCAGACCATGGACAACGTGCACACATTGCAAAGTCTACAGGGTGAACTGAAAGACGAAATGCACCGACTTACCCAGCTGCGCGATGTTTTTCAGGCCCAGCACTGCGCGGACGAACTTGACGCGGCAAGCCAGCTTGAGGCCGCCCATATCGCTCATTGCAGCGCGCGACGCAGCTCGCAGCGCATTCAGGAGCTGCAGAGCCTTGTGACCCTGCTGCGCCACGGCGGCCCGCGCCGCTGCGAAGAATGCGGGGAGGAGATACCCCTCGCCCGCCTCATGGCGGCGCCAGGCGCCACCCGCTGCTGCGAATGCCAGCAAAATTTCGAAAACGACATGCGCGTAGGCATGATTCAGATGAGACAGGGGCCGGTCTTCCAAGAGACCTGCACCGAATACTGTTAACAAGCAAAAATCCGCAACAAGTACACTCGCCAACGTAAGATCACTGAGGAATCGGAACGACGCCAGCCAGACCGCCACGCGCAGCCTGGCCCAAGAACAGGAGAATCCCCATGCCCGGCAATGCAGATATTTTACCCCTTGCACCTGGCCGCCCGTTGGTCAGAAGCGTCGGGCGGCTGGCCCGCGCTATGGCCCGTCAATTTTCGGGTTTTGCCCGGCTGGAAAAGATGGCCGACACGCTGCCCCAGTGCGGCAACCCTCAAACCTTTGCCACAGCCTGCCTCACCGCGCTGGATGTGAGCCCCGACTGCCTGCGCGGCGACCTCGGCCGCATCCCCGCCGAGGGGCCGGTGGTGCTGTTTGCCAACCACCCCTCCGGAGCGCTTGAAGGCCTGATGATGGCCGCCCTGTGCGGCAGAGCCCGGCCCGACCTCAAAATCCTCGCCAGTGAAGCGCTGCTGCGTATTCCGCAGCTGGCCCAGCTGGCTCCCATGTTGCTGCCGCTGAATCTCTCGGGTGGCGCGGCGGCCAACGCGGCGGTATTGCGCACAGCCATGACCCACCTGCGCAACGGCGGCGCGCTGGGCATTTTTCCCGCCGGGCGCGTGGCCCGCTGGCAGCCGGGTCGAGGCATCGCCGAGCAACCGTGGTCGCGCCTGCTCAGCAGACTGGCTGGCCGCAAAGCCGACATCCACGGCCTGAACTTTGTGCCCCTGCACATGTCTGTGCGCTGCAATCCGCTGTTTATTGCCGCCACGACCCTGCGCGAAGACATGGGCGAGGCACTGTTGCCCCACACGCTGGTACGGCAGCGCGGCAGCCGCGCCCGCATGATTGTTGGCGAGGCCATCCCGGCGGAGGTTCTGACCGGTCTGAACCACGAGCAGCGCACCCACTGCCTTGCCCTGTGCCGCTCGGCGCTGGGATCGGAAGGGCATGCGGGCATACGCGGCGAGCAGTGCGTCCCCCTGGCCCCTGCGGCCGCCAAGATGGACATCATGGTCTGCCTGGCGGCCCTGCCGGAAAACCGACTGCTGGCCCGCGAAGGACGCTACTGCGTTTATCTGCTTGAAGGCAACGAATCGCCCCTGCTGCTGGACGAGCTGACCAGAAAACGCGAGGAGGCCTTTCGCGCACTGGGCGAGGGCTCTGGGCAGGAGCGCGATACAGACCGTTACGACCCCCAGTACTCGCACCTTTTACTGCTGGACGAACAGGCCAAGGCCATTGCCGGTTCGTACAGGGCGCGCGTGGTGCGCCCCGACGACGCCAGCCTCTGCACCAAAAAGCACCTCTACACGGCCTCGCTGTTTGCATATGATCCGGAATTTTTCGATCATTGCGGCAATGCGCTGGAACTGGGCCGCGCCTTTGTCTGCCCCGAATACCAGCGCGACTACACCCCCCTGCTGCTGCTGTGGAAGGGCATTGGCCAGCTGGCCCTGCGCAACAGCGTGCGCACCCTCTTTGGCCCCGCGAGCATTGGGCTGAACTACCGGCAGCAGTCTGTGGACCTGCTGTGGCGGCATCTGCGCCTGCGCCACTGGGACGCCCCCCTGGCAAGCCTTGTGCGCGGCAAACAGCCCCGCAAGCTGCGCGAAGAGCTGCCCTTTGCCCAACACCTGGACTACAAGGCCGTAAACAGCCTGGTACGGCAGATGGAAGGCGGGCGCACCCTGCCCATACTTTTTAAACACTACCTGCAGCTGGGCGGGCGTATTGCCGCCTTCCACGAGGACAGAACCTTCGGCACGCTGGACGCTCTGCTGGTGGTAGATCTGCTCAATGCGCCCGACAAGCAGCTGCGCCGCTATGTGGGCGAAGAAGGCATGCGCCAGCTGCGCAACGGAGCCGGGCCGCTGTAACATTCAGGTTGCGGGTGCACCCCAGGGCACGCCCGCAACCTGCCATCAGCCGTCCCTCACGGCAATTTGCGCCAGCAGGCGC
The DNA here is from genome assembly GCF_004801255.1 of Desulfovibrio desulfuricans. Lineage (NCBI taxonomy): Bacteria > Pseudomonadati > Thermodesulfobacteriota > Desulfovibrionia > Desulfovibrionales > Desulfovibrionaceae > Desulfovibrio > Desulfovibrio desulfuricans. The sequence goes on along the minus strand of NZ_CP036295.1, from coordinate 848,833 downwards.
GCAGGGCGTCGCCGCTGCCCCATGGCGACGCCCTTATTTGCGGCCTGCAACAAAAAAGGAGGCCCGTGTGGGCCTCCTGAAACTGACGGCAAACCGCCTGAGCCGACGTGCCGCTACACCGATGCGGGTTCCTTGTCCTCCGGCCTGAGGAAGGGCAGATAGGTAGGGTCTGTCCCCATGATGTGCTGCACGAGCCAGTCCTTGAGAAATGTCAGCAAATCCATGCTCACCGTGGCCGTGCCCATGCGCAGCTGTTCTTCCACCTCGTCCAGCTTGGCGACAAACTTTTTGTGTATCTGCATATGCTCGGCTGCCGCCTTGTACGCGGGCACGTTAAACAGCTTTTCTTCATCGCTGAAGTGCGTGGCCGTGTAATCGCGCAGCTTTTTGAGCACCGCTGCAAGGTCGGAAACCGGCTTGTTGTGCGTCATGGTTTGGTACAGCTCGTTGATGTAGTCGATCAGCAGCCTGTGCTCCCTGTCCACCAGCGGCACATGCAGCGCCAGCCTGGGCGTCCAGTCCACAAAATTGTCTGAGGTGGCCTGATCATAATCGCCCGCCACCAGCGCGTTGACAATCATGTCCAGCTCTTCCATGCCGCTCTGGAACGTCAGCAGCGATGCCGTAAACACTTCCATATTTCTGGACGTGTTTTCCGCTGCACCGCGAATTTCTTCCAGTGCGCCGTTGGTTCCCGCGCTGTGCTCCGACTGCTCCGCCGCGCCAGCCGCAATGGTGGTCAAATGCCCGGCGGTATCGGCCATGCTTTGCAGAATGGCGCGCATCACGTCACCGGCGTTGTTGGCCTTGTCGGCCGCGTCAACGCTCAGCTGGGCGGCCTTGTCCACGGTCAGCACATTTCGCCGGGTTTCATCCTGAATAGCCTTGACGGCCTCTTCCACTTCCTTGGTGGCGCCCATGGTTTTTTCCGCCAGCTTGCGCACCTCGTCGGCCACCACGGCAAAGCCGCGTCCGGCTTCGCCCGCGCGAGCCGCCTCAATGGCGGCGTTAAGGGCCAGCAGGTTGGTCTGGTCCGCCACCTCATTGATAACGTTCATGACCTGACCGATGTTGCTGGCTTTTTCGCCCAGGCCGGCCATGGCCTCCTTGAGCAGAACAATGGTGTCGCGCGCGCTGTCTATGGATCCTACAGCGCCCTCGACCTCCTGCTCGCCCGTGGCCGCGCTGGCGCTGGAGCTCTGCGCGGACTCCGAAAGCTCGCGCACGCGTATGGACGCCTGACTGGCGGAATCGGCCACGTGTTCCATGGCGGAGCTCGTGTCTTCAAGCCTGTCGCGCTGCACGGCAACCGCGCCGTTAACGTCCTTGATAAGGCTGGCAAGCTTGCGCATGTCGCCAGAAAGCCTTTTGCACACGTCGTGGGCCTTGTTCAGGGCGACGACGCCGCGCCCGCGCCGTTTGCGCAGTGTTTCCGCCAGCTCGACGGCTTCCTTGAGCCTGGCCTCAAGCTCGCGGTTATGCGCTTGCAGCGAATCCACCACCTGCGCATCAACCCTGGTTTTCAGCGTTTCGCGCAGGGCATCGATGCACTGCACGGCCCGCAGTTCCACATCTCCCTCGGCGGCGGATGCAGCAGAAGCGTCGTCGAGGCATTGGCCCAGCCGTGCGCACCGGCCTCGCCGGGCCTGCCACAGCCACGCGTCGGCAGCCGCGCACGCAGCAGCAATGGCGACTGCAAGCCAGCCCATGCCCTGCACGCCGCCCAATACTGTCAAACCGCCCAGTGCGGCAATAATTATAATTTGAAGAGCCATGCCCATGAGATGCCTACCTTCGTTTGACTTGCCTATCGGCTTGTTTCTCACTACGCTTAGCCTTAATAGTTGTAAATCTCACATAATACTGCTGGAGAATGCTCATGGAACTGCTTGATTGCAGGGGGCTTGCCTGCCCCCAGCCTGTCATGCGCAGCCGCGACGCCCTGAGCGGCGGAGCCGACGCGCTTGAAGTTCTGGTGGACAACGAGCCCGCACGCGAAAACGTGAAGCGTTTTTTGGAAGGGCGTGGTTTTACAGTCGCCGTGACCCAGGAAGGCCCAGATTGCTGGCGCGTCAGCGCAGCTGCGGGCGCAGAAGCCCCCGCCCCGCAACCGGCTGCGCAGGAAGCCCCGGCCACCGTCTGCGGCAACCGCACCCTTGTGCTCATAACCACCGAAACCATAGGCCGTGGCGACGACGCCTTGGGCGCCAAACTTATGGGCAACTTTTTGGCGACGTTGCCGGAACTGGGTCAGAGGTTGTGGCGTGTTATACTGATCAACGGCGGCGTCAAACTGGCGTCGTGCCCCGGCCCTGCACTGGATGCGCTGAAAAAGCTGGAGGCGGAAGGCGTGTCGGTGCTGGTATGCGGCACATGCCTCGCGCATTTTGGCCTGCTGGAAGCAAAGACGGTGGGTGACACCTCAAACATGCTTGATATAGTCACGAGCCTTGATCTGGCCGGCAAGGTCATCCGGCCCTGAGGCGCAGGCCGACGGGCATGGGCTGCCCGGATATGCAAAAAGCGGCATGGACTCCATGCCGCTTTTTTTGTTTTCTGGGTGACTGCGTGCCCGCCAGCAAAAGAACGGCGCGGATATTCCGCGCCGTTCTTTTATTTGTGCGTTCCTGTCGGGCAGTCAGCCTGCGCCGCAGGACAGTTCAGTCTACCGTCATGCCGACCGGCGGTTACAGGGCAGCCTTGTAGATGGCAGCCACGGCCGCATCGGTCATGGAGCGGGGGTTGGTAAGACCGCAGGCGTCTTTCTGGGCATTGGCGGTCATGGTGGGGATGTCGGCTTCGCGCACTTCCTTGCCATACTTTTTGCCCAGGGCGATCAGGCCTTCAGGGATACCCACATCCTTGGACAGGATGTTGATGGCGGTGATGGCCTTGCGCGAGGCTTCGTCCGAGCTGATGCCCTGGGTGAGCTCGCCCAGCAGCTGGGCGATGCGGCCAAAGCGGCGGCGGCTGGAGATACGGTTGTATTCGCTCACATGCGGCAGAAGGATGGCGTTGCATTCGCCATGGGGCAGGTCGTAGAAGCCGCCAAGCTGGTGAGCCATGGCGTGCACGTGGCCGAGGCTGGCGTTGTTGAAGGCCATACCGGCGAGGTACTGGGCGTAGCACATGCCTTCGCGGGCTTCCTTGTCGCGGCCGTTGGCAACGGCGCGGCGCAGGTAGCGGTTGATGTATTCCATGGCTTTTTCAGCACAGGCGTCGGTCATGGGCGTGGCAGCGGTGGATACGTAGGCTTCCACGGCATGGGTCAGAGCGTCCATGCCGGTGGCGGCGGTAAGCGCCGGGGGCATGCCCATCATCAGGATGGGATCGTCAATGGCCACGCTGGGGGTGCAGCGCCAGTCGACGATGGCCATCTTAACCTTGCGCGAGGTGTCTGTGATGATGCAGAAACGCGTCATTTCCGAGGCCGTGCCAGCGGTGGTGTTTACCGCAACATACGGGGGGAAGGGCTTTTTGGACTTGTCCACGCCTTCATAGTCGTGGATTTTGCCGCCGTTGCCGGCCAGAAAGCCCACGCCCTTGCCGCAGTCGTGGGAGCTGCCGCCGCCAAGGGTAATGATGCTGTCGCACTTTTCTTTTTTGTATACTTCAAAAGCTTCAGCGACGTTGTTGTCGGTGGGGTTGGGGATTGTTTTGTCGTATATGGCGTACTTCATCTTGGCGGCGTCAAGGATGTCGGTAATCTGCTTGAGAATGCCGACGCTCACAATGCCCTGGTCGGTAACAACCAGTGGTTTGGCCCCGCCAATGCTTTTCAGGCGAGCAGGAATCTCTTTGGAACAACCCTCGCCAACCAGAGTGACGTTGGGGATAAAGAACGAGGTGATCTGACCCATATGCATGCTCTTAAGATCTGTGCTCATCCGTGACTCCTTTTGTTATACAGGGCTACAACAATACATAATAGCTCTGTCATAGGTATGAATTACTCCTGTGGATAAAAATAGACCATATAAAATGGCAATGCAAGCATATCGTCGCATTTGTCTAGTTCTTTTTTTCTCTTTTTTTTGCAGTCTCAAGTTCTTTTTTGCACATATTATTGCTTTCAGTGGTTCTTTTTTGCACAATCACACCATTGATTGGTTGACCACACAACATGCACGCTTGAAACAAAACCGTGATATGATACGCAAGTTTTGCCCCGCGCCCATCTTTTCTCCCCCCCCAAAAAAACAAAAAACCACCGATGAAAGTATCTCTCATCGGTGGCGTGAAGACGGGAACCGCGTCGTCCCCATACTTCGCTTGTGGATGGGGCAGGCCCAGTTACGGCGGCATGCGCCGCACATGCGGCACGAAAGTGTGCAGCCGCGCTCCAGGTATCAATACCTGCGGCATGGCTAGCAACCATGCCAATTAATTAGCTTAGTATCAGTTTTTAGCCATTGTACGCCGCAATAAGGAGCCTGCGGATCAAAAACTGCCCGGCTCGCGCATTTTTCCGGGTCGGCACAGGCGGCTCAAGCGACGCAGGTATTCCTTGCGTTTGTCCAGATAAAACGCCAGCGGCCGGGAAAAATTACGCCCAAGCAGGCCGTCCACCAGCATCTGGCTGACCTCGCGCTCGCGCGTGAGCACAAGCTGCGCCCTGGCAAGCACGTTGCGGTCGGCCTCGGGCATGACTCGGGCTATCTGCCTGAAGGCATCCTGGGCACGCGGCTGGTAAAACCATATATACATAAGATCCAGCGCGTTGATGATAAAGGCCCGTTCAAGCTCCTTGCCCATCACGCCGCCGCTGCCCTGCATGCCGCCCGTCTTGGCCAGCTTGATCAGCGCGTCCTCGTCGGGAAACAGCAGCTCAAGGCGCGTATAGCAGTCAAAAACGTTGGCCAGCTTGCTGCGGTAGTCCCACCTGCGCATGCGCAGGTTGACCTGGCTGTCGGCATAGCCTTCGATAATCGCGGCAACCGTGTCTGACGCCATTTTGGAAATAACCGCGGCACTGGGCACCAGATATATGGTGGGGTTGTCCACGCCCATAAAAAAGGCCATCTGGTACAGCGCCCAGTTGTACAGCGAAGACACGGGGATAGCCAGTATGCTGCGAAAAAGGTTGCCAATGGCCGCCTCTTTGGGAAAACCGCGAAAAACATTGTGCGCGCACAGGTAGATGCCGTTGACCAGACTGAGCACGCCAAAGACCACCCATGGCGTCTGGGCCGCCGTAATGCCGAGGGTTCTGTCAAGCAGCAGCACACGCACCAGCATTTCGAGCAGCAAAACGGAAAAACCCGTAAACATGAGCGAATCACACAGGCGGCTTACATTTACCTGGTCTTTCCAGTGGATAAGCGTTGACCGCGTGGCCCCCTTGGCGGCCATGACCATCTGCACCACATTGCGCACGCCAGTGATGCCAAACCAGATAACCGTGCCGAACCAGGCCAGAAACCACCAGTTCTGGGTGTACATAAAGGAGAAAAACGCCGGGCAGAAGCCCAGCAGCACCTTGAGGCAGTTGCAGAAGGTGCTGTTGAGGTAGGCAGCCCCCAGCGGCTCGCTTCCCTTGACGCTGGGCTTGCCCAGCAGGCCGTTGCCGCTGGTCAGGCTGAGCCCGCCCAGATTGAGCACGTTGCCCTTGCCGCATACCTTGAAATCAACGCTGGCGGTCTTCCATACCGTGTGCCGCTTCATGCCCAGATGCCGACAGCCCGGCAGGGGGCTCAGCACGCTCAAGGCCCGCTGCCAGGGCGAGGGATTGCGCGGGATGGTGTACCGCACGCATTCCTCCACCGGCGAACACACGGGGATATCAGGTTGCTTTTCGTCACGGGCGTAAAACTTGCGGCTCCGCGCGGGCAGGGTCTCGCGCAGCACAAAGCCCATGCCGTACGAATCGCGGCTCACGGAGCTTGTGCCCAGACGCGAGCCAAGGGGCTTGTTGCGGTAATGCTCCCACAATTTTGGCACGTTGTGCAGGATGTGCCTGAACTTGGCCGCGCGCTCCTCGTCCTGACTGCACATACGCCGCGCCATGAGCCGGATCATCTGCTTGACGCGCGGGCCAAGCCCTTCGTTGAGCGCCTGCTGCAGTTCGCTGATGGCCTTGAGGCTGGCATGCTTGCCTTCCATCCAGCCGCGCATGTTGAAAATTTCGAGGTGGCTTATGCTGCCCTGGCTGTCCCACAACAGCTCGGCCACGTCTTCAACGCTCAGGCCCTTGGTGGTGAGCACAAGGCGGTAGCCGGGGTTGAGCTCCGACAGCTCGCGGGTGAGCTCGCCCACAGAGAGCTGCATGAGCGGCGGCAACTGGCCGCGCGCGCAGGGGTTGTTGAGGTCGGGCATTTCGGGGTGTTCCTGCGGCGAAAGCCAGTGGTCGGCAATGTATTCCGCCCCCAGATTTTCCAGAAACACCAGCTCGGCGGCGACTTCGTCGCCCTCGCTCTCGCGCAGCAGGGCCGCACGCTCGCGCAACGAGGGCAGCACATGGAGGTGCAGGGCCTCGGCAAGGTGCAGGGCAGAAGCCTGCCCCCGGCCCACATGCCGCAAAAACGCCTCGCCGGTCATCTCCGGCACGGGCACTTCCCACTGGGCTTCCAGCTTCGGGCGCTGATGCTCGTTCCACAGCGCCAGACTTTCCAGCACGCGCTCACGCCGCCAGCGCAGCACCTCGCGCCCGCGCTTCATGAGCTCCGCCATCTTTGGGCTGTGCAAAAATTCCAGAAAATCCTCGTTGGAGCTGAACCCGCGAGGAATCCAGAACAGGCTGATAAAGCGCCCGTAAAACGGCAGCTGAAATTCCAGGCCGATACGCACGGCAATGCCGGTTATTTCCGCAGCGCGCAGTATCTCCCGCGCGGCCTCGGGCTGCACCCAGTATTCGTAGGCCACGGTGAGGGAGCGCATGCCCTTGATCCAGGCGTCCATGATCAGGTGCGTGGGGGTTTTGCGCCCCTTGGTGTTGGCGTCGTATACGTGGTCGTCAAATGCCAGCTGGTTCCAGCTTTCGGGCATTTCAGGCAGGTGATAGCGGGCCAGCATGCGCCGCACCACGCGGGGCGTGCCCTGCACGGTGCGCCTGAAATCATGGGCCAGCTTGAGCTGCTCAAGGTGGTCGCCGTGGGCGCGCACCATGCTCTTCATGATCTGCATGAGCGCACGCGCCGTATTGCGCCGCAGGGCGGAGTGCGCGCTGTTGAGCACCTCGTCGTACAGCGTCTTGAGGGCAAGCAGACGGTCCCTGGCCTGGGTGCGCCCCGCCTGCAGGTTGCGCAGCAGGTTTATGACGGCGTACGCCATGCGTGAAACGGGCGTTGCCACCAGCTCCTTGATGCCATGGGGATGCAGGCTTGGGTCAAAAAGAAATGTGTCCGACTGTTTGCCGTCGGATTCCAAAATACGGTTGACCAGGGCCAGAATGTCTCTGTCCTGCCTGTCAAAATAAATACCATGCATCTTAGCGCACACGGCAAAACTCCTTTCTGCCGCTTTCCACATATTACAGGAAAGATCCGGCAAGGCTCCCCAGCCGCGTCATCGAGCCGCCTGCAAGGCCTGCGCGCAAAGCAGCTTGTGATGAAGTGAACAGCCCTAGTATTTCTTGCTACTTATCCTGTGGCAAGGGCTTCGTCAAACAGGGCTTTTTCTTCGCTTACAGCACGTCAAAAAAAGGGGTATCCCGCCCCGGCTCCATGCCCGGCCAGGACAGTGGCCAGGACTGCGGCCGGGACTACGGCCAGACGCGCACTGCACCGTAAGATATAACAAAATGCCCGCCTTAGCCATGTTGCTACAAAAAGCACAACCTCGGCCAAAACGGGCATTCTACTTCAGGCTGTCCCTGCAAGCGGCTTGCGAGAGCAGGCCGGGCAGGCGTTAAGCCGACGGGCAGGCGTCCTAAAAAGCCTTGCTGCCAAAGACGGTGTCAAAAAAGGATTTTTCCCTGGAGGAGGGGTCAACCCAGGCCAGAACCTCCCGCCCCATGTCCCAGGCCAGCGAGCGGGCGATGAAGCCCGAAGGATCGCCGGGGTTACGCTCGCGGATGGAGAAAAGATAAAAATCGTGCACCTGACGCGCTTCCATAAGCCCGCCCTGGGCCATTGACCACAGCAAGGTGCCCGAGCGGGCGTCGTACACTTCCATGGCCAGCGAAAGAGAGCTTGAGCCGCCGCTGCCGCCGTCCATATAATGGTTGATGTAACCGCCCACGACCATCTCGGCCCCGCGCTGGCGTGCAAGCGCAATGGCGCGCGAGGGTTCGTACGGCGCCCCCTGGGGGGCGTACTCCAGCGTCTGAAAGGCGTTGAGCGACAACCAGACCTGCCAGACCTGCCGCGAGAGCATTTCGCTAAAGCTCACGGGATTGGCGATCTGCTGGGTGGCCCGCAACGGCACAAACAGGGCGCGCGGCCTGCGCCCCAGCACGGTCTGGGGGGCCACATATACGGCTGGCGGCTGACGGCGCACAAAGTTGTTTATCTGCACCTGAAAAGGCGTGCCAAAATCACCGGTGACGTTGACGGTTCTGTTGCTGTCGTCCGTCGGGGCGGAGCAGCCGCCCAAAAGCATCACCACCGCCAGCGCCGCCATCAATGCCCCTCGCCTGCATGTGCGCAGGCCCCAGGCATTGTCTGCCCGAACATTGTGAAGAATCATTGAGTTTTCTCCGAGGCCAGACTTGCCTTTTGCATGGAATCGAGCAGCGTTGCCCTGGCCTGCGCCAGACTTTCGTACAGATTGCGGCGTTTATCCGCCGGGATGCTGCAAAACGAGGTCTGTCGGGTCATGAGCGCAAGGCTGCGCATTTCCCGCCCTAGCTGCGCCAGATGGCGCGATTCCGCTTCCGCCAGCGCACCGCTGCGACCGGCCAGCTCTGCCAGATGCCCAAGGTCTTCTGCCTGGGCACGGATGCTGTCGGGCCTGATGGCTGCGCCATATTTACGACGGTTGCGAAATTCGTGCCAGAACTGCGCAATCCTTCGCCAAAAGCGGGGCATGGCAATCCTCAGAATTGGGCGGCCTTCATCACCTGCAAGAGCAGCGGCGCAAGCAGCAGCGCCACAGGGGCAAAGCCCATAAGCGCCTGAGGCCACGTAAGGTTGAGAACCGTGCGACAGCCCACAAGCACGCAGGCGATCATCCAGATAAAGCCCACAATGGAACCCAAAAGCGGCACAACGCATAGCAGCGAAGGCGCGGCTGCATAGGCCGCCACCTGAAACACCAGGGAGAACTCGGACCGCCTGCCCGAAATAAACCCGTAGGTAAAATGCATCAGCGCGGTCAGCACATACAGCTGCACCACCGAAACGCCCGTTTTGAGCAGTATGGTCATGGGCAGGCTGAGCTGGGGCGAAAGCAGAATGAGCATTTTTTCCAGCTCTGGGTCAGAGGCGGCGCTGGGCGACATGAGCGAAAGAAAAATGCCCGACCACACCCTTTCAATGACCACCTGAATAACGCTGATGACCAGATAAAACACCAGGGGCCGCACCTGAGAAGAATCAGCCCGCATGTGCTCAAAAAAATTGTGTGCGCCAAACATGACCCGCATGCAGGTATGATAAAAGGCGGAGATCCAGCCGTCCGGCTCGGGCGCGGTCTCCCAAGGGTTGGCCGGGCCGGAGTTTTCGTCGGCGGGGTTGTCGTCATACCTGGCTGCCTCGCGTGCGTAGGCCTCGCTGGCGGCGCGGTTGTCGTCGCCTTGTCCGGCATCGTCGCCAAACAGGCCGCGCCGGGACTTGCCGTCCTGAGGCCTTTGGTCGTCGCGTTCGTCAGGGCGCTCATCCGCACGGCCGCCCGCGCGGTCATCGTCCTGCCCGCCGAGTTGCCCAAAAATATTTTTTCCGCCCAGCAGCCCCCAAAGGTTGCCAAAGTTTTTTTGTTCTTCGCCCTCGTCTGGCGCATTTTTGCCAGATGGCTGCCGCCGGTCGCCTGAAGCGGCCTCACGGCGCGGCTCGCTGTCAGATGGGGAGCGGCTCGCCTGGCTGCCGGGCACAATGGCTCCGGGAGGCAGGGGGTCGTCGCCGCCGTCATGCCAGCTGCCCTGAGGCGGTTCGGGCTGCTCCAGGCGATCCGGCCCGGCATGGGCCGTCCCCGAGGGCTGCGCAGCGTCGTTGCCGTGCGCCCCGCTGTCGACGGGTTCTTCCGGCTCGCTCAGAACATCGGTTACTCCCGTGCCGGGTACAAGGCGAAACCGGCAGGCGCAATGGGGGCAGGTAGCAATAACGGCCTTGGAAGGCGCACGATCGGCGGGCAATTCGCGGCTAAAGCCGCAACGCGGACAGGTAATATTCACACAAAACTCCTAGGCTGGCCGGTAAAACCGGCGCACGATTCCCGGTTACTTTAGCCGCAGCCCACAGTGCTGGCAAGTGCCGCCGCCGCGACATTATGCAAACAACCGTAAAACCGGCCACGGGAGCGGTTATCGCCCGGCGGCGATATTGACAGCCGCGCTGCTGGAGCCTATATTTGATTTTCAAGGGGAGTAACTGGGTTCATGAAACCCGGGCGACATCAACAGCATGGTCATTGACCTGGTGTCGCCGTCGGTTCCGCCGATTAGTGAGACCTTGGCGTTAACGCCAGGGTCTTTTTTTTATTTTTTTAAGGAGAGCATATGACAGTCCGTGCTTTGCGCCCCTACATCATTGCCGTTGGCCTGACCCTGCCCGGCCTTTGCCTGCGTTTTATTCATCCCGACATTTCACCGCTGGTTGTGGCCCTGCTCTCGGGCATGGCCATACTTGGCGCGTCGTTTTTGCTCACCTGGGCGTGCGAAGTGGCCCAGATGGACATTCCCCAGGCAGTGGCGGTGGCAGTGGTGGCATTTATCGCCGTGCTGCCCGAATACGCCGTGGACATGTACTTTACCTGGATGGCGGGGCAGCACCCAGAGAGCGCGTACTCCCATTACGCCATCGCCAACATGACAGGCGCAAACCGGCTGCTGATCGGCGTGGGCTGGTCGGCCATCGTGCTGGTGTTTGCGGGCAGGTTCCATACCGGGGTTTCACTGCCCGACGACAAGCGTACTGACGTGCTTTTTCTTGGTCTGGCGACTCTTTATGCGCTATTCATCCCGCTCAAGGGTTCGTTGACGTGGATTGACGGCGTGGCCCTGCTGGGCATCTACATCTGGTACATCTGCATCATCGCGCGCAGACCGGTGGAGGAAGAAGAACCCGAAGGCCCCGCAGCCCTGCTGGCGCAATTTGCCAAAAAAGTACGGCTGCGCAGCGTGGTGCTCATTTTTATTTTTTCGGCACTGGTCATCCTGTGCAATGCCGAACCCTTCAGCGAAAGTCTGGTGGCCAGCGGCAAGCTGCTTGGCATCAACGAGTTTTTGCTGGTGCAATGGCTCGCGCCCATTGCCTCCGAGTCGCCCGAATTCATCATTGCGCTCATGTTCGCCTCGCGCGGCAACGCCTCTCTGGCCCTGGGCAGCCTGCTTTCGTCCAAGCTCAACCAGTGGACCCTGCTCGTGGGCATGATCCCCGGCGTCTACGCCGCGTCATTTGGTTCGCTTTCTCCCTCTATAAACCTTGACACCCACCAGTTTCAGGAAATACTACTGACGGCCGGGCAATCCCTGTTTGCCGTGGCCCTGCTGGTGGATTTGCGCCTGCAGGTGCGCGAGGCGGTGTGGCTGCTCGTCCTTTTTGCAGCCCAGCTGCTTTCGCCCCTGTATGACGCCCAGTTGGAGGCCCTGCTGGGACTTGCCCACGACCCGCTGCGCCTGCACTACTTTTTTGCGCAGGTGTATCTGGTGTTGGCGGCGGCGCTGCTGCTCCGCAACTGGCGGGGTCTGCTGCGTCTGCGCGAAGGGTTCAAGGTTTAACACTGTTGTATTTGTCGCCCGCATGCCCTGCCCTGCGGCTCGCATGCGGGCTTTGCCGCAAAACCCCGTCGGCCTGCCTGTATGGCCGCAGCACTGGATAGCTATGCCCAGCCTTGTATCTTTTTTACTTTTGACCCTGCTGTGTCTCGTGCAGACCGCCCTTGCCGCCCGTCTGCCTGAAATGCAGACCGCGGGACCACTGAAGGCTGAAACCGCCGTCCAGAGCAACGGGGACATTGCGCCCCCATCAGGGGACGCGTCCGCCCTGCCCCGTGCCGCCAGCGCCGGTCAGGCTGAGACCGCCGGTGCGGCCACAGGCGGGGAACAACGGGGAGAACCCGCGCCGCGCGCCAACATGGCGGGCACGCCTCCGGCGCGCGAAATCGCCGCAAGCCCGGCTCAGGGGGCAACGGTACAGAACCCTACAGATCAGACCAGCCCGACCCAGGATGCAATCAAGAAAGTAAGCTTGGGCGAAGGCGTGGGCGATGCCCAGGACGAAACCCCAGGTCGGGGCAAAACCGGCCAGGATACCGCCGCAGCCATCATCTCTGGTTCGCGCCGCCCCGGCATCATTGAGCACCAGATCGTGCGCGCCAACCGTGGGGACAAGCCGGACATCAACCTGAGCTACCCCTCGGTGGGCATACGGGCCATTGACGCCAACATCCGCAACTGGGCCACCGGCATTGCCGACGCCTTTGAAGAGACATTTGCTTCGCCGGGGCTGTACCCGGACGAAAACCGCCCGAGGCCGGAGCTGTGGTGTTCGTACGCTCTCAGCCACCCTTCGGACAAGGCGCTGAGCATTACCTTTGAGGTCTGGACATACACGGGCGGGGCGCAGGGCAACCTGGACGTCATAACCCTGAACTACAGCCTGCTGACAGGCCAGCGCCTGGGACTTGTGGATATTTTTGAAGACCCTGACGCGGCTCTGGCCATTATGTCCTCATGGTCGCGCAAGGAGCTGACCCCGCGTCTTGGCGGCATGCGGCATGAGCAGTACCTGCGCACGGGCCTTAACCCCGTGCCCGAAAACTTTGCCAGCCTGACCCTGATCCCCTCGGGCATACGCATCAATTTTCAGCCCTATCAGGTTGCCCCCGGCATGGCGGGCGCGCAAAAAGTGGACATTCCCCTGGACGAACTGCTGCCCGCCCATCCCCTGATTTTGCTCTGGGGCAAATAGCCCCGAAACGGCTGTGCAGGATCCCCCGGTTGTTGCGACAAAAAAGCCCCTCGCGGGGCTTTTTTTATGGACAAAATGCGCCTTGCGCTGCAGCGCTCAGCTCAGGCCGCGCAGTTTTTCGCGCAGCAGGGCGGCCTTGGCCGGACCTATGCCCGGAATTTTACACAGGTCGTCCACCCCGGCGGCCCGCATGGCCTCAACGCTGCCAAAATGGTCCCACAGCAGACGCGCCGTGGCCGGGCCTATGCCCGGCAGACGCATAAGCTCTCCCGACAGGGCCGCGCCCTGACGCGCCCTGCGGTGACGCCCGATGGCAAAGCGGTGGGTATTGTCGCGCACGTTCTGCAAAAACAGCAGCTCCGGCCCGCCCTCGCGCAGCGGCAAGGGGTTGGCCCTGTTGGGCACAAAAATTCTGTCGGCCACATTGCCCGCGCGGCGGTCGGCGTGGCCCTCCTCGTCTCTGGCCTTGGCAATGGCGGCAAGGGCAAACAGGTCTTCGTTGCCCGCCTCGCGCAGCGCCCGCTGCACAGTGCCCAACTGCCCGCGCCCGCCGTCGATAAGCAGCAGATCGGGCCACGGAGGCCCGCTCTCAAGCCTGCGCGCCACCCAGGCGTACAGTGTGGCGTAGTCGTCGCCGCTGTCGGGCATGGCGTAGGCGCGGTACTGCGAGCGCTCCGGCTTGCCGTCCTCAAAAACCACCATGCCCACGCGGGTCTGCTGCCCTCCGGTGTGGGACACGTCCACGCATTCAATGCGCATGGGCGGCCCCGGCAGGTGCAGGGCTTTTGCCAGACGCTCCAGTATATTCTGCTCCGGCTTCTGCTCCTGCCTGCGGGCCTCCTCGCGCGCATTGGACTGCGCAAGGTCAATGAGCTGATTGTCGCCCGCGTTTTGCGGCGGCACGATGCGCACGGCCCCGCCCCGACGGTCGGCCAGGGTCTGCTCCAGCGTGTCGCGGGTCGAAACGCCGCTGGCGTCGGCAGCGCCGCCTGAGGCCTGCTCGCCGTCCTCTCCCGCCGCATCGTCCTGGTCAGCGGGAATCCACGGCAGCAATACGCGCGGGGGCGGCGTGGCCTGGCTGTAATACTGCCCCATAAACGACCACAAAAGTTCCGGCGCATCCTCAAAGGTCAGCCCCGACCAGTAAAAGGCGCGACCATCCGTTACCGCCCCGTTGCGCACGAACAGCAGCCCCAGGGCCAACCCCCTGTCTGCGGCAAACAGCCCCACGGCATCCATGTCGCCGCCGCCGGGCAGCACTGCCGCCTGCCGCTCCACGGTGCTTTCCACCGCGCGTATCTGGTCGCGCAGACTGGCCGCCTTTTCAAATTCCAGCTCTTCAGACGCCTGCTCCATGGCTGCCCGCAGCCCGCCCAGCAGTTCGGCCGAGCGCCCCTGCAGCAGTTCCGTAACCTTGCGCACGTTTTCGTTGTATTCCTGCGAGGTGACAATGCCCATGCAGGGCGCGGGGCACTGGCCCATAAAATGGTACAGGCAGGGCCGCACGCGGTTTTTCATGGCCCTGTCGGTGCAGCGGCGCAGGGCAAAGGCCCTGTGGATGAGCTTCCAGGTTTCGCGCGCGGCAAGCGCCGAGGTAAAGGGGCCAAAGTAACGTGCTCCGTCGCGCCGGGCCTGGCGCACAATTTCCAGCCGGGGAAAAGGATGTTTGGGGTTGATGCGAAAGAGCACGTACTGCTTGTCGTCGCGCAGCACGATATTGTAGTGGGGCCGGTGCTTTTTGATGCAGCTGGCTTCGAGCAGCAGGGCTTCTTTTTCGGTGGTGGTGGTCAGATATTCGATACTTTCGGCGTGCGAGAGCATGGCCCGCGTCTTGGCGGGCAGCCCCTCGGGGCGAAAGTACGAGAGCACGCGGCGGCGCAGCACGCGCGCCTTGCCCACGTAGATGATGCGCCCCTTGGCGTCCTTGTACAGGTACACGCCGGGCGTGAGGGGAATGCTGGAAGGTTCTGGCTTCTGCATGGCCGATTGGGGAAAAAGGACAATGCGGGGGAGAAAGCCCCAGGGCTCTCACCCCCCGCGCTCTTATGCAAAACACCTTGCGCCCATGCGGGCGCACGCCACGCCCGCCGCGCAGCAGCCGGACATCCGGCATATCCCGACCAAAACCGGTCAGGTTACGCAGACATTTCCGGGCAGGGCCAACGGCCCTATATCTGCCATTTCTGCATCATTTCGGCAACCTGCGCCACGTCCTTGTCGCCACGGCCGGAGAGGTTCACCAGCAGCATGGCGTCCCTGGGCATGGCGGGGGCCATCTTCATGGCGTGGGCCACCGCGTGCGACGATTCCAGAGCCGGGATGATGCCCTCGTGGCGCGAAAGTGCAAAAAACGCGTCCAGAGCTTCCCTGTCGGTCACGCTGACGTATTCGGCGCGGCCCATATCCTTGAGCAGGGCGTGTTCCGGCCCCACCGAGGGGTAATCCAGCCCGGCGGAGATGGAGTACACCTCGCCCGCCTCGCCCGCAGGGTCTTTGATCATGTAAGAATTAAAGCCGTGCATGACGCCGGGTTCGCCCAGGCACAGCGAAGCCGCGTGCTGGCCGTAGCTGTTGCCGCGACCGCCGGGCTCCACGCCCAGCAGGCGCACGCCGGCATCGTCAAGAAAACCCGCAAACAGGCCGATGGCGTTGGAGCCGCCGCCCACGCAGGCCAGGCAGGCGCTGGGCAGACGCCCCGTTTCCGCCAGCATCTGGGCGCGGGCCTCGCGCCCCACCACAGACTGAAATACGCGCACCATATACGGGTAGGGGTGCGGCCCCACGGCGGAGCCCAGCACGTAGAACATCTCCGGGTCTTCAATCCACATGCCCAGGGCTTCGTCCACGGCTTCCTTGAGGGTGCGCTGGCCGAATTTGGCGGCCACAACGCGCGAGCCCAGCATCTCCATACGGATCACGTTGAGGTGCTGACGCTCCATATCCACCTCGCCCATGCAGATGGTGCACTCAAGCCCCATCAGGGCCGCCGTGGCGGCTGTGGCCACGCCGTGCTGCCCCGCGCCGGTTTCGGCAATAACGCGCTTTTTGCCCATGCGCTTGGCCAGCAGGCACTGCCCAAGGGTATTGTTGATCTTGTGCGCGCCCAGGTGGTTGAGGTCTTCGCGCTTGAGCCATATCTGCGCGCCGCCAAGGCTGCGGCTCAGGTTGGCGCAGTGGAACACGGGGTTGGGACGCCCTGTGTAGTGCGAGCACAGATAATCCAGTTCTTTCTGAAAGGAGGGGTCTGCCTCGGCGGCCTTCATGGCTTCGGCCACTTCGTCCAGACGAGCCTTGAGAGGCTCTGGTACAAACTGCCCGCCGTAGGCCCCAAAAAAGCCGTTGCTGTCGGGTTTGCCGTAAGGGGCGGAATGCTGGCTCATGCTATCTCCTTGGTGATGCTGGGGTTCTGCTGGGTCCGCAGCCTGCTCTGCCTGCTGCGTAAAAAAACTCTGTAACTCTGTCGCTTTGCCTGTCCCATGTCAAGACGCCGGCCAAAAACCCGCGCAGGCCGCGCATTTTAGCCAGCCATGCCAGGTCGCCAGCCCGTTGCGCCCGCCTTGCCCGCAAAGCCGCTTTGCCCTATAGTCGCCTCTCAATAAAACAGGCGGAGTACCATGCTTGACGAAAAATTCACCGGCAACGGCAAAGTAGTGCTGCTGGCAGGTGGCGGAAAAATCTATACGGATATTGCCGCCCGCTTTGTGCGCAGCGAGCGCAGTCTCGAAGAAATTGCGGCCTCGCCCTACTCGCGCCAGATCGTGCAGAACATTCTCGATTCCGGCCACAGGGCGGCGCTTGAATTCGACTTTTTTCTTTTTGGCGTCGAGGGATACTCGCGCGTTACCGAAACCCAGCTGGTGCGCAAGCGCCTGGCCTCGTATCTGATCAAGTCTGGCCGGGCCGAGCTGAACGGCAAGCGCAGCTACTCTGTGGTGTATCCGCGCAGCGTGGCGCAATTTGCCGCGCAGGTGACCCTGCCCGACGGGCATGTCGCCAGCCTGAGCGGGCACGACCTGGCCGAAATTTCGCACCAGTGGTACGATGCAGGTCTCAATGCGGGCCTGCCCGAAGAAGACCTGCGCTACCTGAAACCGCAGGCTACGGAATTCAAGGCCATCATCGGCATGAACGCCCACGCCCTGCTCGACTGGTTTGCCATCCGCTGCTGCCGCAACGCCCAGCACGAGATACGCCATCTGGCATGGCAGATGCTGCGCCTCTGCCGCAAGGCCGCGCCCGATCTCTTTGCCGGTGCTGGCCCGAGCTGCGTGCAGATGGGCTATTGCCCCGAAAACAAGCGCCAGCATTCGCGCTGCGTGGGCCGCGTGCTCACCAAGGAGCAGGCCATGGAGATGTTGCGCGCCCACGGCGGGCAGCAGGCCAGCGCCGAGGACTTTACCGACCAGTAGCAACTGGTTGACCAGATAAAAAAACGGTTCCGTGCGGGTGGCGCGTGGAACCGTTTTTTTATCTTATGGGACAGGCAGGTTACGGGGTGGAAGACTCCACGGCAGAAGCCTCGTCTCGACGGGCCTGCGCAGCCAAATCGTCCGGGGCGGCCCCGAGGCCGTTTACCACCGCGCCGATCATGACGCCAAGGTGGCTCATGGCAAGGGCCAGCCACCATATGCGGTAAAAGTCATGCCCAAATATGCCGTTTACCAGCCAGCCGCCAAAGCCGATCCAGAACCAGGCCGTCATGCGCCAGTAGATACTGGGGCTTTTGCCCGCCATCTCAGCCAGCAGGCGGGGGCGGATGCGCCGGTATCCCCACCAGACAAAGCCCAGCAAAAAAATCATGCCCAGTGTAAAACCAATAATACCGTGGGCATAAAGCATATCCAGATAAAGATTGTGCGGATGACTGATGGTGATAAGGTCTTTTTCGGGGGTGAGCCCCAAAGCGCGAAAGGCCTCATTGTACCGCCCCGCGCCAGCTCCCAGCCAGGGATGCTCGCAAAAGACGCGCCAGGCGAGATCCCACAAGCTCCAGCGGCCATCGCGCTCCACAGCGCCGACCCCCGCGCGCCCTTGCAGCACAAGCACGCCCAGCAGGATGACCAGCGACATGACGGCAAATTTCCAGCGGCCACGCCCGCCGCGCAGCAGTATCCACAAGCCAAAGGCCGCGGCCACGGCCAGCGCCCCGCTGCGGCTGGCCGCCCCGATCAGCAGAAAAAATGCGGGCCACAGCAGTGCAAAACACAACAGCCCCGAAACCAGAGGGGACAACGCGCGGCGCAACACAAACCACAGGGCAAAAGCGGGAATCAGCGCCAGCGCTATGTAATTGCCCACCGTGTAGTCGCCGAGGCTGCCGGTGAGGCGACCGGCGTTGCAGGCGTAGCCAAAGATAAAATCCGCACCGGTAAGCGCCTGGTGCAGACCGTCGAGCCCCTCCCAAAAACAGGCCAGAACGCAGGCCCACACAAGGCGTCGCAGGTCTTTTTCGCCGTGCACGCACTCCATGGCGATAAATGGCAGGATAAAACCCTTGTTGATGCCTGTGCCCGCGTGCAGCACAGAAACCCAGACATGCTCTGAAAAGACAACCCCAATAGCGATCATGGCCCACAGGCAGTAAAAAAGCGGGCGTGCATCAAGCCTGCGCAGTACGCTTTTTGACCAGTTGTATCGATAGTAAAATAAAAGGAATATGAAGCAGACAACAGGCAAGACTTCGCGTGCGCCATAGCCGACAGGAAAGGTCGCCAGCGAAAGCCAGAACGACCAGAACAGCCATCTGTCCCACGGCGCGCCTGACGGATTGCGCTCCGCCTCAAGCAGACTCTGCCGCGCCTTCTGCCACTGATTTTTTGCCTCGGCAAGTATATTTTGCACTGTACGTGTCGCCTCTGGTTGGGTGTAGACTACGGCGCAAGATGTATCCGTTGGCGGGCATAAATTCAAGTGGCGGTAAATTCCTTGCATTAGTGGAACAGGCAAAATATACTTTTCAGATAAATTATTTCACCCTTGAGGTACATATGGCAAGATTTACCGGTTTTGACGAAGTATTCAGTGCGCTTTACGTTGATTTTGACAATATCTACACACGTTTTCTTGAAATTGACCCTGAGGCGGCACGCGCTTTTGGCTCCGTGCCGTACCGCTGGGTGCGCTGGATTGAAAACCACGCGCTGCGCATTCTTTACGGCGAGGGCGTACGCCGCCGCATTCTCAAACGCATGTGCTATCTGAACCCCCAGCGTTATCAGGAATACCGCAACCCCTTTATCCGCAGCGCCTTTCAGGTGGTTGACTGCCCCCCGCTGACAACGCGCGGCAAAACGAGCACCGATATCCACCTCGTTATGGACTGCATGGACGACCTCTCGCATTCCACGCATTTTGACGAGTTCATCATCCTTTCCGGCGACGCCGATTTCACCCCCCTGCTCATCCGCCTGCAGGAGCACGCCCGGCGCACGCTGGTGCTCTCGGTGGGCTATTCGTCGCCCGCGTACACGGCGGCGGCCTCGTGGCGCATCCGCGAAGACTGGTTTTTGCAGCAGGCCCTGCGCGATGAGCGCGCCGACGATGTGGACGACCAGCCCGTTCCCCCGGTGATGCCTACCGCAATCCAGCCGCCCGTGCCGCCCGTGCCCCGCGCGCCCCAGATGGCCCCGCACACGCCCCAGCTGGCCCCGCACGCGCCCGAGGGCAACGTGGATGACGAAGAGGACGGCCCCGCGCCGGGCAATGCGTGGTAAATACCTGCAAACTGTCGCTGCAACGGCCAGAAGCGCTTGACGCCGGGAGCCGCCGACGCTAAAAAGTGAGACGCTCTTTTCTGGTTGGTAGCCCGCTCTACTGGTGCACACCGCGCTTTCCGGCGAATCACGGACCGACGCACCATGCCGCCGTTTTCAGTGAATTCGGAGGCGGGTGCTGCGTAGCGTCCCCCATGACGCAACAGCGGCGGGCCTGAATAATAAAAACCTGGTTAGGAGGTCCTATGTTTCGCCGTGTAACTCTTGCCCTGCTCACCCTCGCCCTGCTCTGCGGGCCGGCGGCTGCCGCCGAAAAGTTCATTGTGGCCAGCGACTGCACCTGGCCCCCCATGGAAATGCTTGACGCCAACAAGCAGCCCGAAGGCTTCTCCACCGACTACCTCCGCGCCATGGGCAAAGCCGCCGGCTTTGAGGTAGAAGTGCGCAACATCGCGTGGGACGGCATCTTTGGCGGCGTGGCCACCGGCCAGTACGACATAGTGGCCTCCTCGGTGACCATCACCCCCGAACGCGAAAAGCAGTTTGATTTCTCCGCTCCTTACTATGAAGTGGTTCAGGCCGTGGTGCTGCCCGCTGGCAAGAGCATCAAGACCCTGGCCGACCTCAAGGGCAAAAAGGTGGGCGGCCAGATCGGCACCACCGGTATTTTTGTTATGCGCAAGGCCAATGCTGGCTCCGACATCAAGGAATACGACGATGTAGGTCTGGCCATCCAGGACCTCGTGGGCGGCCGTCTTGACGCCGTTATCTGCGACGACCCCGTTGCCATGTACTATGTCAACAAAAAGCCTGACACCGCCGGCAAGCTGAACATCTCGTTCAAGGCCGACGAAAAGGAATACTATGGCTTCACCGTTCGCAAGGGCCGCAAGGACCTGGTGGAAAAGCTGAACAAGGGCATTGCCGCTGTGAAGGCTTCTGGCGAAGACCGCAAGATTGCTGAAAAATGGCTTGGTAAATAACTAACGTTCCGTTTTCGCGGGGCGTTCGGGCATTGTCCTGAGCGCCCCGCCGTATTTTAAGGAGTGGACATGATTCGTCGCTTGATGCTGGCCCTGGTTGCCGTCTCCCTGCTGTGCAGCCAGGCTATGGCTGCGGAAAAATTTGTTGTGGCCACAGACTGCACCTGGCCCCCCATGGAAATGCTGGACGCCAACAAGCAGCCTGAAGGTTTTGATGTGGACTTCATCAAGGCCGTTGCCAAGGCAGCCGGTTTTGAGGTCGATGTGCGCAACATCGCCTGGGACGGCATCTTCGGCGGCGTGGCCACCGGCCAGTACGATATTGTGGCCTCCGCCACCACCATTACCGAAGAACGCCAGAAGCAGTTTGACTTCTCCGACCCTTATTATGAAGTAGCCCAGGCCGTTGTGCTGCCCACGGGCAAGGCCATCAAGACCCTTGCCGACCTCAAGGGCAAAAAGGTGGGCGGCCAGATCGGCACCACCGGCGTGTTTGTCATCCGCAAGGCTGGCGTTGCCGTTGACCTCAAGGAATACGACGACGTGGGCCTGGCTATTCAGGACATGCTGGGCGGCCGCCTTGACGCCGTCATCTGCGACGACCCGGTTGCGCTGTACTATGTAAACAAGAAGGCCGACACCGCCGGCAAGCTCAATATTTCTTTCAAGACCGACGAAAAGGAATTCTACGGCTTTACCGTGCGCAAGGACCGCAAGGACCTGGTGGAAAAGCTGAACAAGGGCATCAAGGAAGTCAAGGCTTCCGGCGTGGAAGCTCAGCTGCTGCAAAAGTGGATGGGCGCCTCCAAGTAATTTGTTTTTTGGCATTTTGCTGCTCACGGCTTCCGGGCGCACCGCCGGGAAGCCGTGAGCGTAAACCAGGGCAACAGCCGCACCGCAAACGGCCTTGCCCGCACCAGTGGGCGACATGCGCACGCCCGGCCCACAGGCCGGCAGCAATGCCGCCAGCCTCAAACGCGTTGTCATGAAGGACTGCGATGCACGATAAAAAAGATGGAAGCAAAGGCAACATCATTATGGTCACGGATGGAGCGTCCATCCCCGACCCGCGCGAATGGCGCCTGATCAATGCCTGGTCGATCGCTCTGGTGGGTGCGCTCGGAACCCTGTTTGCCCTTTGTACGCTTTGGCCCGAGCCCTACCTGCGCATTTTGCTTTACCTGCCGGATGGTGTGCTGATCACATTCAGAATCACCCTGCTTTCCATCTGCTGCGCTGTGCCGCTGGGCCTGCTTACTGGTCTTGGCCGGATTTCAAGCAACCGCCTGATCAACCTGTTGGCGTCCACCTATGTGGAAGTCATACGCGGCATACCCCTGCTTGTGCAGATATTTTATATCTACTACGCGCTTTCGCGTTTTGTGCAGGTCAGCGGCGTAACCTCGGCGGTTGTGGCCATCAGTTTTTGCTACGGCGCGTACATGGGCGAAGTTTTTCGCGCAGGCATCACCGCCATCAACAAAGGGCAGACGGAAGCCGCGCGCTCGCTGGGCTTCAACAGCTATCAGACCATGCGCCTTGTGGTGCTGCCCCAAGCCATGCGCACCATTCTGCCGCCTGTTGGCAACGAATGCATAGCCATGCTCAAGGACACCTCGCTTGTGTCCATCATGGCCGTGCCGGACATCATGCAGCGCGCACGCAGCTTTGTGGGAACCACCTACCTGTATTTTGAAACCTACACCATGGTGGCTATTCTTTACCTCATCATCACTCTCGTGCTCTCCAAGGCCGTGAGCATCATGGAATCCAGGCTGAACTACTATGACGGAAAATAGCTCCGCTCCCATTATCGCCATCAATCACGTCTGGAAGTACTTTGGTTCGCTGCCTGCCCTGCAGGATGTGTGTCTGGAGATTGCGCCCGGCGAACGCGTGGTCATCATCGGCCCCTCCGGGTCCGGCAAGTCCACGCTGCTGCGCTCCATCAACAGGCTGGAGCAGATAGACCAGGGCAGCATCATAGTTCAGGGTCAGGACATCCAGAGCGACGAGAACAACATCAACGAGATGCGTCAGAACCTGGGCATGGTTTTTCAGCAGTTCAACCTGTTTCCGCACAAGTCGGTGCTGGACAACCTTACCCTCGCCCCGCGCCACCTGCGCAAGCTCTCGCGTGAAGAGGCCGACTCCCGCGCTCTGACGCTGCTGAAAAAAGTGGGCATCAGCGACAAGGCCAACATGTACCCGGCCATGCTTTCGGGCGGGCAGCAACAGCGCGTGGCCATTGCCCGCGCCCTGGCCATGCAGCCTTCAATCATGCTGTTTGACGAGCCCACCTCGGCTCTCGACCCCGAAATGGTCGGCGAAGTGCTGGACGTTATGGTAAAGCTGGCCGAAGAAGGCATGACCATGGTCTGCGTTACCCACGAAATGGGCTTCGCGCGCACGGTGGCCGACCGCCTCATCTTTATGGACCAGGGCCAGATAGTGGAGATGGGCAAGCCCGAAACCCTCTTTACCGCTCCCCGGCATCCCCGCCTGCGCCAGTTCCTGAACCAGATTCTGTAATTCCGCTTTTGCGGCAGGCAGGGAGGCTTTTGACACGAGGCTCCCTGTCTGCCAGACTTCTCTCCGCACCTCCGCGATACCCGCGTACCGGCCGCAACACGGCATCCATTACAACCGCCCGACCAGATATGAACACGTACACTCCCTCTTCAACCACTGTAGCCGTGGCCGTGAGCGGCGGCGTGGACAGCCTTTGCGCCATGGTCATGCTGCGCAAGGCAGGCTTTAACGTTATGGCCCTGCACGGTCTTTTTTTGCCCGACGGAGCCAATGACGCTCCTGCGGGCCTGGCCGAGGCCTGCGCCGAGCTGGATGTACCCCTGCACGTGGTCGATCTGCGCGCCGAGTTTGAGCGCGAGGTACTCACGCCCTTTGCCGCCGCCTATGCCCAGGGCCGCACGCCCAATCCCTGCGCCTACTGCAACCGGGCCATCAAGTTTGGCGTTCTGCTTGATGCGGCTCTTGCCCTGGGTGCGGCCAAGCTGGCTACCGGGCATTACGCCCGCCTTGTTCCCGGCCCGGATGCGCCCCCGAGCGCTTCCTCAGACGCTGGCGACGCCAACTACCCGCCCCTGCTTGCAGCGGCGGCAGACGCGGCCAAGGATCAGAGCTATTTTCTCAGTCTTGTACCGCGTCAGCGGCTTGCCCGGGCCATTTTTCCGCTTTACGGACAAACCAAGGAGCAGACCCGCGCCATTGTGGCCGCCGCAGGGCTGATTGTGCCCCTGCCGTCGGAGAGTCAGGACATCTGCTTTGCCCCGCCCGTAGCCCAGCCGGGGATGTCCGCCGCCGAAGCGTACAGGCCTTTTCTTGAACGGCACTGGCAGGCGGCGGGCACGAAAGCGCCGGGGCCGGGGCCGGTGCTGCTGCGCGACGCTCAGGGCAACCAGCGCGAAATCGCCCGGCACAAGGGGCTGTGGCGTTACACAGAGGGGCAGCGCAAGGGTCTTGGCATTGCCCACACGGAGCCGCTTTTTGTGCTTGCCAAGGACAGCGCAGCCAATACTCTTGTGGTGGGGGCCCGCGCCTTGCTCGGCATACGCACCTGCCTTACCGGAGCGGCCAACATCGCCCTGCCCCAGCAGCTATGGCCTGCGAAGCTGCTTGTGCGCCTGCGTCACAGGCAGCGCCCCTGCCCTGCCTGTGTGCAGGTTGAAGGCGACCGCCTGCGCATAGTGCTGGATGAACCGCAGTTTCCCACGGCTCCCGGTCAGGTGGCAGCGGTGTATGATGCGGATGGACATGTGCTGGCTGCTGGCGTGGTGGAAGAGATGGCCTAAGATTACAGCTGCATATCTCTTGGGATAGATGCGCCTGTCAGACTGATTTACACAAACCCGGCTTTTTGGGACTGACGGCGTCAAAATCCAGTTTTTATTGCTCACGTACACGAGTACGCTGTGCTTAAAAGCTGGATTTTTCCTTGTCAGGCCATAAAAATTCGCCCAACACCTCCGCGTTGCTCGGCGAGTTTAAGGAAGGCGACGCCACGCCACGCTTCTGATGACGAACGAATTTTCCTCACTCGTATGTTCTCACCAGATCATGACTGAATAAAGTCTGCTTATTCTGTCGCTTAACATATTGAAGTCACAATATAAAAAAAACGACAGAAAATGCCCCCCGCCTTTGCCGCAAGCAGCAATCAAAAGACAGGCCCCGGCATCAGCCGGGGCCTGTAATAAAAGTTTTTGCGGGGTGGGGGTTTGGGGGCGGGGAGCTTTTTTCAAAAAGCTTCCCGCCCCCAAGCATTTTTACCCCATATCTTCGGTCAGCACCATCTGACGCGCAGCAGCGGTTTCATCCAGGCGGCGCACCGGCAGATTGGTGGGCATATCCTGCAGGGCCTGCGGGTCGGCCTTGCCGGTAAGGATAACTTCCTGAAGGGCTTCAATATATTCGTCCAGGGTTTGCTTACTTTCCGTTTCGGTGGGTTCGGCCATAAGGCACTCGTGCACGATGAGCGGAAAGTAGATGGTCGGCGCGTGGATGCCGCGCTGCAGCAGGCCCTTGGCGATATCCAGGGCGCGCAGGCCCTGAGGTGCGGAGGCCACGAATTCGTGCGCGCAGAAGCGGTCCTTGAAGGGGATATCGAGCACGTTCTCAAGCTTTTTCTTGAGGTAGTTGGCGTTGAGCACGGCGTATTCGGCGGCGCGGGCAAGCCCCTCGCCGCCGAGGCGCAGCATGTAGGCCAGGGCTTTGATAACCACGCCAAAGCTGCCGTAGAAGGGACCGATGTGCCCGATGGTCTGCGGCAGATTGTAGTCGAGGAAAAACCGTCCGTCGGGGTGCTTGCCCACGCGCGGAACGGGCAGGAAGGGCAACAGGCGGTCGGTAACGCCCACGGGGCCAGCGCCGGGGCCGCCGCCGCCGTGAGGCGTGGCCAGCGTCTTGTGCACATTGAGGTGCACCACGTCAAAGCCCGCATCGCCCATGCGCATCTTGCCCATGATGGCGTTCATGTTGGCGCCGTCGTAGTACAGCAGGGCGTCGACCTTGCGCAGCTCGGCCACGATGCGGGGCAGATGCACTTCCATGAGGCCCAGGGTGTTGGGGCAGGTCATCATGAGGCCCGCCACGTCTTCGCCGTGTTCGGCGATGGCGGCCACTATGGCTTCGGGGTCGACCATGCCGTCGCGCGACTCGATGTTGACGGCATCAAACCCGGCAAGAGCGGCTGAGGCGGGGTTGGTGCCGTGGGCCGCGTCGGGAATGAGCATCTTTTTGCGATGGCGGCCCTTGGCCGCATGGTAGGCGGCAATGAGCTTGACCCCGGTGAATTCGCCGTTGGCTCCGGCCATGGGCTGGAAGGTAAAGGCCTTCATGCCGGTGAGTTCGCAGAGGAGGTTTTCGGCTTCGTACAGGCACTGCAACGCGCCCTGCGCGCAATCGGCGCCGCCCTCAAGCTGGGCCATCATGGGATGCAGCCGGGTAAAGCCCGGCAGCGACGCCACGTATTCCATAAACTTGGGGTTGTACTTCATGGTGCAGGAGCCAAGGGGATAAAAATTGGCGTCCACGCTGTAATTGAGTTGCGAGAGCTGGGTAAAATGGCGCACCACGTCAAGCTCGGAGCATTCGGGCAGACGGGGGGCGCTTTTACGCAGAAGCCCTGCGGGCAGCATGGCCGAAGCCTTGGGGGCCTCGCTGTTCAGGCAGTACGCAGTACGCCCGGGTACGGATTTGGCGAAAATGGTTTTCACAGCAGACCTCCCATGATTTCGGCCAG
Source organism: Desulfovibrio desulfuricans (assembly GCF_004801255.1). NCBI lineage: Bacteria > Pseudomonadati > Thermodesulfobacteriota > Desulfovibrionia > Desulfovibrionales > Desulfovibrionaceae > Desulfovibrio > Desulfovibrio desulfuricans. The sequence goes on along the minus strand of NZ_CP036295.1, from coordinate 822,372 downwards.
CTTGTCTATCTGACTGCGGCTGTTGGCCTCGGTGCACGAGAGCAGCAGCACGTTTTCCATGCCGGGATAATGCCGACCAAGCGGATAGCCGGGCACAACGCCCTTGGGCGTCATGGCCTTGACCACGCCAGCAGCGTTTACGGGCAGGCGCAGGGCTACTTCCGACCCGTAGGGGGCGCTGTTGAGCAGCTCCACCCCCTTGAGGGCGGTAAGACGCTCAACGGCGTAGCGGGCAAGGGCCATGTTGTTTTCCGCCACGCGGGTGAGGCCTTCGGGGCCCAGCAGGCTCATGTGGATGAGCGAGCGCAGGGCGCAGAGGGCCTGGTTGGAGCAGATGTTTGAGGTTGCCTTGGCGCGGCGGATGTGCTGCTCGCGGGCCTGAAGGGTGAGCACATAGCCGGTTTTGCCGTCCACATCGGTGGTGCGGCCCACAATGCGGCCGGGGAACTGGCGGATGTGCTCCTTGCGGCAGGTCATGAGGCCGAGGTAGGGGCCGCCGAACGAGAGGTTCATGCCCAGGCTCTGGCCTTCCGCCACGGCAACGTCAGCGCCCATTTCGCCGGGAGTTTTGAGCACAGACTGCATGACCGGATACACGGATATGACGCCAAAGGCCTTGACCGAGCGGGCCTTGGCAAAAAGGGCCGTGTAGTCGGCCACCGCGCCGAAAAAGTTGGGATTCTGCACAATAACGGCGGCGCAGGTGTTGTCGACGGCGGCCATGAGGGCGTCCATGTCGCTGCAGCCGTTGTGCTGGGGTACTGTCCTTATTTCGAGGTCAAGGCTCGAGGTGTACGAGGCGAGCATGGCGCGCCAGATGGGGTTGACGGCCTCGTCCACCACTAGCAGACGCCGCCGCGCCGAGCGCGCGGCCATCATGGCGGCTTCAAAAATCGCCGTGCCGCCGTCATAGACGGAGGCGTTGCCGCAATCCATCTCCATCAGGCGGCTGACGGCCGTCTGAAACTCAAAGATGGCCTGCAGCGTGCCCTGCGAGCACTCGGCCTGATAGGGGGTGTAGGCGGTATAAAATTCGCTGCGGCCAGAGAGGGCGTCCACAGCCTTGGGTATGTCGTGGTTGTAAAACCCCGCGCCCAAAAAAGACACGTGTCCGGGGCAGTTTTTGGCTGCCAGTTCTTCAAAATGCCCGCAGACGGCGGCCTCGCCCTGCCCCTTGGGCAGATCAAAGCTTTTGGGGCGCATGCTGGATGGAATGTCGGAAAAAAGCTCATCCAGACAACGCACGCCAACCACGGAGAGCATTTCATGCAACTCTTCCGGCGTATGAGGAATGTATGGCATATTAGCTCCTTGCCGCCGGACGCGTTATATCGCTTGAGCGGCGGCAGCCGCTGTGAAAGGGACTCCGGCTGGAGCCCGTCGTTGTACGACGCGGCTCCAGCCGGGGCGAAAGAAAAATTTCAGACTGTGTTTGCCGTGCAGAATGTTGCAGCAGCGCAGTCAGCCCGAAAGAAATCATACATGGGTGACGCGGAGTTCCGGAAATTTTTGTTTTCTGCCTAGGATGGCGCGTTTGGGCGGCGCGAAGTGTATACAAACATACATGAACGCCGCACCAAACAAGCCAGACACAGGCAGGGGACAAAAAGGCCGGAACTCCGCGTTGCCCTGTCTAGTGTTTTTCGGTGGCGCAATGCGCCTCGTAAGCCGCCGCATCCATAAGGCCGCCGGGCTTGTGGGTCAGTTTGACGCGCACAATCCAGCCCTCGCCAAAGGGATCGCTGTTGCAGAGCTCGGGGGTGTTTTCCAGGGCTTCGTTCACGGCCACCACCTCGCCAGCCACGGGCGAGATCAGATCGCTGGCCGCCTTGACCGATTCCACCGAGCCAAATTCCTTGTCTTCAGAAAGCTGGTCGCCCACGGCGGGCAGTTCCACATAGGTGATGTCGCCAAGGGATTCCTGGGCAAAGCTGGTGATGCCGATGACGGCTTCATCGCCTTCAATGCGGGCCCATTCGTGACTGGTGCTGTACAGAATATCGGCAGGATTGGTAGCCATGTGCAAACTCCTGAAAAAATTGGGTTCAATCGTTATAAAAATTACGCCGACCAGCTGCGGATGGTGACCCGCACAAAGCGACGACCGTATCAGGCAAACTTTTTGCGCGCAGTGCCCTGGGTATAAAACGGCGCTTCAACCCGCGCGGCGGGCAGCTCCGTTCTGGCGGCGCGTACGACAAAATTTTCCGCCCCGGCATGGGCGGCGTCCACCCAGGCAAAGGCAATGACATAGCCCAGCGAGGGCGCAAACGAACCGCTGGTAACATGGCCTACTTCCGTGCCGTCGGCGGCGGCCACAACGTCGCCGTGGCGGGCGGCGCGGCGGCCGTCAATGCGCAGGGGCACCAGCACGCTGGCGATCTTCTGCGCGCCTTCGCGGCCCACATACTCGGCGGTGCTGGTCATCATGCGTCCCATGCCGGCTTCGGCAGGGCTGTGATTTTCGTCCAGATCATGGCCGTACAGGGGCAGACCGGCCTCAAGGCGCAGGGTGTCGCGCGCGCCCAGGCCCACGGGCTTGACGCGTTCGTCGGCCAGCAGGGCATTCCAGAAAGCCTCGGTTTCAGACGAGGCGATGTACAGTTCGTAACCCAGCTCGCCGGTGTAGCCGGTGCGGCTTACAAGCAGGGGCGAGCCCTGCCAGGTGGTTTCGCGAAAGCCGAAGTAGCCGAGATCGTGAAAATTCTGGCCCAGCAGTTTTTCAAGCACATCCAGCGATTCCGGCCCTTGCAGGTCAATCTTGCCCGTATCGGCCGAGATGTCGGTCATCTTGACGCTTTCGGGCAGGCGCGAGCGCAGCACGGCAAAGTCGTTGGCGGCGCAGGCCGCGTTGACTACGGCCATGAAGGAGTCGGAGCCGAAGCGGTAGATGATGCCGTCGTCCAGCACGCCGCCCTTTTCGTTAAGCAAAAAGCCGTAGCGGCACTTGCCGGGCGCGAGGGTCTGCAGGTTGTGGCTGACGGCCTTGCTCAGGGCTTCGTCCGCGCCGGGACCCGCGATAAGAAATTCGCCCATGTGGCAGATGTCAAAAAGCCCCGCATGCTGGCGGGTGTGCTGATGTTCTACAATGATGCCCTCATACTGGATGGGCATGAGCCACCCGGCAAAAGGGGCCATTTTTGCGCCGTGCGCCTCGTGCCAGGCCGTGAGGGGTGTACGCAGATCCGACATGGAATCTCCTTGAAGTTGGGTAAACAGCTTTCGCTGACACTATAGAGGACGCACCGGGACGGCCCCGCCGCTGCAAGGCGCTGCGGCAAAGCGGACGGACACGGACCGCCAGGGGGAATATCTGTAAAAACAACTCTCGGCCACCGTTCCGAGTGGCTTTGAGCATGGTATCACTTCCGGCATGTGGACACAAGAACAGACCCTGCCCAGACAGCCTGCCAATCGCCGTAAACCCGCTCAGACAGCCGCTGTCAGCCCGAAAAACCGGCGGGCGTTGTCGCCGCAGGCGCGCCAGAGGTCTGCGGCGTTTTCTCCCCGCGCTTCGGCCATGGCCCGCACGGTAAACACGGTAAAGGCTGGCTCGTTGCGCTTGCCGCGCCAGGGCAGCGGCGCAAGGTAGGGAGCGTCTGTTTCAAGCAGCAGGCGGTCGGCGGGTATCAGCGCTACAGCCTCGCGCAGGGCGTCGTTGGCCTTGTAGGTAACCGGGCCGGGAATGGAAATATGCCAGCCGTTGCGCAGGATGCGGCGGGCGGTATCCGGCCCCTGACCAAAACAGTGCCACAGCAGCGGGTACCCGGCAAAGCCCTCGGCCTCAAGGGTCATGAGGGTTTCCTCCTCGGCCTCGCGGCAGTGGATGACCACCGGGCGCTCCACAGCGCGGGCGAGCGCCAGCTGCGTGCGCAGGGCCTCATACTGTATTTCTCTGGGGCAGTCGGGCCAATAAAAATCGAGGCCGATTTCGCCCACGGCCTTAAGCCGCGCATCGGCGGCAAAGGCGGCCCGCATGGCCTCCAGACGTTGCTGCGTGCACTTTTGCCCGTCGCAGGGGTGTATACCCATGAGAAAAAACACCTCGGGGCGGGCCTCAAACAGCCCCCGTCCCGCATGGTATTCGTCCGGCCCCAAAAAGACGTTGCCCACCTGCGCCACGCCCGCCGCATGGGCCCTCTCCAGCACGGCGTCTCTGTCCGCATCAAATTCCTGCCCGTCCAGATGGGCGTGGCTGTCCACCCCTGCAAGGGGCAAAGCCAGGGAGAGAGGATCAATGCGGTCCACAGATTTTTTTGACATGATTTACCTCGCGGCCGATACATAGCAATCGGCACTGCTGTAATGCAAGAGACAACTTGAGGCCCCGGATGTTCGCTGCGCGGAGTCACCATTGCAAAGCCCGGACAATGGGGCTATGCTTTACTGGATTTGCCGGTTTTATGCTGGCTTCTTATACTTTTTTCAGGGGGAATCATGCATCTCCGCAAACGCATTCTGGTCACCGGCGGTTCCGGTTTTTTGGGTTCACACCTGTGCGAACGCCTGCTCAACGAAGGGCACGAAGTGCTCTGCGTGGACAATTTCTTTTCCAGCGCCCGCGCCAACGTGGAAGCGCTCATGGACAACCGCAGGTTTGAGCTGATCCGCCACGACGTGACCTTTCCCCTCTTTGTAGAGGTGGATGAAATCTACAATCTGGCCTGCCCGGCCTCGCCCATACATTACCAGCACGACCCGGTGCAGACCATCAAGACCTGCGTGCACGGCGCCATCAACATGCTGGGCCTGGCCAAAAGGCTCGGCGCGCGCATATATCAGGCTTCCACCAGCGAAGTGTACGGCGACCCCGACATTCATCCGCAGCCCGAGAGCTACTGGGGCCATGTGAACCCCAACGGCATCCGCTCCTGCTACGACGAAGGCAAACGCTGCGCCGAGGCGCTGTTTTTTGCCTACTGGCGTCAGGGCGACCTGCCCATCAAGGTGGGCCGCATCTTCAACACATACGGGCCCAAGATGCATCCCAACGATGGCCGCGTGGTGTCCAACTTTATCATTCAGGCGCTCAAGGGCCAGCCAATCACCATCTACGGCGACGGCTCGCAGACCCGCTCGTTCTGCTATGTGGACGATCTGGTGGAGGGCATGATCCGCTTCATGGCCTCGCCCATTGACTTTATCGGCCCCATGAACATGGGCAACCCCGGTGAATTCACCATCCGTGAGCTGGCCGAAAAAGTTGTGGAAATGACCGGCAGCAAATCGGTGATCACCTACGAACCGCTGCCCGGCGACGACCCCAAGCAGCGCAAGCCCGACATCACCCTGGCCCGCGAAAAGCTGGGCTGGGAACCAAAGGTCGCGCTTGCAGAAGGCCTGGCCAAAACCATCGCCTACTTTGACACGCAGCTGAAAAACGGCATGGCGTAGGTTTTCCGGCAGCCATGTTTTTGTTTATCACTGCCATCGGCATACTGGCGGCGTCTGCCGTACTGTGCGCTCTTCTGGCTGTGCGCCCGCCCTCAAAGGCCACCGGACGCACGGCCAGCGTGGTTGGTGTTCTGGGCGCCTTTGCGGGTTGCGCTGCGGGCCTGTACGCCGTCGCCTCCGGCCCCTGGGACGGGCACGAAAGCCTGCTGTTGCCGCTGGCGCTGCCCGTGGGGACGTGCGCACTGGGCATGGATGCCCTGAGCCGCCTGTTTCTGCTGCCCGTCTTTGGCCTGGGCCTGACCTGCGCCGCCGCCGGGGGCATTGCCCTGCGGCATGAAGAACCGGAGCGCCACAACCTTGCCGCGCACTGGTTCTTTTTTCATATGCTGCTCATCGGCCTTGCCCTGGTGATGACCGCCCGCGACGCCGTGCTGTTCATGCTGGCGTGGGAGATCATGTCGCTCGCGCCGTTCTTTCTCATTGATTTTAACGACGGCGACAGCAAGGTGCGCGACGCCTCGTGGGTCTACCTGGTGGCCGCCCACCTTGGCGCTGTGGCCCTGATGGCCTTTTTTACCCTGCTGTGGCAGATCACGGGCGACACCTCGCTTGAGGCCCTGCAGGGCGGCGCGGCGCTGGCCCGCGCCATGGAACAGACATCGGCATACTCTGGCCCCGGCCTGCTCACCACACTGTTTGTGCTGGCTGTGCTTGGTTTTGGGGCCAAAGCCGGACTGGCGCCCCTGCACATCTGGCTGCCCGAGGCGCACCCCGCCGCGCCCAGCCACATCTCTGCCCTGCTGTCGGGCGCGATGATCAACGCCGGTTTTTACGGAATACTCCGCAGCGTGGGCATGCTGGCCCCTGCGGGCGCAACGCCTGAATGGTGGGGTTGGGCCCTGCTGCTTCTGGGGCTTGGCACCGCCCTGATGGGCATTTTAAAAGCCACGGCCCAGAGCAACCTCAAGCGTCTGCTCGCCTATTCGAGCGTAGAAAACATGGGCCTGATGGTCATGGGTCTGGGCGCGGGGCTCATCGGTCAAAGCTGCGGCAACGCCTGGATTGCCGTGCTGGGATTTTCGGGCGCGCTTTTGCACATGCTCAACCACTCCGCATTCAAGGGACTGCTTTTTTTGTGCGCGGGCGAAGTGCTGCACGCCACGGGCACCGTGCGCATGCAGCATCTGGGCGGCCTGCAAAAACGCCTGCCCCTGCTGGGCGCGGCCTTTGCCGTAGGCGCTGCGGCCATAGCCTGCCTGCCGCCGTTTAACGGATTTGCGGGCGAGCTGGTGCTGGGGCTTTCGCTGCTGGACGGCCCCGCCCTGTCCGGCGTGGAGCGTCAGGTGGGGCTGCTGCTGGCGCTGGCGGGCCTTGCCTGCATCAGCGGCCTTGCGGCGGCCCTGTACGCCAAGGCATACGGCATCGCCTTTTTGGGCGAACCCCGTTCAGAAATGGCCGCCAATGTTCACCCCCTTTCGTGGCGCACGCTCTGGCCCCTGGCCCTGCCCGCCGCCGCCTGTCTGGCTGGCGGTCTGGCCGCGCCGTGTTTTTTTGATCTGGCCGCCGGGGCCGCGCACAGCGCGCTGCCCTTGCCCCCGCACCTGCAGCAGGCCGGGCTGAGCGGGCTGGCCAGGGCCCACGCAAGCCTTGGCGCGGCAGCCGCGATCGGCGGCGCGGGGCTTGCCCTGGCGCTGGTATTTCTGCTTGTCCGCAAATGCCTGCTCAAAAAACGCGCCGTCGAGGCCATGCCCACCTGGGGTTGCGGCTTTCAGGCAGGTTCCGCGCGTATCCAGTACACGGACGCCGGTTTTTCGGAACCCACGGCAAAGATATTTGCCCCGGCCATGGGTCTCAAAACCCAGCTGCATATGGATGACGGAATTTTTCCCAAGCACGGCGAGCTGAGCGTCACCGCGCCCGACCGCCTGCGCAGCGGCCTGTTTACCCCGCTGTTTTCGGCGGTGGAGAGCATCTGCAATGCCTGCAAGGTGATCCAGCACGGCAAAATCCACCTGTACATCCTTTATATTCTGGCCACCGTGGTGGGGCTGCTGGTGTGGGGGCTGCGCTCATGAACGCCAACCTTGCAGTGTATCTGACGCAGTTTGCCCTGGCGCTGGTCCTGGCACCGCTGCTGCCCGGCATCATCAACCGGGTCAAGGCCAAATACGCGGGCAGGCACGGCAAGCCCGTGCTGCAGACCTACTACGACATCGCCAAACTGCTGCGCAAGGGCGAGGTTATCAGCCGCACCTCCACCTGGACGTTTGCGGCCGCGCCTTCCATAGCCCTGGCGGGCACGCTGTGCGCCCTGGCCCTGTTGCCACTTGGCGGCGCGGCTTCGCCGCTGGCCTTTGCGGGCGACTTTGTGCTGGCGGCCTACCTGCTTGGCATGGGGCGCTTTGCCGTCATGCTTGGCGCGCTGGATACCGGCTCGGCCTTTGAAGGCATGGGCGCAAGCCGCGAGGCCACGTTCTCCGCCCTTGCGGAACCGGTGTTTTTTCTTGCGCTCATGGTGCTCACCAGCCTGTGCCTGGGGCTCGGGCACAGCGCGGATACGGCCTTCAGCCTTTCAACCCTGTTCAGCGGGCAGACCGCCGGGGCGTGGCTGACCGGCAGGGGCGAGCTGCTGTTGCTGCCCGTGATATTTTTTGTGCTGCTGCTGGTGGAAAACTGCCGCATCCCGGTGGACGACCCCAACACGCACCTTGAACTGACCATGATACATGAAGTCATGGTGCTTGACCACTCCGGCCCCAATCTGGCCATGATACTGTATGGCGGGGCCCTCAAACTCTGGTTTTTCGCGGCGCTGATTGCGGGCCTGCTTACGCCCGCCCTGCCCCTGTGGCAGCAGATGGGCTTGCGCGTGGGCATTGTGCTGCTGCTGGCAGTTGTTGTGGGCATTGTGGAATCGGTCATGGCGCGGCTGCGCATGGAGCGGGTTCCGTATCTGCTTGGCGCGGCGGGGGCCATGGGCACGCTGGCGCTTATTCTTACCCAGGCGAGGTAGCCATGACCACGCTCTTGCAATCCTGCCTTTTTTTGCTTGTGCTGAGCAATTTTTTTCTGCTGGGCACGCGCCGCGTACCCGGCATGACCAGGCTCACGGCCCTGCAGGGGCTGCTGCTGGCGGCCCTGCTGGTGAGTCTTGAGCATGCCCTGCTGGCAGGCGCGGTGTTGCTGATCAAGGGCGCTCTGCTGCCCGGCATGCTGTGGCGCACGCAAAAAAGGCTGCCCGCCGACGCTCTCGTCTGCCCCGCCCGCCGCGTGGGTCTGGGCGTGCTGGCCGGTATGGCCGGGCTGGTGTTTTCCATCTGGCTGGACGGCAAACTGGTCATGCCGCTGGGGCTGTTTCCGCCGTTGCTGCTGCCCACGGGGCTGGCCACGCTGTTTTGCGGGCTGATCCTCATTGTGGGCCGCATCAAGGCCATCACTCAGGTCATTGGCTATCTGGTGGCGGAAAACGGCATCTTTTTGCTGGGCGTGCCGCTGATGACTACTGGTACGGTGTGGTTTGAACTGGCCCTGCTGCTGGACGTTTTTGTGGCGGTGTTTGTCATGGGCATAGCCATCAACCACATCAGCGACTCTTTTGCTTCCATTGACGTGGCCCGGTTCCGCAGCCTCAGAGATTAGGACGCGCGCATGCTGACAGCTCTTCTTTTTATCCCCCTCTGCGCCGGCTGCATGATGCTGCTGTGGGGCCGCGCCGTGATCTGCCGCGTGGGCCTGCCCCTGACGGCGCTGGCGCACACCGTCATTGCCGTCATGACCGCCGCGCGGGTCGCCAGAGGCGAAACCCCGTCGGAACTTGACGGTTTGCTGGCCCCGGACGCGCTGGGGGTGCTTTTTTTGCTGCTGGCCAGCCTGCTGTTTCTGGCCGCGTCCTTTTATGCCATGCACTACCTGCGCGAAGAAGAACGCATCGGCGTGCATACCAATATTCTCGACCACGGACGCTTCACCAATGCGCCGGAGCGTCGCTTTACCGCCTGCCTGTGCTTTTTTCTCGGAGCCATGACGCTGGTCACCATTACGCCGCACATGGGCGCGCAATGGGTGGGCATTGAAGGCACCACGCTTGCCAGCGCACAGCTTATTTATTTTCACCGTCACAAGCGCTCGCTTGAGGCCACCTGGAAATATCTGATCATCTGCTCGGTGGGCATTGCGCTTGCGCTGCTGGGCAATATTCTGCTCGCGGTCGCCTTTCACGGAGCGGAGGGCACAATGGGCGCGGCAGACGGCATGGACCAGGTAGGCTGGTTTGTACGCAACGCGCAGCTGGCCGAGCCCACGTGGCTCAAGGCGGCCTTTGTGTTTCTGCTGGTGGGCTATGGCACCAAGATGGGCCTTGCCCCCCTGCACAACTGGCTGCCCGACGCCCACAGTCAGGCTCCGTCGCTGGTTTCGGCCCTGCTTTCGGGGGCGCTGCTCAACTGCGCCATGCTCGGCATGCTGCGCGGCCACCAGATAATGCTGGCCGCCGGTCTGGGCGATCTTTCGGGCGGCATGCTCATGTTTTTTGGTCTGCTGTCGCTCATGACCGCCGCCATCTTTATCGTGGGTCAGGGGCACTACAAGCGCATGCTGGCCTATTCGAGCGTCGAGCACATGGGCATTCTGGCCCTTGGCATCGGCGTGGGCGGCGTGGCCGTGCCCGGCGCGATGCTGCACGCGGTCTGCCATTCGCTCACCAAGTGCATGCTGTTTTTGCTTTCGGGCAATATTTTGGCCCGCTACCACACGTATTCCAGCTACGACGTGCACGGCATGCGCTGGACCATGCCCGCCACGGCGGCGCTGTGGACTGCGGGCTTTCTGGCTGTGGCGGGTTCGCCGCCGTTCGGGCTTTTTGTCAGCGAACTGCTGATTTTCAAGGGCATGCTGGCTGCGGGGCTGCCGTGGCTTTCCGCAGGGTATCTGGTATTGCTGGCCATCATCTTTGTGGGGCTTTCCGTCTCTGTGCTGCGCATGGTGCAGGGCAACCGGCCCGTGGATCTGCCGCCGTCAAACACCGAACCGGCTTTGAGCGTGCTGCCGCCGCTGGCTCTGGGGCTTGCCGTGCTGACCCTGGGGCTGTGGATACCAGACTGGCTGTGGAATTTTCTTACCCGCGCCGCCGCGCTTATCGGCGCATAAGCGCCAGACCTGACGCATTACAAACGCGAAACCGCATTTGGTGAGAGGACCCATGCTATTCGATTACCGCGATACCGTGCCGCTTGCGGGCATGCCCCCGGTTTCCGCAGAAGAAATGGGTGATTTTTTGCGTCGCTACCTTGCGGAAGGCTGGCGGCTGCTTGCCCTGTTTGGTCTGCCGGAATCGCAGGACCATGCTGCCCCTGCAGGCCTGTGCTGCGTGCTGGCGCAGGACAGCTCGCACTATCTTGCGGCCCTGCGCACCGTTCCCCTGCAATCCTTTGCCTCCATGACGCCGTCCGCGCCGCAGGCCCATCTATTTGAACGCGAAATTTTCGAGCAGTGGGGCATTGAGCCCGTGGGGCATCCCTGGCTCAAGAGCGTAAGGCGCATCCCCGACGCCGCCGAGGCCCATGCCCGCACCCTGGCCGAAGGCGGCTCGTTGGCCTCTGCGCCGCAACCTGCGGCTGCACCCTTTGCTTTTTTTCGGGTTGAGGGCGAAGAAATTCATGAAGTAGCCGTGGGCCCGGTGCACGCCGGGGTTATCGAACCTGGGCATTTTCGCTTTCAGTGCTACGGTGAAAACGTGCTGCATCTCGAGATTGCCCTGGGCTATCAACACCGGGGGCTGGAGCGCATGCTCACGCGCGGTCCGCTGGCCCGCTGCCTGCCCCTGCTGGAATGCGCCGCAGGCGACACCACGGTCGGGCACGCCACGGCGCACTGCGTGCTGCTCGAGCGCCTTGCCGGTTGCGTGGTCGCGCCGCGCGCCCACCGTTTGCGTCGGGTCGGGCTGGAGCTTGAGCGCCTTGCCAACCACACGGGAGACCTTGGGGCCATAGCGGGCGATACGGGCTTTTTGCCGACCGCCTCGTGGAATGGCCGCATACGCGGTGATTTTCTCAATACCACGGCCTGCCTGTGCGGCAACCGGTTTGGCCGGGGCCTGCTGCGATTTGGCGGCACGGCCTGCGACCTGAACGCCGACGAATGCGCCGACATGCTGCATCGCATCAGGGACGCCGGGCGCGACGTGCGCGGCGCTGTGGACGTGATGCTGCACAGCCAGAGCGTGCTTGAGCGGCTTACCGGCACGGGATACGTCAGCAGGGAGATCGCCCAGAACCTTGGCATGGTAGGTATGGCCGCTCGCGCCTGCGGGCTTAAAATTGACGCCCGGTTTCACTTTCCTCTTGCCGACCTGCCCAACAGGGACTGCGCCCCGCGCGTGGAGACCAGCGGCGACGTGCTGGCCCGCACCCTTGTGCGCAGCAACGAGCTGGACGACTCGCTGCGGCTGATCGAGGCGGACCTCGACACGCTGGCGGCCATTCCCCCGCTGGCAGACCAGGCCCCTGCGCTGGATGCGGCCTCTCTGCCGCCCGATACCCTGGCGGTGTCGCAGGTGGAAGGCTGGCGCGGCGAAATATGCCACGTGGCAGTTACCGGGCCTGACAGCCGTTTTTTGGCCTACAAGGTCATCGACCCCTCGTTCCACAACTGGACGGGTCTTGCCATGGCCTTACGCGACAACCAGATTTCAGACTTTCCGCTCTGCAACAAGAGCTTCAACCTCTCGTACTGCGGGTACGATCTGTGAGGCTTTGACATGCTGCGCATCATCAAGGAACGCCTGCACCAGCAATACCGCACGCTGGATTACCCCAACCGTCAGCCCGCGCTCTCGCCCCGGTTTCTGGGCAGGCCAGAGCTTGCCCCGGTTGCGTGCGGCGCGTGCCGCGCCTGCTTTCAGGCCTGCCCCGCAGGCGCTTTGCTGCCCACGGCAGGGCGTGAAGACGGCACGCCTACCCTCGACATGGGACGCTGCACCTTTTGCGGCGCGTGCCGCGCGGCCTGCCCCAAGGGGGCCTTTACCTTTACCGGGCAGCACCGCATGGCTTCGTTTACCCGCGAGGGTCTGCTGGTTGTTCCCGGTCAGCCCCATGCAGAGCAGCCCACGCCGCCCCGGTGTGCACTATTCCGCCGCTCGCTCAAGCTGCGCCAGGTCAGCGCTGGGGGCTGCAACGCCTGCGAGGCCGACAGCAATGTTCTGACCACGCTGGTGTATGATCTGGGCCGGTTTGGCATCGACTTTGTGGCCTCGCCCCGGCATGCCGACGGCATTGCCGTTACCGGCCCTGTTTCGGAAAACATGCGTCTGGCCCTGCTGGACACCTTTAACGCCGTTCCGCAACCTCGCCTTGTGGTGGCTGTGGGCGCGTGCGCCATTTCGGGCGGGCTGTTTCGCGACAGTGACCAGTGCAACAAGGGCGTCACCGATCTGCTGCCTGTGGATCTTTTTATCCCCGGCTGTCCGCCCAACCCGTGGACAATTCTGGACGGGCTGATTTCGCTGCAAAAATAGCAACCCCTCCGGCTGACCCGCCAGTTGTCCTTGCCCCTGCCGCGCAATAAAAATCCCGCGACGGAGCGCTGTTACCCGCGCTTTTGGCGTGTTGCGGGCCAACTTGCCTTAATCGGCATAATGATTATAGTAAATAAGGCACGTACAGAAAGTCCTTCCCGGTCATGTCTGATATTCAGGAAAATGACCAACACCGCCCTTATGGGAGATGTTTATGCAAATAAAAGCTTTTTCTTCTATTCTGGTTCTGCTTTGCTGTTCGCTCATGCTCGCCATGTCGGATGACGCACTTGCTGCCCGCCTTGGCGGCGGCAGCTCTTTTGGCAGCAAACCCTTTATGAGTACGCCCGCGCCGCGTCCTCCGCAGCCCGCGTTCCAAAGCAAACCCAACCCCGGCCAGACCCAGGCCCAACCCCAGCAGGCTCCCGCGCCCAGCAGACCTGGCGGTCTTTTTGGCGGCATGGGCGGCCTTATGGGCGGTCTGCTGGCGGGCACGCTCATAGGCTCGCTACTGGGCGGACACGGCTTTGCTGGCGGCGGCTTTATGGATATTCTGCTTTTTGGCCTGATGATCTTCATCGGGCTCAAGCTGTTTGCGGCCTTTCGGGGTTCGCAAAGGCCCGCGCAAGCGGGTGCAGGTGCGCAAGGCATGCAAAACTCGTCCGCGCAGCCCGAAGCGGGCATGATGCGCGAGGACGCCTCCGGCAACGGCTGGGAGGCGCTGCGTAATCAGGGCGCTGCCCAGGCAGACGTGCCCGGCCCGCAGATTCCCATGCCCCCCGGCTTTGACGCCGAAGAATTTCTGCGCGGGGCCAAGATGGCCTACACCCGCCTGCAGGCCGCGTGGGACAAACGCGACATGAACGACATCTCGCAGTTTGCCACCGAGGCAGTGCAGCAATCGGTACGCGAGCAGATGGCCGCCGACCCCAAGCCCAGCACTACAGAAATTTTGCTGGTCAACGCCCAACTGCTGGGCGTGCACGATGAAGGCGACGAACAGTACGCCCAGGTGTTCTTTGACGTGCTGCTGCGCGAAACCCCGGCGCAGGAGACGCCCTCGTCCGTGCGGGAAGTCTGGCACTTCCTGCGACCGGTCTCAGGGGGCAACTGGAAACTGGACGGCATCCAGCAGGTTGAATAACCCTGCCCCGGACGCTCATTGCAAAACAGGCACGGGCTGAGAGTTTCGGCTTTCAGCCCTTTTTTGATAGTGTGGAGACGGTATGAAAAATTACGTAAAAAAACACGACAAATTGATGCGTTTTCTCGGCATGAACATTGAAAACGCCACTCCGGAATATGCCAAGGTTACCATGCCCATTACCGACAATCACAAAAACGGCATGGGCATGGCCCACGGCGGCGCCATTTTTGCCCTGGCCGATGTGGCCTTTGGCGCGGCGGCCAATGCAGGCAAAGACTACGGCGTGGTCAGCCTGAACACCACCATTGAATACCTGCGCCCCGGCAGGGTTTCGCCCCTCACGGCCGAGGCCGCCGTAGTGCGCAACGGCAAGCATATTCTCAACTACGACGTCAAGATTTACGACGGTTCAGGCGACCTTGTAGCCAAATGCGTGGCCTCTGGATTTCAGACAGAAGTGCTGTTGCCCGATTAGGACAAACCAGACAAATGATTCAAGCCCCCTGCTGTTTGCGGCAGGGGGCTTTTTTGCGGCCAGCGGCCAAAAGACATTGCCCCCCGCCGAACCCATGGCGAGGGGCGTCCACCGTAAGCGCTTGGGGCGATTGGAGGTGATGGCTGGCGCAGCGGTTCAGTCGCTGAACCTGTGCACGTAATATGGTAATTCGTACGGCTATGCTTCTGCCGTCGGGTTCGGCAGGCCCAGAGGCTCCGCCAGCGGCAGGCTGAGGCAGAATTCCGCCCCGCCGTGCGGCCCGTTGGCCGCTGTCAACTCGCCGCCGCGTGCGTGGGCCAGCGAGCGGGCTACGGCAAGACCCAGCCCCACGTAGCGGCCTAGCGTTTTGCCGCCTGCGGCATGACCGGCTGAAGGGCTTTGCAGCGCGCGCGTGCTAAAAAAAGGTTCAAATATGTGCGGCATGATGTCGGGCGCGATGCCGGGGCCGTTGTCGCGCACCACAAGATCATACCAGTCGCGCCCCTGCGTGTCGCGCCGCGTGGAAGCTGCAAGAACAACAAGCCTGTCCTGCGCGGCCGCCGCGCCGTCGGCGAAAGCGGCTCGTGCCGTGGCGTCGTCATCGCTCAGCGCGTCCAGGGCATTCTCCAGCAGGTGCAGACATATCTGCTGCAATTCCGGAGCGGAACCCAGAGGGCGCGGCGCATCCTCGCCCTGAGGGATAACAACGTCGCAACGCACATGGGCGTTTTCCATACGCTCGCGCAAAAGCCGCAGCACCTGCCCCACCTCGGCGGCCACATCCAGCGCACCCACACGGGGGTCAAGCCCGTGCCCGACCATCAGCAGCTTGCGCGTTATTTCGCGCACTCGCAGGCCCTGCGCCCGGATGGTGTCCACCGCGTCGCGCACTTCGCCGATATCGGGCAGAGACTGGGCGTCGGGCTCTTCAAGGCAGTCGCGTATGAGGCCAGCAGCCTGCACGATGATGTTCAACGGATTGTTGACCTCGTGGGCCACGCCCTCGGCCACGCGCCCAAAGCTGCGCCAGCGTGCCGCCTCAGCCAGCCGGGCCGCCTCCTGCCGCGCGCCCGCGCGCTCCGCGGCCTTGCGACACTCGTCCAGTATGCCGTCCATGCCAACGGGTTTTGAAAGCCAGTTCAACGCCCCGCGGCGCATGGCCTGCACGGCCTTGCCCATGTCGCCAGCGCCCGACAGCATCACCACGTCGCTTTGCGGGTAACGCTCGCGCAAGATCTTCAGCAGATCCACGCCGTCCATGCCAGGCAGCCCCACATCAAGAAAGATGAGGTCGCGGGGGCCGCAGGCCAGCTCTGCCAGCGCGGCATCGGCATCCAGTGCGGTTGCTGTTTCATAACCGCGCAAGGCAAGACGCTCTGCCAAAGGTTCCGAAAAGGCAGGTTCGTCATCCACAACAAGTACACGCATGGCGAACTCCCAGGGCGAACCACTGCCGAGGCGCGGGCCGCTGGGCCGCACCTCACAAGCCGCAGGCCGGATACGACATCCGGCCTGTACGGCCATATTGCATCACAATCTATTTACCGTGTTCTTCCATCACGTCTTTTTCATTCAAGACATCTCTGGCAGAGTCAAAGTCGCCGCATTCGGCCAGCGAAACGGCCACCATGGCGTTTTCGAGCTTGTCACGGTAGGCCATGCGGATGCTGTTGAGCAGTTCGTCAATGTCCATGGGCTTTCTGAGGAAGTTGTACGCGCCCATGCGGTAAGCGGTCTGCTCTTCGGCATCGCCGCCATGACCGGTAAGAATGATGACCTGCACCTGCGGATTGCTTTTTTTGACATTGCGCAGCACTTCAAAACCGTCCATGCCGGGCATGCGCAGGTCAAGCACGATAACGTCGGTGGGCTTTTCGACAGCCTTGAGTGCTTCGGGGCCATCGTAGGCAACCCGCGCTTCAAAGCCGCGCATGGCCAGGCGCTCCGACAGCGTGTCCACAAACTGCTTTTCGTCGTCCACCAGCAGGATTTTGATGTCTTCCTTGGTCATGGAATACTCCTTGAAGGCCCGGCAACATGCCGGCGCCAGTTATTCGCCTTCGCTATCGCAGGCCGAAATGGAAAGGAAAAATCTTGGCCCGGCGTCACGCCAGGGCATTAGCACCGCCCGCCAGCCAGGGTGCAGGCCGTCGAGCATGGGGCTGCCGGTCATGGCCGCAAGGGCCATCTCCCGGTTGGCGCCCTCCAGCGCTTCGACAATGATGCCTTCATCTTTTTGCCGCCGGCCAGCGGTGAGGCGCAGGTTTACCTGCCCGCCTACCGAGGCGCAGAGGTCAAACACTTCCAGCAGAGAGCGCAGTACGGCCAGCGGCGGCACGTTGGCCCACACGGGTTCGCCGGTTTCGCCGCAGGTCAGGCATATCTGCGCCGCGCGAGCCTGTCGCGCCGCCAGCAGGCAAAAACTGCGGCATACCCGCGCAAGATCGCACGGCCCGGCTCCGCCCGGCTCCATACCGCCTGCCTGCGCCATATAGTCCATGGCCTCCGAAAGCGCCGCGCCCTGAATGATGGAACGCTGCACCTCGCTCAAGGCCGACGAAAGACGCTCTGCCCCCGGTGCCGAAACTGCCTTGCTGCCCGCGAGAGAGGCAAGATCCTGCGCCAGACCGGCTGATTCGCGTATTACGGCCAGCACGTTGCGCATGTCGTGAACGGCTGAGGCCAGCAGTCGTGCCATGCACTGACTTTCATTCATGGCCTGCCTCCCTCGGTTGCGCATTCCTTGCCTTCACGCGCCGCTGCCTGCAGCGTTTCCAAAAAAACATTGAAGCTCAGCGGTTTGGTCAGGCAGGCAAAGGCCTGCGCCACGGGGCTGATGCCATTGTCATCCACCGCCTCGTGCCCAGTGAGCAGGATAACCGGCAAATCAGGATACAGCACCTTGAGGCGGCGCAGCACCTCGTCGCCCGCCAAACCGGGCATGAAAAGATCAAGCACGACGACATCGGGTTTTTCAGGCGTGGCCGCCTGCAGGGCGCTGATGCCGTCATAGACCACATAGGGCGCGTATCCGCGTAGCGAAAGGCGCTCGGCCAGGGTATCCACAAATTCTTTTTCGTCGTCAGCCAGAAGGATGCGCAACGCCATTCTACACCTCCACAGCCACATCGGGCGGAGTAAGCGGCAGGGTTATGCTGATGGTGCTGCCCCGTCCTTCTTCGCTTTGCACGTGTATTTCGCCGCCAAGCTTACGCACTATGCCGTAGGTGATAAACATGCCAAGCCCGGTTCCCTTGTCTTTTTTGGTAGAGTAAAACGGCTCGAAAATGTGCTTGAGCACGTCGGGCGACATGCCCTTGCCGTTGTCCTCCACGCTCACAAGCATATACCTGCCCTGACCCTGACAGCGTATTTTGACAAAACGCTCTTCGCCCTTGGGCCGTTGCGCTGCGCCTTCGCCGCCTGCCAGCGCATCAAGCGCGTTGCCCACGATATTGAGAAATACCTGCTGCAGCTGCCCCCTGTCAGAAATAATTTCCGGCAGGTTGGGCGGCAGATCCGTCTCCAGTTTCACGCCACGGTTCTTGGCCTCGCGTTCAAGGAAGCCCAGAGTTTCCGTGATGACTTCTTCAATATGCAGGGCCTGACGGTTGGCCTCCATGCGCCGGGCAAAACCCAGCAGACGGTGCGTAATGCCGCGTGCCCGTTCAACTGTGCTCTCTATGCCTTCGAGCAAGGCGCTCAGCCGATCCTTGTCCTTGCCGTCGCCGCACACCTTGCCCATGTTCAACAGATCCTGCGCAAGCCCGGCCTTTTCATAAATGACCGCCAGGGGGTTATTGACCTCGTGGGCCACGCCAGCCGCCAGCCGCCCGATGGACGAAAGCTTCTGGTTGTGTTCCATCTGGGCAAAAACAGCCACCCGCCGCTCGTCGCTGGCCTGCAGCCGGTTGACCAGCTGCTGCATGAGCAGGTTTGAAACCATAAAAATCAGGGCGATACCGCCGCACAGCACCAGCAGAAGTTCCGTACTCAGCGACCGCCAGGGACGGATGGCATCTTCTGTCGGTTTGACGGCCAGCAGCATAAAGTCTGTGCCAGCCAGCGAGCACGAGGCGACCATGAGCTGCCTGCCCTTGGCGTCCGTCACCCGGCGCACCACTGTTTCGTGCGCGGCAGGGGGCAGATCGAGGGACAGCTTTTCCAGCGCCTTGCCAAACAGGTTTGAATCTGTCTGCAACACGCCCTCGGTATCGACCAAAAAAACATCGGTATCGTGCTCCGGCCCTACCGTAGAAACCACCTGCTGGATGCGCAGGGTGTCGGTTGCCACGCGCAGGGTCCACGAAACGCCGTTTTCTTCAAGCCGGTGCACGGCCACAACCAGGTGCGGATACCCCCGGTAACCCAAAAAGGCGTTGCTGAGGTAACGGCCCTTGATCTCTGTATCGCGCAACCAGGGTTTGCCTGCGTAATCGACGCCCTTAAGCTTGTACGGCCCCACATACCCCACCTGCTGGCCGTCGGCATCCACAAGCCCCATGTCCACAAAGCCCTGGAACTCGCTCTTCAGGGCCAGAAACACGCGGTTGAGAGTACGCTCGTCCATCAGGTCTTTAAAGGTGTAGGCGTGGGCCAAAAAGCTCACCGTCGAGATGCGCTCGCCAAGATAAAGCTCCAGTGCCGCCTGCGATTTGCGGGCCAGAGCGTACACCGGGCTTTCCATTTCACGCTCAAGGGTTCGCATGTACTGCACGTGGCTTATGCCTGCAAGCAGCAGTAGCGGCGTAACCGAAACAGCCACCATGAGCACGGTCATCAGCCTCCGCAGAGAGCGGTACCGGGCCGGCGACACGGCTTCAGGAACTTCCAGAAGATGCGCGAAGTAGTTTTTTATCTTGGCAAACATGTGCCCTCCAAGGTCTGCGCCGCCGTCAAGCCCGCTGGTGCGGTCAAGCTCCACGGCGGCACGTTCCCCGGCCCCGCAAGGCAAAACCACGATTAATGGGCGCCAGCCACCAGTACGCCCGAAGCCGCAAGGCTGAGCACCAGCACTTCAAGCACGGCAATGATCATCATAATCCACTGCTTTTGCCGCGCAAGCCCAATCGCCAGCTGCACAAAGCAGAAGATGGTGAGCGCCGCAAGAAAAGCGATACCAATGAAATTGCATAGATCGCCCTTGCCCACAAGGGCAAGCCAGCCCCAACCCTGGGGGATATTGCCCGCAGCGCGGTACGAGGCGGCGCTATGGGTCCACAGGCGCGGCATTTCATCCAGGGGAATCTGCGGCGTCATCACGCCAAAGACGTAGAGCGCATAGGTAACCAGCATTGCTACAAAGCCCAGCAGCGCGCCGTAAAACAAGGTGTCGGCATAGCGCAGTTGCGCGGGGGAGGCCTTTATGTCGTTTTTCAGATCAGTGGTCATTTTTTTCTCCCTTCTGTTCAAGCGTATCCGGTGCTATTACCAGCCGAGACCCTTCATGAGGGCCTTGGCCCCGGAGAAGAAGAGCACGCCAATAACCATGTAGCGGATGAACTTGGGCTTGGCCTTGGCCAGCAGCCGCACGCCAACCACAGAACCCAGCATGAGGCCGACAATGGAAGGCACAGCCATGAGCGGGATAACGCAGCCCTGATTCAGATACACCCAGGCGGCAGACGTGTCAGTAATGGAAAGCAGGAATTTGGAAGTGCCCACGGCCACCTTGAGGGGCGCGCCCATGAGCAGGTTGAGCACGGGCACGTTGGCCCAGCCAGCGCCAAGGCCGAACATGCCGGCCATAATGCCGATGGCGATGAACAGCAGCAGCCCGGCCAGGGTGCGGTGGGTTTTCCATTGCACCACTTCACCGGTGCTGGGCTCGAGAAAAACGCCGTTCATGCCAAGAGCCATACCCAAGGCGTCCTGAGTGGTGACCACCGGGCGCACGGAATTTTTGGAAAGCAGCAACAACACGGCAATGCCGAGAATGGTCGCGCCGAGGCAGGTCTGAATGATGTTGGTGGGCAGCGCCAGGCCGAGCATGGCGCCAACGATGGCGCAGGCAGAGGCGATCAGCGCCACAGGCAGGGCGAGGCGCAGGTTGGCGAAGTTACGCCGCAGCAGACCGGGGCCAGCGGCCAGCGCACCCGCGAGGGCCACCAGCAGGCCAGCGCCTCGCACAAAATCGAGGTGAAAGGGGAAAAACCCGCTCACCAGCGGAACAAACAGCACGCCGCCGCCCACACCGGCCATAACGGCGATCACGCCGAGGATGAAGCAGAAAAACAGCAGCGCCACAGGCCAGTACCACCAGGGGTGGTTGTCTATGGCCGCCCCATCGTCCCCTTGCGAAGCAGCCGGGGCGGCGGGAGCAGCCTGCACCGAGGTGTCGGCGCTGGCCACCGTCAGCATGGCCGGGGCCTGCTGAGCGGCATTTTCAGCCTGCGCCGTTACGGCGGCCGCAGCAGGCGCTGGGGCCTTGTCGGCCTGGGCCGATGCCGGGCAAACAAGCCACAGACACAGCGCCATGGGCAGCAGAATGAACTTCACCACAAAATTCTCAGCCCCGCTGTTCGGGGTTCTTTGGAAATCAAAAGCCATTGTTTCCCCCTTGCGGCCTTTTGCCGACGCAAGTTTATTTACGGTTGGCTCACGTTAGGTCGCAACGCCCCGAGGCGCTATCAGGAGAATCCTGATTTGTGAAATAATGCCTAAGGGATTTCCCCAGAGGGGTAAGGGGGGTATTTCGCCTGCGGGGTGAGCTGTTTTCGCCTGCGCGGCGGGCCGTTATTTGAGTTTGCTGCCCTGCGGGCACAGGGTTTCGCCCTCCGGCGAAGTTTGGGACGCCTGCGTGGCGAGCGGTTTTCGCCTGCGTGGCGGGGATGTTTCGTTCCTTCTGCCCTGCGGGCACGCTATTTCGCCCTCCGGCGAAGTTTGGACGCCTGCGCGGCGCGCTGTTTTCGCCTGCGTGGCGGGGATGTTTCGTTCCTTCTGCCCTGCGGGCACGCTATTTCGCCCTCCGGCGAAGTTTGGACGCCTGCGCGGCGCGCTGTTTTCGCCTGCGTGGCGGGGGATGTTTCGTTCCTTCTGCCCTGCGGGCACACTATTTCGCCCTCCGGCGAAGTTTGGACGCCTGCGCGGCGCACGGCAAGGCGGGGCCGGTTATGGGGCTGCGCCCCCTGCGCGGCCCCCCTTGCATCCCCCCCGAACCACCCCCTTGAGGTTTTCAATTACCATAGCTTGACGAGGGCACGCGTCCTGTGCTGCGGGAGCTTCCTTCCCTCGCTTTGCTCGCTCAGGCGATCTCCCTCCGCGACGCGTAAATGCCAGAGTACGCTTTCACTTCGAATCAGATTCCACTTCAGCCGGATACCGTTGATCGGTTTGATTACTGCAAGTGAGCTTTGTACCCGCTCCTGCAGAAAATATTTCAAATACCTGATAAATTTCACTAAAAGTACAAAATAAGTATAGTTGTAACGTCATGTTTACGGCAATTCAGCGCTCCGTGCAGTCACGATCAAACGGCCCGACCAGAAGTCAGAAAATCCTTTCCCCATCAGAAGCAGGTCGTCGAGTCGCCTTCCTTAAACTCGCCGGAGCAACGCGAAGGCGATGGCTGGTGTTGGGCTATTTGCAAAATATGTATTTTCCGGCCTGACAAGGAAACGTCGCGTTTTTGAGCGCAGCGTACTCGTACGTGAGCATCAAAAATGCGACGTTGACGCCGTCAGAGCGAAAAAGACGGGTTTGCGTAAATCAGCCCGACGGGCTCACCCACCCCCGCCGCCGCTAACCTCTTACATGCTTTTGCCTTTCTTGCTCTCTTGCCTTTTCTACCTCGCCCGCCATGGCGCCCAACGTACCTATCGTTCACTTGTCTTTTCCGTCTCGCCACCATCAAAAGCAGGTCGTGGCGTCGCCTTCCTTAAACTCGCCGGAGCAACGCGAAGGCGATGGCTGGTGTTGGACTATTTGCAAAATACGTATTTTCCGGCCTGACAAGGAAACGTCGTGTTTTTGAGCGCAGCGTACTCGTGTACGTGAGCATCAAAAACGCGACGTTGACGCCGTCAGGACGAAAAAGACGGGTTTGCGTAAATCAGTCCGACGGGCTCTCCCACCCCCCCGCCGCAAACCTCTTACATGCTTTTGCCTTTCTTGCTCTCTTGCCTTTTCTACCTCACCACCCAGCCAGCCCCGGGCTGCATTTTGCCTTTGCTGACATCCTTGATCGCAGCAGCCAGAATCAGGCAGATAGCGTACGCGTCAAAAAATCCTTTCACCATCAGAAGCAGGTCGTCGAGTCACCTTCCTTAAACTCGCTGGAGCAACGCGGAGGCGATGGTTGGTGTTGGGCTATTTGCAAAATACGTATTTTCCGGCCTGACAAGGAAACGTCGCGTTTTTGAGCGCAGCGTACTCGTGTACGTGAGCATCAAAAACGCGACGTTGACGCCGTCAGGACGAAAAAGACGGGTTTGCGTAAATCAGTCCGACGGGCTCACCCACCCCCGCCGCCGCTAACCTCTTACATGCTTTTGCCTAGACCTTCACCAGTCCATGCCGGATGGCGATCTTGACCAGATCGCCCAACGAGCCTGCCTGCAGCTTGGTGAGCAGATTGTACTTGTGGGTCTCGACAGTCTTGGGGCTGATATACAGCTCTGCCGCAATGGTCTTGACGCTCTTGCCGTCAGCCAGCAGACGAAAAATCTCTTTTTCGCGCGGCGAAAGCGCCCCCAAATCAGCCCCGCCATCGGCATTGGCGGTGTCGGCGGCCTCGCGCCGCTGGCGCAGCATGGCGGCAACTCGCCCGCCCGGATCGGGAAAACTCAGATAAATCTCGCCTGCGCGCACGCGTTCAATGGCGCGCAGCAGCACGCCGGGCGACTCAGACTTGCGCACATGCCCCATAATGCCCAGGTCGATGAGCTCCGGCAGCCAGCGCTGATCCTCATGCCCGGTGTACACCAAAATGCGGGTCTGCGGCCGCACCTCAAGCACGGCCCGCCCAGTTTCAAGACCGTTCATACCGGGCATGCCAAGGTCGAGCACCAGCAGATGAGGCTGTAGCGAGGCGGCCAGCGCCACGGCCTCGCCGCCGTTCTGGGCCATGCCCACAACCCGCAGATGCCCATAGGGCGCAAGCAAACTGCGCACGCCCTCCATAAGCAGCTTATGGTCGTCCACCAGCAAGATACGGCAGATTTCACCCGGAATATCACCCATAGACACGGCCCCGCGACAGACGCGACAAATGTTTCGGCCAGCTTATAAAGCAGTGGCCGGGGCAGATGCCCCACCAAACGGGCCAAGGGTGACAAATTTTTTATAAAATGAACAGAGAGGCCAGGCCTAAAAAGATAAAAAAACCTGCGCCGTCAGTGATTGTCGTGAGAAAAATGCTCGACGCCTGCGCAGGATCACGCCCAAGCGCCCGAAATATAAGCGGGATAGAGCCGCCAGCCACCGCGCCCAAAAGCATGTCGCACAGAAGCGCCCCGCCCATGACCCCACCTACGACAGCCATGCCGGTAAACCACCAGGCCGCGAAAAAGGCCACCAGAGCCATGGCCATGCCCGTGACGATGCCGATTTTGCCCTCGCGCACCACGGCCATCCAGGCTTTTTTATGGTCAAAGCGGTCCGTGGCCAACTGGCGGATCATAACCGCCAGCGCTTGCTGCCCGGTATTGCCCGCCTGGTTTGCCACCATGGGCATGAGCACGGCCAGCACGGCCATCTGGGCGATGGAGCCCTCGAACATGTACACCACCG
This sequence comes from Desulfovibrio desulfuricans, assembly GCF_004801255.1. Taxonomy (NCBI): domain Bacteria; kingdom Pseudomonadati; phylum Thermodesulfobacteriota; class Desulfovibrionia; order Desulfovibrionales; family Desulfovibrionaceae; genus Desulfovibrio; species Desulfovibrio desulfuricans. The sequence goes on along the minus strand of NZ_CP036295.1, from coordinate 798,117 downwards.
AGGCCGACAGGGCAGAATTGATCATGTTTACAAACAGCCAGGGCAGGCGTTTGCACACGCTTTCAAGCCAGGGCGTATCCACGCTTTCTTCCGGGTCCGCGCCCACCATGCCCAGCATGTCGGCGCTGGCTTCTTCGTGCATGATGTCCATGATGTCGTCATAGGTCACCACGCCGAGAATATGCCCCTCGTTGTCCACGACGGGCATGGCCAGAAAGTTGTAGTGCGAGAGCAGGCTGGCCACCTCGCGCTCGTCCGTGTCGTAGGTGACGCTGACAACGCTCTGCCCCGCCACTGCGTCGCCCACAAAGGTGCCGGGCCGTGCAAGCATGAGATCGCGCAGGGATAGTACGCCCACAAGCACCTGCTGCGCGTCCACCACGTAGGCGTAGTACGGGCTTTCCTTGTCGGCCATTTCGCTGCGGATATGGGCTATGGCCTCGTCCGCCGTAAAATTTTTTTCCAGCAGGATAAGCTCGGTGTTCATGACGCCGCCTGCGGAATCCGGATCAAAATTGAGCAGGCTGCGCAATTCTTCGGAATCTTCGCGGTCCAGCTTTTCCAGCAGGGCGTCGCGGTGGTCCTCTTCCAGCTCGTCCAGCACGTCGGCGGCATCGTCGGGCGACATCTCGGCAATAATCTGGGCGGCAACGTCGTCGTCCAGATTTTCCAGCACGTCCACAGCCATGTTTTCGTCCAGCTCGGCCAACGCCTCGGCGGCGTCCTCCTTGGACATGCGGCTCAGGGTGCTGACCTGCTTTTCAAGACTCAGATTCTCAAGGTGGTCGGCCATGTCGGCCGGATGCACAAATTCCCCATCGGCGAATTCCGCCGTGCCGCCGACATCAGGGGCATCGACGTTTTCAGGCGCGCCAGACAATGCAGGGGAGGCGGCATGGAGAGAGGGGGTGCTTTTGGCGGGAGAAAGAGACGGGGGCTCCGCTTGGGGCTGAACGCCGCCGGGCTGTTCCACTGGCTTGGAACGTAAATCATCGTTGTGCAGGTCAGCCATGGCGCGCCTTTATCCAGTCTGTATCCATGAATATCGTCGCGCAGGGCGCAACATGACAAAAGGGAACCGAGCGGTTCCGCCCAACCTGAGGCCGTTCTGGCAGCTGCAAAAACCGCCGGCAGCATTGCGCTGTCCCAGCGGCGGAGCCTTGCGCCCCGCTTGCGCCGCCGTGCGGCAAGGCCGACTGTACTGCACAACGTGGCAGAATGTCGCCAGCCTTACAGGCTTGTGAAAAAACTCATGATGTCCCAGCAGCTTGACGCGAAACACGGGGCATTCTATCTATTACAGCACCCCCGTATCGGGCGACAGCCGCAATCGGGTCATATTTACAGTCTTGCAACGTGCGCAGCATGCGCCCTGACGGGCGAGTTTTCACTTAGCACGCGCAAGAAATGGGGACAAGCGCAATGTTCACGCCCTGGGCCGCATTTTTCTCTCCGGAAGGTCAGCGGCTGCTTCAAAAATCCATCGACCTCGCCCTGGAGGAAGACGGCCCCGAATTGACAGCTCTGGGTCTTTTTGCCCCCGATGCCTCCATGAACGCCGTCATCCGCGCCAAGGAAGACACCCTTGTGGTGGGCCTGCCCGTTATCGGCGCTGTATTCCAAAGCCTTGGCGCACCCTTTGCGTGGCGTGCCATGGTTAAGGAAGCCTCGGCGGTTCCGTCCATGACCGAGGTTGCCCGCATCACCGCACCTGCCACGGCCATGCTCAAGGCCGAACGCGTTATCCTGAATTTCATCACCCATCTTTCGGGCATCGCCAACCTCACGGCCCGCTACGTGCGCGAGCTTGAGGGCACGGGCGTGCGGCTGCTCGACACCCGCAAAACGACCCCCGGTCTGCGCTGGCCCGAAAAATACGCAGTTCAGGCGGGCGGCGGGCACAACCACCGCAAAAACCTGACCGAAATGCTTATGCTCAAGGACAACCACATTGATGCCGCCGGTTCCATTACCGCTGCTGTGGCCACGCTCAGGGCGCAGTATACGCCCTGCCCGCCCATCGAGGTGGAGTGCCGTACGCTCGACCATGTGCGCGAGGCCGTTGCAGCCAGGGCCGACCGCATCATGATGGACAACATGGACGGCGAACGTCTGTCGCAGGCGCTTGCCCTTGTGCCCCAGTCCATCGAAACCGAAGTCAGCGGCGGCGTGCGGTTGGATACCATACGCGCGCTGGCGCTGACAAAGCCGCGCAGGCCCGACTTTATTTCGGTAGGGCGGCTGACCCACTCTGCAGTATCGGCTGATTTTAGCATGACGCTGCTGGCCGTGCAGGCGGACGCGTAATTTCCGTGCTCCGCCGCCCGGTTGCCTCGCGCACGACGCCAAACCATGGCAACAGTACGGCGGCATTGCGACAGCACCGTGACATCCCCGGAACAAAATTCCGCTTCCGCCACATATTTTCCATTGCCTGCTGAGGAACCACACATATGCAAGACACAAGCGCAGCCATCACATCCCTGAAAAAACAGCTGGGCGCGGATTTGTGCATTATGGGCCACCACTATCAAAACGACGCGGTGGTGCGCCACTGCGACATCACCGGCGATTCGCTGGAGCTTGCCAGGCGCGTTCCCGGCATTGCCGCGGGTCATATTGTTTTTTGCGGCGTGTACTTTATGGGCGAATCGGCGGCGCTGCTGGCCAAACCCGGCCAGAGCGTGCACCTGCCGAGCCTTGACGCCGACTGCCTCATGTCGCGCATGACGCCCGCGCCGCTGGCCCGCAAGGTGCTGGAGCAGCTGGCAGCCGCCGGTCGCAAGGTTGTTCCGCTGGCCTACGTCAACACAGACCTGGCCCTCAAGGCCGTGGTGGGCGAGTTTGGCGGCGCGGTCTGCACCTCGGCCAATGCCAAGACCATGCTGCGCTGGGCGCTGGATCAGGGCGACGGCGTGCTCTTTTTACCCGACAGACACCTTGGCAACAATACCGCCGAGGCTCTGGGCATCGGGCGGCATGAGCGCCACGTGCTGCGCATAGGCGCGGGCGGGCTGGTGCAGCCCGAAAGCCAGCCCCTTGACCGCAAACTGCTGCTCTGGCCCGGCTGCTGCGCCATCCACGCGCGTTTTGAGCCCGAAGACGTGGCGGACATGCGCGCCCAATACCCCGGCTGCCGCGTCATCGCCCACCCCGAATGCAGGCAGGAGGTCATCGAAGCCTGCGACGGCGCCGGTTCCACCTCGTACATCATCAAGGAAGCGGCCCGCGTTGCCGCCGAAGCTCCGGGCTCGACCCTTGTTGTCGGCACGGAAAACAACCTCGTATATCGTCTGGCCCAGCGCCATGCGGCGCAGTGCCGCATTTTGCCCCTTGGTCACGCTGTTTGCGGCAACATGGCCAAAGTCACAGAAAAAAAGCTGCTGGCCACCCTGCAAAGTGTTGCTGCCGGAGCAGCCTCGCCTCTGCACATAGAGGAGAAACTCTGCCCCCCCGCCCGTCTCTCCCTAACCCGCATGCTTGAAGCATGCGGAAACTGAGGTTTGCGCCGTGAATTCTATCCGCCGTCATGTGCCCGTCCTCATCATCGGCTCCGGCGTTGCCGGGTGCACCGCTGCGCTAACGCTGGCCGATTCCGGCTGCGACGTTCTACTGCTCAACGCTGGCGACAGGCTGGCCGACGGCAATTCCGAGCTTGCCCAGGGCGGCATCATCTATCAGGCGACGCCAACGCCGGAGCACCTGTCTGACGCGCCCGCGCTCGAAAAAGACATTCTGGTTGCTGGCCACAATTACAACTACAACAAGGCCGTCAATTACCTGTGCGTCCAGGGGCCGGTATGCGTTGACGAGGTGCTGATCAAGCGCGCCAAGGTTCCCTTTGACCGCAACGAAGACGGCACCTTTAACCTCACGCGCGAGGGCGGGCACTCCCTGCCGCGCATCCTGCACTGCGCCGATTATTCGGGCCGCGCCATCATGGACGGCCTGACCGCGCAGGTGCTGGCTCACCCGCGCATCACGCGCCTGCACCGCCGCGCCGCCATCGACCTTTTGACCAGTCACCACCACGCCAGGGCTTCGCAATACCGCTACGAAGTGCGCAACCGCTGCCTTGGAGCCTACGTGCTCAACGAAGAAACCGGCGAGACGGAAACCATCCTGGCCGACTGGACAGTGCTGGCCACCGGCGGCGTGGGGCAGGTCTTTTTGCACTCGACCAACTCCCCAGGCTGCGTCGGCACGGGCGTGGCCATGGCCTTTCGCGCCGGCGTCGACCTTGCCAACCTTGAGTTCATGCAGTTTCACCCCACGGCGCTGTATGAGGAACGCAGCACCCGCCGCTCGCTGATCACCGAGGCCATGCGCGGCGAAGGCGCGCGCCTGCTGGACCACAAGGGCCGCTCCTTTATGCGCGACCACGACCCCAGGGGCGACCTCGCCCCGCGCGACGTGGTCGCCCTGGCCATGATGGACGAAATGCTGCACAACGGCGCGCCCTGCCTGTATCTGGACGTGAGCGGCGTCGAGCAGGATCTGCCCACGCGCTTTCCCACTGTGTACGAAAAATGCCGCGAGGCGGGCATCGATATTCTCAAGGAGCCCATCCCCGTGGTTCCGGCGGCCCATTATTTTTGCGGCGGCGTGCTCACCGACGTGCATGGCCGCACCTCGCTGCACGGCCTGTACGCCATTGGCGAATGCGCCTGCACCGGATTGCACGGGGCCAACAGACTTGCCAGCACCTCCCTGCTTGAGGCATTGGTATGGGGCGTCAGCAGCGGCAAGGATCTGGCCCACCGCGTCGTGGCCGAAAGCGGCCTGCCCAAGGCGCTGGCCGCATCCATACCCGACTGGCAGCACGAGGGCGACGAACGCAGGGACGACCCAGCCCTGGTGGCCCAGGACTGGACCAATATCCGCAACACCATGTGGAACTACGTGGGCATCGCCCGCACGGAGGCGCGACTGCGCCGCGCCTTTGAGGACATGCGCGACCTTGTGCGGCACATCCACGACTTTTACAAGCGCACGCGTATTTCGCGGCGTTTGGTGGATCTTTTCCACGGGTCGCAAACATCGTACATTATCACGCAGGCGGCCCTGCGCAACAAAGAGAGCATCGGCTGCCACCACCGGGCGGAATAAAGTCGCGGCAAAGCCGCCCCCTGCGCCACGGCGCAAACTCTGAACATCTGTCGCCACGGCTGCTAAGCCGTGGCGCGCGGTTTGATCGCAAAGTTCCCAAGCTGGAGAATTCTGAATGAAAAAAGCATATCTGGCCGCCGCTGTTGTTATTCTGGTTGCAGCGGGCGTCGTGGGGCTCATTTTGGGCCTGAGCCCGCTGGTGGAAGGACAGGTGCAGCGGGGCATCCAGAGCATCGGCATCTCCGGCGACGGCATATCCACGCAGGCGGGGGTGGACAGGGTGGAATTCTCGCCCCTTTCGCGTACGCTCAAGCTGTATGGCCTGCGCCTGCGCGGCGAAACGCCCCAGGGGCCCATTTCGTACGAAGTGGCCGAGGTCTCCCTGCGCATTCCGCTGCGTATGCTGATAGCCTACACGCCGCTGCGGCCCGTGGCCCTCAAGGATGCAGGCATGATGCCCGTGGCCGAAAACATCGTGCTGCGCAACCTCGCCCTGCGTACGCCCGAGGTTCGCGCCTCGGTGCAGCGGGAGGAAATAAACGAGCTGCGCAGCGAGAGCGAGCTGGTGGGCCGTTTTCTTGACGGCGCGCCCATCGACGCGCTGGCTGCCTCGTACCTCATGGGCGCGGACAGGGCGCAGAGCTATTTTCTGAGCGTAAACATGCCCGGCAAGGACGGTCTGGCCCAGCTGACCGTCAAGGAATCGCTGGTTGCGGGATGGAACGGCCCCGCCATCGAGCAGATGCGCATCGACGACATGCAGAGCCGCCTCAATGGCCGCGAAAGCATGCGCATGGCAAGTTTTGAGGCAAACGGTCTTACCCTGCCCGATATTGGCCTGCTGCACCGCCTCATGGACGCCGCCGCCATGGGCGAGGACGACATGGACGCAGCCGTCAAAACCCTTGGCCCTATTGTGGAAGAAATCCTTGCTGCCGAGCCGCCCCTTGTCAGGCAGGTACGTGCCGAGGGCATGGCCTTTGCCGTGGAAAACGGCGTCGCGACAGTGAGCGGCGCGGGGTTTGACTGGCTTTCCAACACGCCGCGCCACACCACAAGCTATATCCGCGATCTGGCGGCCCCCCGTCAGCTGCTGCAGGAGCTGTCTGGCCTTGTCATGCCCGACCTCAAGGCCGACATGTCCTTTGAAAGTCTGGCCCTGAGCACGGCCTCGCACAAAAAGACCATTTCCATCAAGGCCGACAGCCTTACCGACGTGAACTGCTCGCTCACGCTGTACGACGCAGGCGCCATGAGCGGCAGCGAGCAGGCCCTGCTGCTGCAGAGCTTCAGCGATCTGCAGCTTACGGTGAAAGACCGGGGCGCGCTTGCCTGGCTGGGTCTCAACCTTTCGCCCAACGGGCGCGCGGCTGCGGCAAGCCTGCACCACAGCCTCGACACTGGGCTGGAGTTGAACCCTACCCCGCAAAACAAGGCCATCCGCGAGGCCCTGCTGACCTTTGCGCAGCGCCCCGGCCAGCTCGAGGTTACAAGCGCGCGCGGCCAGCGCATCGGCATTTTGCAGCTGCTGGCCGCCCTCAACGACCCCGGCACCCTCTTTTCATGCAGCGCCGTTCCCGGCAAGCAGACGCTTGAAGAACAGATCAACGCCCTTGCGGCCCAGGCCGCCCAAACATCTGCCCCCGCCGAAGCAGCGGGAAAGTAACCTATGCGCAAACTCTGGCTCAAAAAAAATGAAGACCGGCGCGTGCGCGCTGGACACCTGTGGATTTTTGCCAACGAGGTGGACGTCAAGCAAAGCCCGCTTACCGACTTTACCCCCGGCGAGGCCGCAACCCTGTGCGACTGGCGCGGCGCACCGCTTGGCAGCGTGTGCGTCAACCCGGCCTCGCTTATCTGCGCCCGCCTGCACAGCCGCAGGCCCGATACCGAGCTGGACGAACCCCTGCTTGCCCAGAGGCTCCAGTCCGCCCTGAATCTGCGCCAGCGCCTCTACCCCGGCCCCTGGTACCGGCTGTGCCACGGCGAGGGCGATTTTTTGCCCGGCCTGGTCATTGACCGTTACGGCGATCACCTCACCGTGCAGGTCACCACGGCAGGTATGGAACAACGCCGAGAGGCGCTGACGGAGGCCCTGCGCACGCTTGTGCAGCCAACGTCCATACTCTGGGCCAACGACCTTGCAGCGCGCGGGCTCGAAAACCTCTCGCGCGAGCAGCAGAGCGAAGGCCCGCTGCCCGAAAGGCTTGAAGTGCCCGAAAACACCTGCCGCTTTTACGCCCCGTGCGCCACAGGGCAAAAAACAGGCTGGTTTTACGACCAGCGGGCCAACCGGACGGAGCTTGCCCGCTACGCCGCCGACGCCGACGTGCTGGATATTTTCAGCTATGTTGGCGGTTTTGGCGTCAGCGCGGCTGCGGCAGGCGCCCGCTCCGTCACCTTTGTGGACGCCTCGGCCCAGGCCCTTGCCTTTGCGGAAGAAAACGCCAGGGCCAACGCCCCCGGCTGCGAGGCCCAGATACTGTGCGGCGACGCCTTTGACCTGCTGCGCCAGCTGCGCGACGAGGGCCGCCGCTTTGAGGTGATCAGTCTCGACCCGCCAGCCTTTATCAAACGCCGCAAAGACGCCGCACTGGGGCTGGCCGCCTATCGTCAGGCCAACGATCTGGCCGTGCAGCTGCTTGCACCGGGGGGCATACTTGCCACATCCTCCTGCTCGCACCATCTTGAGGCCCAGGCCCTGCGCGGCTGCTTGACGCAGGCCGCCGCCAAGCGCAAACTGCATGCCCGTATTTTATTTGCCGGGGGGCAGGGGCCGGATCATCCCATCCACGCCGCCATGCCCGAAACGGCCTATTTGAAGTGTTTTATCGCCCAGGTGGGCGCTTAACCACAAGGATTTGCCATGCTGAACAAAGTTCGCCTGCTCACCCCCGGCCCCACGCCTCTGCCGGAGCGCGTGCGGCTTGTGCTCGCCAAAGATATGATCCACCACCGCAAAAGTGAATTCAAAGCCGTGATGGGCAGGGTTCAGGAACGCCTGCGCGTGCTGTTCGGCACGAGCGATGTGGTGCTGCCCCTCTCCTGTTCCGGCACCGGAGCCATGACGGCGGCGGTGTACAGCCTGTTTACCCCCGGCCAGCGCGTGCTGGTGGTCGAGGGCGGCAAGTTTGGCCAGCGCTGGCGCGAAATTGCCGTCTCGCGCGGCCTCGAAACCACAACCATCGAAGTGCCGTGGGGCGAAGCCGTTGACCCGCAGGCAGTGGCGGCGGCCCTCAAGGCCGACCCCGGCATTGCGGGCGTGCTTGTCCAGCATTCCGAAACATCCACCGGCGTGCTGCACCCGGTTGAAGAGATAGCGCGCATCACGAGGGACACCGACACCCTGCTGCTGGTGGACGGCATCTCCGCCGTGAGCCTGGCCCCCTGCCCCATGGACGAATGGGGCATCGACTGTCTGGTCACCGGCTCGCAAAAGGGCCTGATGCTGCCCCCCGGTCTGGCGCTGCTGGCCCTTTCGCCTCGCGGCTGGAAGCGGGCCGAAAGCGTCACGCCCGGCTGCTTCTATTTTAACCTGCCCAAGGAAAGGGTCAAGATCGCGCAAGGCCAGACCCTGTTTACCTCGGCGGTAAACCTTGTCGTCGGCCTGGACGAGAGCCTTGAAATGCTGCTCGAAAACGGCCTTGAAGCCATCTACGCCAAGCAGTGGGCGCTGACCATGCTGGCCCGTACCGGCGTTGCCGCCATGGGCCTTGACCTGTACGCCAAAACCCACTTTGCCTGGGGCATCACCAGCGTGATGCTGCCCGCTGGCGTGGACGGCACCGAGGTGCTGCGCATCGCCATGGACAAATACGGCGTGTGCATGGCTGGCGGGCAGGATCACATGAAGGGCCGCATGGTGCGCATAGGCCACATGGGCTGGGTTGACTGGGCCGACCTGGCGGCAGGCCTGCACGCCCTTAACCGGGGCATCATTGAAGCCGGTGGACACTGCGGCTCGCGTGACTATCTTGAAGAAGCGCTGGCCGCCTACCGCGCGGCGCTTGCCGGCAAACCGGGGCAACCCCTGAACCTGATCCACAGCTAGGCATTGCGGCCCGCCAGCCCTTGCGCTGGCGGCAAAAGCTTGTATGTTTGACAGAAGCACGCGGCGCAAGCTGCTGGTAGCGTAACCGATTTACGAGCCACGAGGTCGCCATGAGTGACAACAATTGCGGTTGCAAGGCCGATGGCCCCATGCCCGAAGTGACGTTTTCAACCTTTGTCATTTCACTGGCGTCGTCGGCCCTGGTGCATCTGGGCGAAGTGCCGAACCCCGAAACCGGCGGCACAGAAACAAACCTGCCCCTGGCAAAGCACAGCATCGACGTGCTGGAAATGCTGCGGGCCAAGACCGAAAACGGGCTGGAAGAACAGGAGCGTCAGCTGCTGGAAAGCATCCTTTACGAACTGCGCATGAAGTTTGTAATGAAGTGCGGCCCGGACTGCGCCTGCCAGTCAAAAAAAGCCTGAGGCACCACGGGGCGGCCCTGCCCGGCGCGGCATTACCGCCATGCGCCGCGCGGCCCCGTCACTACCATTGACCATACAGTTTCAAAGGATCAGCGGCATGAAGACAATCAATGTGGGTCTGGTGGGTATTACCGGCTACGCGGGCATGGAACTGACGCGGCTCCTAGTCAGCCACCCGTGCATGCGCCTTGCCATGGCCTGTTCGCGGGCCGAATCGGGCAAGCGGCTGGGCGATTTTTATCCTTTTCTCAACCACCTGCCCGGCGCGGATGTGGTTATCAGCGTTTTTGACCCGCAAGAAGCCGCCCGCCAGTGCGAAATAGTCTTTCTTGCCGTACCGGCGGGAACAGCCATGGACATGGCCGAGCCGCTGCTGCGCGCCGGGGTCAAGGTTGTTGACCTGTCGGCGGACTTTCGCCTGCGCGATCCCGAGACCTACGCCGCGTGGTACAAGCGCGAGCACGTGTGCAGCGACCTGCTGCACAAGGCCGTTTACGGCCTGCCCGAGCTGTACGCGGCTGAAGTCGCCAAGGCCAAACTGATCGCCAACCCCGGCTGCTACCCCACGTCGGTGATTCTGGGGCTGTACGCCGCCATCAAGAACGACCTTGTTTACACCGACGACATCGTGGTGGACGCCAAATCAGGAGCCACCGGGGCTGGGCGCAAGGCTGTTGTGCCCACGCTGTTTTGCGAGGTCTCCGACAACTTCCGCGCGTACGGCCTGCCCACGCACCGCCATACGCCCGAAATCGAGCAGGAAGTGTCGCTGCTGGCCGGGCATGACATCCGCATTTCGTTCAACACGCACATTTTGCCCACCAACAGGGGCATCCTGTCCACTATTTACACCAAGCTCAAAAACCCCGCGACCAGCCTGGACGAGGTGCGCGAGGCCTTTACGGGCACCTGGGCGCACAGCCCCTGGATACGCATACTGCCCAAGGGCTCGCTGCCCGAAACGCGTTTTGTGCGCGGGAGCATGTTCTGCGACCTCGGCCTTGTGGTAGACCCCCGTACAGGGCGGCTCATTATTATTTCGGCCATCGACAACCTGTGCAGAGGAGCTTCGGGGCAGGCCATGGCCAACGCCAACCTCATGTGCGGGCTGCCGGTGGGCGCAGGCCTCGATATGCTCGCGCCGCTGGCATAGAAACGTTTTGCATTCAGGGCACGGCAGAAAGGCTTTTTATTCCTGCATGATGCAGCTCATGCGCAGCAGCGGTAAAAAGCCTTTCGCCATGCGGCAAGCGCCCAACGGGGGCCTGACTGGCCCAACTGGCCCGGACATTGAGCCTAACATGCAGCAGCAGTTTTGCCCGCCCCCAGGCGGGCTGCAAAAAAAGGAATGCCCATGCAGCTGGAAACCGCCTTTCAGAACCCGCAGTTGTGCCACAGTCTTCTGGACCGCCTCAACCGTGCCCTTGATGACCGCAGCATGCGCTTTATGGAAGTGTGCGGTACGCATACCGTCGCCATTTTTCAAAGCGGCCTGCGCTCGCTGCTGCCCGCTGCGGTAACCCATCTCTCCGGCCCCGGCTGCCCGGTGTGCGTCACCCACGATGCCGAAGTGGCGGCTTTTCTTGATCTTGCCGGGCGCGACCGCGTTATTGTGGCCACCTTTGGCGACCTTTTGCGCGTACCCGGCCCCGGCGGCCTCACCCTCAAGCACGCCCAAGCGCAGGGCGCGCGGGTAGAAATTGTCTATTCGCCTCTGGACGCCCTTGCCCTTGCCGCAGCCAACCCCGGCGATACGGTGGTTTTTCTGGGCATAGGCTTTGAGACCACGGCCCCCACGGTGGCGGCCACACTGTTGACCGCCCAGCAGCGCAAGCTGAAGAACTTTTGCGTGCTCTCGCTGCACAAGCTTGTGCCGCCCGCCCTGCGCATATTGCTTGAAGACAGCCAGTGCGGCGTAGAGGCCTTTTTGCTGCCGGGGCACGTCTCCACTATTCTCGGGCTGGAGCCTTACGCCTTTCTGGCGCGCGATTTTCACGTTCCCGGCGTTGTGGGCGGCTTTCAGCCCGCCGATATTCTGCTGGCGCTCTGCCTTATGGCCGAGCAGATGCGCGACAAGGCCCCTGCGGTGGTCAACGCCTACCCCCGCGCGGTGGACGACACGGGCAACCCCCGCGCCCGCGCCCTGCTGGAGCAGTTTTTTCAACCGGCGGACGCCCTGTGGCGCGGCATCGGCTGCATACCGCAGAGCGGCCTGACCCTGCGCCCGGAATATGAGAGCATGGACGCCATGAAGCGCCTTGACCTCACCCTGCCGGACGTTCCCCCCCTGCGCGGCTGTCGTTGCGGCGATGTGCTCAAGGGGCGCATCACCCCGCCGCAATGCCCGCTCTTTGGCAAAAAATGCACGCCCGCAAACCCGGTGGGGCCCTGCATGGTTTCCACCGAGGGCAGCTGCGCCGCATACTTCAAATATTCGGAGCGATAATGGACGATTGCCTTCTTCTTGATGCGGGCAGCGGCGGCAGGGCCTCCCAGCGCCTCATTACCCAGTGCTTCATGCGCCATTTTGCCAATCCGCTGCTGGAACGCATGGACGACGCGGCGCTTTTGACCGACCTCACGGGGCCGCTGGCCATGAGTACCGACTCCTACACGGTCACGCCGCTGTTTTTTGCCGGCGGCAGCATCGGCAGCCTTGCCGTGCACGGCACGGTAAACGACGTGGCCATGCTGGGCGCACGCCCACGCTACCTGAGCTGCGGCTTTATTCTTGAAGAAGGCCTGTCCCTCGAAACCCTGGAGCGGGTGGTGGCCGACATGGGCGCAGCCGCCCGCGAGGCCGGGGTGAGCATTGTGACAGGCGACACCAAGGTTGTACCGCGCGGCGCGTGCGACAAAATATTTATCAATACCACCGGCATAGGCCAGGTTTTTGCCTCGCCCGCGCCTTCTGGGCACAATGCCCGGCCCGGCGACGCGGTACTGGTCAGCGGGGCCATGGGCGACCACGGCCTCACCGTCATGGGCAGCCGCGAGGGGCTCTCGTTTCTCACCGACGTGGCCTCCGACTCCGCCCCGCTCAACCATATGATTGAAGACATCATCAACACTGTGGGCGAGGTGCACGTGCTGCGCGACCCCACCCGCGGCGGCCTTGCAACCACCCTCAACGAAATTGCCGAGCAGTCGCAGGTGTCCATCGTGCTTGACGAGGTCAGCGTGCCCGTGCACGAGGCCGTGCGCAACGGCTGCTCCTTTCTTGGCATGGACCCCCTGTATCTGGCCAATGAAGGCAAGTGCATCTGCATCGTGCCCGAGGCCCACGCCGAGGCGGCCCTTGCAGCCATGCGCCGCTCGCCCTACGGCAAGGAGGCCGCGCGCATCGGCTCCGTGGCCGAAGGCAAGGCGCAGGTAGCGCTGCAGACCAGCATAGGCGGCCGCCGCCTGCTGGGCATGCTGGAAGGTGCGCAGCTGCCGCGCATCTGTTAGCGCAGCTTTTTACGGGGAAGGGCCTTTACCCTTGTCCCTGGCTCAAACCATTGCAGGCAGCCGCCTGCCTGAAAGGAAAAAGCATGGATTCCACCTACCAGCGCGCCATGACCGCAGGAGTTACCCCGCAGATCTTTTCCACCATGGTCAGCAATGCGCAAAAGGTGGCCGAAGCTTTTGCCGGTTCCGGCTCGCCCAGCGCGGATGCCGACGGCATTGCCGCCGTGTTCAAGCGTATGGTGGTCGCGCAGATAGAAATGTTTGAAAAAAACTAAACGAGTTTTCACAGCATATGCAAAGGCAGAGGCCGTCCCAGGGGACGGCCTCTGCCTTTGCAATTCTGACCTGTTGCAGGCGAAAGCAGTTTGTGCGCCATTGGCGCCCCGTCCAAAGTCTCACCAGCCGTCCGCCCAGGGCGACATATCCGCCCCGACGCGCAGGGCGTTGCGCACCTCCGACCACTGGCGTTCCATGGCTTCCAGCCGGGCCAGCAGGGCGTCCTCCGCCGGGGTGCGGGCCAGCACTGCGGCCACAGCCCCCCGCTTGAACACCAGCCGCCGGTCCGCCGCCAGGGCCAGAACAGGGTCGTGGGTGGCCATGACGATAATTTTGTCCGAGGCCAGCAGCAGCTCAAGGGCCTTGCGCTTGTCGACCCCGGCGTTTTCTATTTCGTCGATGAGCAGCACGGGCGACCAGCTTAGCAGGGCCGTATCGGCTATCATCAGGGCGCGCGATTGCCCGCCCGAAAGCTGGGTGAGCTGGGTACGGGCATAAAATGGCTCGCCAGCAAGCTCGTTGGCAGCCTCAAAGACCCGTAGCGCTGCGCCCTCCGGGTCTGCCACCTCGCGGCTCAGGGCATGCGCGCGCAAAAAATCCATCACGCCCATATCAAGCACAAAATTCATGTTCTGGGTCAGCTGGGCCACCAGCCGTCCCTGCAGGTCAAAACGCGTATCCTCGTCCGGCGCGACGCCGTTGAGCAGCACGGTACGGCCTGTGGGGGTGTCGCCAGCGGCCAGCGATTCGATATCTCCCAAAAAACGGCTTTTGCCCGCACCGGTGGGGCCCAACAGAGCCGTAATTTCACCGGGGCAAAATTGTATCTGCATTTTTTCCGGCTGGCCCCTCTTGTCGCGCCCTGGGGTCAGGCTCAGGCTGTTCAGGGCAAGCTCGATATTTTCACGCTCCATGGCCGCCTCCAAAGTCCGCCTTTTTAACGTTGCCCTTCTGGTAACGCGCGCCAATGCGCATTTCGCTCAGGCAATACGAGCAGATGGCGGCAGGCATGGCAAAACGCAGCCGCATGTCGGTTACAGAGGCAATATCGGGCGCAACGGCCATGATGGAGGCCAGCTCGGCGCAGCCCTGCCCGGTCAGGCCGTTCACGTGCCTGATCACGGCCCGCTGGTTCATCTGCCGGATGCGGTAGCGGTACACCTCGCGCTCGGCCTGCGAAACCAGGTCGCCCTTGGTGACAGCCACCACGTCTGCCAGCCGCAGCATGGGGCCGATTTTTTCTGGCGCATCTATGCCCATAAGGTTGTCGATGACGCACAGGGCCAGAGCCCCGCGCAGATGCGGCGAGCAGCGGTTGCACAGGCCTGCGGTTTCGATGATGCAGATGTGCGCCCCGGTTTCCACAGCCCAGGCAAAGGCCTCTTCCAGGTTGGTGGCAAAAAAATGGTCAGGGCACAGGCCGCCGGAAAGCGCCACGGAAACGGGGATGCCCGCCGCCCCGTACAGCTCGTCGTCGCGGCTTTGCAGGCAGTCAAACTTGATGACCGCACAGCTGACGCCACGGCTTTTGAGGCTCGCGCCCGCCTTGACCACCAGCGAGGTCTTACCGCACGAGGGCGGCCCCGCCACGGTTATGAGCCGCATGCCGCACCCGCCTGCAACCGGCGGAACTTGAGGGCCAGGATGTCGCGCAGGCTGTTGACGTCGTTGTTTTCCACAAAATCCCAGCCCACCCATTTGAGACGCGCGTGGCGCGGCAGGCGCGACGGACGCGAGCCGTCCATGGGGATAAACCAGGCCGCGCTGTCAATATCGCCAAAGCCGTTGGCAAAAAAGTCCAGCATCGGGGCCAGGCGCTGTCTTTCCGTCTTTTTGGCCAGCAGGTAGAGGGGGCTTGCCGCTGCGCCGTCCTCGGGCCAGACGACTTCCACATGTTCGGGCAGTTTGGTGCTCTCGGCAAAAAACAGCGGGATAATGAATATGCCCCCGGCATCGGGCGCGGCGCTGCCGCATACCTTTGCCATGCGCGAGGAGTGCATGAAGCTTTTGATATTTGCGGCCAACCCTGTGACGCCAGGCTCGCCATAGTCCTTGTACTGGTTGAGCAGCACGGCGTCGGCCATATCGTCGCCGTCGCCGCACATGACGATTTGCCCACGGTAGCGCGGGTTGGTCAGGTCGGCCCAGTTTTTGGGCGCGGGCAGACCATCCAGCTTTTTATGATCCACCAGAAAGATATAGGGAGTCACGCCGTAGATGGTATAGGCCCCCGCCGGGTCGACCAGACCGGCCTCGGCATACAGGGGGTTGAGCACCCGGGGCTGCACGCTTTCAAAAACGCCTGTGCGCACAAAACGCCGCACAAATTCGCCGCGCCAAAAGTCGCCATAGCCGATGGAAGCAATAACTGCAGGCAATCTGGCGACATCCGTCTCCATATACAGGGGGTCGTAGGGGTCCACCGAGGTGCAGCCCATGGGAATGTGAGTTGCCAGCGCAGGGCTTTGCGTCTGCGCAATGGCTTCTATGCGCTCCTTGACCACCAGCTTGACCGGGCAGGGAGCGTAGAGCAGCAGATCCGCCTTGCCGGGGGCTGGGGTTTCGTCTGCCTGCTGCAACGACTGCATGAGATGCTCGAGCCTTTTCATAGTGCCTCTTTCCGCAAAAAGTTTGGGGGCCGGTTAAGAAGCAGCAAAGAGCATGCCGTCTGTTAACATTTATAACAAGCTTGATTTAAAGATATTTTACAGAACAGGCACGCCGCATGGGTGAACAATATTGTACTACGACACAATATTGTTCACCCGCAAAACAGTGTTGCCTACCCAAGCGCGCTGGCAAGCAGCATAAGATTGAGCGCCGTTACAATGCCGGTCAGCACGTAGAGCAGCAGTTTTGTGCCCTTGCCGTTGGCGTATTTGCCCATAACCTTGGGGGAGGAGGTCAGCGCCACAAGCGAAACCATGGTGATGGGCAACTGCACCGAAAGCGCCATCTGCGAAAGCAACAGCCCCTTGAAAGGATCGCTGGTCAGCCAGATGAGCACCAGGCCGCAGCCCAACGAGCCCACAATCCCCGTGATACTGTGTTTATCCTTGGTATTGTAGGGTTCCCCAGCCATGCCAGAGGTCATGATGCCCCCGGCCATGCCCGAGGTGACAGAGGAGGCCACGCCCGCAAACAGCAGGGCCACGGCAAAAACCCCGGAGGCACCGTCGCCCAGCAATGGGCGCAGCAGGTCCCTGGCCTGTTCCAGCTCGGTGACCTGCTGGCCCGCCACCCAAAAAACCGCAGCGGCAAGAATGATCATGGCGCTGTTGATGGCCCAGCCCACCAGCATGGCAAACAGCGTGTCAAAAAACTCGTAATCAAGCCTTTTTTTGATAAAGGCTTCGCCCTCAAGGTGCCACTGTCGACTCTGAATGATCTCGGAATGCAAAAAAAGATTGTGCGGCATCACCACCGCGCCCAGCACGCTCATGATCACCAGCATGGAGCCATGGGGAAAACTGGGTGTAACCCAGCCCACGGCGGCCTGCGGAACCCACCCGGCGGGCACAAGCCACAATTCGTACAAAAAGGCGATACCGATCAGCGATACAAAGCCGATAATCCACTTTTCCACCTTGTTGTACGAATTGAGCAGCAGCAGACCTGCCGCCAGCACAGCGGTGAGGGTAGCCCCAATGGGCAGGGGGATGGAAAACAGCATGCGTAGGGCAATGGCCCCGCCAAGTATCTCGGCCATGCTGGTCATGACCGAAGCGCCAAAGGCGGAGAGCAGCACCAGCCGCCCGATGCTGCAGGGAAAATACTCGGTTATGGCCTCGGCCATGCACCTGCCTGTCACAATGCCCAGATGCGCGGCATTGTGCTGCAGTACAATAAGCATGAGGGTTGACAGGGTCACCATCCACAGCAGCGAGTAGCCGTATTCGGCCCCCGCCGCCAGATTGGCCGCCCAGTTTCCGGGGTCGATAAAGCCCACTGTCACCAGCAGACCCGGCCCGACAAATTTTAAAAACTCCTCGCCGCTGCGTGCAATGCCCGACACCGTGCACGCGCTCCAAAAATTCTTTACGCCCATGCCTACCTTCCAGATATATTATTTTGGATACCCAGTTGCTGTATCGACCTTGTTTCTACACTACGCCGCCAAGCCCCGCAGGCCGCGCCAGCTCAGGGGCAAACCGCGCAGGGCATGAGCCGCTGGCTGCAGCTGCCGTAACCGGCTATGCAGCATCTTGCCCAAAGGTATATGCAGTGGCGCACGCAGGCAAGAGACCCTTGCAATCGGCGTGCGGCAACGCTTGCAAGGGATATGCAAATTATTTATGTAAGCCGCCTCCCCCCTACATGGTCAGCTGGTTACATTTGTGTTTCATATATTAAGTTTCCGAAAAACTGACCGATAGCTCAGCTATGAGTCGGGTCCGCCAGACCGTCGCCCGTCCATCTTTAGATTGCGCAGGAGCGATTATGACTATCAGACTGCGGGTTATCCTTGGTTTTCTTCTTACCATTGTCGTCATGGCTGCAGGAACCCTGCCGGTCATGGTCAAAACCATGCGCGACAACGCGGAGGAAAGCTACCTTGCCAATGCCTCCACCCAGCTGCTGCTTATGAGCAACTATGTGGAAACATTCATCAGCGGGGCGGAACGCGATGTGGCCCTTCTGGCCCAGGAGCCCTACATTGCCGAAGCTGTCGGGCTTTTTCCCAATTTTTCCAGCACCAAGGAAGCCGATGTTTTTTCACGCGCCGATCTTTCGGTAGACGCGTTTAAAACCGTGCAGCCTCTTGTGCGCCTGGACGAAGGCTCTGAAGACTATGTGGAAGTCTACGCCGGCTATACCGACGGCAGCTACGCAACTTCAGCCGACAATACCAAGGTTCCCGCCGGGTACAATACCAGCAAGCGCCCATGGTACACGCAGCGCGCTGCCTCCGCGCAAAAGGTCGGTCTGGCCGACAGCTACCTTTCCATCACCGGCGAGCTGGTCGTGGCCATCACGCACAAAATGTTTTCGCGCAAGGGCGACTTTACGGGCGTGCTTGGCATAGACGTGTCGCTCAACGGTCTTTCCCAGCGCTTTACCGAGCTCAACTTTGGCAAAACCGGTTACTTCATGCTGCTTGAAAACACGGGGCGCATCCTCTGCGACCCGCGCGACAAAAATCTGACCGGTAAAATCATCGGCAAAGATATTCAGGATCCAGGCCTGGTCAGACTGTTCGGCATGAAAGAAGGCTCGGCAAGCACGCAGGTCAACGGCCAGGAGGTTCGTGCCAGCGTGCGCACAACGCCCCACGGCTGGAAGATCCTCATGCTGCAGACCGAGGATGAAATTTTTGCGGCAACCAATTCGGCCATACGCGCCAGCGTGGTCATATCCCTGAGCGTGGCTCTGGTCATGCTGTGCATTGCCTGGGGCATTGCGCGTTCCATCAATCGGCCCCTGAACCTTATTGTCAGGGAAGCCGACAAGATCGCCACCGGAGATCTTGACGTCAACCTTGACGCCCGGCTGTTTTATGGCGAACTGGCCGAGCTGTACGCCGCCCTGCTCAACATGGTCGGCAACCTGCAGGAAATGATCACCACCTCGCGCCAGCAGGGCGAGGAAGCGCAGCATCAGGCCGCGCTGGCAAAAACCGCCACCGAGCAGGCCGAAGAAGCACGTCGGCAGGCAGAAAACGCCCGCCGCGAAGGCATGCTCGCCGCCGCCGAACAGCTTGAGGAGGTGGTCAAGGTTATTGCCTCGGCCTCCAACGAGCTTGAGGCGCACATAGGTCAGGCCAACCACCTTTCGGGCGAGTCCGCCCTGCGGCTGGGCGACGCCGCCACCGCCATGAACCAGATGAACGCCACCGTGCGCGAAGTGGCAAGCAACGCTTCCGCCACCTCGGGCATGTCCGACCAGACCAGGGCCAATGCCGAAAACGGCGAAAAAATTGTGCGGCAGGCCCTGGAGAGCATCGGCCGCGTACACTCCGTCTCTCTGGCGCTCAAGGACGACATGGGCACGCTCAATGAGCATGCCCAGGCAATCAGCCGCATCATGAACGTCATTTCGGACATAGCAGACCAGACCAACCTGCTGGCCCTCAATGCCGCCATTGAGGCCGCGCGCGCTGGCGAGGCCGGGCGCGGTTTTGCCGTGGTGGCCGACGAAGTGCGCAAACTGGCCGAAAAAACCATGGCGTCCACCAACGACGTGGGCAACGCCATCACGGCCATCCAGCAGAGCACGGCCAAGAGCGTGGGCAGCATGGACAACGCGCTCGAGCAGGTTGAAACAGCCACGACATTTGCCAACAAATCCGGCGAAGCCCTGCGCGAAATCGTCAACAACGCCCTCTCCACAGCCGACCAGGTGAGGGCCATTGCCACGGCCAGCGAGGAACAGTCCGCCACCAGCGAAGAGATCAACAAGTCCATCGTCGAGGTCAACGACCGGGCCGAGCAGACCGCGCACGCCATGAACGCCGCCTCAGGCGCTGTGGCCGACCTTGCCGAGCAAACCAAAAACCTCGGCAACCTTGTGGCCGACATGAAGCGCGGCTAGGCCCGCACCTCTTTTGCCTGTCAGGGCGTCCGCTTGTGCAAGGCGGACGCCCTTTTTTTTGCGCTGTCAGCCGCTGCCGTGCGGCATGTCTGCCCCATATCTGCCGCATTTCAGGGCTCATTTCAGGGCGCACTTCTGCCGCATACCCGGCCACGCAGGGGCGCAAAGGCTGCGCCACGGCACATAACTGTAACAATTACATTTTACATATCAACTGTAAGCATTGGCAATTATTGCCCTGCGGCCTCACGTACATGCCATTGGGAGCACACCATGAAGCCTTCGGCTATTATGAATAACAGGGAACTGAGCTGGCTCAGCTTCAACGAGCGCATCTTGCAGGAAGCCCGCGACCATTCCACCCCGCTCGTCCAGCGGCTGCGCTTTCTCGGTATTTTTTCCAGCAATCAGGATGAGTTCATCAAGGTTCGCGTGGCTTCGCTGGTGCGCCTTACCCGCTCAAAAAGCAGAATCAAGCCGCTGCTCATGGGCGGCCTGACGCCGGACGAGGCGCTGCAGCGCGTCAACGACAAGGCCGCCGCCGCGCAGAGGGCCTTTCGCGAAACCTACGAGGAAGTGCTGGACGCCCTGGAGCACGAGGGCATACGCGTGCGCGACGAAACCCAGCTCAGCGAGGGGCAGGATGCGTTTTGCCGGGGGTATTTCGGCGATGTGGTCTACCCGCAGCTTGTGCCGCTGATTCTCAACAAATCCGCCAGACTGCCTTTTTTGCAGGACAGCCAGATATACCATGCCGTCAAGATGGAATCCACCGCCGCGCCCGGCAAATGCCGCTACGCCGTGCTGCGCATCCCCGTCAACGCGGCCTGCCCGCGCTTTGTAAAAATGCCCTCGTCGCCCGGCTGTCACGACATCATTTTTGTGGACGACATTATCAGGCTGTGCCTGAACAACATTTTTTTCATGTTCAATTACGACCGCATAACGGCCTATACCTTCAAGGTCATGCGCGACGCGGAGCTGAGCCTCGACGACGACGTGTCCAAAAGCCTGATCGAAAAAATGGAAGAAGGCCTGGAGCACCGCCTGCGCGGCCGCCCTGTGCGCCTCATCTACGACAGGGCCATGCCCGAGGATCTGCTGTTTTTGCTTGCCTCAAAGCTCAACCTCAAACCGGGCGAGCTTGACCCCGGCGCGCGCTACCACATGATGCGCAGCCTCATGAATTTTCCACGCGTGCGTCCCGACCTCGAAAACGCCGTCATGCCCGCCCTGCAGCACCCGGACATCAAGCCTTTTTCCAGCATACTCAAGGTCGTGCGCACCAAGGATATTTTGCTGCACTTTCCCTACCACACCTTCAACCACGTGGTGGAATTTTTGTGCGAGGCGGCCATCGACCCCAAGGTTACGGATATTTCCATAACCCTGTATCGCACGGCTGACCACTCGCGCATCATCAACGCCCTGATCAACGCCGCGCAAAACGGCAAAAACGTCACCGCCTGCGTAGAGCTGATGGCCCGTTTTGACGAGGAGCGCAACGTCAAAAGCATCGACATGCTGCACCAGGGCGGCGTGCGCGTTATCCACGGGCTCAAGGACCTCAAGGTGCACAGCAAGCTGATACTCGTGGAGCGGGCCGACGGCGGCAAAAAAGCGGGCTACGTCTACATAGGAACCGGCAACTTTAACGAGGACACCGCCAGACTTTACAGCGACATGGGGCTGCTGACCGCAAACCCCGGTTGCGCCGAAGACGCGCGCACCATTTTCAATTTTCTCAATGCCTCGCACAAGCCTGTTTCGTGCCGCGAGCTGGTGGCTGCGCCCCAGTGCATGCGGTCCTTTTTTACCCACTGCATCGAGCGTGAGATACGCAACGCCCGCGCGGGCAAAAAGGCCTTTATCCACGCCAAGCTCAACAGCCTGACCGACGAATCCATGATCCGGCTGCTCTACCGGGCCAGCAAGGCCGGGGTGGACATACGGCTTATCGTGCGCAGCGCCTGCTGCCTCAACCCGCAGGTGCAGGGGCTCAGCGAAAATATCCGCGCCATCAGCATTGTGGATAAATTTCTTGAGCATGCGCGCATCATGCTGTTTTGCAACGGCGGCAACGAGCTGGCCTATATTTCAAGCGCCGACTGGATGCCCCGCAACCTCGACCGCAGGCTTGAGGTGGCCGCTCCCATCCATTGTCCGGCCATACGGCAGACCCTGCGGGATATTTTTGACATCCAGTGGGCCGACAACGTCAAGGCCCGCATACTCGACGGTTCGGGCGCCAACAGGTACAGCAAGGGCGAATCTGCGGTTCCCTGCCGCTCGCAGACAGTGCTGCACGACTACTACAGCCGCAAGGCTTTGCAGGGCATACAGGCCCAGGCGGCAGCCGAGCCAAAGCCCAAGCCGGTCAAAAGAAAGCGCCCCTCGGCCCCCAAAGCCCTGCCGAAGGCGCAGGCCCAGGCGGCGCAGGTTGCGGAACCGTAGCGCTGCCCGCGAATATAGCCGCCCTGGGGCGCAGGTTTTTTGCTGTCCCCTCCCGCAAAAATCAGTGTATATTCACGCGGTCTTGGTGTAGGGTTGCTGAATGGCGCCTGAACGCGCGCCGTTATTACCGCCAGGCAATTTCACCAACTGCCGCATGAGGAGACAGAGTGAAACCCAGCATGCTTGCCGCCGTTGATGTGGGCTCAAACGCCATCCGCTTTCTCATCAGCAATGTTGAAGAGCTGACCCCGGACAAGCCCGTCAAAAAAAACGCCTATCTTCGCATTCCCATCCGTCTGGGCACAGATGTTTTTCTCTACGGGGCAATCTCTGAGCAAAAGCAGACCGCCTTTCTCGACGCCATGACAGGCGTTGCCCACATCATGCGGGCCTACGGGGTGGACCACTACCGCATATGCGCCACCAGCGCCATGCGCGATGCCGCCAACGGACAGGACATCATGAATCTGGTGCGCGAAAAAACAGGCCTGCGCATCGATATCATCACCGGGCTTGAAGAAGCGCAGATTCTCTTTAACGCCAACGCCCTCGCAAGATATACCGATGTAAACAGCGCCCTGTACGTGGATGTGGGCGGGGGCAGCACAGAGGTTGTGGCCCTGCGCGACGGCAAACTGCAAGAGGCTTTTTCATTTCAGCTCGGCACGGTGCGCATCCTCGCCAATGCCGTAGACCCCGCAGAAAAAGAACGGTTTCGCACCGAGATGCGCAGATTGGGCCAGACCTACGCGCCGGAATGCGTCATCGCCTCGGGCGGCAATATCAACAAGGTTTCAAAGCTGCTCGAAAAACGCGACGGCAAGCCCGTGGGCGCGCCCGAGCTGCGCGCCCTCTACAAAGACCTGCTGGGCCTTGCGCTTGAAGAACGCATGGAAAAATACGGCCTCAACGCCTACAGAGCAGACGTCATCGTACCTGCGCTGGACATATTTTTGGGCGTTGTGGACATGTCGGGCGCAAAGCAGATGGTCATCCCCAAGATTGGCCTTGTGGACGGCATCATCCGTCACATGTGGCTCAATGCCGACAATCTCGCTGACCGGGCCTGCCCCAAAGCGCCCCATTAGCCGTCCTGCGGGCTTTGCCTGCCAGCAGCGGCCAGCTTTTGCTCTCTTTCTTTTACGGTTTGCGCCTCCCCCCGGCGCAAGCTGGCACTAATCCCCCGCGTTGCTCCCCGCCTGCACCAGTTTGCCGCTCGCCGGGTCCCTGCCGTAGACAAATACTGCCGAATCCGGCATTCATAGCCTAAAGGCTTGTCACCGCCCAGCGCTGGCTGCCCTTCCGCTTATCAGCCCATATTCCCACGTGTTTTGCAGCGTACCGGCACCAATGCCGGGGTGTCCGACACTGCCCTTTCACCGCACCGCGGAGGAATCATGCCGTCTACGCAACTGCGCTTCCTGCTTACCGTTCTGGCTGTTTTTCTGTACGCGGCCCCCGCCATGGCCGGGCCAGCCTACAGGGTGGCTGCGCCCAGCTCGCCCCAGGAAGACAACTGGCTGCGCCGCGAGGGGTTTTCCATAACCTTTCAGGTGGATGAAGCCCGCTGCAAAAAGGAATACGGCGCGGACTGGTCGCGCCAGTGCGCCTCCGCCCCTGCCGGGGAGGAGGGCCGCGTGGTGGAAGGCGTGCGCATGACCCCGCCGGTGGCTGGCGTATGGCGCTGGATGGACGATGCTACCATGGAGTTTACGCCCAAGGAGCGCCTCGCTCCTGACACGCGTTACGCCATCTCGCTCGAAAAAATGGCCCTGCCGGGGCGTTTTTCGCTCAAGCGGCAGGCGGTGTACGCCACGCAGCCCCAGGCAGTACGCGTGGGCAAAGAGACATTTTGGATCGACCCCTCGCCCAAGGGCGCGCACGCCGTATCAGTGCCCTTGCGCTTTCTCTGGCCGGTGGCCGCGCAAGACATGGATGGCCGCATATCCATTGCCCCCAGCGACCCCAAGAGCGGGCTGGCTCTGGGCGAGCCCCGTCTGGTGTGGAACGAGCGCCGCGACGAGGTGGTGGTTACCGCACCCGTTACGGCCCTGCCGGAAAACAACGCCGCAGCGCGCATCAGCATCAAGGGCCTGCCCGCCTTTACCGAAGCTTCGGGCAAGTGCGTGGTTGCCGCGCCCAAAAAGGACGCCAAAGCTCCGCAGAATGTGGAAGCCATGTTTTCCATCACTGGCCGCGCCCGCCTGATGGATGTGGTCAAAATCACCATCAGCCCCGTGTACGACGACAAGCTGGACAAAAAATTTCAGCTGGAGGTCAAGACATCCCTGCGTGTGCTGCCCACCGAACTGCTGCGCAAGCTTGAACTTATCCAGTTGCCCCGCAAGCTCACCGCCGAGGCGGGCAAAGACGCCGACTGGTCCAAGATGCCCGCCGTCAGCGCCGAGGATGTCAAAAACGGCACGCGCCTCAAGCCGGAGCTTATGCAGGCCGCCGACGAACCAGCCGACCGGCTTCTGCTGCGCATCCCCGCCGAGTCTGGCCGGGGTCTGCTGGCCGCCGTGGACAAGGGCCTGCCCTCCACCGCCGGGCCGCAGACGGCGCAGGTACGCCGTTTTATCATGACCGTGCCCTCGCTGGGCAGGGAAGTGGACTTTTTGCAGCCCGGCAACGTGCTGACCCTGAGCGGGCAAAAAAAACTGGATATTTACGCCACCGGCCTCACATCCGTGGTCTGGCGGGCCGAACGCGTACGCGATCCTTTTCTTGCCCTCGCGGCCAGGGAATCTGGCTTTCAAACGCCTCCCACAGACATGGACGTCATGAGCGACGCTGTGGAGGGCCGACTGGAGGTACGCAAGGAGCAGCCCGGCACGTCGGCCTTTCCCGTGCTGGATCTGGCCCCGCTGCTGCGCGGCGGCAAGGAGCCCATGCACGGCCTCATGCGTATGGAGCTGACCGGCTACGACGGAGACAAATCCGTTGCCTATGCCTCGCGCATGCTGCTGATTACAGATATGGGCCTGACCGTTAAAACGGCCGGCGACGGCGCGCGCACGGTTTTTGTGCAGCACCTTGGCACGGGCAAGCCCGTACAGGGCGCCGAGGTGCGCCTGCTGGGCGCAAACGGCCTGCCGCTGCAAAGCGCCGTCACCAACGCCCAGGGCCGCGCCGATCTGCCGCCCGCCAACGGCCTTGAACGCGAAAAACGCCCCGTGGCCGTGGTGGCCCTGGCCCCCGCCGCAGGTAAAACCGCCGAGGCTGGCAAGGATGCAGCCCCGCAGGATCTGGCGTGGCTTTCGCTCGACGACGCCGCCCGCATGGTGGATTACAGCAACTTTGCCATTTCTGGCCGCCACACCTCAGCCGACGGCCTCAGCTCCTCGGTTTTCAGCCAGCGCGGCATCTATCTGCCGGGCGAAACCCTGCACTTTGGCTGCATTGTACGGCGCTTTGACTGGCAGCCCATGCCCGCCGGTCTGCCGCTTGAGGCCGTGCTGGTCAGCCCCACCGGCGCGGAGGTCATGCGCCGGGCCTTCACCGTGGGCGACGACGGGCTCAATTCCTTTGACTGGTCTTGCCCTGTCGACGCGCCCGTAGGTTCATACCAGCTTGACGTGCGCCTGCCCGGCGGCAACGCCCGCTCCGGCGCTTCGCCCGTGCTGGGCAACGCCCGCGTGCGCGTGGAGGAATTTCAGCCCGATACGCTGGCCCTCGCGGCCTCCTTCAGCCCCGCCGCACCCAAGGGCTGGATACGCACAGGGCAGGACGCCCCGGCTGTGGTGGCCCAGGCGCGGCTCGACAACCTGTATGGCGAACCGGCAGGCAACCACCGCGTGCAGGCGACCCTGCGCACGGAAAAAAGCCGCCTGCACTTTGCGGGATTTGAAGACTACACTTTTTACGAACCTGCGGGATTTGAGGGCGAAGGCCAGTCGCAGGACCTGCCCGCCGCCTTTACCGACAGCAAGGGCATAGCCTCGTTTGCGCTGCCGCTGGGCAGGCTGCAGGCAGGCACGCTGCGCGGGGCCGTGCAGATCGAAGGCTTTGAACCCGCGGGCGGCAGAGCCGTGACGCGCCAGCTTGACGCGCTGTTTTCGCCGCTGACGATGGCCCTTGGCTACAAGCCCGAGGGCGAGGTCAACAACCTCGACTACATCCCGCAAAACGCCAGGGCATCGTTGCACCTGCTGGTGCTGAACAACGACCTTGCGCCCGTCACGCTGTCCACGGCCGAAGCCGTGTTCTCCGCCCGGCGCTACGTCAACAGCCTGGTCACCGACTCGCGCGGCGAATACCGCTACGACGCCACGCCCGTGGATACGGAGCTGGCCCGCACAAGCCTTGATCTTGGCGCGCAGGGTCTCTCCCTGCCGCTGCCCACGACCGACGCCGGTGATTTTCTGCTTACCGTGCGGCAGCCCGACGGAGCCGTGCTGGCGATTATTCCCTATACCGTGGCGGGCAACCGGCTGGCCCAGCCTTCGGCTCTCTCCGCCGAATCGCTGGCCAGGGGCGATCTGCGCCTCAAGCTTGAAAAACAGCAGTACGCCCCCGGCGAAACCATCAAGATGCGCCTTTCCACCCCCTATGCGGGCGCGGGCCTCATCACCATCGAGCGCGAGAACGTCCTGACGCAGGCATGGTTTACGGCCCAGGCAGGCGAAAGCGTGCAGGAGATACGCATTCCCGACGATTTTCAGGGGCGCGGCTACGTCAACGTGTCATACGCCCGCTCGCTGGATTCGGACGTTATTTACATGAAACCCCATGTGGTGGCCGTGGCCCCGTTCATGTCGGGCATGGACCAGCGCGACATGGGCCTTGCCCTTACCGCGCCAGCCCGCGCCCTGCCGGGCGATGCCGTCACGGTGCGCCTGACCTCCCGCGTACCGGGGCGGGCGCTGATCTTTGCCGTGGACGAAGGCGTGCTGCAGCTCACCGGCTTTACCACTCCAGATCCGCTGCGCGACCTGCTGGGCGACAGGGCGCTGGATGTGGAAACCATGCAGATCTTTGACCTGCTCATGCCCGACCATGCTCGCCTGCGGGGCCGTATCCCCGGTTTTGGCGGCGACATGTCCGGCCCCGGCGGGCGCTTTCTCAACCCCTTCAAACGCCGGGGCGAGCCGCCCTTTGCCCTGTGGCAGGAAATCGTGCCCGTGGACGCCAACGGGACGGAAGTACGCTTTACCGTACCGCAATACGCCAGCGGCAAAATACGCATCATGGCCGTGGGCAGCACGGTTCCCAAACAGGGTAATGCCCAGGCTGGCAGAACCGAAGCATCCATGGAAGTGCGCGGCACGCTTATTCTCAAACCTCTGCTGCCCCTGGCCGCAGCCCCCGGCGACGAATTTGACGGGGCGCTGGTGGTGGCCAATACGGTGGAGGGCAGCGGCCCCGGCACGCGCATACGCGTGAGTATGGAGAGCGCCTCCGGCGGGCTGGCCTTTGTGCAGCAGCCCGCCCCGCAAACCGTCGCTGTGGACGAAAACGGCGAGGCGACCGTCAACTTCCGCATGCGGGCGCAGGATACGCTGGGCGAGGCTGCGGTGCGCTTTACCGCTAGCCTTGAAGAACCCAAGGATGTCAAGACCGGGGCGGTAAAACCCGGCGCGGACAAACCTGTCGTCCGCACCCAGACGGTTTCCATCCGTCCGCCAGTACCCTGGCTGCGCACAGAGACCGTCACCCCCCTGCGCGGGCCCGCGACCGTGGACGTGCAGCGCACGCTGTACCCCTACGAAGCCAAGGGTCAGGCCAGCGCGGGGGCCATGCCCGTGCTTGCCCTGCGCTCGCTGCTTGCCCGCCTCAACACATATCCTTACGGCTGCACAGAGCAGCTCATCAGCCGCGCCATGCCCTATGCGGCCCTGCTGGGCGCGCCCGAGGCGCGGCACGAGGTGCTGCGCAACCCCAACCTCAGCCCCGAGACCCTGCTCAAGCAGGGCAACGCGGTTGTCAGCGCCGCGCTCTCGGCCATCATGGGCAACTTTACCCAATACGAAGGGGTAAGCCTGTGGCCCGGCAGCACGGCCAACGACTTTGTCACCGCCTACGCGGCTGACTTTTTGCTCACCCTGCGCGACAGCGGAACCGTCACGCCCGAGGGCCTCTCGCAGCATCTGCTTGATACGCTCGAATCCATGGTGGGCCGCTCGCCAACCGACATAGCCGACGCCCGCGTCAAACTGTACGCGGCGTGGATTCTGCAACGCGATGGCCGCATCATGACCCAGGACCTGGAGCGCCTCGAGCAATGGCTCAAGGACAATACCCGTGGGTGGGAAACCGACATAGCCGCGGCCTTTCTTGCCGACAGCTTTGACATGCTGCGCCTGCGCCGCCGGGCCGAGCAGCGTATGCCCGCAACCATTGCCCGCTGCGACGACAGCTTCATGAGCAACGGCGCCGCCAGGGCGCTGCATGCTCTCATGGTGGTGCGGCACTTCCCCGAAAAGAAAAAACAGTTGCGTATGGACGACCTGCTCGACAGCGCCTTCAGCACCGATGCCACCACTGTGGACATGGGCCTTGCAGCCAGAACCCTGCTGGCCATGGGGGATGCCGCCGCCGTCAAGACAGACAGCCTGCGGCTGACCTGCCAGCAATATGCGCAGGGCTTTACCCCGGCGGAGGCCCCGGCCCAGCCCCTTGGCGGCGCACTGGTGCTGGATGCGCCGGGTTGCACCCGCTACCGGGTGGAAATGCCGCAGGGCGAGCCCCTGCTCAGTCTGCTGACCACAACCGAGGGGTTTGACCGTACGCCCATGAGCGAATCCGCCAGCGGCATCAGTCTGCAGCGGCGTTACGTTGATTCCAGGGGCGAAGCCGTGACCACGGCAAAACTCGGCGACGTGATCACGGTTGAGCTGGCCGTGCAGGCGGCCAGCGAGATCAGCAACGTGGTGCTGGTGGATCTGCTGCCCGGCGGCTTTGAGCCTGTGCTGGAAAAGACCGGCCAGAGCCAGCCGCAGGATGGATTGGTGCGCTACGAACGCCGCGAGGACAGGGGCATCTTCTTTGTGGACCTGAACGGCGACCGCCAAACCTTTACCTACAAGGTGCGGGCGGCCTCGCGCGGGCGCTTTGCGCTGCCCGCCGCCACGGCGGAGGCCATGTACAACCCGGCAGTCAACGCCCGCACGGGCGGCGGAAATGTCTCGGTCGAATAGCCCTCTCGCCCGGCTTTGTCTGGCCTTGCCGCTAGCGCGCAACCGGGCCTTGCTTGCAATTCATGCCGTCTGCGCCGCCCTGCGGCGCAGACGGCGCGTTGCTGCCGCTGTTGGCCTTGCGGCCCTGCCGCTGGCGGCGCTGCTCGTCTGGCTGGCTCTTGCCCCTTGCCCCCATCCGCTGGAAGGCGTGCCCTTTTCGCGCATGGTGCTGGACAAACGCGGCGGCATCATGCGCGTGAGCCTTGCCGCCGACCAAAAATACCGCATCCGCACCCGTCTTGCCGATATTCCCCCGGCTGCGGTGGACACCGTGCTGCGGTACGAAGACAGGTACTTCTGGCATCACCCCGGCATCAACCCCCTTTCGCTCTTCCGGGCCGCAGCCGGTATTGTCGCGGGCGGCCGCCGCATGGGCGGCTCGACCATCACCATGCAGGTGGCGCGGCTCTCCGCCGGGCTTGAAACCGGCAGGATGCGGGCCAAACTGCAACAGATGCTGCTGGCCCTGCAACTTGAATGGCACTACAGCAAGCAAGAAATTCTCGAAGCCTACTTCAACCTGGCCCCCTACGGCGGCAATGTGGAAGGGCTGGGCGCGGCGGCGGTGTGCTATTTTCACAAAACCGCCGCCCAGCTGGCCCCGGCGGAGAGTGCCGCCCTCATGCTTGTGCCGCAAAACCCTGCCCGGCGCAGGCCCGCCCCCGACAACAAGGCCTTTACCCAGGCCGTGCACAGGCTCAACGAAACATGGTTTGGCAAAAAGGAATCTGCCCCCCTGCGCGTTTACAGCCCGCAGGACATGCCCTTTGTCGCGCCCCATCTCAGCACCGAACTTTTGCAGCGCCCCGGCGTGGACACCCTGCGCACGACCCTCGACACAACCGCCCAACGCCGCATGGAGCGCCAGCTGGCGCGCTTTGCCGCCCGCCACAGCGCCTACGGGCTCACCAACTGCGCCGCCCTGCTGCTGCACTGGCCCAGCATGGAGGTGCGCGCGTTGGCAGGGTCCGCCGACTTTTTTAACCGCGCCATCGAAGGCCAGGTTGACGGCACGCGGGCGCGCCGGTCGCCCGGCTCAACCCTCAAGCCCATGATCTACGCCCTCGCGCTGGAGCAGGGCCTCATCCATCCCCAAACCCTGCTGGCCGACACGCCGCACAGTTTTGCCGGCTATGATCCGGAAAACTACGACGGCGCATTTCGCGGCCCGCTTTCCGCCGCTGAAGCCCTGCGCGCCAGCCGCAACGTACCCGCCATAACGCTGACGGCCAGGCTTACCCGGCCCACGCTCTACGAATTTTTGCGCCGCGCCGGGGTGGAATTTGCCGACGGCGCCGACCACTACGGGCTGTCTCTGGTGCTTGGAGGGGCTGAGGTAAGCATGCGCGAACTGGCGGGCCTGTACGCCATGCTGGCCAACAAGGGAGTGTGGCGGCCCCTGCGCTTTCTTGCCGACGAGGCCCCTTCGGCCCCTGCCCTGCCCCTGCTGACGCCCGAGGCGGCCTTTGTAACGCTGTCCATGCTTGAAGCGCAGGACCCGGACAGGATGGCGCGCTCGCAGGGCGGCGTGGTGCTGCCCGTGCGCCTCAAAACCGGCACGTCCAACGGCTTTCGCGATGCCTGGGCCGTGGGGCAGTTTGGCCCCTACGTGCTGGCCGTATGGGTGGGCAATTTCAACAATGCCGCCAATCCGCTACTGGTGGGCGGCATGGTGGCAGCGCCGCTGTTTATGGATATGGCCCGCGAGCTGACGGCCGCAGAACCCATGACGGATCCCTTCCGCGATCCGGCCCCCGGCCTCAATGTGGAAAAAATGCGCGTGTGCGCCGCAACGGGCGACCTTGATACATCCCTGTGCCCGGAAACCACGCTCGCCTGGTTTATCCCCGGTGTTTCGCCGGTGGCCCCGTCGGGCGTATTTCGGCCCATACTCATCGACAA
Organism: Desulfovibrio desulfuricans; assembly: GCF_004801255.1. NCBI lineage: Bacteria > Pseudomonadati > Thermodesulfobacteriota > Desulfovibrionia > Desulfovibrionales > Desulfovibrionaceae > Desulfovibrio > Desulfovibrio desulfuricans. Next base: position 766,741 of record NZ_CP036295.1, on the reverse strand, counting down.
AGCCAGCGGCCTGCGGGCCTGCATTCCGCAGGAGGGCCGCACGGAGCAGCGCATATGGGAGTTCTGGCCCAGCGATCTGGCCCGCATGTTTGCCCGCGCGGGCATGCCCAAACCGCCCCCGCCGCCCTTTGAAGAGCAGTGCCGGCGTGAGCAGAAGGTTGCAGGCCAGCCGCCCGCCATTATTCAGCCCAAAAGCGGCCTGATCTACCGCCGTACGGCGGAGGCGCAGAACGACAGCATGGTCTTTATGGCCCATGCCGAGGCTGGCGTGCGCGAGCTCTACTGGTTTGCCAATGACAGTTATGTGGGCAGCACCGCGCCGGGCGAGCCGCTGCTGTGGCAGACGGGTCTGGGCGATGTGACGGTACGGGTGGTGGACGACGCGGGACGCGCCGCGCGGCGCAGCATCCGCGTACGGCCCGCGCCCTGAAAAGGTCGGGGATGGTGCATGGAGGAATAGTGCGGGGGCGGGATGCCCCGCAGGAACAGTAAACTACTTCTGGCAGTGCGGGCAGTAGACAGTGGCCCGGCCCGCCACCTTGCATTTTTCCAGGCTGCGGCCGCAGGCGCGGCAGGCCTGCCCGCCCCTGCCGTACACGGCAAAGCAGTTCTGAAACGCCCCCACATTGCCGTTGGCGTCGCGGTAATCGCGTATGGAGCTGCCGCACTGCGAGATGGACAGCAGCAAGACATCCTTGAGGCTGCGCAACAGACGGCCTCGCTGCGCCGTCGAGAGGGAGGCCGCCTTGCGGCGCGGGTCAATGCCTGCGGCAAACAGGCTTTCGTCCGCATAAATATTGCCCACGCCCGCCAGCACTTTCTGGTCCAGCAACACGGCCTTGATGGCCGAATTTTTACCGTCGAGGCGGGCGCTGAAGGCCGCTTCGGTCAGTTCCAGCGGCTCTGGCCCAAGCTCGCGCCAGAAGTCCCAACGCTGCATGGTTTGCGGCGTACCCGCCAGCAACACGCCAAAAGCCCGCACATCATCAAAAAACAGACAGCGAGCCTCGCCCCCGGCGCTTTGCAGCGCAAACACGCAACGCGTGTGCGGCCCCGGCTCGGCATGGGCCTCGTGGGTCATGAGCCTGCCAGTCATGCGCAGATGCACCGCCAGCCTCAGGCCGGTCGCGCCCCGCACGCCTTCATTCACCGCCTGCGCGGCGTCCAGCTCAAGCAGCAGCAGCTTGCCCCGCCTGCCCACGCCGGTAATGACGCAGCCCTGCAAATCCTCTGGCCGCAAGCTCAGGGGATGCAGGCTCGAATCGCGCAGCAGCCGCGCCCCGGTGATGACGCAGCCCTGCACATGAGGCAGCAGGGTGCGGGCAACGGTTTCTACTTCCGGCAATTCCGGCATGGTTTGTCCTGTCTGTTGTGCGATTGTTCCGGTCTGTACCGGCGACGGTTTGCGCCAGTGGACCGCGCAATAGTTTCAGGGGAGAAACCTTCGGCTGAAAGCTTCTCCCCATATCCGCCACGCGCGCAAACCGCGTGTACTGTCTCGCCAGCCGCCAGGGGCGGGCAAAATTTGTGGTTGCCTGGCCTAACCAGCCATGTGGGCCAGCCAGACGGACCTGCCAGGCGGATCAGCCAGGCCTGTAGGTCAGCCGGGCCTTACTTGCCCTCGGCAAGGTAGATGTCCAGCAGCCCCTCTGGCGGGTCAATGACCACAGCAGGGCCGTCCATGTCAAAGCCCGCGATAAACTCCGGCCGGGCGGGAAAGAGCACTTCCTTGTCGTCGTCGGTCATGATGACCCACATTTCAAGGTCAGCCGGGTATTCAAAATGGTCGAGCCTGCCTATGCGACTGCCGTCGGGCAAGAGCACGTCGCAGCCAAGCAGGTCTTCCAGATACATCTCGTCGTCATCGGTTTCGGGCAGGTCTTCGCGCCGCATGAGCAGCTGGCAGCCGCGCAGGGCCTCGGCCGCCGTGCGGTCGGCAACCCCCTCGATCTGCAGCAGGGGGCGCTCCTTGTGGCTACGCACCGCCGCTATTTTGACCTTGCGGGGTTCATCCTTGCCCCGCTGCAACCAGAGAGGCATGCCCAAAAGCAAGGGGGAGTCCGCATACCAGTCGATGCAGATCTCCCCTTTGATGCCGTGGGGCCGCGCCAGCGTACCCATGTGAATCCAGGATTCCGTCATATTTCCAGTTTTGCCGCAGAGCGGCTGGCTGATTGTTGCCGCACCGACAGACAGTGCAACAGGCGGAACCGGTTTTTCCCTTCACTGCCGCCGCAAGGCGGCAACGAGCGGGAAAAAACGCGGCGCTACTCCATAATTTCCAGCACTGTGCGTTTTTTGCACTTGATGGATGCGGCGCTCAGGATGGTGCGCATGGCTCTCGCCGTGCGCCCCTGTTTGCCGATAACCTTGCCAAGGTCCTCTTTGGCGACCTTGAGCTCAAGAACCGTGGTCTGTTCGCCTTCAACCTCGCTGACCTGCACATCTTCGGGGTTGTCCACCAGGGACCGGGCAATGTATTCTATCAGGGCTTTCATAAGTACCTCCAGTGGGGGGTCAGCCTGAGAGCCAGGGCGCGCATGCACGTCCACGACTCAAACGGGGCCTGCAAGCAGGCCGCCGCCGGTCCGTTGGAACCGGGAAAAATATTGCCTGAGCTTTCCCAAAGAACAGCCCGCAGCAAAATTCTCCTTCAGGCCTTGCCTGAAAGAGATTTGCCGTGGGCCTTGCGCCGCCGCAAAGAAAAGCCCGAAAACTAGGCCAGGTGCTCTTTGATCAGAGCGCGCACTGTGTCGGTGGGCTCAGCGCCGCGACCCAGCCATTCCTGAATCTTGCCAGCGTCAAGCTTCACTTCAGCCGGATTGACCATGGGGTTGTAGTAGCCCAGGAATTCCAGCGGACGGCCATCGCGGCGGGTTTCGTCGGTAGCGGCCACCACACGGTAGAAGGGGTGCTTCTTGCTGCCAAGGCGGGTCAATTTCAACTTTACTGCCATGAGTCCAACTCCCTTTGATTGATGTTATGTTAGCGTTGCGCCCGGGAAAGGGCAAGGGCGGGAAGCCCTGGCGCAAAGAGATTTACTGCCGCGCGTGGCGGCGCTCCTTGCCCCGTAAATTTGTTTACTTTTTTTTGCGCTTGGGGCGCTCTTTTTTCTTGCGTTTTTTGGGCGCGGCCTTGGTCGCGCCAGCGCGCGCTCCGGTCATGCCTTCCATTCCGGGCATTCCACCCATCCCCGGCATGCCGGGCATTCCACCCATGCCGCCCATGTTGGGCATACCGCCCATACCGCCAAGCCCCTTGGGCAGGTTCATGCCGGGGGGCATGCCGCGCATGCGGGGCATGGAGGGCATTTTGGCGCCCTTGCCGCCCATCATGCCTTTCATCATCTGGCGCATCTGCTCAAACTGGCGCACAAGCTGGTTTACCTGAGCTACGGTAACGCCCGAGCCCTTGGCAATACGCGCCCTGCGGCTGCCGTTGAGGATGTCGGGGTTGCGACGTTCGGCCATGGTCATGGAATTGATGATGGCCTCGGTGCGCTCCATTTCCTTTTCAGGCATGGCGCCGCTGGCTTCGGCCAGCTTTTCGCGCAGGCCCCCCATACCAGGAATCATCTTAAGGATGCTGTCGAGCGAACCAAGCTTTTTGATGCGGCGCATCTGGGTGCGGAAATCTTCAAGGTCAAAGCTGGCCTTCTTCATCTTGAGGGCCAGTTCTTCGGCTTCTTCGGCGTTGATGGTGCTCTGCGCCTTTTCCACCAACGTGAGCACGTCGCCCATGCCAAGTATGCGCCCGGCGATGCGGTCGGGATGGAAGACCTCCATCTCGGACAGCTTTTCGCCCATGCCCACAAACTTGACGGGCGCGCCGGTAACCGAGCGGATGGAGAGAGCAGCGCCGCCGCGCGCATCGCCGTCCATCTTGGTGAGCACCACGCCGGTAATGCCAAGCTGCTCGTTAAAGCTTTCGGCCACGGTCACGGCGTCCTGACCGGTCATGGCGTCGGCCACAAACAGAATTTCCTGCGGCTGCACGGCCTGCTTTATGGCAACCAGCTCCTGCATGAGCAGCTCGTCCACGTGCAGGCGGCCAGCGGTATCAAGCAGCAGCACGGTTGCCTGATCTTCGCGGGCCTTTTCAAGCGCGGCCTTGGCGATTTCCACGGGGTTCATGTCCACCGTGGAGGGGTAGCAGGGTATGTCGAGCTGCTTTGCCAGCACGGTCAGCTGATCAATGGCGGCCGGGCGGTACACGTCGGCGGGCACAAGATAGGGCCGCATTTTCTGCTTGCGCAGAATATTGGCAATCTTGCCCGCAGAGGTGGTTTTACCCGAGCCCTGCAGGCCCACCAGCATGATGACCGCAGGCTCGCGCCCCTGCAGGTTGAGCCCGGCGGTTTCGCCGCCAAGCAGCTGCACAAGCTCGTCGTGAACAATCTTGACCACCTGCTGGGCCGGGCTGACGCCCTTGAGCACCTCCTGCCCCAGACACTTTTCGCGCACGCTTTCCACAAAGTCTTTAACGACCTTGAAGTTGACGTCCGCTTCAAGCAGGGCAAGGCGCACCTCGCGCAGGCCTGCCTGCACGTTTTCTTCGGTAAGCTGGCCGCGCCCGCTGAATGAGCGGAATACGCCTGAAAGTCTGTCGGAAAGGCTCTCGAACATGAAGACCCCATTGCACCGCAGCCTCTGCGGCGAAAAAATCGGCGCTGTAGCGCCCGCCCTGGCGCAGCCGCTACTCGCAATAGGGCCGCGCGTTGGTCGAAGTGCTGATTCATAGGCTGTTTGGGGCAGCACGTCAAGCCTTACGCGCAGAATGCCCGCGCACGAGAGGCTTTTTGCAGGCCCGCCCGCAAAGCTCCACCGCTCAAGGGCTGCCAGCCCCCTTGCAAAAATCGGCTAAAAGCTGTAGGTCGCCAGCACCCCCTCGAACGGCATAAACGCGCACCGCGCCTGCCGTACGGGTGCAACCCGCCGCGCATGCCGCGCGCGCCAGGGCGCGAAACCACGCTTGAATACGATGACAAACCCCGCCCTGCGGAGTTTGCGCCCCGGCGGTACACAGACCGCCCATGTTTTTTTACGCTGAAACAGCCACCGGCACGGATATCCTGCGCACCCGCAACCCCTTGTGGCCCAAGGGCTGGCGAGCGCTGCCCTCATTGACATATGAGGCACAAGGGGATAGTCTTTTGGATTATAATTTTCAGAATTATTACAGCCAATTACGAGGACGTCATGTTCACCAATCGCGGTAAGGCGCTGACCTTTGACGACATTTTGCTAGTCCCCGGCTTTTCGGACATCACTCCTGACGCCGTAGACATCTCCACCTGGCTCACCCCCGAAATTCCCCTGCGCATCCCCCTGCTTTCTGCCGCCATGGACACCGTGACGGAATCGGCCATGGCCATCTCCATGGCCCGCATGGGCGGTATTGGCATTATCCACAAAAACATGCCCGTTGCCCGCCAACGTCTTGAAGTGGAAAAAGTCAAGAAGAGCGAAAGCGGCATGATTCTTGACCCCGTGACCATCTCGCCCAACAACACCGTGCAGGAAGCCATGGACCTCATGTCCGACTTTCGCGTTTCGGGTTTGCCGGTGGTGGAAGATGGCCGTCTGGTGGGCATTCTGACAAACCGCGACGTGCGGTTTGTGCAGGACGGCGCAGCGGTGCGCGTTTCAGAAGTGATGACCAGCACCAACCTTGTGACCGTGCCCATGGGCACCTCGCTTGAAGAATCCAAGCGTCACCTGCACGAGCACCGCATCGAAAAACTGCTGGTGGTTGACGACCAGGGTCTCCTGCGCGGGCTCATCACCATGAAGGACATCGACAAGGTCCAAAAATACCCCAACGCCTGCAAAGACTCCAACGGCCGCTTGCGCGTGGGCGCTGCCATCGGCATTGGCCGCGACTGCGAATCACGCTCCGAGCAGCTGCTCGAGGCAGGCGTGGACGTGCTGGTGCTCGACTCGGCGCACGGCCACTCGCTCAACGTGCTCAAGGCCATCCGCATGGTCAAGACCGCGTTTCCCAACTGCCAGCTGGTGGCAGGCAACGTGGCGACCTACGAAGGCGCAAAGGCCATCCTTGAAGCAGGTGCCGACGCCGTCAAGGTCGGCATCGGACCCGGCTCCATCTGCACCACCCGTATCGTGGCAGGCGTGGGCGTGCCGCAGGTTACCGCCGTTATGGAAGGCAGCCGCGCCGCGCGCGAAATGGACCGTTGCTGCGTCGCCGACGGCGGCATCAAGTTTTCGGGAGACATCGTCAAGGCCCTCGTGGTAGGTGCGCATTCGGTAATGATCGGCTCCCTCTTTGCCGGTACCGAAGAAAGCCCCGGCGAAACAATTCTGTATCAGGGCCGCACCTACAAGATATATCGCGGCATGGGCTCCATCGACGCCATGAAGGAAGGCAGCTCCGACCGCTACTTCCAGGAAAAGAGCAAAAAGCTCGTGCCCGAAGGCATCGTTGGCCGCGTGCCCTACCGTGGCCCGGTCATGGAAGCCGTGTACCAGCTCATGGGCGGCCTGCGCTCGGGCATGGGGTACGTGGGCGCGCATAACCTGAACGACCTTTTTGAAAACACTACCTTCTGCGAGATTTCACCGGCGGGCCTGCGCGAAAGCCACGTGCACGACGTTGTCATCACCAAGGAAGCTCCCAACTACCGCATCGAGAACTAGGCCAGACCGCGACAAGCGGCTGCAGCCCCCGACGGTATTGACTGAGCCTGCTTTTTGGCACCGCGCTGCACAAGCGCACCCAGGGCAGGAGTTCCCTGACGGGGGCAAACCCCATCTCGCGGCGACATCTGCGGGAAGCGCGACGGCGGCAAGGCGGTTGCGCTTCCCCACAAGCCCCGGCATCGAGCCGATCGGACGAGCGATCAGGCGCAAGATCGGGCAAACGATCAACCGGGCGCACGGAAGCGGCGCACAGCAACAGGCCACGGCCAGCACCAGGCGAGGACACACATGCCCAGCAAAGTCATCATTATTGACTACGGCTCACAGGTTACCCAGCTCATCGCGCGCCGCGTGCGCGAAGCCGGGGTTTACTCCGAAATACATTCCTGCATTACCACAGCCGCCCAGGTGGCGGCCATGAAGCCCTCCGCCATCATTCTCTCAGGCGGGCCCGCCAGCGTGGGCGAAGCCGACGCCCCGGTGCTTGACCCCGGTTTTCTTGATCTCGGCGTGCCGGTGCTTGGCATCTGCTACGGCATGCAGCTGCTGGCCCAGAATCTCGGTGGCCAGCTTGCCCAGTCGCTCACGCGCGAGTACGGCCCTTCCGACCTCACCCTCACCGCGGCCTGCCCCTTGTGGGATGGCATCGCGTCGACCAGCCGCGTGTGGATGAGCCACGGCGACAAGGTGCTTGCGCCTCCGCCAGGCTTTACCATCACGGGCCGCACCCCCACCCTTGACGTGGCTGCCATGGCCGACGAAACCCGCAAGATATACGCCGTGCAGTTCCATCCCGAGGTGCACCACAGCGTAGACGGCGAGCGCATGCTGCGCAACTTCCTGTTCAAGGTTGCCGCCATCAAGCCTGACTGGACCATGTCTTCATTTGTGGAGCGCGTGGTTGCCGAAATGGCCGAGCAGGTGGGCGACCGCCATGTGGTCTGCGCGCTTTCGGGCGGCATTGATTCCACCGTGGTGGCCGTGCTGCTCAACAAGGCCATCGGCAAGCGCCTGCACTGCATCTTTGTGGATAACGGACTGCTGCGCCTTGGCGAAGGCGACGAGGTTGTCAGCTACCTGCGCGAGCACTTTGACCTCAACCTCAATTTTGTGCAGGCGCAGGAGCGTTTTCTCTCCAAGCTTGCTGGCGTGGACGATCCGGAAAAAAAGCGCAAGATCATCGGCCACACCTTTATTGAAATTTTTGACGAAGAAGCCAAAAAGCTGCCCGAGGTGGAGTTTCTGGCGCAGGGCACGCTGTACCCCGACGTTATCGAATCGGTGTCGCACAAGGGCCCCAGCGCCGTCATCAAGAGCCACCACAACGTAGGCGGTCTGCCCGACTCCATGAAACTCAAGCTCATTGAGCCCCTGCGCGAACTGTTCAAGGACGAAGTGCGCAAGGTTGCCGCAGAGCTTGGCATGCCCGACTCCATCGTGTGGCGGCATCCCTTCCCCGGTCCCGGTCTGGCCATCCGCGTGCTTGGTGAAATTACCGAAGAACGCCTGCAGATACTGCGTCTGGCCGACAAGATCGTGCAGCAGGAGCTGCGCGAATCCGGCTGGTACCGCAAGGTGTGGCAGGGCTTTGCCGTGCTGCTGCCGCTCAAGACCGTGGGCGTCATGGGCGATGGCCGCACTTACGAGCATGTGATCGCCCTGCGCGTGGTAGACAGCGTGGACGCCATGACCGCCGACTGGGCGCGGCTGCCCGCAGAGCTCATCGAGCGCATGTCGAGCCGCATCATCAACGAGGTCAAGGGCGTCAACCGCGTGGTGTACGACGTTTCGTCCAAACCGCCGAGCACCATTGAGTGGGAATAGGGGGGCAGCATGTTTGGGATAGGAAGCTCTGAACTTCTGGTCATCCTGGTGGTGGCCCTCATTGTTCTTGGCCCCAAAAGCCTCGCCAACGTGTCGCGCACGCTGGGCAAGGCCATGGGTGAATTCCGCCGGGTTTCCACAGATTTTCAGCGCACGCTGAATGCTGAGGCCGAGGAGGAAGAACAACGCAAACGCAAGCAGGAGGCTGCCCGCGCAGCCAAGGAAGCCGCAGCAGCGGCCAAGGAAGCGCGCGCGGCCAAGGAAGGCGCTGAAGCGGCTGGCACGGCGACAGCAACAGCGCAGGGCGAAAACATACCTGCCTCCGAGGCTGTCATTGACGCTTCCGCAACCAGCTCCACGGCGCAGGCCGGGCAGGCCGCGCCAGCAGCCCAGCAGGAGGCGGCCCAGACCGTCCAGCCTGTTGCCGCCGAAGCCCATGCAGCCGAGAACTCGCAGGAGGCCGCCGCAACCGGGGCCCCCACCGCTGAGCCGGTTGCCGAGGCAAAGGTTGTGGACGCTCAGGTTGTGGAAAGCCCCGCAAACGCCAAGGCAGACGCCGCCCCGGCAACGCCCCCCGCGGGCAGCCCGCTGGCCGAGGCCCTTGCCAAAACCAGGGCCGAGGCTGAGGCAGCCGAAGTAAAGCAGCCAGCCGCCTCAGGCGCAGCGCAGGTTGCCGCAGCCACTGACAACGGCGGCAAGGCATGAGCACAGACAAACCCTTGAGCCCTGAGGTGGCCGCTGCTACGTCTGCCCCTGAGACCGCAGGGGATGCTTCCCTTAATAACGTAAACGATACTGCAACGGCCCCGGTAGACCCGGCGGCAGATGCGACTGCGGCGGCGCAAACGCCGTCGGTCGAGGCTGCCCCCGCACAGGCTGCCGACCTTGCGCAAGAGGCAGCGACGGCAGATCCTCAGACCGGATCGGAAGCCGCCCCTGACGCGGCTGCCGAGGCCGCGCCGCCAACGCAGGCCGACGGTCAGCCTCCCCTGCCCCCTGTTCCGCCCGTGGGCGAAACGCTGAGCCCTGCGGCAGAGCCGGAAAACCTGCCCGCCCAGAGCGAAAGCGCCCCTCCCGCCGCACCGGAAGGCGAAGAGGAAGAGGCGGAAGGCGATGACCGCCCCATGGGCCTTATGGACCACCTTTCGGAACTGCGCGGCCGCCTTGTGCGCTGCTGCCTGGCCGTCATGGTGGGCTTTATGGCCTGCTGGGCCATTGTAGACCCCATTTTTGACGCACTGGTCGACCCGCTGCTCAAGGTGTTGCCCGAAGGCTCGCACGCCATCTACACCACCCTGCCCGAAGGCTTTTTTACACGCATGCACATTTCTTTTGTGGCAGGCGTGTTTGTGAGCAGCCCGGTCATTTTTTACCAGATATGGTCCTTCATAGCCCCCGGCCTGTATGAAGAAGAAAAACGGCACATTCTGCCTGTGGCCTTTATGTCGGCATTTTTCTTCATCAGCGGCGGCGCGTTTTGCTACTTTGTGGTCTTTCCCAATGCCTTTGCCTTTTTTGTGAGTTACGCCACCGACACCATTGTGGCCATGCCCAAGATCAGCGATTATTTGAGCTTTGTGCTCAAGCTCATTCTCGCCTTTGGTCTGGTGTTTGAAATGCCCCTGTTCGCCTTTTTTCTGGCGCGCATGGGCATTATCACAGCCGCGCTTATGCGCCGGGTACGCCGCTACGCCATCCTTGGCATCTTTATTGTTGCGGCCATTCTTTCGCCGCCTGACGTGGTTTCGCAGCTGCTTATGGCCGCGCCCATGCTTGTGCTGTACGAAATAAGCATCTATGTGGCCTCGGCCTTTGGCAAAAAGACCGCCAAGGATGAAGAATCAGAAGAAAAATCCGACGCCGAAGCAGGCGAAGCCGCTACGGCTGGCGCGGACAAAAAACCGGGCAAGGGCGAACACTCTGCGGAGGACGCATGAGCAACACGGCAATAAGAACTTCCACCCAGGCACGCAAAAGCGCCGAAACTGACATCCGGCTTGAACTGAACCTCGACGGTCAGGGCATCACAGACGTGAAAACCGGTTTTGGCCTGCTTGACCACATGCTGACCCTCACCGCCTTTTGGGCCGGTATGGATCTGCGGCTGGTCTGCGAAGGCGATATGGAAGTGGACGCCCACCACACCACCGAAGATGTAGGTCTGCTGCTTGGCAAGGCGCTGCTTGAGGCCCTTGGCGACAAAGCAGGCATTGCCAGGGTGGGGTATGGCCGTGTACCTATGGATGAAGCCCTTGCAGAAACAACCGTCGATCTTTCGGGCCGCCCCTGGCTTGAATGGCGCGGCGGCGAGCTGTTGCCCCCGGTTCTGGCCGGGGAGGAAAAAGACCTCTGGCGCGAGTTTTACAAGGCCTTTGCCAGCAGCGCCCGCTGCAACCTGCATGTAGAATTCCGCTATGGCCAGAATGGCCATCACTTGCTGGAATCGGCCGCCAAAGGGCTGGGGCTTGCCTTGGCCCAGGCGGTACGCCGAAACGGCACAACTATCAGAAGCACCAAGGGAGGTCTTGATTGATGCAATCCCGACTTCGTATACTGTTGCTGCCCGCGCTCTGCCTGCTGGTGATCGCCTGCGCGTGCAGCCGTCGTCCCACCAGCACGGCGGATGTTCCCCGCGTCATTTCGCCTTCGTATGTCATATCGGTTGCGCCCTTTACCCAACCGATCAACGCAAGCCAGCTGATTACCGGGCATATACCCGAAAATCAGGGGCGTATTGCCGACGAGATGCTGCCCTCGCTTGACCGCCGGTTGCAGAGCGTGCTCACCGCCGACACCAAACGGCAGTACAAGTTTATCAACTCCATTGACCTGCCCAAGGACCTCACGCGCTTTCACAGCTCCGAGCAGCCGCAGGCCCTGCCCCTGTGGATAGCCTACGGCAAAAAACAGGGCGCACAGCTCTTGCTGGTGCCCCAGGTGCTCGACTGGCACGAACGCGAAGGCTCCACAGCCGGCGTTACCGAACCTGCCCATGTGCGCGTGGAATTTTTCCTCATCAACATTGCCAACGGCTATGTGATGTCGCGCTCGGTCTTTGAAGAGCGGCAGGAGGGTCTGGCCGACAATCTGCTCAACGTGGGCACGTTCTTTAAGCGGCACGGCCAGTGGGTTACCGCTGAAGAGATGTCCGTGGACGGCATGCACAAAGCAGTTAAGGACATGAATTTATGATTCTGTTTCCCGCCGTGGACATTCAGGACGGCAAGGCCGTACGTCTCAAGCAGGGGCGCGCTCACGAAAGCACCGTCTTTGCCGAAGACCCAACCGACGCCGCCAAAGCCTGGGAGGCACGCGGCGCGCGCTGGCTGCATGTGGTTGACCTTGACGGGGCCTTTGACGGGGCGGCCAAAAGCCGCAAAATCGTACGCCGTATCTGCACCGAGCTTTCCATCCCCGTGCAGCTTGGCGGCGGTATCCGCGATATGGATACGGCCCGCGCCTACCTTGATGCGGGCGTTTCTCGCCTGATCATAGGCACGCTGGCGCTGGAACAGCCCGACCTGTTTGCCGAGATGTGCCGGGCCTTTCCCGGACGCATCGGCGTCTCGCTGGATGCGGACGGCGGCAAGCTTAAAACGCGCGGCTGGGTGGCCGATACGGGTTTGACCGTAGACGGGGCGCTACCCCGTCTGCTGGCGGACGGCGCGGCCTTTATCATCTATACCGATATTGAACGCGACGGCATGCAGTGCGGCGTAAACGTGGCCGCGCTTGAGCATCTGTCGCGCCTTTCCACCGTGCCGGTCATTGCGGCGGGCGGGGTGGCGACGCTAGCCGACGTGCAGAAACTCTACCCCCTCACCCTCAGCACCAGCCTGGTGGGCGCTGTAAGCGGCAGGGCCCTGTACGAGGGCACCCTCAACCTTGAGGAAGCCAACGCCTGGATTGCCGCCCAGTAGCATCCCGCCTTTGAAACCTTGGTTTTCAAAGATACCAGGATGCCCTTTGGCGTTGAACCACGCCAATGCATTGTTCAGTTCCGCACTGTTGCAGTTCATAAAAAGGCGGGTCGCAGGACCCGCCTTTTCCATTTGCTTCAGCAGCGATGGCTGCCCAGGAGCAATGCAACAAGTCCATGCCTCATACTCACCAGCCATATACCGCGCCCACCACTGCCGCTGCGGTATTGACTCAAGGCTATTCAGCCTTATACTGAACTTATGTTACTATTTATATGTACCTTAACAGCACTTTTACGCTTGTGCTTTTGCGGCTTTACTGAAGAACGCTGCTGGCGTTGCCTGCTATAGCATTTCTCGCTGTTATCTCAAATCATCATCATTATTGTCCTTTGCTTTGCAAAGGCACATCATTGTTCTCAGCGAGATATTTTTATGTTTGCAACAAAACCACACCACTGGTACTGCCTGCTCGCCGCCATAGCTCTGGAAACAGGCGGCACGCTCACCATGAAGCTGGCTCAGGGCTGGAGCTTTGCACATGCGCCAGCCCTGGGGCTGACCGTCATGTGGCTGGCCATCGGCCTGTCGTATATTTTTTTGTCTCACGCGATTACGGGCATCCCTGTAGGGGTGACCTTTGCCTTTTGGGAAGGCCTTGGCCTCACCTGCATTACCCTTGGCAGCGTGTTTTTTCTGGATGAATCCCTGACCCCGCGCCGGATGCTGGGGCTTGCCTGCGTGCTGGCCGGCGCCCTGCTCGTCAATGCAGGCACAGGGCACGGGCCGCAAACCGGGCCTGCTGCCCCACCGAAGGCAAATCGGCGGGATGCGGCGCTGCCCGCAAACACCGATGCCGCTGCCGCCCATTGGCCCGCAGCCCCTGAACGCAGCAATGCGACGCTGAGAGGGGGCCGGTAATGGACGTGACCAATCTGGTAGACAGCGCGGCGTTGCCGCTGGTTATGCTGGCTGCGGCGCTGGATGTTACCGCCAACATGCTGCTTGTGCGGTCCGACAGCTTTCGCCGACGCGGCATGGGCGCTCTGGCCCTGGTGCTGGTGGGGCTGGCTTTCTATTGCCTTTCACTGGCAGTTCGGCATATGGATTTAGCCGTGGCCTACGCCATGTGGGGCGGTTTTGGCATACTGGGCACATCGCTGTGCGGATGGCTGCTGCTGCGCCAAAAACTCAAGGCCAGCGCATTTGCGGGCATAGCCCTGCTTGTGTGCGGCATGGTTCTGCTGCATTCGAGCTGAGGTTTGGACCGGGGCTTTCGGGAGAGTTTATGAGCAAAGGTTTTTGGGACTATCTGGAACACTGGCAAAAAGTTTTTCCGCGTCGGCGTACCGTCAGCTGGCGCGACGGATGGCTGCAAAACGGCTACTGCCGCGATTGTCGCTACTGCTGCGGTCCGCAGGATTCCAACGAACTGTTTCCCATGGGGTTGCTGCCCGACCAGTTGCGGCCCGGGCTCGCCAACGACTTTTTTTTGCTCAGCAAGGATACGGCCTTCATGGACGGCAGGGGCTGCCGCTCGTGCACCAGCCACGGCTGCCGTCTGCCCAGACCCAACAGACCCGTGGCCTGCGGGCTGTTTCCCTTTGTGCTCAACGCGGGCGAGCTGTACCTCTACCAGATATGCCCGGCCAGCCTGTTTACGCCGCTGTCGCGCATGGCCGACCTGGGGCGCGAGGCCGCCGCATGGCTGGCCAAATTCAGCCAACTGGAGCAGGAACATATTGCGCTGAACCTGCCCGCCGACGTGCTTGAAGACCGCTACATCAAGCTGCACATCAGCGTGTACAATCCGACGGCCTGGGTCTGACGCCCAAATGCGGGCGCAGTCTGGGCAAGGGGAAGCAACAGCGCAGGCAGGCCGCTACCACTCGGGCACAAAGGCCCGGCAGCCGTAGTACTGTGGGATGCGCAGCACATCCTTGAGCGGCAGCGCCAGATAGTGGGCCAGCAGAGTGCCGATGACGCCCGCGTGCGAAACCACCAGCAGCGTGGCCGCAGGATACCGCCCGCGCCAGCGGCCAAGCGCCGCCAGCGCCCTGCGCTGGGTCTGCATAAAGCTCTCGCCCTGCGGGGGGCAAAAGTGGGCCATATCATGCCCTCTGTCAGCGTATGCGCCGGGCCAGTGGTCTTCAATTTCCGCCTTGGTCAAGCCCTGCCACAGTCCAAGGCATATCTCGCGCAAGCCGGGCTCCGCATGCAAGGGGACGGTCGCTGGCGGCAAGGACTGCAGCAGAAGGGCCGCAGTTTCGCGACAGCGATCAAGATCAGAGCAGATCGCGACAATCGGCCCCGGCCCCAGCTCGGGCATAAACTGCCGGGCCATGGCGCGTATCTGGTCGCGGCCAGCGTCGCTCAAGGGGATATCGCGCGCGCCGACCATGCGGCGCTCGGGGTTGGGCGGCAAAGAACCGTGCCGCACCAGCCACATTCCGCTCATGCGGCGTGTCCCCGCATTGCGCCGCAATTGCGCACGAGGGCTTTTTCCGCCACATGGGCGGGCGTCCTGCCAATTTCGCGGGCGATGCGTTCTTCCAGCTCTTTGGCGCGGGCAAGGCGTCCCAATATGGCCTCGCAGGCCTGCGAGTCCTGGGCGTAAGCCTCGAGCTTGAGGTCAAAGCGGCGCTGCAAGGGCACAAAGCTGCCGCCATAGCAGTATTTGTCGGCCAGATACACCAGCTCGCGCTCGGTTACCGGCTCGTCGCACGGCAGGGAAAGATCGCGGTGATCCTGCACCAGACGCGCCATTTGCGGTAGCTCCAGCTGACGCAGCAACTGCCCCGCCGCCGCTTCGTGCCGGGGCTGGCCTTTGCAGATATCGTGCAGCAGGCCGCCAGCCAGCGCCCAGCGAGGGTCGACCCCGGCGTCATACCCGGCGGCCTCCCGCGCGTGCGCCAGGGCTTCGGCCAGACAGCAGGCCACAGTGCCCACGGCCCGCGCGTGGCGCAGGCCTTTTTCGGGCACGCCGTGCAGATGGAGCAAAAAATCCGCCTCGACGGGTGAGAGCATGGGGCGCTCAGGGGCCAGCACACGCAAGCGGGCGTAGTCGTCAGGGGTATCCATGTCTTCCAGAATCATGGCGTCGGGCACGGGCACATGACGCAGGGGAGCCCCTTGAAGCGCCCCGCGCAAACCGTTGCCCCCATCGTGCGCCATGATGCGCCCCGCCAAGGCCATGGGAACAAGCGGGGGGTGGCCCTCCTGCGCGTCAAAGACCGGCACAAGCACCGGCAAGGGGTCAGCCTTGCCGCTCACGGCCAGCGCGGCCGCGCGGTCGGCCTCATCCTGCATGGCAGCGTCGCGCAGCGCCAGCAGGGTCAGGGGCCGCACCAGCGGCACATCTACCGGCTGCACAAAAAAATATCCGCCAAAACCGCTCTGCGCCAACGCCGCCACCCCGGCCTGCACCGAAGAAAACATGCCCTGCTGCGGATCAGGATTACGCGCCACGGTGATTCCGAGCGTTTCAGCCTCGCCTTCCACCACCCCGGCATGAAAACCGCTGACGATGACCACGTTCTCCACCCCTGCCGCGCTGTACAGCGCGACCAGACCCCGCAGGGCCGAGCAGAGACCGCCACGGGGCAGCAAGGGCAAGGGAAGCAGAGCCTTGGCCTCGCCCATGCGCGAGGCCATGCCTGCGGCAAGAATGATAACTGCTGGGTTCATGAGCTTCCTTTCCTTCGTCGCGATACGGACACCACATTTGCGGCAGATGCAGGATGGCAATTTTGCGGCCCGTTACAGGCAGGGAGCCTGCCTGCCTCCCCCCTTGGGAGGGCAGACAATGCGGGGGCAGCATCCGGCCCGGCGCTCTATGCGTCCAAGTACCGGGCCAAGCCTGCGCAACGGGCTGCCGCAGGCGCACGGGCCGGGCAGCAGACGGGCGACATCGCCGGTGCGGTACCGTACCAGCGGCATGGCCTCGCGCTGCAGGGTGGTAATGACAACCTCGCCCGCCTGGCCGACGGGCAAAACTTTACTCCCCGAAATATCTACTATTTCTATAAGGACGTCCAGCTCACGGATATGAAAACCGTCGTGGCGCGGGCATTCAACAGCGCAACCGTAGGCTGTTTCTGTAAGCCCGTAGTGATCCAGCACCTCGCACTGCCACACGCGCCTCAGGTTTTGCCCAAGCTCCGCGTCCAGCGGCTCGGCGCTGGAGAGCACCCCCGCCAGGTTCCGCGGCGCGCAACGGGGAAAATGCGCCAGCAGCATGGCCAGCTGCGCCGGGGCCACCACAAGGCAATGTGGCGCGACCTCGCTGAGCCAGCAGGCCAGCGCCGCGCCCGGCTGCCCGCCGCTCTGGCAAAAAACTTCCGGCCCGCGCGCTTGCCCGGCAACCTGACTGTTTGCCGCGCTGCCTGCCTCACTGGCCTTATGTATGTCTGACGGCGGGGCCACAACATCCACCCCGACGCCCCCCAGAGCCTGACGCAACAGATCGGCCACGCCGTCCGGGCGCTCCGCGCCCGGCAGCAGCACGGCCAGACGCTGCCCGGCCCGCACCAGCTGGCTCATGCCCACGGCAAAAAAATCTCGCGTACGGGCAAGGTCGGCATCCGTAAAAGCAAGACGCTTGGGCTGGCCTGTGGTTCCCGACGTGTGCAACGTGACCATGCGCTGTACATCCCCCTGCGAGACGCACAAAAAATCGCCCCAGTTGCTCAGATCCTCAGCGGTGGTAAAGGGCAGGCTCTCCAGGTCTTCCACCCGCGCAAGGTCAAGATTGCAGCACTGCAAACGCGTGGCGTAAAAAAAACCGCGCGCTGCATGCTGCAAGGTCTCGCGCAAACGGGCAAGCCGGGCCTGCGCCAGACAGCCGGGAAGGTCGTGACTGCCGGTTGCGCCGCACTGCGCGGCAAGCCAGCCGTCAAGCGGGCAAGGGGCAAGGCCGACGGATTGGGCGGCATCCATGCTCATTCACCATACAGGCGCGCGCCGTTACTGGCGGTCAGATTGTGCAGGCAAAACGGAATCATGCGCCCGTCGGGCCGCACCACGTGGATGCAGCAGCCGCGCACACGGTCAAGGTCCAGGCTCAGGGCATCCTGAAACGCCATGGACGACAGGGTAAACCGCTGCTCCGCCCCGGCCTGCGCCAAAAAGCGGCTGAAGCCGTCTGCAGCGACATTATGGTCAGGCCCGCCGCCAGAGCTGTCTGCAACATGATCGCCGCCCACCGCCGCGCTGTCGCGCTTCCAGTGCAGAGCCACAAACTGCTTGGCCTTGCGCGCCCCCTCCCCGGCGGATGGCGGCGCAGCCGCAACGCCGGGCTGCGGCGTGGGCGAACAGCACGACTGCCCGGCATCGGGCAACCACTCAAGCCCCGGCTGACCGTTTTTTTGCACCCGGCGATAAACTGCGCTGAACGAGCACAGTTCGTTTTCGCAGCCGGGCGGGTGCAGCTGGCTCGGGCTGACCATTTCCGGAGCCTGCCGGGACAGCTCGGTCATGACCTCGGGCAGGGTAAGGCGCGGGGCATCCTCGAGCCGCCAGGGGTAACGGCCAAAAAACGCCGCTGGCTGGATGTGCAGCCCGCGCACCGCGGGGCCCATTTCCAGCGCCAGCCGCAAAAGGTCGCCCAGCTCGCCGTCGTTGACGCCGCGCACAACCGTGGCCACCAGCACCACCCCAAGCCCGGCGTCGGCGCAGTTGCGCACCGCCGCGCGCTTGAAATCAAGACAATGCCGACCACGCAGAACGGTAAACGTGCTTTCGCGCACGCCGTCCCACTGCAGGTAGACGGAATCAAGCCCGGCAGCGCGCAACATGCGGGCATAGCCCTGCTGACGCGACAGCCTGAGTCCGTTTGTGTTGATCTGCACCAAGCCAAACCCGCGCTGCCGGGCCATGCCGATAATTTGCGGCAAGTCGTCGCGCACGGTGGGTTCGCCGCCCGATATCTGCACGTTGCAAGGGCCGGATGCCTCCTTGAGGGTGTCCATCTGCATGGTCACAACGCTCAGCGGCAGGTCGTCGGCCTCACCGCGAGGGTTCGATGACGAACCAGCCTGCGCATAACATACGGGACAAGCCATGTCGCAGCGTTTGGTGACTTCAAACAGGCCCGTACAGGTATGCTGGGCGTGGGCCGGGCACAGGCCGCAGTCAAAGGGGCAGCCGTCGCTGATAGGCGTGTGCGGGTTGGCCGGATAGGAGGGACTTTTGGGACGCGACCATGCGGTAAAGGACGGCGCGGCCAGTGCGCCAGCATCGGACTGTCGCCATACCGGCACGCTGAACGTGCCGTGATCGGGGCAGGTTTTGCGCAGCACCACGGCCCGTGGGTCAGTGCCCGACTGCTCGTACGTGGCCTCGATCCGCCGCAGGCATACGGGGCACAGACTCTGGGTACGGCGCAGGGTCATGCTTTTTCCGTAAGATCCAGCTCGTAGCTCTGAACCAGTTCCATAATTTTTCCCCAGCATTCGGCCAGCAGATCGCCGCAGGCCACAGGGTTGGGCTGCTCGCCCGCAACCCCCGAAGCAGCGCCAAGCCCCGCCGCGATCTGCCCGCAGCGCTGCCCGCCGTAAGCGGCGGTGCGGTCGTAAAACCATGTGGCGTAATCGTTGAGCAAGGGCGTCAGCAGATGGTGGGCGGTTTCGTCATCCGCCCCCTTGCCAGCAACCAGCGCCAGCGCGCACGCCCCGCCGGTCAAAAGGCCGCACGGGCCGTCAGACTGCCCTATGCCGTGGCACAGCCCCTGCGCCGCCCGCACCACACCGGGGTTCTGCCTGTCCTGGGCCTGCAGCATCAACAAAAGCAGCAGCTGGCTGCAGCAGTAGCCCTGATGCACCAGGGGCAGCAATTCCATCATCATGGGATTCATAAAGCCTCCTTACGGGCAATCCACAGGCCGTATCCATAAGCCCGCCAGGGGCGGCCCGCGCCCGCGCCGCGACAGGCGCAGGAGCCAGAGGGCCGCGAATCGCCGTCGCCATACCAGACCATACGCGCCGCCAGCTCCACCAGCGCCCGGCTGTTGTCCTCGTAGCGCTGCAACGCAAACCCCGCCGACGTAATCAGCCCCCGCCATGCGGATTCTGGCCGAGCGCCAGCAAAACACGAATTTTTAAGAGCATCCTCAACGCTGCCATCAGACCCGACTGCAACCCTGCTTTGCGCACCTGCGGGTGCTGAGCCGCATACGGCTTCCGCCCCGTCTGGGCCATAGCTGCAGGCTGCTGACGCAAGGTCATGGCCGGGGCGCAGCATGAGGTCGCTGACCACCAGCGCCCCGCCGGGGCGCAAAGCGCGAAAGACCGCGCCTAGGACCGCCTGGGGGTTGTCCAGCAGCGAGAGCACGCATTCGCACAGTACCCCGTCGCAACAACCGGCAGCCAGCGGCGGGCGGGCAAGGTCGGCCCGCACAAGGCTGCAAGCGTCACAGGGCAGCGGAACGCCTGCAGGCGATGCGCATTCCGCATGCTTGTCCAGCCCCACGGCCCGGTAGCCCCGCTGAGCCAGCAGGCGCAACGTGGCCCCCGCCCCGCTGCCCAGATCAAGCACCGTGCCCCCTGGAGCCAGCAGGCCCAGAGACGCGCACGCATCAAGCGCCCGCCCTGTCAGCTCCACGCCGCCGGGCCGCCAGGCGTCGCCCGCCGCACGGCGGAAATCGGGCCGTTCCCAAAGAGCGTTCACTTGTCTTCCAGCAGAGCTTCCACCTCAAGCATCTTGCCTTCGGCCAGTGATTTGGGCACCTGCGTCAGCCCGCACTGCGGGCAGCGCGGTAAAAACACGTCAAAGGCGCTGTTGAGGTAAAAAACCGGAACTTTCACCTGCTCAAGGGCGACATGACAACGACCGCATACCCACTTGCCGCTGTCAGGCCCGTAGTTTGGCCCCATACTCATGACCGCTCACCTCCCTGCGAGCCAGGTTGCCCGGTCTCGTGCGCCGCGCGCTGCCCGTCGGTGCAGCACTGGTGGCTGCTGATGACGTCCGCCGCTTCCTGACCGCCAGACCCCGGAACCACCATGCGGTGGCACCACGCATCATGCAGCACAAAACCCTGGCCCTGTTTTTCGTACTCCACCCAAAAGGTCACCTTTCTGGGCCGCCACGAGCCAAGGCGATGACCGTTCTCCAAATTTTCAAACCAGTGACCGCTGGCTTCGGCCCCCACAACGGCCCCTTCCACGTCAGACAGCAGGATGTGCCGCTCCTCAAGCCGCGCCAAGGCCTCCGGCGCTACCAGCGCAAGCCCCTTGCCCGCGTGCACGGGCGCGGCAACAGGCGCGGCAACAGACGCGGCAGGCAGCCCGGCATTGGGGCCGTATGTTTCAAGCAGCCTGCTGCGCAGCGCTGCCCTGTTGGCGCGGCGGGCCGACAGGCCGGGGCCAGGGGCAAGGCCGGACGCGACCTCCGCCGCCGGGAACAGCAGGTCGAGCAGATGCCAGCATTCCTTGCCGCTGGCAGCCAGACGGTCGCGGCACATGATGCACGAGGCCAGGCCGGGGTGCTCAAGCTGCGCGGCCCTGTTGTCGCTCATGGCCCTGGCGGTTTGCGGCTGGGCGCACCATACAAGGCCGCCGTAGCCGCAACAGGCGGTTGATGCGCCGCTGAGGCGCGGCTCCTCAACCGTAACCCCGCATTTGCCAGCCAGGCTGCGCACAGCGGCCAGCCAGGCCTTGTCGTGCCTAGCCGTGCAGGGGTCCTGCACCGAAAAAACCTGGGGCAGCGGTCCAGCCGGGGCATTGTCCCTGGATGAAGGCAGATGGCGGGACTGGCTGTCGGGCCAATTGAAAGACAGACCGTCCAGCACCTCCCACACGGAGACGCACTGCGCTTCCGGCAGGCCTTCGCGCAGGGCGGCAAGGCACGACGAGCAGGCCGCCATGATGCGCGGCTTGCCCATGTCTTGCCAGGCCTGCCGCAATTTTGCCGTGTGCTCGTTGAACAGGGCTGTTCTGCCTGCCCAGCGGGCGGGGATGCCGCAACAGGAAAGCATGATGCCAACGCCGGCCCCAGCGCCCGCCCCGGCCTCAGGCCCCAAACGACGGCGCAGCAGATCGTACAACGCGGCGGTCTGCTCCACCCGCGACGCGGCCAGCTGGCAGCCGGGGAAAAACAGCCACTGGCTGTCCGTACTTTGAGCCGGGGCGTTGCCTTGGGCTCCGGCAGCGGCTGGGGGTACGGCCGGCAGCGTAAGCGCGCATTCCGGCCCGGAGGCGCTCTCCATGTCTTCAAGGGCAAATTCGTGCGCCGTGGGCGGCATAAAGCCGCGTTCGACCATGTCCTCCCGCGCGGAGAGGCACAGCTCGGCCATGGAAAAATTCTCCGGGCACAGTTCTTCGCACTGGCCGCACAGGGCGCAGCCGTTGATGATGGCGTTGGCCGTATGCAGGCCCTTGACGATGGAGGCGTTGTTGTTGACCTGCCGGGCGTACAGGCGCGGGTAGCCCTTGAACTTTTGCAAAAACACGCATTCGCGCACGCAGATCATGCACTGGCACTGCAGGCAGCGCTCCGCCTCCTGCACTGATTCCTGCTCTGAAAACAGCGGTTCTGCCAGGCTGTCGCCCGTCCGCAGGGCCGGTTCTATCCTCGGCACGGGCGCTATACCAGTTACATCGGTGTGCAGCGATCCCTGCGATTTTTCGCGCGCCGCCGTCAGCGATACGCCGCTGGTCACGCGCTCCATGGTCTGGGCGGCGTGCCGCCCCTGCCCGCCCTGCCGCGATGGCGAGGCAAAAGCATGCCCGGTGGGCGTGCTGCTGGGCCAACCCGCGCAACAGATATTGTCGCGCCAGAGCAGGGTTTCGGCATCAACCTGCGATTCTTCAGGAACAAGCCCGCTCGCAGCCTTCTGCACGGCGTCGGCATCCACCAGCACGGCGTCGTATTCCGCCGCCAGCTTTTCCAGCAAGGCAGCGTCCAGCGTCGTCTGCACAAAGCTGACCTTTTGCCGGGCAAGCAGCTCCATGTCCTCTGCCGCAAAATCCTTGCTTATGCCCGACGCAGGACCTCGGGCCAGCGCCGGATAGCGGGCCAGCAAAAACTCCGCCGCAGTACCTGTGTGAAAAACCGTGACAGGGTAGGCCTTGCGCGACAGATCCCAGGCGGCCACCAGACCGGCAAAACCGGCGCCCATGATCGCCATGCGGTATTTTTTGGGCGGCAGGGGCAGCGGACGGCCTTGCGCGCCCACGGCCAGCATGCACGACAGCTCAAGCCCGTGCATGGCCACGCTGCCACCCAGATCCTGCCGCAGGCAGGCATTTTCGCAGGGGTGGTCGCAAATACTGGCCAAAATGCCGGGCAGGGGCAGATGCCGCTCAAGCACCTTGCGGGCCTCGCCCGGTTTGCCCTCGGCCAGACGGGCCATAAAGGCGCGCACATCCAGACCAAAGGGGCAGGCCACCCGGCAGCGTGGCGGGCTCTCCTGCGTGCAGTGCGACTCTATTTCGTGCAGACGTTGTTGATCCATCATGGCGGCGTTCTCGCTGGCTTGGTACGGGTATGATTGGCAAAGGGCATGTCGGCGCGAACCGCTGCTCCAATGCTGAGCGGGGCTTTCAGAGAACCCCCTGAAAGCCCCGCCGCAAACATTGCGCGCCGTACGGCCCAACCGACCTGACGCGCGGTGTGGATAACAGATGAACCTGGGGCTGGGATTCAGGGGAGAAACCTTTTTTGCAAAAGGAATCTCCCCTGCTTCTCCAGAAGGTTAGCTAAACCCTACCCTACTTGGGCATGGCCGCCAACACCTTTTCGGGACGCGCGGGCAGATGACGCACGCGCGCGCCGCAGGCGTTGTAGATGGCGTTGATGATGGCCGGATGCGGCGCGGAGAGGGGCATTTCGCCCACGCCGGACGCGCCGAAGGGACCGGCTTTGCGGGGGGTCTGCACATAGACGATTTCCATGTCGTCAGGAATCATCTTGATGGTGGGCACGCCCGCGCCAGCAAGGGTGCTGTGCTTTTTGAGGTCTTCGTAGTCTTCGGTCAGGGCAAGGCCCACGCCCTGCGCCAAGCCGCCGTAGATCTGGCCGTCGACCACAAGCTTGTTGCACAGCGTGCCGATGTCGGCCACGCACACGAGCTTTTCAACCGTGGTTTTGCCGGTGGCCACTTCCACAGCCACTTCGGCCAGGAACAGGCCGTACATGTAGCAGGCAAAGGGTTCGCCCTGGCCCTTGAGGTCGCAGTCCTTGGCCGGAGCGGACCACTTGCCGTCGTAGTGGACGGGGCGTCCCTCGGCCTTCATTTCGTCATAGGTAAAGAAGCCGCCGCTGGGCTTGCGCATGCCTTCAATAAGCATTTCGCAGGCCACGCGGGTGGCGTTGCCGGTAACAACCTGCGAACGCGAACCGCCGGCAGGACCGGAATTGGGGGTCTTGCTGGTGTCGTTCATGACCAGGTGGATGTTTTCGGCCTTGACGCCCAAAGGACGCAGGGCTTCGTGGGCGGTGCCCAGCGTGCCGGAGTCAGCGCCCTGGCCGTGGTCTTCCCACGAGTTGCCAACGGTTACGCTGCCGTCGGGGTTCAGTTCGGCCCAGGCCTCGGAGGTGTCAGGCCCGTCAAGACCGGCGCCGTATATGCCCAAAGCGATGCCCACGCCGCGTTTTACTTCAGCGGTGGACTTGGCCTTGACGGTCTTTTTGGCCTCCTCGTAGTAGGGGCGCATTTTTGCAAACATTTCGGGCAGGCTCATGACTTCGGGAACCTGACCGGAGGGGTTGGTGTCGCCCTCGCGGTAGCAGTTCATTTCGCGCAGATCAAAGGGATCCATGCCCAGCTTTTCAGCCAGTTCGTCCATGAGCACTTCAGAGGGGAACTCGGTTTCAGGCGCGCCATAGCCGCGGAAAGCCGCGCCCCAGCAGTGGTTGGTGGCAACAGTGCGGCCCTTGCCGCGGATGTTGGCTATGCCGTAGCCAGCGCCGATGTACTGCGCGCCGCGCAGGGTGAGCAGATCGCCGAATTCGGAATAGGGGCCGTGGTCGACGCTCCAATCCGTTTCCATGGCGAGGATTTTACCCTGCTTGGTGGCGGCCATACGCACGGTGGTCCAGAAGGGCGAGCGCTTGCCGGTGTAGTTTTGCTGCTGTTCGTAGTTGTAACGCAGGTGGCAGGGACGGCCGGTGGCCATGACGGCCACGCCCACCAGGGCTTCCATGGTGGGGCTGAACTTGTAGCCAAAGGTGCCGCCGGTGGTGTTTTGCACCAGCACGAGATCTTTGGGAAATTCCAGACCAAGGCCGGGGGCGATCATCATCGCGTGCAGGTGGATGGCTACGGACTTGGAGTGGAGAACCACCTGGCCCTTGTCGTTGATGTAGCCATAGCCCACATCGGGTTCGATGGGCAGGTGGGGCTGGCGCTGGGTGTAATAATCGCCTTCGGCCACCACGTTGGCGGGGTCCTTGAAGAAGGGAGCGGTATCCGCGCCTTTTTCTTCAAGCTGATCGTAATAGATGTTGGGGGTGCCGGGGTGAATCTCGATGGCGTCCGGGGCCATGGCCTCGGGAGCGCTCATGTATTCGGGCAGCAGCTCAAGGTCAAACTTGACCTTTTCCGCCGCGGCGCGGGCGTTGCATTCCGAATCGGCGCAGACGATGGCCAGCGCGTCGCCGTACTGGAAGATCTTTTTGTCGTTAAGGATGGGACGTTCCCAGCCGTCGCCCTTGTTGGTGGGGAAGGTGATGAGACCGGTAATGCGGTTCTTGCCCTTCACGTCCTTGTGGGTCAGCACCTTGTACACGCCGGGCATTTTTTCGGCTTCGGAGGTGTCGATGCCCTTGATGTTGGCGTGTGATACTTTGGCCTGCGCAATGGCGAGGTGCAGGGTGTTTTGGGGCAGGCGGTGGGCGGCGTCAGCGCCAAACTCGGCAGTGCCGGTAACCTTGGCTACCGCCGAGGGGCGGGGCATGGTGGAACCCCAGATGCGGCCGTCGGCAGGCATCTTGAAGGTAACGTCGTCCAGCGTTTTTTCGCCGCGCATGAGGGCGGCTGCGTCCATAACCGCGTCCACCAGGGGCTTGTAGCCCGTGCAGCGGCACACGTTGTGATTTTTCTGGAACCAGTCGCGCACGTCTTCGCGGCTGGGGTTGGGATTGGAATCAAGCAGGGCCTTGGCCGAAACAATAAAACCAGGGGTGCAGAAACCGCACTGCGCCGCACCGTGGTAAATCCACGAGTGCTGCAGGGGGTGCAGGTTGCTTGGGGTACCCACGCCCTCAAGGGTGGTGACGGCGGCGTTTTCGGCCACGCGGCTCATTTTTACCACGCAGGCGCGTACCACTTTGCCGTCAAGAATGACCGTGCAGGCGCCACACTGTCCTTTACCGCAACCAACCTTAACGCTGGTAATCTGCAGCTGATCACGCAGCACATCCACCAGCATGTCTTCGGGTTTAACCAGCAACCGCCGGGGTATGCCGTTAATCACAAGGGTCTTTGTTTCCATGCGCGACTCCTTTAAATGATGAACAAAGGTATATGCCTGCGCGGAGAATCCGCGCCCGGGGTCAATTGTTTGCCCGCCGCCTACTTGCCAAAGGGACAGACGGGGTAACGGCACACTTCGCACTGGGCGCAAAAGCCCCCGTGCCCCAATGCCGCGACATCGGCCGAGGTTACTTCTATGCCTGCCAAGAGGCGCGGCACTATGAGGTCAAAAATGCTGGCCTTGTGGTACATGACGCAGCCCGGCAAACCCAGCACGGGAACCCGCCCCGCAGCGCCCTGGGCATAAGCCAGAAGAAACATGGCCCCGGGGTACACCGGCGCGCCGTAACTGGCCACCTCCGCCCCGGAAGCGCGGATGGCCGTTGGCGTGCGGTCGTCGGGGTCAACAGACATGCCGCCTGTTACCACAATAAGGTCAGCGCCCTGTTCCAAAAAATCCCTGATGGCCCCGGCAGTCATGGAGACCTCGTCGCTGGTGAGGGTTTGCCCCACAACCGCGCTGCCCAGAGCCGCAAACTTTTTGCGCAGCACCGGGCCAAAGGCATCCTGAATCCGCCCGTAAAACACCTCGCTGCCGGTGGTGACCACGCCTACCTTGGCGCGGCGCAGGGGCAGCACTTCTATGACCGGGCCGGTTACAAGTGATTCGAGCTGCCGCAGCTTTTCATCCTCAATCATCAACGGCACTACGCGCGAGCCCGCAACAGGACGGCCCTTGGTGACGTGCTGCATGCTGTGGATTGTTGCGACGGAGATTTCGCCCAGACTGTTAATGCGGTTGAGAACAGGCACATCAATACGCAGAAGGCCGTCACAGGCGGCCAGCAGATCAATGCGCCCTTCCTTGGGGTCGGTGCGCACGAGGTTGCTGCCTGCAACGGCAGCAATAACCCGCGCGGCGGCGTCATTTTCGTGCACCATGCCGGGCAGCGATTCAAAAACGTAGAGATGCTCTTTGCCAACCTGCAAAAGCACTTCAACGTCTTCTTGCCTTACCACATGGCCTTTGCGAAAAACTGGCCCTTTGCTTTCACCCGGCACAATTCTAGTGATGTCGTGGCACAGCACGCTGCCCACGGCGTCATGCACCTGGATGGTTTTCATCGCCAATTTGGACATGACATCTCCCGAAGTTTACTTCTCGATTGTCTACAAAATACCATGCCCGCAATAAAATGCAAAATAAAATTCATTATTTAGTAATTGTGATTTTGCTAACTAGCCGACTTGTTTTGGTATCACAACATAAATTCCTCCTTTTTACAAAAACCGTGATTATTGTAAGCGGCCAGCGGGCGAGCTTCAGGCAGCATTGACAGACGCCCTTTTCTTTGCGAGATGAAAGAAAACGCCGCAGTGTTCAGCAGAATACGGCGGTCATTATGAGGAAATGCCATGCAAACGCTTTTTGCACATCTGCCGCAGGGGCTGTTCAGACAGGGGCGACTCGGTCTTTCTGGCCTCGCGGTTACAGCTATCATGCTGCTCGGCGGGTGCGGCTTTGGCGGGGCGCCAGAGCAGCCAGCCACTCCCCCCGGCCCGGTTACGGGATTCATGATTGTTTCCAACGTGGGTGAAACCGCGACTGTTGACGACCCGGACTTTGGCAAGGGCGTGCACGTGAGCCTTGACGAGCTGTTCACCTCCGCCAAGGGCGAAGACTGCAAACGCGGAACAGTGCTCTCGGGCCAGCGGGAGGCAGAGGTTATTGTGATCTGCCGCGATTCCAAGGGGCACTGGAACATGGCGCCCAGGGTGTGGGGCCAGGGCATCTCGCAATAAACCGGTTTGCGGCGCGGTGTTGAACGGGCTTTGATCGGACAAAAAAGGCCCGGGCCTGTATTGCCTCTGGCTAAACCGGGAAAATATGATTATTTATTGAAGCGCACGGCGGTTACCTTGCCCGTGCGCTTTACTTGTTACGGTCGCAGGCCTCGCGCCCACCCGCCCTTTCGGCAAGGAGCAGCACAGACATACTGCCCTTTGCCTACGGACAGAAAGCCTTGCGAGGCTGAATACGGAACCCAAGGGCTACGGCCTGTTTGCGGAACCACCTCTGGGGGCCATGCAAGCCCGAATCCATTGCATCATCACTGCCATGTCGCAC
Source organism: Desulfovibrio desulfuricans (assembly GCF_004801255.1). Classification (NCBI taxonomy): domain Bacteria; kingdom Pseudomonadati; phylum Thermodesulfobacteriota; class Desulfovibrionia; order Desulfovibrionales; family Desulfovibrionaceae; genus Desulfovibrio; species Desulfovibrio desulfuricans. The sequence goes on along the minus strand of NZ_CP036295.1, from coordinate 738,796 downwards.
AGAACATTATTTGCTTTTCTGCTGGTTTTTCTGGTCTTGTCCAGCGCGGCCAGAGCTGAAAACGCTCCGCAACCCTATGCAGCCAACCTGTTTCAGGGCAATTTTTCGCAGAGCAAGGACGCGGCCAAGGACGCCAAGGACACCTCCATCATCGCTCCAGGCGATCGCGTGGTGCTGCGCCTCTGGGGTGGCGACCTCAAGGTTGACAGCACCCTGACCGTAGCGGCCGACGGGCACCTGGACGTGCCCGAAGTGGGGGCCATCCCCGTGGCCGGTCTTGGCTACGACAAACTGGCCGAAGCCCTGCGCAGCAAGCTGTCCGCCAACGGCCACGCCGATGTGCAGATATACGCGGCCCCTCTGGATGCGCGGCCCATCGCCATCTTTGTTACCGGCGGCGTGACCAGGCCAGGGCGCTACACCGGCACGCCTGGTGATCCTTTGCTGAGCTTTTTGGACAAGGCTGGCGGGCTTGATCCCGTGCGCGGCAGCTACCGTGATATCCGCCTTATGCGCGACGGCAAGGCTGTAGCCAACCTTGATTTGTACCCCTTTGCACGCAAGGGCGTTTTGCCCGCCGTGCGCGTGCAGGAGGGCGACACCCTTGTGGTCGGCGACAAGGGGCCCACGGTTACCGCCATCGGCGCGGTGCGCACCCCGGCCAAATTTGAATTTCCCAAGGGCAAGTCCACGGGGGCGGCCCTGATAGAGCTTGCAGAGCCGCAGAACAGCGCCTCGCACATTGCCCTTTCGGGCACGCGCAGCGGTGCGCCCTACAGCACCTACCTGCCGCTCAAGGAACTGCGCAACCTCATGCTTGAAGACGGCGACCAGGTGCAGTTTATCGCCGACGCCCCCGGCAACACCATAATGGTCGAGGTGCAGGGCGCTGTGCGCGGCGCGTCGCGCTTCCCCGTTCGGCGCGGAGCTCGTCTGCAGGAAGTGAAAAACTTTATCGCGGTCGAACCCGGCCGGGCCAACCTGCAGGCCATGTACATCAAGCGCAAGAGCGTGGCCGCCCGTCAAAAAAAGGCCATCGCCGACTCGCTGCGCAGGCTGGAGGAAACAGCCCTTACGGCTTCCTCCGCCAGTGCCGACGAAGCGGCAATCCGCGCCAAAGAGGCCGAGATGGTTTCCAAGTTTGTGGAGCGGGCCAAAACGGTGGAACCCGAAGGCGTTGTGGTGCTTGACGGCGGACCGGACAAGGCCGACCTGTCGCTTGAAGACGGCGACATTATCGTTATCCCGCCCAAGAGCGACGTTGTGCTTGTGAGCGGCGAGGTTATGATGCCCCAGGCCATGCTGTGGGGCAAAAAGAAGGATGTGGACGACTACATCAAGGGCGCTGGCGGTTACACCAACCGCGCGGACCACGACAAGGTGCTGGTGCTGCACCAGAATGGATCCGTCTCGCAAAACGGCGACGACATTCTGCCTGGCGATCAGGTTATGGTGCTGCCAAAGGTAGAATCCAAAAACATGCAGGCCGTCAAGGACATCACGCAGGTCATTATGCAGGTGGTGGTTTCGGCCCGCCTGCTGCTGGGCATGCCGTCGCTGTAGGCTTGGCTACATGAACCATTGAGGGGGCTTCGGCCCCCTTTTTTATTTTTATCGCAAATATGACAAACGTGCGGTTGCATCACAAATATGATTTACGATATACTTGTAGCAATTCTATACGCACACGCTTGAGGAGTACATGGAACGAGCATTGGAAGCATCCCCCCTGTTTTCGGGCATGACCGGGCACGAGGCCAGACTGTGCCTTGCGTGCAGCGGCGCGGTAGAAGAGCAGCACGGCAAGGGGGCACTGGTTTTTGGCGAGTCTGACCCGCCTGAGAGGCTCTATGTGCTGCTTGAGGGCGTGGTAAACGTCTGCCGCGAATCGTCCGAAGGCCGGCGAGCCGTTATGGCGCGCGTTGACGCCCCCGGCGACCTTTTTGGCGAAGTGCATGTTTTTTTGGGTCGCCCCAGTTACGGATGCAGCGTACTGGCGGAAACGCCCGTGCGTGTTCTGGGCATACCAGCCCGTTTTTTTTACGCTACCTGCGAAAAGTCCTGTTCGGTTCATTCGCGCATGATACGCAACATGCTGGGTATTTTTGCGCACAAGGCATTTTTTTTGACGCGGCGCGTTTCGCTGCTTTCTTCGGGCAGCCTGCGGCGTAAACTTGCGGCCCTGCTGCTTGAGCACCGCCGCGCGGACGGCAGCCTTGCCCTGACCATGAACCGGGAACAAATGGCGGATTATCTGGGCGTAACCCGCCCTTCTCTCTCGCGCGAGCTGGCCGCCATGCGCGACGAAGGCCTGCTGCACATCGAGGGGCGCAGCATACGCGTGCCCGACCCGGCCGCACTTAATTTTCTTTGCGAATATTTTTCTGCCTGATGCGGGTGAAAAATATTTAGCGTACTGTTTTTATTCTCCATACCCATTCAACCTCCGTTCCATTTTTTTATTTTTTTTGCACATCCGTAACAATTGGTACGGAACCATTGTCCCAGCCTTGATAGAACGGAATCGTCAACACAAGGAGGGCCTCATGGAACGCATTCTCAAAAACCTTGACTACGCCGCAGCGCTGCCCCTGGCCGCGCAGGTTGAGTGCCAACCCGGCCAGATCGCCAGCAAGACCCTTATCCAGAACGCCTCTTTGGGCATCACTCTGTTTGCCTTTGATGCCAACGAGGAAATCAGCTCCCATACCTCCACCGGCGACGCCATGGTGCTCGTGCTTGAAGGTTCGGCGCTGGTGACCATCAATGGTCAGTCACAAACGGTGCAGGCAGGCGAATTTATCGTCATGCCCGCTGGTCAGCCTCACGCAGTACGCGCGCAAGAGCGCTTCAAGATGCTGCTTACCGTTGTTTTTCCCCCCAAGGCCGCCGCGTAGGCGGATCACCCGCGCAGCCTCCGCTTTGCGGAGCATCAGGAGACATTTTTATGAGCAACGCCATGTTCTGCTACCAGTGTCAGGAGACCGTGGGCAACAAAGGCTGCACCCAGATAGGCGTGTGCGGAAAAAAGCCCGAAACAGCCGCCCTGCAGGATGTGCTGGTATACGTTACCAAGGGCCTTGCCCAGGTTGCCACCAAGTTGCGCGCACAGGGCAAGGCTGTGGCTCACGATATTGACCGCATGGTTGTCGGCAATCTTTTCTGCACAATCACCAACGCCAACTTTGACGACGACATGCTCGCCGAGCGCGTCCGCAAGACCTGTGCCGCCAAAAAAGCCCTGATTGCCGAGCTTGGCTCAAGCGACGGTCTGGCCGACGCAGCCCTGTGGGAAGCCGACGACAAAACCGCCATGCTCGCCAAGGCCGCTACGGTGGGCGTGCTTGCCACCAGCGACGACGACGTGCGCTCCCTGCGCTGGCTCATCACATTTGGCCTCAAGGGCATGGCCGCCTATGCCAAGCACGCTGACGTGCTGGGCAAACACGATCCCGCCGTGGACGGTTTTTTACAGGAAGCCCTGGCCAAAACCCTTGACGACAGCCTCACTGTTGCCGACCTCGTGGGCCTGACCCTCGAAACCGGCAACAAGGGCGTGAGCGTCATGGCCCTGCTGGACGCCGCCAACACCGGCACCTACGGCAACCCCGAAATCACCAGGGTCAACATCGGCGTGGGAACCAACCCCGGCATCCTTATTTCGGGACACGACCTGCGCGATCTGCAGATGCTGCTTGAACAGACCGAAGGCACGGGCGTGGACGTCTACACCCACTCTGAAATGCTGCCCGCCCACTACTACCCCGCTTTCAAAAAATTCAGCCACTTCAAGGGCAACTACGGCAATGCGTGGTGGAAGCAGAAGGAAGAATTTGATACGTTCAACGGCCCCATCCTGCTGACCACCAACTGCCTTGTGCCGCCCAAGGACAGCTACAAGGACCGCGTGTACACCACCGGCGTTGTGGGTTTTCCGGGTTGCAAGCATATCCCCGGTGAAATCGGCGAGCACAAGGATTTTTCGGCCATCATCGCCCATGCCAAGACCTGCCCCGCGCCTACGGAAATTGAGAGCGGTGAAATTGTGGGCGGCTTTGCGCACAATCAGGTGCTGGCCCTGGCCGACAAGGTTGTCGACGCCGTGAAGTCCGGCGCCATTAAAAAGTTTGTGGTCATGGCCGGTTGCGACGGTCGCGCCAAGGGCCGCTCGTACTACACCGAATTTGCCGAAGGCCTGCCGAAGGACACCGTCATCCTCACCGCCGGTTGCGCCAAATACCGCTACAACAAGCTTAACCTCGGCGACATCGGCGGCATCCCCCGCGTGCTCGACGCCGGCCAGTGCAACGACTCCTACTCGCTGGCAGTGGTCGCTCTCAAGCTTAAGGAAGTGTTTGGTCTGGCCGACATCAACGACCTGCCCATTGTCTACAACATCGCCTGGTACGAGCAGAAGGCGGTTATCGTACTGCTGGCCCTGCTTGCCCTTGGCGTGAAAAACATTCACCTTGGCCCCACGCTGCCCGCCTTTCTTTCGCCCAATGTGGCCAAGGTACTGGTGGAGCAGTTCGGCATTGGCGGCATCAGCAACCCGCAGGACGACCTCAAGGCCTTTTTTGGCTAAACACTACCCGATAAAACGCATGGGCGAGCAGCAACGCCGCCCATGCAATGCATTTGCGGCGTGCCCTGTGTCGGGGCGCGCCGTTTCTTTGCCCGCGCGCCAACAACCAAATTGCAACGCTCTGGCCTCGGCCGCAAAAGTGCAGGCGGAGCGAAATCATCCCCGTGACTTGAGAGAGCGGGGACTGACATCCACTATCGGCTGTTTGCGCGCCGTACAGGCGTGCGCCCGACCCAACCCGCAAGAAAATATTTGATTGTGCAATGGAGTGTCGCCGCAAATCGCAGCAGGAGCGAGATAATACACAAACCCAACCGTCTTCGCTGCGTGTCGCCGCAAGCCGCAGCAGGTACGAACTACTTGGGCGCAAGGCAACTACGGCCAACACTATGGACAACAAGTTGCCCGGCTAGGTCAAGGTAGCCATCGACAGGCGGCAGGCCAAACGCGCAGAGAATACAGCGGCAACTGCGCTGCGGCTGTGGATGCTGGGGGCAGGGGGCAGCGTTGTTCAAGGGCCAAAATCGGCAGAGACCACGAGGCCGCGATCAGCACAACGCAATATGGGTCAGACCCAGCCCGCATTGCTCCATCGCCCGGGGAGAACCTCGCATTGGAGACAAAAAACGCCAGGAGCCGCTTAACGCGCTGTATAACCTCCGGTCGACGGGCTGCGCCACCGCCCCTGACACCGGCAAAAGGATATTTCGTGGAGCACAAAAAAAGGGGGAACCCGAAGGCTCCCCCTTTGATAAACTAGGCCGGTGTGCTCTTAGAAGGAGTACACGAAGCTCAGGTTGACGTTCCAAGGATCGCGAACCTGGTCGTTACGGCCGTTCATGTTGGTGTGACCCCACACGGATTTGGACTGGTCAAGCCAGGTGGCGATGTAGGCAGCGTCAAGCATGATGGTGAAGTTGTCGTACATCTTGTAGGTGTTGGTCAGGCCAACTTCCATGGCGGTGTCGTTGGTGGTCAGGTACAGGGGATCCATACCAGCAGAGCCGAAGCTGTTGGGGCCAGCGATACCGGAGTTGGAAGCAGCGGGGTAACGGCTGCCGCCGGAGAAGTAGCGAGCCATGGAGGTGCTGTTGGTGCCGCCCATGACATTCAAGCGCAGGGTGTGCTTCAGGTTTTCAATGAAGCTCATGTCCTTCAAGCGGGCGCCGATACCCCAGGTGCCAGCCATGGTTTCGCTGAGCATGGCTTCACGGGCGATGTAGGGGTTGCCGTTGAAAGCAAAGTTGGAGAAGTCATTGTTGCCGTTGGCGTGCAGCGAAGGCAGACGCTCGGAACCGTTGGCCGGGTTGTTGTCGTCGCCAGAGCCGTACCAGAAGTACAAGCCGGGGATGGACCAGTCAAGCTTGTATTCAAACAGCAAAGAACCGAGGTAACCAGCGCGGTTCAGGCGGCTGTTGTCATAGGCAACGGAACCGTAGTTGAAATCCCACGCGATGCGGAAGGGATCAAATGCGGTCACTTCGCCGGTCAGGCCAGCCCACACGGCGTTGCCGTAGCCGGTCAGACGGTGAGCGTTGTCAGAGGTGCCGTTCTTGTGCAGGGCGCCGCCCACGGGAACCATGCCAGAAGCAATCCAGTTACCAGCGTTGCCGACGGTACCGGTGTTGCCAAAGTACTGACCGTTGTTGTTACGGAAAGCGTTGGGACCCATGGCGCCGTACATGGCCCAGGGGGTAACTTTCACGCCGTCGAAGGTCATGGGCACCAGCAGGGCAAACAGGTCCACATTATCCATGTAGTTGTTGCGGACGTTGTTGGTGGTGGTGTAGTTGTCGTTGTAAGGACGAGCCCACATGGCGGTTACGCCAACGGTTTCGTTGAACTGGTAGGAGGCGGTCACGGCAGCGACGTCGTCTTCAAGAATGCTGCTTGCCTTGGTGGTGAAGCTGGGCAGCGCCACGCCCTGAATGCCCATGCGGAACTTCAGGTCGGTCTGGGGAACGATCCAGTCGATGTAGGCGTTCTTCACTTCGACAACGTTGTTGCCGTCAGTGCCGAGAGAGCCGCCCTGGCTGGAACGGCCCCAGGTCTGGTCGCCCATTTCAAAGAACACGGTGCCGGACAGGGCTTCAGAAGCCACGGCGTCCAACTGCAAGCGCACGCGCTGTTTGGCTTCAAACTGGTCTTCGCTCTGGTAGCCCTGGGTGCGACGCGCACCGTCGAAACCGGTGGTACCGGCGCCGCCGGTGAAGCCGCCGTTCTGGCCGTAGTCAAAGCTCATGATCCACTGGCCCTTGGCCTTGAAGTCGATGGCGCTGGCGCCCGTGGCAACACCGAACACAAGTCCGGCCGCCAACAGAAGAGTAGCGATCTTTTTCATGGTTATCCTTCCTTTCTTTTGCCCCGCTTGGGACTATGGTTTCATATAAACGCCTGTGGAGCGGTTTCCCGCTTCGGGGCAAATATATGGAAGGCCTAAACACAATGCAAGCCCTATCGTGCAAAAATTTTTACCCAAAACAGGCAATTTTGGCTTACAAAATTGTATATGCTTATATTATAGATGGTTAAAAAAACTTTAGACTCAAAAAAAATTTTTGTCACATGGCTGTCACAAGCACAAAATACACGCCTAACGCCCTAAATTCCGCACTGCTGGCGCACAACATGTCGAGAGCCTGCTGGTTAAAATTTTTTTCACCCCCACCAAGGGTACCAGCCACACGGTACCCGGCAGCGTAAAAAAAGCGATGAATGCACTGCCGCAAAATAAAATGGCCATGCGAAACGCCGGATGTTTCGCATGGCCGCCTTAGTGGCAAACGTCAACATTTCATCCTGGTTGGCTACTGCTCGCCCACGGGGAACCACAACGGTTTCAAAAAATGCAGGCGGCAGTTTTCACCCTGCTGCGGGCCCCGGTCATAGCGCCCCTTTTGTACGCGCACGCTCTGCTCGCCCACCCGCACCTGATAGTCAAGCTGCTCGCCCAAAAACGTACGCCGCTCCACGACCCCCGGCACTCCGCCCTCGTCGGTAAAGTCAATTTCGTTGGGTCTGCTGGCAACAATGCCCCGCCCGGCCTGCACGATGGCAGCATCAGGCGCGCACCCGGCAGGATAAATCGCGCTCACGCCGTCAAGCTGCATGTGGGTAGCCGTAACCGACATTTCCGTAAAATTTGAAAGCCCGATAAAGCTGAATACAAAGCGGTTGGCTGGCCGGGTATAGACCTCCAGCGGCGAGGCAACCTGCTGCGCTACGCCGTTTTTCATCACCAGAATGCGGTCAGAAAGCGCCATGGCTTCCGACTGGTCGTGGGTGACGTACATGATGGAAAACCCGTAAATCTTTTGCAGTTCCTTGATTTCAAAGCGCATTTCTTCGCGCAGATGCGGGTCAAGGCTTGAGAGCGGCTCGTCCAGCAGCATGACTGAGGGGTTGATGGCCAGCGCCCTGGCCAGGGCCACGCGCTGCTTGCCGCCGCCGGAGAGGTCCGCCGGGCTTTTTTGCGCCACCTCAAGCAGATTGGTGTGCTGCAGGGCCTCAGTGGTGCGTTTGTGCAGCTCTGTCGCGCCGACTTTTTTGATGCGCAGGGGAAAGGCCACATTTTCGTACACGCTCATGTGCGGCCACACGGCAAAAGCCTGAAAAACCATGCCGAAATCGCGTTTTTCTGGCGGCAGATAATATTTTTTGCTGCCGGACGAAAGCAGCTTGCCGTTGACGCTGATCTCGCCTTCGTCCAGATCTTCAAAACCAGCCACCATGCGCAGCGTAGTGGTTTTGCCGCAGCCAGACGGGCCCAGCATGGAAAAGCATTCGCCGTCGCCGATCTCGAGGTTCAGGGAAGAAACAGCCTTAACCTTGCAAAAATACTTGGTAACATTGCTCAGTGAGATGGACATGATCAGGCCTGCCTGGACTTGGCAAAGTGATTGATGATGCTCTGGCCGGTAACAATAAGGATAAGCGCAACGCCTGCCAGCGCCGCCGAGGTCACGGTTTCGCCGTCTTCGTTGAGCGTATAGATGGCAACGCCGATGGTGCGGCTTGTTGTGCCGTACAGCATGACCGAAACAGTCAGCTCGCGCAGGGCTGGCAAAAAGATGAGAAAAAATGCCGCCACCATGCCGGGCCGCACCAGGGGCAGCACAATATCGCGCAGGGCCTGCCACATGCTCGCGCCGCAGGCGCGGGCCGCCTCCACCAGCGAGTCGTGCACCTGCTCAAGCGCGGCCGAGTTGGCCTTGAGTGAAAAGGCCATGTACCGCGCGATGTAGGCGATAAGGATAATCCATATGGTGTTGTAAAGGTTGACCCCAAAGCGCCCGCTCCAGGCCAGGATAACGCCCAGGGCGATGACCGAACCGGGGACGGAAAAAGGCAGCATGCCCAGAAATTCCAGGATGCCCTTGCCCCGCACCCGCATTTTTACAATGACGTACGAGATCATCACGCCCGCGAACATGGTTATGGTAGCTGCGGCCAGCCCCAGTCCGATGCTGTTTTTGATGGCCTGCTGGGTTTGATCCCATTCAAAGAGCACATATTTATAGTTGTCGAGCGAGAGGTTCTCCCAGGTAATGGGCACGCCGTAGGTTTTGAGCCCGCCCACAAGAAAGATCGTCACCGTGGGCAGCACAATGGTAATGGCAATGTACAGCAGGCAAAAGGCAAACAGCGGCGTGCGCAGGCCGCGCAGCTTAAGCTCCATGGGGCGAAAACTCTTGCCGCCGATGATCTGGTACTTGCCAGAGCCCAGCACCTTGCGCTGCAGCCAGATGATCAGGGCAGCCGTTACCACCAGCACCGAAGCCAGCACCGTGCCTGTGCGTATGGAGGCAAAGCTGCCCGCGCTCTCGTGAATACGCTCGTAAATGAGCGTGGGTATGTTATAGATGCCCACCTCTATGCCCAGCACGGCCACAGTGCCAAAGTGCGCCATGGAGTACAGCATGATGAGCAGCGCGCCCGAAAGGATGCTGGGCAGCACCAGGGGCAGGGTTATCTTGCGGGTGATGGTGAACAGCCCCGCGCCCGAAATACGGGCCGATTCCTCCAGCGTGGGGTCCATACGCTCAAGCGCCCCGCACACCTGGATGAACACAAAGGGGAAAAGATACATGGTTTCGATGCAAATGATGCCCGCGTACGAAAAAATATTGAACAGGGCGTCTTCCGCGCCGGTCATGTCGCGCCAGAGCCTGTTGATGTAGCCCGCGCGCGGCGAGAGCAGCATCTTCCAGGCCAGTGCGCCGATAAACGAGGGCAGCATGAAGGGCACAAGAAACATGCTCTTCATGAATCCCTTGTAGGGGATGTCCGTGCGGGTCACCAGCCAGGCAAAAAATGTGCCCACAGCCGTGGCGCACAGGGTCACGCCGCTGGCGATAAACAGCGAGTTCATCAGGGCCTGATAGGTTTCCCCTTCGCTGAGGGTTTTTACCAGGTCAGCCGCATTAAACTGTCCGTTGACAAAAAAGGCGTTGAAAAAAATAAGCGCAACCGGAACAACAACCACAATCACAAGAATGGCGATGGACAAAAGCAAAATAACTTCCGCCACGCCCCAGGAGCGCTTTTGTTTTACTGCTTGCATATCTGACCGCCCAATTTGGAGTAAACCGCCCACCGCCCTGCCAGGCGGCTAGAGCTTGCACAGCGGCTGCGCTGCACCGGCGCTGCACCGTCGAACGGGCAATGCCCGGTCCGGCAACCGCATAACCAGCTAACTGAACCAATGCGCGCCGCGCAGGCTGATGACGCAGTCATCGCCCTCCGCCAGCAGCAGATCACGGGCCAGAGCCTCGTGCGTATCCACCGCCGTGCGCACCCGCTGGCCGCATACGTCCAGCTGATAATCGGTAAACGCGCCCAAAAAGCTGGCGCGGTGCACCGTAGCCCGCAAGCCATCGCCACCGCGACGCAGAATCACGTCAGACGGACGAAAGCCCACGCGCGCCGCGCCCGTCAGCCCGGCCGGGGGCGACAGGGGGAACCCCTGCCCCTCAAGATCCGCAAGCCCACCGTCTACCCGCACCCGCAAAAAATTGCTCATACCCAAAAAAGAAAAAACATACTCGTCCGCCGGGGCGGAAAACAGCTCTTCCGGCGTGCCCACCTGGCGTATGGCCCCCTGCTCGTCCAGCAGGGCCATGCGGTCAGAAATCGCCAGCGCTATTTCCTGATCGTGGGTGACGTACAGGATGGTGACGCCGAGATTTTTTTGCAACGCCTTGATTTCGAAGCGCATTTCTTCGCGCAGGTTGGCATCAAGGTTGTTCAGCGGTTCGTCCAGCAGCAACAGGCTGGGTTGGGCCACCAGCGCACGCGCCAGGGCAACCCGCTGCTGCTGCCCGCCAGAAAGCTGCGAGGGCAGGCGGTCTTCCATGCCGGAGAGGTTTACGTCGTCTATGCTTTTCTGCACCAGGGCCGCAGCTTCGGCAGGGTTGCGCCGGGCTATCTTGAGTGGGTAGCCCACATTTTCGCGCACCGTCATGTGCGGCCACACGGCATAGTCCTGAAAAACCACGCCAAGGCTGCGCTGTTCCGGCGGCAACGCCGTGCCGCTCTGCGCGTCGGCCACCAACTCGCCGCCAATGCTCATGCGGCCCGCATCAAGGGTTTCAAAGCCAGCCATGATGCGCAACAGCACGGTTTTGCCGCACCCCGAGGGCCCGATGAGGGTAAAACATTCGCCGTCTCGCACCGCGAGGGACAAATCCCTGAGCACGGCATGGTCGCCAAACGATTTTGATATGCTCTCAAGAAGTATTTCCGCCATGAAATTTCCCGCTTGCGCTGTGCGCGGGCATGTCGGCAGCCTGCCGCAAACCGCCATGCCCGCGCGACGCTAAAATTGTCCCCGCCGCCTCCGCCTTCTGTCAGCCGGAGAGAGACGCAGAATTGCAACACTGCTGTCGCTATTTCGACATCATAATATCGGTAAATTTTTTAACAGTGGATTCTTTTTCGCTCAAAATATGCTGGTAATCAATTTTGATGCCGCGTTCAAAGGCTTGCTCGCTGGTGGGCAGGCCAAATTCCGCCGGGGGCACGATACCTTTGCGCACAGGCAGGGTTCCCTGACCGGCCAGAATTTTCTGCCCTTCTTCAGACAGCAAAAAATCCACAAATTTTTTGGCGGCGTCCAGGTTGGGCGTGCCCTTGAATATCGCTGCGGGGCTGGGGATAACCAGCATCTCTGGCGGGTACACCAGAGCAAGATCAGCGCCCTTCTTGATTTTATCGTTCACAATATAGTCTACGCCGATGCAGGCCAAAAGGTCGCCAGAGGCGGTGTCGTCGATGACCTGACCAGAGCCCTTGCCCATGCGCGCGCCGTTTTTGTGCACGTTTTCGATGTATTGCCAGCCAAACTTGTCCACCAGCAGCTGAATGCTCATGTACGACGTGCCGGAGAGCGCCGGGTTGGCGATGCCAAAGGCCTTTTTGAATTCTGGCTTCATCATGTCGCTCCACTGGGTGGGAGCCTCCTTGACGTGACGCTTGTTGTAGGCAATGCCCAGCGTGCCCAGCCGGATGGCGGTAAACGATCCGTCAAAGTCGGAGAAGGGATTGATGACATTCTTCAACTCGGGCGATTCGTATTTTTCCAGAATCCCCTCAGCCTTCATGTTAAAAAAGTCCGGCACTTCGCTGGTCCAGATAATGTCGGCCATAATCTTGCCCGACTGACGCTCGGTGGCAATTTTGGCCATGAGCTTGCCCGCGCCAGCAGACTGGTAATCCATAGCTATATCAGGATATTTTTTGACAAAGGCCTCTTTGAGAGAACCAATGATCGATTCTTTCATGGAGGTGTAAACCACGAGCTTTTCAGCGGCAAAAGCCGAAAATGCCGAGGCCGCCAAAAAGACGGCAGCAAAAATAAGAGTGGTAATGCGTTTCATCTGTCACTCGCTCCGTTTGAAAGTATTCATAAAACACAGCCAAATTCCGGCTATCTGCCACATGCTGTCGGAATTTTTCTTAAAGGTAGCGAATGCACGCCATGAATACAATGCGTTTTGTTCCGTGCACGCGACCGCCAGTACGCTGTCGGGCAAGCGAGTTGCCGCACTGTTTCAGATCAGTAATATGCGTGCTACGGTGCTTTATCCGCCGTTGCAGCAAGCGCCCGGCAAGGAGCTGTTACGTGCGGTTCCCTCACGTAAACCAGGAGATTGTCATGACCACGGTTTTTGGAAAACTGGACCATGTGCTTCTGATGGCCCCCGGCCCCAGCCCGGTAGCCCCCAACGTGCTTGAAGCCATGAGCCTGCCGACTCTGGGGCATCTTGACCCCGACTGCATCAAGGTGATGGATGCATTGCAGGATCAGCTGCGCGCCGTGTGCAAAACGCGCAACGCCGTAACATTTCCCATTTCCGGCACAGGCTCCGCCGGCATGGAAGCCTGCTTTGTCAACCTGGTAGAACCTGGCGACCCGGTACTTATTGTCAACAACGGCCTGTTCTGCTCGCGCATGGTCGAGGTGGCCTCGCGCCTGGGCGCTCTGGTGGATACAGTGGATTGCCCATGGGGCGTTCCCATTTCTGTAGAAGCCGTAAAAAAACAGCTGAAACAAAAAAATTACAAGATATTAGCCGTAGTACATGCCGAAACATCCACTGGTGTAAACAATCCAGTGGGCGAGCTTGGCGCGCTGGTTAAAAACAGCGACACCCTGTTTTTGGTAGACAGCGTGGCGGGGCTTGGCGGTGTGGACGTACGGGTGGACGAATGGGGCATCGACGCTTTTTACAGCGGCTCGCAAAAATGCCTTTCCACCCCTCCCGGCCTTGCGCCCGCCTCGTTTTCCGAAGCGGCCATGGAGGCCATGGCCCGGCGCAAAACCAAAGTTCCCAACTGGTATCTGGATGTGACCCTTATCCGCAAATACTGGGAGGGCACGCCCCGCACCTATCATCATACCGCGCCCATCAATATGTACTACGGCCTGCATCAGGCTCTGGACAATCTGCTGGCCGAGGGTCTCGAAGCTTCGTTTACGCGGCATCAGGCCATGCACGAGCGTCTCAAGCGGGGCATGGGCAAACTCGGCTTCAAACCCTATGTAACAGAAGGGGCCGCCCCGCAGGTAAACCTTTTTGTGCCGCCAGACGGCGTGGATGCCAACGCCCTGCGCGCCCGCCTGCGCAGCGAACACAAGATTGAAGTAGCTGGCGGCCTTGGCGCGCTGGGCGGAAAGGTTCTGCGCGTCGGCGTCATGGGCGAAGGCGCCCGCGAAAAAGCCATAGACAGTCTTGTGACGGCTGTAGCCGCCTGCCTGTAAACTCTCCGATGCAAGCCCCCCCGACGGCCCGACCGGCACTGCGCCGCAGGCAGTCGGGGGGGGCGCTAAACCGCATCCCCGCCGGCATCCAAACCTCCGGCCCGGCGCACGCCTGACAGGTATTGGTCTGTCCATGTCATTGACGGCCAGGACGTTTGACTTTCTGCCGTCTAAAACCCTATATTCAATATTCCAATATGACGTAAGGCGCGAATCTGCCGGTTACGGCATTCCCATGCCCTGCGGTCCCATACGCGAACAATAACAAATGGCAGCGTCGCCCTCCGCCAGGTAGACCGAGGAATCCGCCCCATGCAGTTGTTTCGGTTCCGCCTTTTTCCCCTTTTGCTCCTGCTCGGATGCCTTTGGGTTGCAGTGCTGCCTGTCATGGCAAACAGCGCGGCGGCTGTTCCCCCAAATGAGCACAAGGCAGCATCGATTGCCTCGCCGTTCAACACGCAGGCAAACCTGCCGGTTTACCCGCCCGACGATCCCGACACCCTTGCGGCCCGCACCGGCAAGCGCTTTGACGACACCCTGCAGCCCCCCCCCCTGCGCCTGCTTGGCGGCATCATACTTTTTTTTATGGCCCTCATCGCCGGGTTGCTGGTCTGTCTGGGCAACAAGTGCAGCCGCATCTGCCGCATGGAAGATCAGCTGAACAAGGACGAACTGACCGGCCTGCCCAATATGGAAAAGCTCAAGACCCTGTGCCCGGCCCTGCTGAGCGCCCAGGTTACCGCCGACTACATGCTGCTTTCCGGCGACATCTGCCAGTTTAAGGCCATCAACGACCAGTTTGGCTTTGGCATGGGCGACAGGCTGCTGCAGGCCTATGCGGCGATTTTGCGGCGCAACGTGCTGCCTGAGGAATGCTGCGCGCGCCTTTCTTCCGACCTGTTTGTGCTGCTGCTGCGCTTTGAAAACTGGGACCAGCTGGCGGCGCGCGTACGCGAAATGGACAAGGAGCTCGACGAATGGCGACGGCAGCAGGATCTGCCCTATACGGTGCGCACGGTTTACGGGGCGTTTCATGTGCCCAGAACGCAACCCTATGACGTGCAGCGCATGCTGGACATGGCCAACTACGCCCGCCTTGAGGCCAAGCGCTCGTCCGGCATACCGATGGTGCTTTACAACGAACGCATGCGGCAGCAGGCCCTGCTCTGCCAGGAGCTCAACGGCAAGCTGGAAGAAGCGCTGACCAATGGCGAAATTGAAGTGTGGCATCAGGCCAAGGTGGACATGCGCACCGGGGGCATTACTGGCAGCGAGGCGCTGGTGCGCTGGAACCATCCCACGCGGGGCCTGTTGCTGCCGGACAATTTTATCCCCATGTTCGAGCGCAACGGGCTGGTGACGGGCATCGATTTTTTTGTCTTTGAGCAGACCTGCCGCAGCCTGCGCAGCTGGAAGCGGCGCAACCTCCCGCTGCACACTGTTTCCTGCAATTTTTCACGGCTGCACTTTGACCGCCCCAATTTTTGCCAGCGGCTGGCCGACATCGCGGACCGTCACGGGATTCCTCACCATCTGCTGGAAATAGAAATCACTGAAAGCGCCATCATGAACAACCCCGAAGCCGTCTGGCTGCAGATTGTTCAGCTCAAGGACACGGGCTTCAAAACCGCCATTGACGATTTTGGCGCGGGTTATTCGTCGCTTGGCATTGTGCAGATGCTCAACACCGACTGCCTCAAGATCGACCGCAGCTTTATCCAGCGGGACCTGCCGGGACAGAGGGCGCAGATTGTGCTTGGCAACATCATCCGGCTGGCTTCGGATCTGGGCATGAACGTGATTTGCGAAGGGGTGGAAACTGCGGAGCAGGCCGCCATCATCGTGAAGCTGGGCTGCTATACGGCGCAGGGTTTCTTTTACGCCAAACCCGAACCCATGCACGACTTTGAGGCCAGGCTGGCCATGCAGGGTTTGTAGCCCACGCAGACAGGCTGCGCCCGCCCTTGCCCGGCCCGCAAAGACAAAAAGGCGGGATGCTAGCCCTGCTCCCTGCTCTGCATGCTTGAGGCAATCAGATCCATAAACCTGCGCGTCTGCACGTCCGCGTCGTACGAGCGCAGCACTGTCTGTCGGGCGTTACGGCGCACATGCCCAAACTGCGGCGCGTGCGCAAGCACATCGGCCAGTTTTTGCGCCATTTTTTCGTGATCCCAAAAATCGCACAAAAAGCCGTTAACACCGTCCTGCACAACCTCGCGCACGGGGGGAGTGTCTGAGGCCACCACCAGCGAACCGCAGGCCATTGCCTCGAGCAGGCCGGTGGAAAAGACGTGCGGGGCGGCCAGATACACGTGGGCTGTGGAATGTTGCAGCATGGCCCTGTATTCCTTGAGCGAACGCGCGCCCAGCAGGTGCACCCGAGATCTGAAACTCTGGTCGATGCCAAGGATGTCCACTGCGCGGCGCATGGCCTTGCCGGTCTCGGAGTTTTCCGGCAGGGGAGGCGCCGTGCCGTCCTTGCGCCCGGTCTGGGCAATATCAAGCCATGCCAGCACCACAAGACAGTTGGGCCTGAGCTCCAGCAGGCGCGGCAGGCACTGGCGAAACTGGTCAAACCCGCGCGCGGGATCGTGCATGGGGCCGCAAAACGTCACCAGTTCGTGGCTTGCGCAGCCCCAGGGGTCCGCAGCGCAAGCCGCCGGGGCGTCGCCGTCCTTTTTTTCGTCGCCGGGCACAAAAAACCGCGTATTGATGCCGCTTGGCACAACCTTGATTTCGCGCTGCAGCGCTGCGGGGTACTGGGCACGCTGCCACAGCGAGGATGTGACCGGCAGGTGGCACTCGCCCATGGCGTTGTACTCCCACAGGTTGCTCACGCGCAGCGGGGCAAAATCGGCGGGAGGTCGGGGGGTGCCCCTGGTAAAAAAGCAGTGGCTCTCGCCGTTGTTGTAAAACCAGTCGCCCTGCGCCACATAGAAAGCCTTGGGAAAGATGTCGCGCACATAAAAGCTGCCGCCCATGCTTGCTGCGGCGCAGATAAGATCAGGGGCAAAACCGTTGCGGCGCAGCGAAAGCAGGGCATTGCCCGCCCGCGCCCCGCGCCGCAGGCGGGTTACAATTTCTCTTTCCGCAGGGTCGTCGCTTTCATAGGGCGCTGGCGGGGCCAGACGCAACCGGCGCACGCCGGGGATGGCGATTTTTTGCCCGGTCTCTGCAAGAAACAGCACGGTGTTGTGCTGCGCAGACCCAAAAGCATGGGCAAGCGACCTGAAGCGGCCAGGAAACACAGAATTCAAAAAAAGTATGCGCATTAGTCACCCCTGGTCCAGTTAGGCGTCGTTCGTCAGCTGGTCAGCGAGCAGGTGCATCATAAAGGCCTTGCCAGACTCCGTCGCCAGATAGCTTTGCAACGCGGCGACGACGGCGGCGTCGTACTTGGGCGGCATTTCGGCCAGTATGCGCAGGGCGTCGTCCGTGCCGTGCGCCTCGCGGTAGGAACGCGGACGCACAAGAGCGCAAAAGGTGTTGGACACTGCCAGGATACGGGCATTAGCGCAGATTGCGCCGTCGGCAAGACCGGCAGGATACCCGCTGCCGTCCAGCCGCTCATACATCTGGGTGATCGCCTCAAGCACCGGCAGACCAAAATCAATGTCAGACAGAGCCTCTCTGGCATAGTCCACGTGTTTTTCGAGCTGTGCCCGCTCCGAGGGCGACAACGCCCCGGACTTGGTCAGCAGCTCCTTGGGCAGCTGAATCATGCCCACATGCGAGAGGTTGGCCGCAGTACGCAGGGTTGCCAGGGTTTCCGCATCGGTACGGCCAAGGTTGCCTGCCAGCGCCACCGCCAGCTGCGCGGTAAAGGCCGACTGCCCGCGCAGATAACTGTCCACCGCCTCGATGGCCCGCACGAAGGCATTGACCGTCTGGGCCACCATCTGCTGCGAGCGCTGCTGGGCCAGGGCGATGTCCGTCATGTCGCTGTAAACGGAAACAATGCCCGAAAGCCGCCCCTTTTCATCCTTGAAGGGCGTGCACGAAGTAAGAAAATAGCGCAGCCTGCCGCCAACCAGCAGCGCCTCGGCAAAACTGAAAGGCTCGCCAGACCGGTACAGGGCAAGGGTATGCGACACCAGGCTGTGCGCCAGCTCCATGCCCAGGTCGGAATGCCTGCGCCCGCGCAACGCCGCCGCCTCCATGCCGCACATGCGGGCAAAGCTCTGGTTGGCGTAGTGGATGCCGCCGTCCAGGTCGTTAAGCACAATACCGGCCGAGAGGGCGGAATTTACGCCGTCCATGATCTGCTTCTGCTGGTTGACCACCAGATAGAGCCTGTGCATCTGCACCGCCACGGCGCGCTCATTGCGGCTCACGAGGCTCCACCACAGGGCGGCCAGCAGCACGCCCGCAAGCACGGTCATAATGGCGGAGGCCAGCAGCACCTTTTGGCGCAGGCCGGTGATTTTTTCGTCTATACGGCTCATGGGCACGGTCTGCTCCACAAGCCAGGGCAGGCTGGGCACGGGCAGGGCAAGGCCGTAGACCTGCTGCTCGCTTTCAGGAAGCCCGGGGTCGGTGTACGTTCCCAGGGGCAGCTTGCCGTCCCTGAGCGTCCAGCCGGGCAGAGCAACCACGCCATCAGCCTCTGTGGGAGAAATGCGCTGCAGTTTTTTGTCAAAAGCCTGCAGGATAAACGTGTCGTAATGGCTGCCGTTGCCCGACTCGCCAGTGGTTGCGGTCGTTACCGACAGCACGTTGTAAGTGGCCAGGAGCAGCGAGACCACGCGTTGGCCCGTGGAATCCACATACAGGGGCGCAAAAACAGGAAAGGCCATGTCCATGACAAGCTTGCCGCTTTCCCGGCGCACAGGCATGAGCACCGGCTGCTTGCTGTCCAGCGCCGCCTGCAAAAAGGGCTTTTGCTCTTCGGCGACCTGCTGCGGCCCGTCGGGGGCCAGATATATCTGCAGACCTTCGTTGACCAGGCACAGGCCGATAAAACTGTTTTTTTCCGCAAAGTCGCGCAGGTAATTGTTCATCAGCGGCAGGCGAGGCGCCAGCTTTTTCAGGGGGTCGTCGCTCGCCAAACCGCTGTCTCCCAGAGGGGACAGCATGTCGGCGGCAGCGGGGTCGCCCGCGCTGCGCTGCGACTGCAGCAGTATGCCCTGAGCGGACACCCCGGCATTGGCGACCTCTGCCGCAAACAGACGCAGCATGTCCTGCGAGACAAACACGTTTACCTGACCGGCGAGCGTGCCTGACCATACCGTAAGCAGGGCCACCTTGCTTGCGGCCTGCGATTTCATGTCCTGCCCCATTTCGCGCAGCAGGTGCTCGCGTGAATCCTGCAGATACCAACGGGCAAAAAGAAAAATCAGGCAGACCGCCAGCACAAACAGCGCCGACATGGTCAGTGCGGCCTTGCGATTGCGCAGGGCCGCGCCTGGAAGCGTCAGGTCTTGGGGTGCCATATGTCTTTCCTTCATCGGGCAGCGGCAGGCCGCAGAGGTTCCGGCAGCCGTCGTCGCGCTACGCGCATTGCTGTTCTCAACGCTCGCGCAGGGCGTTCTGCTTGGCCTTGAGTATGGGCTTGAGCAGATAATCGAGCACTGTTTTTTTGCCTATCAGGATATCCGCCGTCACCACCATGCCCGGTATGATGGGCAAGAATTCGTTGTGGTAGACGATGGCGTTTTTCTGGGTGCGCACCTTTACAAGGTAAAAATGCTCGCCCCGCTTGTCTTCAATGGTATCTGCGCTGATGGACTCAAGCTTGCCCTCGAGCCCGCCGTAAATGGAAAAGTCGTAGGCAGAGACCTTGACCATCACCTCCTGCCCTGGGCGCAAAAAGGCTACATCCTGCGGCTTGACCTTGGCTTCAACAACCAGCGTGTCGTCCAGCGGCACAAGATCCATAATGGGCTCGCCAGGCTTGACCACGCCGCCGACGGTGGTGATGTATATCTGCCTTACCGTGCTGCGCACTGGCGCGCGCAGCTCTGTGCGGGTGACCCTGTCGCGCCCCGCCGAAAGACTTTCGCGCAGCGAGTTGAGCTCTTGCCTGCGCTTGTTGATCTCTTCTGTCACGCCGGCAATCTGTTCGGCCTTGCGCGAGGCTATGCGCTGCTTTGACTCGTCCGCCGCAGCCTTGGCCTTGGGAATGGTGGCCGCCAGCGAATCGATCTGCCCCTGCAGCTCCACAACCCGCTGCTGCATGCCCAGATATTCGAGCTTGGAAAAATTGTTGCGCTGCACAAGGGCGTAGGCCGTGTTGCGCTGCTCGATAGAAAGTTCAAGGCTGCGGTCAAGCTGCACCTTGCGGGCCGAAAGCTCTTCCACATCGTGCAGACGCTGCACATACTGCGATTGCAGCACGTCTACCTCGGAGGAGAGCTGGTCCCGGCGGCTGGTCCAGGTATTTTCCTGATCCTGAACTATCTGATGCACCCGGCCCAGCAAAACCGGCTCTACCCTGCGCCCAATGACCTTTTCGGCCCACACGTCGATCTGCTGGGGAAACACGGGCTGTTCGCCCTTCATTTCCGCCTCGAGGCGGATGATGGCCAGGCTGTTTTCCATGGCCTTGTTTACGGCATCGCGGTAAGCGCTCTCGGCCATCTCGTTGTCAAGCTGGGCCAGCACGACGCCCTTGTCCACAATTTGCCCTTCGTGCACAAGCACGGCCCGCAAAATACCGCCTTCCAGGTTCTGAATGGTCTGGGTACGCTGCGAGCCCACCACCGACCCCTCCGCATGGGTCACCTCGTCCACGCTGGCAATGGCGGCCCACAGAATCAGACACAAAAAAAAGGCCGCCACGGTGATGGACAACATGCGGATGCCGAATTCGGGCCGTCTGGCCAGGGCCGCGTCCACCTCGTTGGCGTACAGGATATCTTCGGGCGTGAGACCGCGCAGAGGGGCATCCATGGCGGCAAACAGACCGGGGTTGGCCTGCGCCGCCCCCTGGGGGCCGCCCGCAGCGCCTTTGCCTGTGGCTTTGCCCAGCAGCCTGTCCGCAGTCTCGCGCAGCGATTCACGCAGACTTTTGTCCGGCCGCTGTTCGTTATCGCCGCCCAGCAAGAGCTGGCGCAAAAAAAGCTCAAGATTGCCCGGCTCGCGCCTGGCCTCGGCTGCTTGCGTGGCCAGAGGCTGCATGGCCTCGGCGTCGGGCGCCAGATCATTCACCAGCGTGGCCAGGTTCCGCAGTGCGGCGTCGGGCGTTTCCTGCCGCTCGGGGTTGTCGGCGTCGGCGGAGGGCTCGCCTGCCATGCGCTCACTGCCGGGCATGGCGGGCAGAGGCGCGGAAACATCGGGCCGCGAAAACTGCGAACCAAAAGGCAAACCCAGCGCAGGCGCAAGAGGAGAAGCAAGGGAAGATTCAGCGGCAGATTTTGCGGGCGCGGCAGTGCCCTGCGCCTCGACCGGGGGGGGTGTCCCGCCGATATCCGCCGCCATGGTCACAACCGTATTTTGCGGCTCGGTGGCCGCGACAGCCAAAGAGATGCCAGAAGCCCCGGACGGCGTCGCGCCCCCCGGTTGCAGCCGGTTTTCTGCACCGGGCGTTTCCTGTTTTTTTTGTGGCAACTGCATTCGCCTTACTCCAATAATAACCACTGGGCAGTCATTTAAAAACAGCTTGCCGGCTTGCGGCTAAAAACGGCCGCAATACCGTCAGGCCCCGGCGGCGTTGTCGGCGTGGCGATTCTGTCCCTGCCGGGCGGCCCGTTCCGCATTGCCCATATTTTTTTGCGAACGCTCGCGCAAACCCTGCAGTACCACATCGCGCGGGCCGTCCATTTTTATCTGGCCGTCTTCCATCACCACAAGCCGGTCAACAATGCGCAGCATGGACAGACGGTGCGTTACAAGCACCAGCGTGCGCCCGCCAATAACCGTCTGCAGCCTTTTTTGCAGCAGCAGTTCCGAGTCCGTATCCATATTGCTTGTGGGTTCATCCAGTATAAGCACTTCGGGGTCGCGCACCAGAGCCCGCGCCAGGGCCACAGCCTGCCGCTGCCCGCCAGAAAGGGCCTTGCCCTGCTCGCCCACCTGCGCGGCAAACCCTGCGGGATTGTTGCGCAAAAAGTCCGTCACCCCGGCCAGCGACGCGGCGCGGAGTATAAGATGGTCGTTGATGGTGGGGTCGCCCAGCGCGATATTTTCGCGGATGCTGCCGTAAAACAGCACCACGTCCTGGGGCAGCACGCCCACGCGGCTGCGCAGCTCCATGCTGGGGATCTGGCGGATGTCCACATCGCCAAACTTCACGGCCCCTTCCTTGGGCTGATACAGGCCGATGAGCAACTTTGAAAGCGTGCTTTTGCCCGATCCCATGGGGCCGATAATGCCCACGCGCTCGCCCGGTTCAATGCGCAGCGAAACATGCTGCAACGCCAGCCGCTCCTGCCGAGGGTAGGCAAACGAAACCCCTTCAATGGTAAACGAAGGCCGCAACATGCCAAAATCCATGCAGGTCTTTTCCGCCTGGTCTTCCGAGGGCAGCATCATAAGCATGTCCAGGGCCTTGAGCGCCACATGCGAATTCTGCAGGCGGGTAAGCAGCGAGGCCATCTGCAACAGGGGGGCCATGGTGCGCCCCACAAGGATGCTGCAGCCGATCAGCGCCCCCATGGTCATGAGGCCTTCGGATATGCGGTACACGCCCCACACCACCATGGCCACTGTGACCAGCTGGGTGATGAGCAGGGAAGACGTGATCGCCAGGCTGCTGTATCTGCGTGACTCACTGGTGGATTTTGCCGAAAGCCCCACCACGGATTCCCACAATTTCTGCATGCGGCTTTCGGCCATGCAGGATTTAAGGGTCTCAAGCCCGCTGACAATTTCCACCAGCAGGGCGTTTTTTTGCATGCTCTGCTTGTAGCTGTCCTCGGCGCTCGTGCGCGAGCGGTGCTGCAGCAGCAGACCGATACCGATCATTACGGGCATGGCCGCCAGTGACAAAAAAACAATGGGGCCGCCTATAAAAGCCGTAATCAGCAGAAAAATAACCAAAAAAGGCAGGTCAATGCAGGCAAGCAGACTTGAAGAACTAAAGAATTCGCGCAGCTGCTCAAACTCGCGCAGATTGCTTACCAGAGCGCCTGTGGATTCGGGCTTGGAATCCAGGCGCATGGACAGGACCTTTTCGACCAGAGCGCTCGAGAGCACAATATCGGCGTTGCGCCCCGCCACATCCACAAAATGCGTGCGCAGCGCCGAGAGCAGAAAATTGAAAAAATAGATGATGCATATGCCGCTGGACAGGACCCAGAGCGTTTCTATGGCATTGTTGGGCACCACGCGGTCATAGACGTTCATGGTAAACAGCGGGCTGCCCACGGCGATGAGGTTGATCACCACGCTGGCGAGGGCCACATGCCTGTAAATGGGCGCATAAT
Source organism: Desulfovibrio desulfuricans (assembly GCF_004801255.1). NCBI lineage: Bacteria > Pseudomonadati > Thermodesulfobacteriota > Desulfovibrionia > Desulfovibrionales > Desulfovibrionaceae > Desulfovibrio > Desulfovibrio desulfuricans. The sequence goes on along the minus strand of NZ_CP036295.1, from coordinate 715,584 downwards.
AGCGCAGCACGTCCCAAAACCAGCGTTTGCCCCGGGCAATGCTGAGACGTTCCGCCCGGTCTTCGGGCACGGCCTCAACTGCCGCAAACAGCGCATAGCCAGAATACTCTTCCTGCAGGGCGTCCACCGTCACAAGCTGGGCGCTTTCGCTGGTTTCAGGAAAAACCACTTCGGCCATATCGCCGTCGAGGGCAGTGAGCACGCACGAGCGGTCATGGGTAAGCAGCAGAATGCACGGCAAAACCAGACCGGGAATATCCGCGATTTCAGGCCGGTAGGCGATGCGCCCGGCCAGACCGGCCTTGCGGGCTGCCCGCAGGCAGGCCTGCGGCGTCACCTTGCTGCCCGAGATGCCAGCCATCAGCATATGCGGCGAAACAGTACGGCCACGCAAACGCAACAGCACAGAAAGACTGCGCAGCAAACCGGGCATAAAATCCACATCTGAAGGGCGCAACGGCCCCATGGTGGGGGCTGCCGCAGAGCGAGCGGCCGACGGCTGCGCGGGCGGTGGCGCCTGCGCGGCTGCAGCGGCGTCACCAGAATCCTGACTGACGGTTTCCTGACCGGAAACAGCGTGCCGGGCCTGTTCGTCTGAACCCGTGGAAGTAATTTTATCCATGCATTTTCCGTTGATGCAAAACAGAAGCGGCGGCGCATGGCGCGACACGCACTACAAAAAAATCAGCTCACCTGCAGCCTGCGGCCCGCACGCGAGGTCTGCACGGCCAAGTATCGGCAAAAGTCTGCGGCCAGAGTGAAACCATATAGCGTGCAGATTGCGACAATTGTCGGACAGTTTGGCTGCAGACGCAATCATGCGTCTGCCCCCAAAAAAGCACATGCCCTCAGGCATGAGGGCATGTGGCTATGATTGTCAATTGAACCAACCAGGAGCGAACTCCTCGCGGGGATCGCCCGGGTCTTTTGGTGCGCTCTGGCCCAATGGCCCAGTGTTGATGGACATTTGCGGCAGCATGTTGCCCGTCAGAGCCGAGAGCCTGTACGCGCCCACCAGTATATTGCCCCTGGATGTTTCTGCCTGGGTTGCGGAATTGTACAGTTCGCTTTCGGTATCAAGCACATCCAAAATGCTGCGCTTGCCGATCTGAAACTGCTCAAGGTAGGCAGTGCGGGTGTATTTGTTGTACTCGATGGCCTTTGAATAGTGGTTGTACTGCTCCTGAGCCGCCTGATAGTTGATCCAGGTGCTCTCCACGTCAAGCTTGAGGTCGTCAACAAAGTTGTACATTACCTGCCGCGACTGACGCACGCGGGCAGAAGCGGCCCGCTGTTCGGCCAGATCGGCCCCGCTGTTAAAAATATTCCAGCGCACCACGCCCATGACGTCAAAACTGTAAACCCACCGGTCGCTGGCCCCGCCAAGATTGGAGTATCCGGGCCCGGCCTCAAGGTTGACGGCAGGTGCAAAGGCGGAGTCGGCCAGCTCGCGGTTACCGCGAGATGCGCGTATGTCTTGCAGATAAGCGGCCAGCTTGGGATTGCTTTTTTGGGCCTGATCCATGACAGCCTGTGAAGCCGCAAAAACCTGGGGCGGCATGCTTACAGGCTGCAGTCTGCTGGCTGCGGGCAGGCCTGTAAGGCGAACATACGTCTCTTCCGCCACCCGCAAGGCGGCTTTGGCCTCGGAAAGGCTGGAAAGCGCCCGCTGCAGGCGCGACTGCGCCTGGGTAACATCCGCCGCCGTGTCCGCGCCTACGCTGGCCCGGTCCTGAGCCTGCGCCACAAGCCCCTTGTGGTGCGCCACGTTTTCTTCGGACAATTCAAATATTTTTCTGCGGCGCAAAAGATCTATATGCGCAATGACGGCATCCAGCGACAGCGATGTGGCCGTATCAAAAACGCGATATTTTTGTGATTCAAGGGTAGACTTGGCCGTGCGCACGCGCGAGCGCGTTGCAAAGCCATCCCAGATAGGCTGCACAAGCTTAGCCGAGTAGCTCACCTTGCCCCACATCTGCGAATCAAGGTTCTCGCTGCGCGTGCTCGAATCGCTCAGCACACTGCCGCCCGCCTGGCCGTTCAGGTCCACACGGGGGCCAAAGCCTGCCTGCGCCCTTTGCACCTCATAATCAAGCACCTCCCGGTTTTCGATCATACTACGGAGATTGCGGTGATTGCGCAGCACGCCATAGATGGTGTCTTCAACAGAAAGCGCTTTGCCAGCTGGCGGCGGAGGTGGGTAGCCAATTTCTGCCGCCGCGGCCACTGTGACCAGAAGCAGGAAAACCCCCGCTGCAAAAAACAGATGTCTCACGGTTACTCCTGAGCATGAAAAATGCAACGTACGCATTTTCCCGCAATCAGCATGCCGCCCATTACGGACCACATTCTGCTGAGGGTAAAAGCCTTTCCCTCCGCACAACGACATGCCTTGCCATACTTGATAACTTCTTAGCCCTTATACTGCAAGGTATTTGGCTGCCATCCCTTTTGGCAGGGATAAACCGGTACTGCGCCGCGCGTTGGGCATGTCAGTAATTTGATACACCAGTAACGCTCGCTGATGATTGCAAATATCACGCCACATCGACAATCATTATCATCCGGAATAATGGCGGTTTAACGTCAAAAAAAAAACGCCAGACCCGCTCAGGTCTGGCGTTTTGAAGTCACTGTGTTGGATCTGTTTTTGCGGGGCGGCAGTCTCTTGCTTTCAGGGCTGGCGACTCCCGCAAAAAATCAGCTTCTGTGCCGCATGCGGCCCCCGGCTACGCATGGGGACAAAACCGGGCGCAAAACAACCATGCCGGGTCTGGAGCTAGAACGTGTAGTTAAGCTCGGCAAAGTAGGCCTTGGGGTGGGCACAGGCGGGGCACATTTCAGGGGCATGGTCGCTCTCCACAAGGCAGCCGCAGTTGAGGCAACGCCACACGGTGGGCTTGGTACGCATAAACATGCGCCCTTCCTTGATGTCCTTGGCAAGCGCAAGAAAGCGCTTTTCGTGGTAGGCTTCGGCCACGGCGATATTGCGCATCACTGCGGCAACCTCGCCAAAACCCTCTTTGTCCGCAGTGGCGGCAAATTCGGGGTACATGACGGTGTGCTCGTGGTTTTCACCGCTGGCGGCCGCGATCAGGTTGGCTTCGCTGCCAGCGATCACTCCGGCAGGAAACGCCGCGTTAATCTCGACCTCGCCGCCTTCAAGAAACTTGAACAGGCGCTTGGCGTGCTCTTTTTCCTGCAGGGCGGTTTCGACAAAAATTTCCTGAACCAGAACAAACCCGTCATTCTTGGCCCGCCCGGCAAAGTAGTCATAGCGGTTACGCGCCTGAGATTCACCGGCAAAGGCGGTAAGAACATTTTTTTCGGTCTGGGAGCCTTTCAGCGACTTCATAGCGGTTTCTCCTTGGAATGATTGGTGGCTTGAGCGCCTGCCGGCGCAACTTGAGAGGAACGGGCAGCCAATTGCGCGCTCAATCTTCAATCACTCTAATTAGGAATAATTACTATGTCAAGCAGAAGTCTTCTCCGCCTCGGCAAGCTGCGCCTCAAGCGAGGCTATCTGGGATTCGAGCGACTGGATTTTGCTTTCCACAGCCGTTTCGTTGCCCTTGCCGGCGTGTGCCGCCACACTGGTAAGCTGGCTTTTCAGCGCTTCGATCTGCTTCTTGATGCGCTCGACCTCGCTGGATGACGACGAGCTGCTGCCGCCGCCGACGTCGCCCCCGGCCTTTGAAGTATCATCCCCCGCGCCGGATTCGTCGCTGGCCGATTGGGACGAAGCATCGTCGGTGTTCTTGGCCGAAGCGGAGGATGTGGGAGTAGACGAGCCCTTGTCGTACATGTGGATTTTTTCTGAAAACAGCTTCTTGGCCTCATCCGAAATATCCACAGTATCGCCGGAGTCGGAATCGTCGCTGCGGGTGCGGATGGTGTTTGCGCCCAAACCCACCTGGTACACCGCGTCAGTGCTGCCTGTTCCCAACAGGCTGCCAATACCTGATACGCCCATGATAACCTCCTGCGGCAGAGTTTCTGTCAACGCCGCACACGGCATTTGCTCTGTTTCGGCAGAACGTCCGCCGCCAAAGCCGCGCGCAGGCAAAAACTGCCGGGTGCATCTTTCCGCAGGAGGTTAAGCAACAAGCATGCCGACGGCAGTCTTTACAGCCCCCGGCCGCTGTGGCAGCCTTGCGCAATGCCAGCCTCAAAAGTCCCTGCCGCCGCGCTGCACGACATTCCCTCAACAGTGGAATTTACCCTGACCGACGGCACGCGCCTGACGGCGGCTGTGCGCATTTCGCCACGCGCCCGGCGAGCCAGGCTCTCGCTCTCTCCCCGAGGCGATCTTGTGCTTGCCATACCTCTGGGCATGGGGCCGCAACAGCTCAAGGCAAGCCTGCAGCTCTTTGTGCCCTGGCTCGAACGGGCAAAAAGCAACCAGCTGCGCAAGCTGCCGCCCCCGCAACTGCCTGCGCGCGTTGACCTGCCCCTGACGGGCGAAAGCTACATGGTGGTTGCCGGGGGCGATATGGCCGCAGGCCGCAAGGTAGCCACAGCCAGCCCGGCGACCGGCACGCTGCAGCTGACCAGGGGAGCGCGCCGGGTGTTGCTGGTGGAGAACGCAAACCAGCTGAGCCTTTTTGGCAGCGTGGACGACCTGTCGTTGTGCGCGCAGGCCCTGCGCCAGTGGAGCCGCAAAAAAGCGGCGCTCATGCTGCCGCCCTTTCTTGAGCATATGGCCGTCAGCGGCGGCTTTGCCCTTGCCGGGGTAAGCGTGCGCGACCAGCGCGCACGTTGGGGAAGCTGCTCGCGCCAACGTCTTCAAAAACATCCCGCGCAGACAACGCAATGGCCGGGAGGCCACCGCACAAAGGTGCTCCACCAGATATCCGCACGCATCCGCAATCTTTTTTCCGCCCCGCTGCCCCTTGGCATGGGAGGGAGGGAGGATGCCGACATGGTGGCCCAGAGGCCCGGCCCTGCCCCGAACGGCCCGGAAGGTCGCATCAGCCTCAACTGGCGCGCCCTGCTGCTGCCGGTCCCCCTGTTGGAGCATTTGTGCTGGCACGAGCTGTGCCATCTGCGCCACATGAACCACTCCGTTGCCTACCGGGCGGAGCTTGCGCGCTTTTCTCCCCGCTGGCCCGAGCAGGAAAAAGCCCTCAATGCCGCATGGCGGGGGCTGCCCTGGTGGGCCCTGCCCGGCGACGACGCCAGCGGCCAGGGCTGATCCGCAGCCAGATAAAAGAGACCAGACGCCCATGACGCAAAAAACCCGTGCGGCCATCTCCTGCTATTGAGGAGAAGGCCGCACGGGTAAAATCAGGCTCGGGTCAAAGCCGCAGGGCGTCGCCAAACGGTGCCGGACCTACGCCAAACGGCGCCGGACTGGGGCAAACCAGCGGCGGTTGTCAGGGGTTGAGCTGGCTCATGGAATCGGCCTTTCCGGCCACCACAAGGGCATCGCCCTTGCGCAGCTCGGTCATGGCAGGCGGCACAAACACAAATTCGTTTTTACCGGCGGGGCGAATGCCCATGACCATAACGCCGTATTTCTGCATGAGGTTAAGCTCCACCAGGGTTTTGCCGTCCCACTGCTCCACGCGCAGCTCCTGAATGGCGATGCCGCCGTACTTGGGGATGAGGTCGAGCATGCCGGGGTGGGTCAGCTGGTGGGCGGCCATGACGGCCGCCTCGGTTTCCGGCACCATGGCGCGGGTGACGTGCAGGCGTTGCAGAATTTTTTTGTGTTCCTCGTTGGAGGCCTTGACCCATATCTTGGGGCCGCCCAGTTCCTGCACGTTGAGGGTTATGCTCAGCGACTGCTCCACGCTTTGCCCTACGCTGATAACCACCCAGTCCAGGTCCTGCACATGCAGCGACCGCAGCACGGCAATATTGGTGGCGTCGGCCTTGTACACCGTATCCAGGGCTTCCTCCGCCCTTTGCACGCGGGCCTCCGACATATCGATGCCAAGCACGGTATGCCCCAGCGACACCAGGGTCGAGGCCATGCGCAGCCCAAACTTGCCAAGACCTATCACGCCGATTTCCATTTTCTTTTCCGCCATGTAGCACCTCGTTGCCCGACAGGCCGCTAGCCAATGGGTAGCTGGGCCTCTGCCACGCTATACGCCTTTTTGGTCCGCAGGCTCTGCGCCGCCATCAACAGGCTCAAAATGCCGACCCGACCCGCAAACATACTGAAAATGATAATGGCCTTGCCCGCTGTGCTCAGGTCTTGCGTCAGATTGACGGAAAGCCCCACAGTACCCAGGGCCGACACCTCTTCAAACAGCAGGCGCAGCAACGATGGCCCGGGCGAATCCTTTGCGCCAAGGATGTCGCTTTCGGTAACTGTAAGCAAAAACAGCGAAAAAACTACAAGCAGGGTGTAGGCAAAAAACAGGGTCAGCGCGCGGCGCACATTTTCCGTCGGTACGCCCCGCCCTTCCAGTTCTATCTGGGAGTCGCCCCGAAACTGGGCCGCAATGTACCCCGCAAGCACCCTGAAGGTTACCACCTTTATGCCGCCCGCGCATGATCCCGGCGCGCCGCCTATAAACATCAGGGCTATCAGCACCAGCAGGGCCGCGTCGCTCAGCAGCGCAAAATCAATGGTGCTGAAGCCCGCAGTGCGCGCCACCACAGAATGAAAAAACATGGTGATGGCCAGATCGGCGCAGCCCTCCGGCGTTCTGGGCACGCTGCCCCGGCAAAATTCGATGGCAAACATGACTGCCCAGCCCACCACAATGAGCAATAGGCTGGTTTTTACCACCATACGGCTAAAACGGCTCAGCCGGCGCACGGGCGCTCCAAGACGCCCGCCGGTGCAGATGCCCAGAAACTCGCGCAGCACGCCAAAACCAATACCCCCCAGTATGACGCTGCCCGCAATAATGGCGTTGACGGCGATATCGTCCCTGAACAGGGCAAGATTGGTCGTGCTGAGCGCAAACCCCGCGTTGCAAAAAGCGGAAACCGCATGAAACACGGCGCTGAACGGGTAGAAAAAAACCGGGTCGTGCAGCCACAGCAGCAGGGCGGCCAGGGCCTCAATGCCAAACACCAGCCCCAGTACCTGCCGTAAAAAGGCCGCCAGGCTAAAGTCGCCCCACAGCAGGGCCTGGCTCACCGCCTCGCGGCTGTTGAAGGGCACGTTGTTGCGCCAGAGCAAAAAAATGATGCTGGTATAGGTCATCACGCCAAGGCCGCCGGTCTGGATGAGGCACAGCAGCACTCCCTTGCCAAAGGGGCTGAGCACGGCGCTGATATCCACCGGCGACAGCCCGGTAACGCAAACGGCGGACGTGGCCAGAAAGCAGGCGTCGATGGGGCTTATGCTCTGCCCCTGGGGCCAGCTGGCGGGCAGGCCGAGCAGGATGGACCCTGCGGCAATAACCGCAAGAAACGACAACACTGGCCAGGTAAACGGGCTCAAAAATCTTTTTCTTGCCATGAGTTATCTATGCCAGCCAGTGCACGCAAATGCAATATACCGCCGCGCGGGCTTTACAGCCGCTGGCTAAAGAGCTATTTATGCAAACAGTGCTAGGGGAGCTGCGGGCCATATGGTCTGGCAGCTGAGAGTGGGAAAAACCCAGACCCTATGAACCTGACGCAGTTCGCACTGCCGTAGGGAAGCCGCGGCCACGACGCTGTAACCGCTGCTTGTGGCTTTTTTTGCGCCCTGCGTCGCAACCCGCGAGGCACACACCATGTCTGCATCTCTCCTTGCGCAGAACACCGCCCTGAGCGGCCTGCTGGACAAATACCTCACCAGTCTTGCTGAGGAAGAACAACTCGCACCGCAAACCATTGTCGATGCCCTTGAAGCAGGCACCATGGTATTGCTGGGCAACCCCGTCCACCCCAACCTCAAGCCCATCCTTGTGGGCCAGCCCTCCCGCATCAAGGTCAACGCCAACATCGGCACATCGCCCCTGTGCAACTGCCCGTCCACCGAAGAACGCAAAATCAAGGCCGCCCTTGAGGCAGGCGCTGATACCGTGATGGATCTCTCCATCGCGGGCGACCTGGACGCCCTGCGCCTGGGTATGCTCAAGGCCTGCCCCCTGCCGCTCGGCACTGTGCCGCTCTATGCCGTGGGCCAGCAGATTCTGGATGCGGAACTCGATATCGCCACCATGCAGCCCGACGCCCTGTTTGACGAAATCGCCAAGCAGGCGCGGCAGGGTGTGGATTTTATCACCGTGCACTGCGGGCTTTCCAAACGTGGCGCTGAAATGGCCGTCAAAAACAACCGCGTACTGGGCATCGTATCGCGCGGCGGCTCCATGCTCGCCCGCTGGATGCTCGAAAACAACCGCGAAAACCCGCTGCTTGAGTATTATGACCGCCTGCTCGAAATCTGCCGTCCTTACAACGTCACCCTTTCGCTGGGCGACGGCCTGCGCCCCGGCGCTGGCGTGGACGCGGGCGACGCCGCGCAGTGGGAAGAAGTCATCAATCTGGGCCAGCTGGCCAAGTACGCCCTTGCGCGCGGCGTGCAATGCATGATCGAAGGCCCCGGCCATGTGCCGCTCAACCAGGTGCGCACGCAGATTCAGGGCATCAAGCGACTGACCAACAACGCGCCCCTGTATGTGCTCGGGCCCTTGTGCTGCGACAGCGCCCCCGGCTACGACCACATTGCCGGAGCCATTGGCGGCGCCATGGGCGTGGAGGCTGGCGTGGACTTTTTGTGCTACCTGACCCCCGCCGAGCACCTTACCCTGCCCGATGAAGCGGACGTGCGGGCGGGCGTTATGGCCTCGCGCGTGGCAGCCCACGTGGGCGAGGTAGCCCTGGGCCGTCCCGCCGCCGTTGCCCGCGAGGCCGCCATGAACGCCGCCCGTAAGGCTCTGGACTGGGACGCCATGTCCAAGGCCGCTCTTGACCCCCAGATGCTCGAAAAACGCCGCGAGGATCACAAGACGGAAGAAGTCTGCGCCATGTGCGGCAAATTCTGCTCCGTCAAAATGCTGCGCGGCCACTAAACCCTGCGGCACATCCATCTGCCATACAGGCGGGAGGTTCCTTGCGGGGCCTCCCGCCTTGCTTTAGGGGCACGGGCCCGGCGCGTTGAGCGGTCGCGCAATGCAGCCAGCACCTCGCAGACGCCGCTCCTGCCTGCGGCCAGCTCCCGCCCTGGCACCAGGCCACTTGAAACCGCGTGCGACCACTCACCCGTCATCGCGCGCAAGCCCCACCATATCTATAGCCCGTCCAACACCCGGCATACCCTTTTGGCCGTTTACCATTCCCGCTCTCGCTGGTTTATGGCCCGCGCGACATGCCCCGACGCACACCCCCGGACATCCGTATCCATAAAACAGGTACTGGCCGCAAGGCTTGGGGGCGACGCCATGCGCAGCTCCTGCAGCGCAATGCCGCTTGGGCGGCAAGTAAAAAATTCACGCTGTCACCATTAGCGTGAAAAATGTTTGTGCGCTCAAAGAGCTTTACTATCTGCTCGTTTCTCCTTATAAATAATCCATGTGAAAAAAATAACAACAAATGTCCGGACCGCCATACGGTCAGGAGCCATCATAGCACAAAGGAGAAAACCATGTGGAACCCGGCAGACGACTACGCCAACGTGCGCGAAATACGCGTTAAAACCACGGCCTATCTGGGCGTGGGGGCCATCAATAAAATTGACGACATCCTCGGTCAGCTCAAAAGCGAGGGCATCCATGCGGTGCTGTGCGTGTGCGGCGGCCGCTCGTACAAAATAACCGGAGCGTGGGAAAAGGTGGAAGCCGCAGCGCAAAAGCACGGCATCACGCTGGCGCTCTACAACCGCGTCACCCCCAACCCCACCACCGACAGCGTGGACGAGGCCGCGGCCATGGGCCGCGCCGTCAACGCGGGGGCCGTGCTGGCCATAGGCGGCGGCAGCCCCATAGACTGCGGCAAAAGCGCCGCCATTTTGCTGGCCAACCCCGGTAAAACAGGCGACGACCTGTACTGCTACCGCTTTACTCCGCAAACAGCCCTGCCGGTTATTGCCGTCAACCTTACCCACGGCACGGGCAGCGAGGTCAACCGCTTTGCCGTGGCCACGGTCACCAAGCTCAATTACAAGCCCGCCATTGCCTACGACTGCATTTACCCCCGCTACGCCATCGACGACCCCGCGCTCATGACCGGGCTTTCGCCCGACCAGACGCGCTATGTGTCCATTGACGCTGTAAACCATGTGATCGAGGCCGCCACGACCACGGTTACCAACCCCCTGGCCATCGGGCTGGCGGCAGAAACCATCCGCCTTGTGCACCAGTGGCTGCCCGCCGCCCTGGCAGACCCCGCCGACCTCAAGGCCCGCCACCAGCTGTGCTATGCGGCCCTGCAGGCTGGCGTGGCCTTTGACAACGGGCTGCTGCACTTCACCCACGCGCTTGAGCATCCCCTGAGCGCGGTCAGCCCCGACCTGTCGCACGGTCTGGGTCTGGCAGTGCTGCTGCCCGCCGTAATTCTTGAATGCTACCCCGCCTGCCCGGGCGTGCTTGCGCACATTCTTGCACCCATGGCCCCTGACCTCAAGGGCCTGCCCGAGGAGGCCCCCAAGGCGGCCAAGGCGGTGGAAAACTGGCTCGCCAGCGTGGGCGTGACGCAAAAACTTGCGGACATCGGCGTTACCGCCGCCGACATAGAAAATTTTTGCGATCTTGTGGAACAGACCCCCTCGCTTGGGCTGTTGCTGTCCGTTGCGCCGCTGGAGGGCACGCGCGACCGCGTGGCCCGCATCTACGCCAACTCGCTCAAGCCGTTGGCCTGACCGCGGGCAAACATCTTGCCCCTGAAATTTTTTGGGGCTGAGCAGTCATAAAAATGGGGCCCGTACTTGCGTACGGGCCCCATTTCAGCGGGGTTGCCTGAGGAGGGCATTAGGAAGGGATATCAAACATTGTTCAGTATCTGCGTGCACGCTGCATCTGCTTACAGCTTGCCCACCAGATCAAGACCGGGCTTCAGGGTGGCGCTGCCGGGCTTCCAGCGGGCAGGGCAAACCTGATCGCCGTGTTGGGCCACAAACTGCGCGGCCTCAAGCTTGCGCAACAATTCTTCAACATTGCGGCCAATGGGCGTGTCATGAATTTCGTAGGCCTTGATCAGCCCATCGGGGTTGACCAAAAAACTGCCTCGCAGGGCCTGCCCGGCACCTTCAATCATGACGCCAAACGCATTTGACAGCGCACCGGCGCAGTCAGACAGCATGGGGTAACGTATCTTGGCGATACTTGGCGAAGCGTCTGCCCAGGCCTTATGCACAAACGCGCTGTCTGTGGAGACAGAGTATATTTCGCAATTGAGCTTTTTAAACTGCTCATAGCTTTCGGCCAGGTCTTCCAGCTCGGTGGGGCACACAAAGGTAAAGTCGGCAGGATAAAAAAAGAATACCGACCAATGCCCCTTGAGGTCCGCCTCCGTCACTGTTTTCAACTCACCAGCGTGAAAGGCCATTACGCTGAAGGGCTCAACCGCTTTATTGATGAGATTTCCCATGATTTGATCCTTACAGCGAAGCAACTTGCTTCGGCAAAGGTTATTTCACGTGCTCTTTGAAAACAGTATTCAATCCTAATTTGACTGTCAAGCAAATAACCAAAAAAATTGCTCCCCCGGATTTATTGAAATGATACCCCCGGCAGTAAAGCAAATATAGCACTCTTTTGTGCCAAAAACAAAATCATATGCTGTCGGAATTGGCTTCGCTCATTGCTTTTTGCTGTTTTTTAGGCCAAAAGAGGCATTCATGGTTACGGTTGCAAGCTCTGCGCGCGCCGTCGTTTTTACCAATTGCACACTTGTTCAATCAGGGGTGGGCATCCATATGACAACGCAGCAAAATAACGCCTGCCTGGCGGATTTTTTGGATTTCATGAACCGCAAGGGGCTGAACACCACATCCCAGCGGCGCATCATTGCCGAAGCTTTTTTTGAACTGCCCGGACACCACTCGCTTGAAGAATTTTATCAGCATGTGATCAAGCGCGATTCGGGCATCGGGCAAACCACGGTGTACCGCACGCTCAAGCTGCTGTGCGATGCCGGTCTGGCCATGGAAATCCACTTCAGCGACGGCATCACCCGCTACGAAATTGCCAAGCCGGACAGCCACCACGACCATCTTGTGTGCCTTGACTGCGGCAAAATTGTCGAAATCTGCGACCCCCGCATCGAAAAACTGCAGCGTGAAATGGCCGAAAAATACGGCTTCAAACTGCGCGGGCATGTGCACAACCTGTACGGCATCTGCAAGGAATGCCGCGACAAGGCCGCGCAGGAAGCCTGATTTACGCTGCCAGCCCTGCACTCACGTTCTTGCCTCATTGGGGCAAAACGGACAAACGATTTTAAGGCTGCCTCAGGGCAGCCTTTTTTTGCGTGCTGTGCCCGCCATAATGCGGCTGCCAAGGCCGACGACCACTGCCCTGGGACCCGCCTGCCGCAAGCACGGCCAGAGTGCTGCACGGCGACATTTTTTTTGCCGCGGCGCATAAATGAAGTTGACATTCATTTTCTACTGGCGCAAGCTATGGTCAAGTAAAGCCCAAGGGGCTGACGCGCCCCCAACGGCAACAGGAAGGTGAACAATGGATACCCAGCTTATAATCGTCATGCTGTGCATTGCGGCAGCTGCCTATTACTTTGGCCGCCGCGTCTACACATCCATACGCAAGGGCAAGTGCGGCGGTTGCGACGGCGGTTGCGACAGTGCAAAAAAAAGCTCGTGCGGCTGCACGCCCAACGATGCCGAAGCGCAACGGCTTGAAAGCAGACGGCTCAAATTTGAACCCAAAAAATAGTTCTGCAAGCATACGGCCCCTCCTCCGGTTCGTTTTTGCGGCAGAAAACGAACCGGCTCAACCCAAAGCGCAGCTGAAAGCCAGATATCTCTGGCTTTCAGCTGCGCTTTTTGGACTGCGTTTTTGGGGGCGCGCCGCTGCTGTCGTTCAGGCTCCGGGCACGCGCTCTAAAGCGTCTGGGGCACTGGCTGCGCAGCTTTGCGGCCCTTGAGGGTCAGGGCGACCACGGCGGCGGCAAAAGGCAGGCAGATCAGCATATTGATGGCAAAGCCAAGTCCGGCGTACTGGATGACAAGCCCCACAAGGCCCACCCCAAGACCGCCGATGCCGATGCCAAACCCCAGAGTAAAACCCGACGCCATGGCGGCCTGCCGGCAAAGCAGCTCCTGCGCCAGCACCACAATGGGCGAAAAGGACGAAAGCAGCGTTGCGCCCGCCAGGGCGAAGACCACAGGCTGCAGGCCCGCGCCCACATGCATAAAGAGATAAAAGAACAGGGGCGACAGGGCCAGAGAAAGGAAAATGACGATATTTTTGCCAAATCTGTCGGACAGATACCCTCCGGCGATGCCCCCTGCGGCTCCGGCGCAAAGCAAAATAAACAGCAGATGCGCGCTGGTGCCCAGGCTTACGCCGCGCTGCTGCAAATACAGAGGCAAAAAAGCCACAAGGCCGGAATAGGTCAGGGTGCGGACGGCGATAATCAGCACAAGCTTGGTCAGCTCCCGGCTGGCTGGCCGCAGGGCTTCCAGCAGCGGCACGGCCTGCGCCTGCGGCTCTCTCGGCGAAGTTTTTTGCGCCTTAACGGCCAGCAATGCCGTTACAATAATGCCCGGCACAACAAAATACGGCGTTACCGACAGGCCGTAGCGCTCTACCAGCGGGATGACAAACAGGGGCGTCAAGGCCCAGCCCAGATTGCCGCACGCGCCAAACACCGCCTGATACAGCCCTTTTTTCTCTCCTCCCGCCGCGCTGACCATGGCCGAAGCCTGCGGGTGAAAGGCCGCCGCGCCAAGCCCCGACAGGGCCGCAAGGCCAATGAGCATGGCCGGGCTGTGCGTCAGGCCGATGCAGCTCAGCAAAACAGCCAACCAGGCCGTGCCCACGTAAATCATCCAGCTCTGGTTTTTTCTGTCCACCATATAGCCGACGAGCGGCTGGGAAAGTGAAGATGTAATGGTAAAGGCCGAGATGGCAAACGACACCTCGCCAATGCCAAAACCCGCCGCGATGAAAAACGGCGTAAGAATGGGAATGATATTCATATACCAGTCGTTGAGCATATGCGCGAATGATATGGAATAGACAACATCTTTTCTGATAGCGCTTGCACTCATGTCAGACCTCTTGAGCCTTACTTTCTGTCGCAGTGATCTGCGTAGAATTTTTCAAAGCTAGCTTCCACCAAGCCATTAATATCCATAAGAAAACGCAGTATCACCGCCTGTTCGTCTTCATCGTATCTGCCTACAATGTTAAGCTTTTCGCCAAACGCGCGGTTGTGCGTTATTTTGTGGGCCTCGAATATTTTTTTGCCGCCTTCTGCAACCCTGAAATAAATATTTTTATTATTTTCAGGCTCCTGATAGCTTTCAATAAGATTCTTTTGCAGCAGCTTTTTGCATATTTTGCTTATTGCCCCCCGGGTCATGCCCATCTCGACGGAAACCTTGGTCACATTGGCGTGGTCGAGGGAGCCTATCCAGTGGATGCAATGAACCTCTGTAATGTTCAGCTCATCAAAAAAATCTTCATTTCCGTGCTTGAAGGCGTCGGCATGCTCGGAAATTTTGATAAGCTCGGCTACAATTTTGTGCGGCTGGTCCATATGCGCTCCTTTTTGTTGACGCGGAAACAATATGACGAGATTGTTTCCGCGTCAACAAAAAATCATAGTCTTGGCCGCCAGCAGTTTTGGCCAGAACAACAAAAAGCGCGCCCGGCAAACCGGACGCGCCCCATAACGTGCCTGACAGTCCTGCGCGGGGCTGTCAGACGTTGGTAGCCGCAATTGCGCTAGCGCCACGTTTGAGCCTGTCGAGCCGCTCCTGCATGAGGAAGCGCCCGGTGACGGAACTAGGATCGGCCACGATGGCTTCGGGCGTACCGGCAGAGACGATTTGCCCGCCGTTTTCGCCGCCGCCGGGGCCCATGTCCAGCACGTAGTCGGAGGCAAGGATCATGTCGGTATTGTGCTCGATAACCACGACGCTGGCCCCCCGGTCAACCAGGGCGTGCAGCACCTTGATAAGCTTGCCCACCTCGTGCATGTGCAGGCCGGTGGTGGGTTCGTCGAGAATATACATGGTTCCCGGCAGGGAGCGCTTGCCAAGCTCGCGCGAAATCTTGATGCGCTGCGCCTCGCCGCCCGAGAGCGTCGTAGCGGGCTGCCCGAGGCGCAGGTATTCTAGCCCCACCTCTTCCAGCACGGCAAGACGGCGCTCCAGCGAGGGGTAGCTTTCAAAAAGCTGGCGGGCCTGATGCACGGTGAGGTCGAGCACCTCGGCAATGTTCAGTCCCTTGTAGCGCACCTCGAGAGTCTCGTGGTTGTAGCGCTTGCCCTTGCACACGTCGCAGGTAACGTACACGTCGGGCAAAAAGTGCATTTCAACCCTGATCTGCCCGTCGCCGCCGCAGGCCTCGCAACGCCCGCCGCGCACGTTAAAACTGAACCGCCCCGGTTTGTAGCCGCGTTTGCGGGCGTCCTGGGTCATGGCAAAGATGTTGCGTATTTCGTCAAAAATCTTGGTATAGGTGGCGGGGTTTGAACGCGGCGTGCGGCCAATGGGGGTTTGGTCGATGGCCACAATGCGCTCCACGGGTGCGGAGCCTTTTTCGTATTCCAGACCGGCGATGGTGCCGGGCTGGTCCACGCGCAGGCCGAGGTTGAGCGCCAGATGCTTATAAAGGGTATCCACCACCAGCGAGCTTTTGCCCGAGCCGGAGACCCCTGTCACGCAGGCCAGCACGCCCAGAGGGATGCGGCAGTCGATATTGCGCAGGTTGTTGGTGGTTATGCCGTGCATGACCAGCGCTCCCTGCCCTTCGCGCCGCCCGTCCGGCAGGGCGATAACGTCGTCGCCGCGCAGGTAGCGGGCGGTAAGCGTATCAGCCTTGCCCAGCAGATCGTCCACCCGCCCCTGAAACATGATTTCGCCGCCCTGCGAGCCGGAGCCGGGGCCAAGCTCGATGACCGTATCCGCAGCGCAGATGGTGGCCTCGTCGTGCTCCACCACAAGCACGGTGTTGCCGCGCGCCTGCAGCGAGCGCAACGTGCCCAGCAGCCGTTCGTTGTCGCGGGGATGCAGGCCGATGGAAGGCTCGTCGAGCACATAGGTAACCCCCACAAGGCCGGAGCCGAGCTGCGAAGCCAGGCGGATGCGCTGCGCCTCGCCGCCCGAGAGAGTGGACATGGAGCGCCCGAGCGAAAGGTATTCAAGCCCCACGCTGCGCATGAACGACAGGCGGTGGGTCAGCTCCTTCATCAGCGGTTCGGCTATGACCACATGCCGCCCCGTAAATTCGCGCTTGCCCAGCCACTCAAGGGCACGCTCCACCGAGAGGTTGCAAAACTGCGCGATATTCAGGTCGTCCACCCGCACGGAGAGAGCGTTGGCGTTCAGCCGCGCGCCGTGGCAGTCGGGGCAGTCCATGGTCTGGCGAAAACGCGCCAGCGCCTCGCGCCAGGCGTCGCCATACTGCATGCCGCTTTCAAGCAGGGGGATAACGCCGGGCCAGCGCTTTTCACTCACGCTCACCAGCCCCTGCGCCCGTAAGGCATCAGAAAAATGCTCGCTCTGATAATCGCCGCCGGCGCCCAGGGCCACGCTGCCGCCCATCCAGTTGCGGCGCAGGCCAAGCGAGGCCCGCGCGGGGCGGCCCTGCTCGTCCTCGCCATAAAACAGGGCGGAAAGCGCGTCTTCACTAAACTGCTCAAGCGACGTGGAAAGCTGAAACTTGAAGCGTTTGCCCAGAGCCTTGAGGGCGTCCTCGTAGCGGCTGAACATCTTGTCCGTGGCCCAGGGCAGCAGCGCGCCCGTGTTCAGCGAAAGGCCCATGTTGGGCGCGATGAGGCGCGGCTCAAAATAATCCACCCCGCCAAGACCCACGCAGCGGGGGCAGGCCCCCTGCGGCCCGTTGAATGAAAACAGTTGCGGGCTGGGCGCGGGCAGCGAAATACGGCAGTGCGCGCAAACGGAGGTGGTGGAGTGTACGGTGTCGGCATCCTGCCCAGCGGCCGCTTTGTCCGGCTCGTGCAGCACAAGGCGACCTTCGCCGTAACGTAGCGCAAGCTCCACAGAGTCCGCCAGACGGCCCCGAATGCCCTCCTTGTTCACCAGGCGGTCAACCACCAGATCAATGGAGTGCTTTTTGTTTTTGTCCAGAGCGGGCACGTCGTCCAGGGTATAAAACTCGCCGTTGACGCGCACGCGGGCAAAGCCCTCGGCCTTCAGTTTTTTAAACTTGTCCTGATGCGTGCCCTTTTGCAGTTCCACCAGCGGGGCCAGCACCATAAACTTGGCGCCCTGCGGCAGAGCCATGATGTCGGCAATGATCTCGTCGGCGGCGCGGGCCTCGATGGGCCGCCCGCACTGCGGGCAGTACATGCGGCCAAGACGTGCGAAAAATACGCGCAAAAAGTCATAGATTTCTGTTACCGTTCCCACGGTAGAACGCGGATTGCGCGAAACGCTCTGCTGCTCAAGGGATATGGCGGGCGAAAGCCCCTCGATCTTTTCCACATCCGGCTTGTCCATCTGGGGCAGAAACTGGCGGGCATAGGCCGAGAGCGATTCCACATAGCGGCGCTGGCCCTCGGCATACACAATGTCGAACGCCAGTGTTGACTTGCCGGAGCCGGAAGGCCCGCAGATCACCACCAGTTCGTCACGCGGGATGTCCAGGCTGATGTTTTTGAGATTATGCTGGCGGGCCTTTTCGATGTGGATGCAGGGCTTGCTTGTGTTCATGAAAGCATATGTAAGCGGCCCAAAGGGCATTGGCAAGGGCCGCAAGAGCGGATTTTTAGGCATGTTGCAACGGCAGTACGCGGGGCCGCCTCCGGCAACGGCCAGTCCGGCGCATGTCCGGCGACGTTGCGCAAATTGATTCACCGCCTTGCATGGACAAGTTTTGCCGAAAGCAGTATAAAAATTTTTACAGCTCGTCTGTTCTCTGCAACCCTCTGTCTTGCGGGAGGATGTATGCCGCGTCATATACAGTGTTTATTGCTTACCCTGCTGCTTGCCGTATTGCCCGGCTCCGCCGGAGCCGCTGAAAGCGACGTGACGGCACGCGGAATTTTTGCCCTGCTGCCCGAAAGTATTTTTGAAAACACGCCCGAAGGTCTGAGCGCCCCGGAAAAGCAAAAACTGCTCGCTGCCGGGCATTCGGAATTTTGGGAAGTGGCGGGCGAAACCGAAGACGTCATGGTGTTTGCCTCGCTGCCCTTCAGGGATACCGCAGTGGCCCTGCGCCTGTTCCGCAATGTTGCGGACGGCTCGGTACTGGCCGCGCTGGGCACCCTGGGCGGCTCGGTATGTACCTTTGAGCTGTGGCGAGTGGACGCCTCAGGCCGCGCCGTGCCGGCGGACACGCCGCCCGAGCCGGACATCACCGCTTTTTTTGCCCCGGGGCGCAAAATGCCGCCCGACGTGCAGGCGACCGTGATGATCTGCCTGGGCCTCGGCGGCCTCAGGGCCCAGCCGCTTTTTTGGACAAATACGGGCATGGCCCATGTGCCTGTGGATAACGACGTCAGCTTTCAATGGAACGGCAAAAGCTTTGACAAGCTGGTGCAGACGCATACGGACTAACGCCTGAAAAAACATTCCGGGTTGGGGTTCCCGCAAGGGAGAGGCCCGTTTCCGCTTGGTTTTTTTGCGGAAACGGGCCTTGCCTTGTCACAGACATCCCCGGCGCGTCAGCCCCCGTCTGCCAAAACACAAAGCTCAAACGGGGCCGCTCTGCCTATGCCTTGCGCGCTCTCTGCCCGGCAACGCTGAACATCAATAGCGCCCCCAGAATAATGGCCCCGCCAGCAAAGGTGGAGGCCCCCGGCAGCCCGCCCGTCACGGCAAAGTCGAGCAGCATGGACAAAAAGGGCGTTAAAAACATGTAGTTGGTCACCAGACTTGTGCGCGGCGCGAGCGAAAGCGCCCTGGTCCAGAGCAGATAGGCCGCCGCACTGGGAAAAATACCCAGCAACAGCACCAGCCACAACGCATGGGCGGGCGCGGCCCGCATCTCGGCCACAGCCTGCGGCAGGCAATAGAGCAAAAACAGCGTGCCTGCAAAAAAACTCCAGGCGGCGATCTGCACGGCTCCATAATGCCGCGCCAGGGTGCGCTGCACAACATTGTACAGGCTCAGCAGCACCGCCGCCGCCAGTACCCAGCCCATGCCGGGCGCAAGCACAAAACCGCTGCCGCCGCCGTTCATCACCACCACGCCGCCAAAGGCCAGCGCCAACGCCAGCCAGCGCAGCACGGGCAGCCGCTCGCCAAAAAACATGCGGGCCAGCGCCGCCGTCAAAATCGGGGCGGTAGAAATGACAATGCAGTTGGTGGTAGGGTTAAGACTGATCGACCCCTCGTTGAAGGCCAGCAGATAAAGCGTAAAGCCGCTCAGGCCGGAGGCCGCAAACAGGGGCAGGTGCCGCGCCGCAGGCACAAAAAAGCCGCCGTGCCCCCTGCCCATGGCTGGCAGGACAACCAGAAAGGCAATCGAGGCCACCGCGCAACGCACGAGGCCCAATGGGCCGGGGGTAAAAAAGGCCAGCGCCACCTTGGTGTACACATAGGCTGTGGACCACAACACAACAGTGGCAAAAGCATAGGCCTGACAGACCAGCGAGGGGTTGTTCATGACTATTCGTCGGCGAACAGTTACACAATGCGCAAACCCGAAAATCGCCCGCGTACGCCGCGCGGGCGGCCCGGGCTTTCGTGGCCGGATATCGGCCAATTCGGGCTATCGCTATTTTTCCAGCCACTCTCCCAGGCGTGCCGCAAGGGTAGCTTCGTCAAGGCGCGGGGTTGCGTACATGCCTGCCGCCTCGCGCTGACGGGCTGCTTCTGCCAGAATAATGGCCGAGGCAACCGACACGTTAAAACTCTGGATCATGCCGTACATGGGTATGTACAGCTCGCCGTCGGCGGCGGCCAACAGCTCCGGCTCCACGCCGCTGTGCTCGTTGCCCATGATCACAGCCGTGGGGCGGGTAAAGTCCCACTCGCGCATGGGGCGGGCTTTTTCCGTAAAAGATGTGGCAAGCACCTGCATGTTCTGCGCGCGCAGGTCGGCCAGCATGTCGGCGCTGGTTTTGTGGCGCACGCTTTCCACCCACTTGCGGGCGGATGCGGATGTTTTGCGCCCCAGCGCGGGAAAGGGCGTATTGGTGTAATACAGATGCACGCGGCTTACGCCAAAAGCATCGCACGACCGGTAGATGGCCGAGACGTTGTGCGGGTCGTGGATATTGGCAAGCACCAGCGTAAGGTCCGGCTGGCGGTGGCTCAGCACTTCCAGAAAACGCGCCTTGCGCCGTGCCGTAGGTTCTTTTGGCATGACGAATTCCTTATACCTTATAATTGATTGCTGCCTTTCTGTGGCAGAAAATAGCCGTTCAGGCAAGTGCGCCGCGCAGCACGGGCATGGACTGTCCACGCCCCTTGGGCTATGTTAGGGCAGGCTCTGTCGACCTGTATTCCCAATGGGCCCGCAACCCCATCACTTTTTTCAGGAGCAACATGACAGTATTCCGATTTGCCGCCGTTATCATGAGCGCCCTGCTGCTCAGCCCCGGTGCTGCCCTCGCCGCAGCCCACCATCTTTCCGTACCCGGCACGCTCTCCGCCTGGTGGATCATACCTTTTGCGGGCATGCTGCTTTCCATCGCCGTGATGCCCCTCGCCGCCCATGTTTTTTGGGAGCACCACCGGGGCAAGATATCGCTTTTCTGGGCGCTGACCTTTCTTGCGCCCTGCCTGGCCGTCTACGGCCCCTCCGTGACCTTTTATGAATTCTGCCACAGCATCCTGCTGGATTACATACCATTTCTTGTGCTGCTGTTTTCACTGTACACGGTCGCGGGCGGGGTGCGCCTGACCGGCTCGCTCACAGGCACTCCGCCGGTCAACCTGGGCATTCTGGCCCTCGGCACCCTGCTGGCCAGCTGGATGGGCACCACGGGAGCTGCCATGCTGCTGGTGCGGCCGCTGCTGCGGGCCAACGCGCACCGCCGATACCGTGTGCATTCCGTCGTCTTTTTTATCTTTCTGGTGGCCAACATCGGCGGCTCACTTTCGCCGCTGGGCGACCCGCCGCTTTTTTTGGGTTTTTTGAAAGGGGTGGACTTTTTCTGGACGACCGAGCACCTTTTTTTCAAAACCCTCAGCCTGTCCCTGGTTCTGTTGACCCTCTATTTTATTTTGGACACCGTGCTCTACAACAGGGAAGGCCGCCCGCTGCCGCCCGCCAGCATGCCTGACGAACCTGAGGCCGGGCCCATGCAGCAAACCCCGATGCGAAAGAGTCAGCCCCAGGAAAAGCTGGGGCTGGACGGCAAGATAAACCTGCTGTTTTTGCTGGGCGTTGTGCTTGCCGTGCTGCTTTCCGGCCTGTACCCTCTGGGCACGGTCGCCACTGTGGGCGGCGTACCCCTTGAAGGGCAAAACATTTTGCGTGACGCCGCCCTGCTGACGCTGGCATGGCTTTCGCTACGGCACACAAGCCGCAAATGTCGCGAGCTCAACGGCTTTTCGTGGGGGCCCATTGAAGAAGTGGCCCAGCTGTTTTTTGGCATTTTTGTCAGCATGATTCCGGCCATGGCCATCCTCAAGGCGGGCGCATCCGGGGCGTTGGCCCCGCTGGTGGAGCTGGTTTCACGCGACGGGCAACCGGTCAACGCCATGTACTTCTGGCTCACGGGCATACTCTCCAGTTTTTTGGACAACGCCCCGACCTACATGGTTTTTTTCAACATGGCGGGCGGCGACGCGCAAAGCCTCATGCACCAGATGCCCGAGACGCTGGCGGCCATATCTGCCGGTGCGGTCTTTATGGGCGCGTGCAGCTACATTGGCAACGCGCCAAACTTTATGGTGCGCGCCATAGCCGAAGACCAGGGCGTGCGCATGCCGGGATTTTTTGGCTACATCGCATGGTCAGCCGCCATTCTTGTGCCGCTGTTCGCACTGCTGACCTGGATTTTTTTTGTGTAACCTGCTGCTTGCACAACCGATCTGCAATACAAAAAGGCGGGCTTGAAGCCCGCCTTTTTGCGTAACTCGCAGTTCTTAAGCCCTGGAGGAGGGTACAGGGCGCAAGCCGCCAGTTAGATGAATTCGTCAATACGACCGGCGCGCACCTTGTCCAGCAAACGCCTGGCCGCGCCAAGTTCCGCAGTGGGCATTTTTTCCAGCTTTTCGGCCAGCAGATGTTCGCCCAGCACGCGGGTGTAGGGGGTGGCGTAGTGCAGCAAAAATTCCTGGAAGGATGCGGCAGAGTTGGGGCCGCACTGGTTTTTCATGCCGCATTCGCGCACCATGGACAAAAAGTCTTCGCCCCGGCGGCCCAGACGCGGGCAGGCTGCGCAAAAGGACGGCAGGTGGCGGGCTTCTTCAAGCAAAAAGCGCACAACTTCGTCCACATGGCAGTCTTCACCAATGGGAAAGGCCACCTTTTGGTCCGGCTCGTCAATCCAGTTGCCGTAGGGGTTGGCCACGCTGCCAGTCAGCAGCTGTGAAGCGCCGGCGCTGCAGCCGTCGCGCCACAGGCCCGCTGGCTCCTTGGTAGTCAGGATGATTCCGGCATAGGGCACGGCCAGACGCGCTATGGCTACGCAACGCAGGTAATCCGAATCGCTCACGGGGTATGGGGTCTGCATGTGGCTACCCGGCGCGCAACGCATGCGGTGCAGGCTCAGGGTGCGACAGCCTGTGTCATAGGCCCGCAACAGGTGGTTTTGATGCTGCACCAGACCAAGCAGATCAAACTGCCACGGGCCAAGGCCCAGCATCAGGCCGCCGCCCACGTCGGGCACGCCAGCCTGCAGGGCCACGTCCGCCGCGTTGAGTCGCGCGTAATAATCGCTCTTGGGGCCCGAGACGTGCGCCGCGCGGTAGCTTTGTTCATAGTAGGTGTCCTGATAGATCAGCACCGTACCCACGTACGAATCAAGCAGGGCCGTATATTCGTGGGAGGCCAGAGCGCCCACGTTCACGTTGACGCTGTGCACCTCGCCCACGCCGTCAAAGGCCGTGTACAGAATACTGATGGCTTCGGCCAGATATTCGATGTCCGCATTGGGCAGCTGCCCGCTGACAAGAAAAATGCGCTTATGCCCCTGCCGGATGAGCTTGAGGGCGGCCTCGCGCATTTCGGGCGAGGTCATGTACTTGCGCTCGACGGCCTTGTTGCTTTTGCGGTTGGCGCAGTACAGACATTCACTGCCGCAGTGGTTGGAGATATGCAGCGGCGCGGAAAGTACGATGCGGTCGCCGTAAACCTTTTGCTTTACCTCATCGGCTGCCGCCATAATGCGCCCGATGCCCACGCCGTCCTGCACGCGCATGAGGGCAACCGTTTCTTCAATCGAAAGCGGCTGCAGCTCCAGCGATTTGTTAAGGATATCCCGAAGCTCTGCGCTGTCGGGCGCGGCATCCCGTTCCAAAGCTCTGCCAATGGCCTGAGAATCAAACCAGCGGGGTTGTGCATCAAACGACATGGGAACCTTCCTTGCAAATATTTTAAATACTTTCAGCAGACTTGTGAAAAAATCCAAGCCGCGCATCATGTTCTTTTGTTCACAAGTTGCACGTTATTTATTTCACATTCATCTGTCAACACGTGTACACCCCATTGTTTGATTAATCAATCTAGTTTTGAAAATAATTTTACTCCTGAAAAGTAAATAAAACTGAACCATTACCAATCAGGATGCGATACCAGGCCCCAATTGGGTAGCGAAAAAAGTTTTTTTCCTCCACTTTTTGCCACGCGCCCAGCGCTTGCACCATATTTTACGCGGCGGTATATAACCCTGACGAAATTGCGCATGGCAACAAGGCCGCATGGCACCGCCCAGGGGCCGCAGCCGCGCAACAAACGGCAACAGGATCATATCAAGGAAACACCATGCATATACAGCGCCTGATACCTCACGTCATGACTCTCCTGCTTGTTATCTGCCTTGCGGCCCCGATGGCGGCGGCAACGCAGGCCACCGCCGCCGGGCAGCAGGGCCCGCTGCGCGTGGCCCTGCTGCTCGAAACGCCCACCGGCGACAACGACTGGAACGACAGTCTTGTAGACGGCCTGCATCAGGCCGAACGGGAGCTTGGCGTGCGGGGTTCTGTTGTCGTCGCCCAGCCGGGGCACAACGACGCGGCGCTTCAGGAGATGTTTCGCACTGCCGCAGCCAGCAACGATCTTGTACTTGTGGCTTCCAGCGGTCTGCACGAAGTGCTGCGCAACAATGCCGCCAATTTTCGGCGCACCATGTTTGGCTGCATAGACGCTGGCGTACGCGCGCCCAACATCATGTCCGTCACCTTTGCCGACGAGCAGGCGGCGTACCTGGCCGGAGCAGCGGCCGCCATGCTGGCCCGCCAGACCACCCTGCCCGGCATACGCGGAGCCAAGATGATAGGCTGGATATCGGGTGAGGACTGCCCCGCCATGCGCTCGCTGCTGGGCGGGTTTACGGAGGGCGCGCGGGTTGTTGACCCCGAGATGCGCGTCGTCAATGTGGTCACCGGCTCGTTTGCCAATGCCGAGGCAGGCCGTGCCGCAGCGCGCAACCTTATGGATCAGGGCGCTGACGTGCTGGTGCTGGCCAGCGGCATGGGCAACGGCCCGGCCCTGCAGGAGATAAAGGCCCGCAGCGCCTACGCCGTTGGACTGAATACCAGCAAGGACAACGACCTGCCGGGGCATGTGCTGACATCCATACTCAAGCACCCCGACAAGGCAGTGTACGCCATCGTGGCCTCAGCCGCTTCCGGCCATTTTGCGGGCAAGGAAATACTTGTGCGCGACCTGCAGAACGGCGGCGTGGGCATTACCGATATGGAGCCCTTCAAGGCCGCTGCCGGCAAAAACGCCCCTCAGGATATGGATCGCCGCCTGCGTGAGCTGCGGGGCGAAATTTTGAACGGCGGCGTGCACCTCAAATCGCTGCGCGAGCGCACCCTGTGCGACTGCCTGTAACCACAACGAAAAATCAATCTTATTGCTGACAAACAGGAAAAAATATACGATTTCACATAGGGCAGTCAGGCTGCCCCGGCAAGGCGTCATCCCCCCTGCGCCCCAGACCATGGACAAAGCATGCACCCTGCATGACCGGCAAAACGGCCATGCGCAACCATAAGCTTGCGAGGATTATCCATGATTATTGGCGTTACCAAGGAAATCAAAGCCGATGAATACCGCGTGGGCATCACACCGGCGGGCGTCAAGGTGCTGACCGATCACGGGCACAAGGTTTTGATAGAAAGCGGCGCCGGGCTTGGCAGCCGCATTGGCGATGACGAATTTGCCAAGGCCGGGGCGAGCATGCTGCCGGTGGCGGACGTATGGGCCAAGGCTGAAATGATCATGAAGGTCAAAGAGCCCCTTCCCAGCGAATACAAATACTTCCGCCCCGGCCTGCTGCTGTTTACCTACCTGCACCTTGCGGCCGACAAGGAACTGACCGACGCGCTGCTCAAATCGGGCGTTGTGGGCCTTGCTTACGAAACCGTGCAGCCTCCGGACCGCAGCCTGCCCCTGCTGGCCCCCATGTCTGAAGTTGCCGGACGCATGGCCGTGCAGATGGGCTCGTACATTCTGACCAAGCAGGCGGGCGGCGCAGGCATGCTGCTGGGCGGCGTGGCAGGCGTGCAACGCGCCCGCGTGACCATTGTGGGCGGCGGCACGGTGGGCACAGAAGCAGCCAAGATGGCCATTGGCCTGGGCGCTGAGGTGACCATCCTCGACACCAACCTGAATCGCCTGCGTTACCTGGGCGATATTTTTTCTTCGCGCGTGCAGACCCTCGCCTCCAACGAATACAACATCGCCGGAGCGGTCAAGGAATCAGACCTTGTTATCGGCTCGGTGCTTATCCCCGGCGCAATGGCCCCCAAACTGGTGACGGAAGCCATGATCAAAACCATGCGCCCCGGCAGCGTGGTGGTCGACGTGGCCATCGACCAGGGCGGCTCTTTTGAGACCACGGCGGGCAGGCCCACCACCCACCACGAACCCACGTTTGAAAAACACGGCGTCATCCACTACTCCGTGGCCAACATCCCCGGCGCCGTGCCGGTCACGTCCACCTACGCCCTGACCAACGCCACGCTGCCCTTTGCCGTGGAGCTGGCCGACAAGGGCTGGAAAAACGCCTGTCGCGAAAATATCGCCCTTGAGCGCGGCCTCAATACGGTTGATGGCCAGTGCACCTTTGCGGGCGTGGCCGAGGCCTTGGGCCTGCCCTGCGTTTCCACCGCTCAGATACTGCGCTAGCTTCCCGTACCGGAGCCCTGCAACAACAAGGCCCGTTTCAGCATTCTGGAGCATGACTCCAGGTTCTGAAACGGGCCGTTTTCTTGCTGCGGGCCGCAGGCCCGACTCTGACGTTAGTTGGTCGGGCTGTCTTCTACCGGGGTTCCATCCGCCCGCTGCGTAAAGCGGGCCACAGACATATGGCACGCGCCCCGCCCGGTGCGGCTGGCAAAGTCCTGATGGTAGGCCTCCGCCGCGTAAAAAGGCCCGGCAGGCGCAAGCTGCGTGACCACGTCATAGCCAAGAGCGCGCAGACGGGCCACCAGCTTTTCGGCCACAGCCCTTTGCGCCGCATTTTCATAAAAAACTGCAGAGCGGTACTGCTCGCCCCAGTCCGGCCCCTGCCGGTTCAGCTGGGTGGGGTCGTGAATTTCAAAAAACCGCCGCAATATCTGTTCATACGTCACACGCGCAGGATCATAGCGCACCAGCACCGCCTCGGCATGTCCGGTATCGCCGCGGCACACGTCCTCATAGCTGGGGTTGACCGTATGCCCGCCCGTATACCCCGAAACAGCCTCGCACACGCCGGGCAGTTTTTGAAAGGCATCCTCCACGCCCCAAAAGCAGCCGCCCGCCATAATGGCTGTCGCGGAGCAGCCGCCGGGCGCCGCTTTTTGCCCTGCGGGGCTTTCGGAAGCCTTGACGGCAGCCGGGGTTGCCGTGGGCGCGGCTGCAGAGCTGCCCGTCTTGGCGGCAAATCTGGCCAGCGCCGCCTTTTCCGCATCACTGCCCGCCGGGGCAAAACTCATGGAAAGCGAATTGACGCAGTGCCGGGTGTTTTTATCTGTAAATCCTTCGCCCTCAAAAACATGCCCCAGATGACCGCCGCAGTTGGCGCAGACAATCTCAACCCTGCGACCGTCTGCGTCGGGCACGCGCCGCACTGCCCCGGGCAATTCAGTATCAAAGCTCGGCCAGCCGCAGCCCGATTCAAATTTGTCTTTTGAGTGGTACAGCGGCATGCCGCACTGCCTGCAGATGTAGGTGCCCGCCTCGTGGTTGTCGAGGTATTTTCCCGTATACGGCGGCTCTGTGGCCTTGCGCAGCAGCACATCCGCCTCCGGCCCGGAGAGCGGCGGCATGGGATAGGTCTGGTACATCTGAACCTCCTGACCTGCGGCAAATGCTCCTCCCGTTGCGAGAGGCAAAACCGGCCACAGTGCTAACAGCAATGGGGTACAAAGAAGGAGATAAAACGTCCGTGCAAATTTGCGCATGTGCTCCTCCCGGCGCAGCGATGGGCTGTACTTTTACATAAGCACAGGGTTGCATATGTCGAGGGGGCGGCGCGGCTGCGCAAAATATCCGCCCGCCGCCACAAACAAAAAAACGCCCGCCCGCAAGGCGGACAGGCGTTGGCAATACAAAATACGACAAAAACCTATTCGTCAAAGCCGTCGGGATGGCTTTCGTGCCAGGTCCAGGCAGAGGCGATGATGCTGTCTATATCCGCCTTGGCGGTCCAGCCCAGCACCTCTTTGGCGCGCTGGGCCGAGGCCACGAGCCGTGCCGGGTCGCCGGGCCGCCGCGCCCCTATGGAGACGGCAATGTCGCGCCCTGTGACGCGCCGGGCTGCCTCCACCATCTGCCGCACGGAAAAACCCGTGCCGTTGCCCAGATTGCAGATCTCGCTCTCGCCGCCCGCACGCAGATAATCAACCGCGCGCATATGGGCGTCGGCCAGTTCCACCACATCAAGATAGTCGCGGATGCACGTACCGTCGGGCGTGGGATAGTCGTCGCCAAAAATGGTGATGTGCGGCCTTTTGCCCAGCGGCACCTGAAGAATAATGGGGATAAGATGGCTCTCTGGCCTGTGGTCTTCGCCAATTTCGCCCTGCGACCAGGCCCCGGCCACGTTGAAATACCGCAGAATCACAGACCTGATGCCGTGCGCCCTGCCCACCCAGTGCATCATGCGCTCCATGGCAAGCTTGCTTTCTCCGTAGGGATTGGTAGGCCGCAGGGGCGCGCTTTCGGGGATGGGCACGACATCCGGCTCGCCGTACACCGAAGCTGTGGACGAAAAAACAATTTTGTCCACGCCGTGGCGCACCATGGCCTCAAGCAGCACCATCATGCCGTGCATGTTGTTTTGAAAATATCTGAGCGGCTGTTCCATACTTTCGCCCACCAGCGAGCAGGCGGCAAAATGCAGCACTGCCTCGATGGGCTGCTCCGCAAAAACGGCGTCGAGCAACGCCGGATCGCGCATGTCGCCAGTGTACAGACGCACGCCCTGCGGCACGGATGCACGGTGGCCGGTGAGAAAATTGTCGAGCACCACCGGTGTTTCGCCGCGTTCAAGCAGCGCGCGCACATTGTGCGAGCCGATGTACCCCGCACCGCCGCAAACCAGAATAGCCATAAATGTTCCGCTCCTTTCACCTCAATTATGCGGAGCGAATTCTGCCCTTGACCAACCGGTTTGGCAAGAGGGACGCAAAACGGCCCGCCTGCGCCCATCTGACGCCCAACGGCAGCAAATGTTCACAGGCGGGTCCCTCCCGTTAAATGGCTTACAGCTGCTTGAGCACATCCTCGGCAAAGGAGGCCACGGCCTCGGGATCGTTGGCGGCGTCTCCTTCCATCTTGAGGCCGTCAGCAATGATGACCGCCCCCAGCTCCTTGGCGCGCTCTTCAATGGCCGGCACTGCCCCGCAAAAATGTTCGTACTCCGGATCGCCCGAGGCAAAGGCCGCCACCTTGCGACCGGCAAGCCCCATGCGGTCAAAGTCTTCAAACAGGGAGGCAAAATCGTCCTGCATTTCCAGGTCCTCCATGCCCCATGCCGAGCAGCCAAACAACACGGCGTCAAAACCGTCTGCCAGGTTCTCCGCCGAAGCGGCGGCGGCGTTGAGCAGCTTGACCTCGTGCCCGCCCTCGGTCACAAGTTCCGCCAGCTTCTGGGCGATGCTCTCCGTATTGCCGGTGCTGGAACCGAATACGATAAGTACCTTGCTCATGGTAGTCTCCTTGATTGCCCTTTTATTTAAAATTGAAATTCATTTTCTAAATGGATAATGGTGTTCACTTCGGCTGTCAAGGCAAACCGTTTGCCATGACTGTTTTGCCAAATCACCCTGCGACCCGGCCGAAACATTCAAACGCGTAGTGCGGGTCGATGCTCTGCGCAACACCACTACCGCACCGGCGGCATAAAAAATCTGTGACATCGATCACAAAACACAAAAAAAGAAGCCCCGCTGTACAAAAACGGGGCTTCATCAAAACGACGCGTGAGGCGAGCGTCTTACATGTCAGAACTCTCCCCTGTCGCAGCCGCTTCCATGTCGTCGGCTGTTGCTTCGGCAGCTTCGCGCGCACGTGGGGCGGGCGCACGCACCGACAATTCGAGATCGTCAATGCTCGCAGCTTCGCGCGCACGTGGGGCGGGCATGCTCCACTGGCCGGGCATGGGCGCGGTTACCTCGGCCTTTTCGCCAAGGTAGGGGTTGAAATAGCCGTAGCGCAGCCAGGGGCAAAGTTTTTTGAGGCGCTTCATAAAAGAGGTCAGGCCCATGCTGGGCGAAAGTTCCAGCCTGTTCTGCCCTTCGCCGCCGCTCATCAGCCTGAAGTACCACTCGGGATCAATATTGAGGTTGCGCCACTGAATCATGCTCACGCCGTTTTCGCCCACAAGGCGGGCCAGGGCGTCAAGCTCTTCCTCCGTATCTGTAACACCAGGAAAAACCAGCAAATTGAGCGAGACCCAAAGCCCACGGCTGCGGCCCTCGCGTATGGAGGCGCGCACGTCGTCAAATGAATAGCCCGACGGCCTGTAATAACGCTCGTAAAGCCCCGCGCGGGCGCTGTTGAGGCTCACGCGCATGCTGGTAAGCCCCGCCTCCGCCAGCCGGATGACGGCTTCGGGCCGCGAGGCGTTTGTGTTGCAGTTTACCGTGCCTGAGCCGCCGCCAGCGCGAAACTGGCGCACGCTCTCGACCAGCAGGTCGGAATTCATAAGGGGATCGCCCTCGCAACCCTGCCCAAAGGAATAGATGGGTGTGCGCGTTTCGCGCCCGGCGTGCACGCGCATGACCTCGGCCAGCTCCTCGGGGCTGGGCGTAAAGGCCAGACGGCACTGCGGGGTGGTCTGCACGGGCGAATCCTTTTCCTGCGCCGAGATGCAGCCGATACAGCTGGCATTGCAGGACCGCGACGACGGCAACGGGGCCTCGTAGCGGCCCAGGGCAAAGTTGCGGCCCGCAGGGCAGTCGTACCGGGCCACGCAATTGTCCATAATATGACGAATAAGCCTGTTCTTGGGGTAATCCCGCAGCAGGGCGCGGGCCCCCTGCTCAATGCGACCACGGGGAATATTGCTGAAAATCTGCCGGGGTTCGGTATCCACCCGGCGCGCACAGATATAAAAACGCCCCCGGGCAAAACCCACCGCGCCATAGGCAAACAGGGGCAGCAGCGGCGCTTTGGCGTCGCTTTCGTACGCGGGATGCGCCGACAGCGTATACCCCGGAGCGGCAAAGGCCGCCACGGCAAGCTGGGCTTCGCCCTCGGGCGGCGCGATGCTCCCGGTCTCCGGATCAAGCCCTACGGCCTGACGGCCCGGCAGCAAAAAAAATTCGCTTTCTTCCGGCAGGGGTATCAGCTCGTCAGGCCGTGGCAGACCCCACTGAGCTCCCCGTCTGCAAACCATCAGCAGGTCTGGGTCGTCATAGATATTGCCGCGCTCGTCTGCCATTACAAGATGCGGTTCAATGTGTTGCGCGGCCATAAAAGCTCCTTGCCCAAGAAGTGTTGAACGTATATAAAAACTGTCGGCCGGGCCTTCCCGGCCCGTATTTTTGGAGGCCCGCCATGTTTTCCTTCATGCTTTTTATCTTTTTGTGCTTTTTCGGAATACTGGCTGTGCTGTACCACATGCTGCGCAGCCAGGAAAAACTTTGCAA
Organism: Desulfovibrio desulfuricans; assembly: GCF_004801255.1. Taxonomy (NCBI): domain Bacteria; kingdom Pseudomonadati; phylum Thermodesulfobacteriota; class Desulfovibrionia; order Desulfovibrionales; family Desulfovibrionaceae; genus Desulfovibrio; species Desulfovibrio desulfuricans. Next base: position 684,332 of record NZ_CP036295.1, on the reverse strand, counting down.
GTCGCTGCACGAAGAACACGCCCAGATGCGCGTGCTGCTGCGCTCGCTTGAATCACGCCTCGACGCCATGGACGTAGCCGAACCCGTCGTCCTTGCAGGCAAGGGAGCCGCCCGTCTCGCACCCCGCCCGGCGCCTGCCCCGGCCGAGGACCCGCTGCTGCACCTGAGTTTTGACGAACCCGCGCCGGGCAGCAGCAAAGCAACCCCAGGGATAGACCCCGCCCTGGATCTGCATTTTTGACCCCGCGATGGGTATTTCCGTCGCCGCACGCACCGGCAGAAATTGATCACAGCCCGCCTGGCTGCGCACCCCGGCTCCATGCGGCCAGCTACAACTGACCGGGCAGACCAAATTCTCCTTTCGACGCAGCCAGATACGCCTCGCCAAGGCCGGTGCTGCGCAGCTCTTCGGCCCAATGCAGATAGGGCAACCGCAGGCACTGCCTGCGTATGGCCCCGGCCCTGCTGCGACGGCGCGACACGATTTGCGGATCCCGGGCCAGCAGCTCGCGTACACTGCGGCTAAAAGCCTCGGCACGGTGCACCGCCCTGTGCCCGCCGTCAATACATGCCAGCGCGGCCTGGCCCATGCGCTCCGCCGCCTCGGGGTGCTCAAGCAGATACCGTATCTGGGCCACGGCCTGGTCGGCGGCCGCTTCAACAGCAACGCCGCCGCCGTTGTCGTCGGTGTCCGCCGCGTAGCAGCGCAAATGCTCGCCCTCGACAAAAAGATCGGTCAGCCCGTGGCCGATACGCGGCGTCACAAGGCAGCCGCCGCACCCCATGGCCTCAAAAACCCGAAAATTCAGGTCGCCGTGCTCGCAATGGTTCAGCACCACCCGTGCCCGCGCGTACAGCTGGCGGTAGGGGCCGGTCACTACCCGCAGCCCCGGCACTCCCCTGCCGACCCGCTCCAGAAACGCCGCCCGACGGGGCAGATCGGTATTGACCGTACCCACAAACACGCAGTCCATATCCTTGGCGGTCTGCGGCTCCGGCGCATCCTGCGGCCAGGCAAAGGCGGGCGACCACCACACCCGCTCTTCTGGCAGGTACGCTCCGGCAAACCGGCCTCGATGATCGCGCAGCGACACAAGACACGCATCAAAAGCCTGCGCGTAATACGGTTGCCACGAATGGATGTGAGAATCCACGCTGTAGAACACGGTGAGACAGGGAAAATCCTCAACCCCAAGCACAAACGGCGCGCGGCTTTTGTCGGCTACCACCAGCACGTCCGGCTCAAAACCGGCAATATCCACCAGATCATGCCAGCCAAATACCGCCGCATGCTCAAAATTATGGCGGGCCACCGCCGCCCAGCCGCAGGAAGAAAGGGCTTCGCCGAAAAAAGGGCTGCCTATCCACAATAGCCGTTGCATGCGCCCCGCCATCTGTAATGAGGTTACGCGCTAACCGCGCCCAATGCTTGGCATCCTGTGTCGGCAGTTGCCAACAGGCCCGATTTGCAATAGGTTCAAAACCTAGCCTCGACGCCCCAAGGCGTCAAGACGCGAGAATGCACATGCCGCTTAACCCCAGCCGACTTCGCCTGATAACGCGCATTTTTCTGGCGCTGCTGCTAACCCTGTCGGCGATGTCGGCAGCGGTCTTCTGGCTTTTGCAGCGCAATCCGCAGGCTTTGGCCGAGCATTATATTGAGCAGCTCGCCGCCAGCACGGGCCTTTCCATCAAGGTCGAGTCGGTTAATGTGGCCCTTTTGCCCCTGCCGTCGCTGGCTGTCAGCAACGCCAGCGTGGAGGGCAAAGGCCTGAGTTTTACCGTGGCCTACGCCACGCTGCGGCCTGACTTTCTGGCGCTGCTGCGTGGCGAACTGCTGCCCCGCAATATCACGCTGCTGCGGCCCCGCCTAAGAGGCGAGCTGCCCGTGGCGCTGACCCTGCCATTTTTGTTTCCCTCCGACCCGGCTGACGCCCCGACCACTGCGCCCCCAAACTCCCCGGCAACTGCCGCCCCTACGACTGCCGCCCTGGCGACAACAACTCCAGGCGCAGCCGCGCCCGTTGCAAATGCCGCTGCCGCAGACGCTGCCCCTGCAGCGACAGAAGGCACAGCCGCAGCCCCAGACGCGCAAGACCCAAAGCCGCTATCGCTGCAGGCATGGATAGCCCAGCTGGCCTCGGGCGACGGCGACACCCCGTCGGTGATTCCCGGCAGGTTCCGGCTGGCCGTCTCGCAAGGCGAGCTGGACATCACAGGCGCGGACAAAACACGCCTGACCGCCAACGGCCTGCTGTGCGATATTGAAACCGCTTCGGCGGCGCGCGTGCAGGGCAATTTTTCGTGCACCACCGCCCTGCTGCAGCCCGAAGGGCAGACTCCGGCGCGGCTTGACCAGTTGAGCGTAGAGGGCAAAACAAACCTCGTCGCCCCTCTGGAAAAAACACCCCAGCTTGCGGCCAAGGGCACACTGCAGTTGCCCACATGGCTTGCGCGCCTCAATTTTGCCCTGGGTCTCAAGGGGGACGAGGGGGGCTGGAGCCTTGCAAGCGACCTTGAGGGAGACCTGCGCAAGGACGAAATACTGCTGCCCGCCCACCTCACCGGCGCAGTGGGGGGACGCAAGGGCGACGACCAGACCCTCAGCCTTGAAAACCTGCGGCTGCGCCTCGGCCCGGACGATGTGAACCTCAACGGCACGCTGCAGCTGGGCGGGCCGGACATGTTTCTGGTTGAAGGCAGGTTGCAGCTGCAGCGGGCAAGCCTGACGGAGTGGCTGGGCTTTGCCCGCAATCTTGCGCCCGGCCTGCAGGTGGCGCTGGACGACGTGACTCGGGGCAGTCTTGATTTTTCGCTGGACGGCAAAGGCCTGCGCGTGCCCCACATTGACGTTGTCGCCGCAGGCAGCCGTTTTCTCGGTTCCGGCGGGGTCGCCAGCTGGGACAAGCCAGAGCTGGTGCTTGACCTCAAGACCGACACCGTCGACCTTGGGCGCGCCATCCCCGAATCGGTTGGCGTACAGCCTGCAGAACCCCGCTACGGGCACGGTCCCCTTACCCCCCTGCCGGGCAAGCCGGTCATGCCGGGCGAGGTGGGGCTTGATTACAACATCCGTCTTGGGGCCACCCGCGTCAACTACGGCCCCATCGTCATCAACGAGGCTCTGGTCGTCATCAAGCAAGGGCTGATCGACCCGGCAACCCGCCTCGAAGACACCCTGCTGATTGTTGACGCCACGCTCTACGGCGGCAGCGTCAAGGGCGACGCCATCCTTGGCGGCAGCCCCGACACGCCTTACGCCATCCGCCTGCACATGCGCGACGTCAACGGCGAGGGTCTGGCCAAAGACCTGCCCGTCATGCCCCTGAGCGGCGGCAAGCTGCGCGGCGATGTGGACATCATGAGCCAGGGCCGCGAGCTGGATGTTTTTTTGGGCAAGCTGCGGGGCACGGTAACCGCGCGGGCGGAAAGGGGTCTGCTGCGCCCCCCGAGCAATGCATCGCCCAAGGCCTCGCCGGGCGCGGTGCCCTTTAAAACCCTTGATATCAGCCTCAAGGCCCGCACAGCGGCCTGGGATCAGGGTCGCCTTGGCCTTGAGGGCCAGTGGGCCGCCACCATTGCGGACGAAGGCATGCAAGCCGATGTGACCCTTAACGGCAGGCTGTGGTTCAGCGGCGACGGCATGGGCGGCGGCAATATGGACTTTCAGAACCTGCCCGGCACGCTCACCGCCAGCATCAACGCGGAAAAATCCTTTCAGCCAGAGGGCCTGCAGGCACAGGTCTCTGGCAAGTTCAGCTGTCAGGCGGCCCGCAACCAGCTTTCCGTTGCCGAGGCGCACGCCACCGCGCTTGGGGCGGATATATCTGGCGCGGCGCAGATCGGCATGAACAAGGACGGTCTGGCCTGGCAGGGCAAAATTTCCGCTTTTATTCCCGATTCCAGCAAGAGTCTGCGCCTGCTGGGCGCGGCCAACCCCAACGTGCCGCAACCCCTGCGGCGCATTGAACTGGACACGGCCTTCAAGGGCGACGCAACATCGCTTTCGCTCAGCGACTTTCACGCCAAAGTCGACCAGAACGACGTTTCAGGGTCCCTGGGGCTCGACTGGCGCAAAGAGCTTGCGCTGCGCTTCAAACTGGCCACGCCGCACCTGGACCTTGACCGCTACCTTGGCGACAAAACCGGCGCAACGGGACAGCCTGAAGGCGCAAAAGCCAAAAAACCAGCTGAGAGCAAACCCTGGGATCTGCGCTTTATGCGGGCTTTTTCCGCCGAGGGAGAAGTCCAGGCGGGGCAGTTCACCCTATGGAAACTGCACACCCAGGACCTGCGCCTCAAGGTCAGGATGGAAAACGGCAACCTGCGGTATGAAAGCCTTGGCGGCAAGTTTTACGGCTCCGCCGTTGCCGCGCATGGCGAAATGCACTTTAACAAGGGCGTAAACTTTGCCAACGCCCTTACCATCGACAGCTTTGACCTTGCCGCCGCCAGCAGGGACAGGGGCGGCAAAGCCGCGCTTGGCGGCCGAGCCACCATCAGCGCCGAGGTGGACGCCGAGGTGACCGGCTCAAACCAGCTGCCGGCCCGCCTCAACGGCAAATGGCGCTTCAGCGTGCTCAACGGCTATTATCAGTCGCGCGAAAAAGACGGGCAGCTCAAGGGCAAGCCCACCCGTTTTGACGCTGCGGGCAGCTCAGGCGTTATCACCCATGGCATGGCAAAAAGTGGTGATTTTTATCTCAAGGGGTCTGATCTCACGGTCACCGGCGGCGGCTGGATTGACCTTAACAACGACACCCTTGACTGCAACTTTACAGTAAACATGAAGAACCTGCCGGAGTTTCCCATGCGCCTGTACGGCAGCCTGGACAACAGCAAAACTTCCATTGGCGCCGGCAAACTGCTGCTCAACACCATTGGCGGCATCACCCAAGGTTTTGTAGACGTGCTGGGCAACGTGGTCGAGGGAACGTGGAAGCTTTTCAGGTAGCCCGCCTGTCCAGACGCAACATGTCGAGCATTCTTCCCTGTACCCGTTGACAGGGCCTATTTTAGGGGATAGGGTGCCTGTTGTGTTCTTTTTTGCACAAACTAACTCGGTTCCGGCAAGGAGAGTACCAAGTGAACATCCTTATTTTTGGCCCTAACGGCAGCGGCAAAGGCACTCAGGGCGACCTGATCAAGCAGAAGTACAACCTCGCCCATATCGAATCCGGGGCCATCTTCCGTGAACACATCGGCGGCGGCACCGAGCTGGGCAAAAAAGCCAAGGCGTACATTGATCGCGGCGACCTCGTGCCCGACGACATCACCATCCCCATGGTGCTGGAAACCCTGAAGACCAAGGGTCAGCAGGGCTGGCTGCTCGACGGCTTCCCCCGCAACACCGTGCAGGCCCAGAAGCTGTGGGACGCGCTGCAGAAAGAAGGCATGCAGCTTGACTACGTGATTGAAATTCTTCTGCCCCGCGAAATGGCCAAAAACCGCATCATGGGCCGTCGCCTTTGCAAGAACAACAACAATCACCCCAACAATATTTTCATCGACGCCATCAAGCCCAATGGCGATGTCTGCCGCGTCTGCGGCGGTGCGCTCTCCTGCCGTTCCGACGACCAGGACGAAACCGCCATCAACAAGCGCCACGATATTTACTACAATACGACCGACGGCACCCTGGCCGCCGCGTATTTCTACAAAGACCTTGCTGGCAAGGGCAAGACCAAGTACATCGAACTGAACGGCGAAGGCAGCATCGACTCCATCAAGGAAACCTTGCTCTCCAAGCTTGCCTAGTCCGCGTTACCGTAGTTGCGGCTTCGCCCAGGCCTGAATACCACTGGCCGCGCGCATGCCGCCTGCAGCGCATATTGCAAGAGGCCCTGCTTTGGCAGGGCCTCTTGTTGCCTGTTCGGACAGTTATTTATACCATGCTTCTAGGTTTTACAAAGTCGCCGCACACCCGCATTTGTGACTAACGCACATCGTAACTAAAATTTTTACTAATAAAACCATTGTGTTAAACTTTTTTACCAAACAACAGTATTAATCAAGCTATATCTATTGACAATATCTGAAAATCATTCATAACTACTAGAAAAGTTTATATTCATAGCTTTTGATTGCACGCTATATCACCATACAAAAGAGCAAGTGCAAGCAAAAGCAATCATTCATAGACAGTTTACGGTTGAAGTACAGCCCCCATCTATTTCAATCGGATGCATACCCCCCGCTTTTGACAGCTGCATTGGGCGGCACGGTTACGTTTGTTCGCCCCTGACATTGTCAGGCCAGCTTGAGTCTCAATTACCAACCCTGGTTCACAAAGCGCCACGGATTATGAGACATGCCAGAAATTGCCAAGCCACTAATTTATTTTATTATATTAATATTTCTCTTTATTACTCCCATTTTTTTTATCCATGATTATGCCAGCGATACCTCATCGAACATTTCGACATCCACCCTTACCCGGCTGGCCGAAGTAAATACCCGCGCGGGCAACAACTTTTATCAGATCGTTCGTTCCAGCATGATGGAAATGAACGCCATGACAAAATATCTCGCCCAGCAGAACTGCGGCGCGGACAAGGCAGAAGTACTCGCGGTCGCCCCCCTGTTTTATGCTCATGGCGTACGCCGTTTCAGCATTGTGGACGAGGAAGGCAAGGGGTTTGACGGCGGCGGCACGGCGGTTGACGTCAGCCGGGACCCTGTTTTTCTGAGCGCCCGCGAGGGCAAAACCCACATCACAACCCATTGCGGCGCCGACAGGCAAAGGCTCCTGATCATCGCCAACCCGCTGGTGGTGCGCGACAGCATCAAAGCGGTCGTCATCAGCGAGTTTCCCGCTGCTGCGCTCGAAACCAGCATGGAAACGTGGGCGTTCAGCAACAACACCTACAACCTCGTCATGGACGCGTCCGGCCGGGCCCTGTTTTTATCGCCGCCGCCGGGCAAAAGCATGGACGACCTTTTTGCCCGTTTCAGCAATGAAGGCTTGCCCTCCGAGGTGGAAAACCGGCTGAAGCAGACTTTTGCTGACTTTCCGCAAGAATCCACCACGTATTTTGACAACCCCATGAACCTGTTTGTGGCCACGACGCCCGTTGAGCGTTTTGGCTGGCAGATGGTTTCGCTTATGCCAAAAGGTGCTGGCAATGCCGCCGTTTCGCAGCAGTCTGTCATTACCAACGAGCTTGTCTGGCGTCTGGCCATCCTTGCGGGCATTATCATTACCTTTGTCCTGCTGCTCGAGCGCAATGCTTCGCGCAAACTGCGCCGCCAGCAGGAGGACTACCGCACCATTATCGCCAGCATATCCGGCGGCGTACTGAAGTTTTTCAGCCCTGACGGCACGTTTCTTTTTGTCAGCCCAAACTACAAAAAAATGCTTGGCTTTACTGAAGCCGAATTTGACAAAGCCTATGGCAACAGTTTTGCGGCGACCATTTACGAAAAAGACCGCGATCCGGTACTGCGGGCCATGCGCAAGCAGATGAAAAACGGCCAGCCCATTGATGTGGAGTACCGAACCCGCACCAAGTCAGGAGCACTGGTATGGCTGTACCACAAGGGGGCTGTGGTCAATATCGAGCACGGGCACTCCTACATACAAAGTATCGTCTTTGATATCACGCAAAGCAAGGAAGCCGCGCTCTCCAAGCGTATCTCCGACGAGCGGCACCAGTTTATTCTGGAGCAGCACGACATCAATATTTTTGAACAGAACCTGATCAGCGGCTATTTTTCCTGTTCACCCCAGTGGCTGCGCACATTTGGCACGGTTTTCAACATACTTGAGACAGACGCGGCTATTCCGCTGTTTCCCGACGATCAGGAGAAGCTCGTTGCCTTTCAGCGCGAAGTCAGGCTTGCGCCGCACCAGCACAAGTGCACGCTTGAGGCCCGCCTGCGCGACGCGGGGGGCGAGTACCGCTGGTTCCGCATTGAAGCGTCAAGCATCGCCAACACCCAGGGCGCGCCCATCTACGCCATCGGCATCATCACCGACATCGACCAGCAAAAATCGCTGGAGCTGCAGCTGCGCACCCAGGCGACCCGCGACGGCGGCACGGGCATGCGCAACAAGGTCTCAACCGAAAAAGCCGTTTCGCAGTTTCTGGAAACGCACGAATCCCCCCTGCCGCAGATGTACGCCATGTTCATGATTGACTTTGACAACTTCAAGGGCATCAACGACCGTTTTGGCCACGCCATGGGCGACAAGGCCATCTACGACATGGCCCAGATCATTCGCCGCAACTTTCGCGGCGTTGATATTGTGGGGCGCATTGGCGGCGACGAATTTCTGGTGTTCTGCACGGAAAGGATGTCGCTGCATGCCATACGCGAGCGCGCCCTCATGCTTGTGGAGCAGTTGCACACCCAGTGCTGCGACCAACACTCGTGCCTTACACTCACCGCCAGCGTGGGCGTGGCCTGCTGCCCCAGAGACGGCACAACCTACGCCGAACTGTTCAACAAGGCCGACAAAGCCACCTATGCGGCAAAAAAAATGGGCCGCAACCGCTGTGTTTTTTATAAGGAATTGAACGGCGGGGAACCCAAAAACTCACCAATGCAGTAACCGCGCGCCAGTGCGGACAAAAGGCGGCCGTTAAAAAACAGCCGCCTTTTGCGTGTTGGTGGCAACGCCCCCGGCATTATCGCCGAACGCTGCAAACTACTTTATGCCGCTGACGCCTCGCAGCCTTATGGCATTGAGTATTTCCGCGCCGAGCGCGATGGCGTGCGAAACGGCTCTTTCGTTGTTGACGCTGATTGCCGCCGCGTATCCTGTCTGCCGATCATAAAAAAATACATTGCCGAAACCTGGGAACGTGCCAAGCTTGCCGATCAGGTCTATCTTGGGTTCGTTGAACAAAAAAAGCGTGCAACCGTCGAGTTCGCTGCCGAGGTAGTGATTGCTCTTTGCGGTTACCGCCGCCTCCTTGCCATCAGGCAAAACCAGCGGCCTGAGCGGCAGTAATTCCAGGACGTTGTCTTTCAGAACGCTATCAAGGTTGACCAGGCGCACCATATCCTTTGGCGAGGCTTCAAGATTGCCAGTACCCATAGCAATGGCAACGCTGGCCGCGATGGGCAACTGCAGGGCATCGCCACTGCCGCAATAACCACTGGCCATACGGGGAACAACCGCCCCGTCTACTCCCACCAGCAACGACTTCATACCCAGCTTGTCCACAAAAACCTCGCGCACCTGTTCAGCATAGGTACGGCCCGTAATTTTTTCGGTAATCACGGCAAGCATGACGAAGCCAGTATTGCAATACATCTGCCGCGTGCCGGGGCTAAACAGCGGCGGCTGCTTTGCTGTCATGGCAATAAGATCCTCCGGCGACCAGTATCGGGCAAGGTTCTGCTGTACCTCCGCCAGAGCGAGCATTTCAGGAATACCCGAAGTATGCTCCAGCAGGTTGCGTACCGTGATGGCCTTGCCGCCAGGATATGCGGGGAAAAACTCGCTGATGGGCGTCTCGTAGCTCAGTTTGCCGTCCTCAATGAGACGATGGACCAGCGTTGCCGTAAATACCTTGGTGATTGAACCGATTTTAAACCGCGAGGCTGTGGTCATGGGCGTGGGGTTTTCGAGAGCGGCCTTGCCAAAGGCAGCGCACACGGGGGTATCCTGCCCATGGCGCAGCACGGCTACAGATAGACCGGGCACCTCGGGCAAAGCGGCCTTTTTGGCAGCCAGTTCAGCCACTATGCCGCGGATGCTGTCTGCCTCGTGAGTTTTTTTGCCAGCACAGGCCGTGAGCAACAGACAGACCAGACAAAGTGCGATCGTCAGCCGGGTGAATCTGGGCGCAAAAAGCCTCCGGGCTGAAAGCGTGCAACCACAAGGCATATTTTCCCCCAAGGTTTGTGGTGCCCCGCGCAAAAAAGGACGCACCTGTGATGGATGCAATTATAAAGCTTAAACAATACGTCACGCATTGGCAATGCAACTACGCCTTGCCAACCTCCATGCGCCATCATTTCCCCTTGTCCCATACCACATTGCCCCACCCTGCCCACTGCCCTGCAAAAAAGCCGCGCCCCGTACCAGAGAGATACGGAGCGCGTCAGGTTATATTATATGCTTGCGCCGACAGCGCAGGGCGTTAAGCCCAGAGGATCTGGTCTGTCTCGAGCGGCGTCGCCTGCGCGGGGTGCACGGGCATGATACGCACGCCGTAACGGTAGTGGCCGCTGAACGAGGGAATATAGCTCGCCACGTAGCGCATGCCGCCTGTTTCGACCTCGCCGTTACGCGGTTCAAGGCGGAGGATTTCTGGTTTGTCGCGGAAGCTGCCGTTGGGCAGGGCCTGCCCGATAACCAGCTGCACCAGTACTTCCTGCGCCTGCATCTCGCCAAGGTGCATACGCAGCTGCACGCTTACGGGTTCGCCGCAGATCATGGTATTGTCTTCAATGCCGCTGATGGTCAGCGCGTCGACCTTCACCGTGGCGAATCGGCCAGGCAAGCTGTTTTGCCAGGCCGCCAGCGCGCGGCAGGCCGCCCAGTTGTTATCGCGCAGCATGTTGCGCCTGCGCGCGGCCCGCAGATAAAACTGACGGATATAATCATTGAGCATGCGGTTGCTGCTGTACATGGCGGTGAGGCTTTTGAGCGACCGTTTGGAGGTGCTGATCCATTCCTGCGGCAAGCCCGCCTCGTCGCGCTCGAAATACAGCGGAACCACGGCATTTTCCAACAGGGAATACAGCGATTCCGCATCGGCGTAATCGTTCTGCTCGCTGCTGGGCAGCTCGGTGGATACAACCGGCCCGATGGTCCAGCCGTTCTGGCGGTTGTAGCCCTCGCACCACCAGCCGTCCGAGATGCTCAGGTTTATGCCGCCGTTCACGGGCAGCTTCATGCCGCTTGTACCTGATGCCTCATGCGGACGGCGCGGCGTATTGAGCCATACGTCGCACCCCTGGGCCATAATGCGCGAAACAGACAGACTGTAGTTTTCAATAAAGAATATGCGGCCCAAAAAGCGCTCGTCGCGGCACATGCGCAGCACTTCCTGGATAAGATTGATGCCGGCCTCGTCGGCGGGGTGCGCCTTGCCGGAAAATACCAGCACCACGGGGCGGTTGGCGTTGTTAAGAATGCGCGCCAGTCTGTCGGGGTCGGCAAATATGAGCGTTGCCCGCTTGTAGGGGGCGAAGCGCCGTGCAAAACCGATGATGAGGGTATCCGGCTTGAGCATGGCCTCCATGCGCTTGCGGTCTTCCGACGCCAGATGAAACTTCTGGATAAATTCGGGGATGCGGCGGCGCAGGTCATCAAGCAGCGCTTCTTTCTGGTGCATGCGGGCCGTCCAGAAGGCCTCGTCGGGGATCTGATCCACCTTGTCCCACACGCCGGAGCCTGGCGGAGACTGCATCCAGCCCGAACCAAGATACTGACGCAGCAGTTCGTTCATCCAGCTGCCCACGTACGAGGGCACATGGATGCCGTTGGTCACGTGGCCGATGGGGGTCTCAGCCACGGGCAGGCTCTTCCACAGGTTGTTCCACATATGCCGCGACACCACGCCGTGCAGGCGGCTGACGCCGTTTGCCCAGCACGAATGCCGCAACGCCAGCACAGTCATTTCAAAGGCGTTGCTGTTGCCGCCCTCAATTTGCCCAAGCTGCACAAACTGCTGCCACGATATGCCCAGGTTGGCCGCAATACCGCCAAAATAGCGATCCATGAGCTCCAGCGAAAACGATTCGTTGCCGGCAGGCACGGGCGTGTGGGTGGTAAAGACCGTGTTGGAGCGCACGCGCACCGTGGCCTCGGCATAGTTCATGCCCATGCTCAGGCATTCCTGCAGGCGCTCCATGGCCATAAAGGCCGAGTGCCCTTCGTTCATGTGAAAAACGCTGGGCGTTATGCGCAGCGTGCGCAGCAGACGCATGCCGCCCATGCCCAGCAGCATCTCCTGCAGCAACCGCACCTCGCGGTTGGCCTCGTAAAGTTTGTCGGTGATGCGCCGGTCTTCGTCGGTATTGCGGCGGGTGTCCGTATCCATAAGATACAGCGTGATGCGCCCCACGCAGAGCTTCCACACCCGGGCAAACAGCAGGCGGCCCGGCAGTTCAAGCTGCACGAACACGGGTTGTTTGTCGGCGTCGTACACCATTGAGATGGGCAGCAGACCAAAATTGTTTACGGGATATTGCGCCACCTGCCGCCCGTCGGCGTCGATGTCCTGCCTGAAATAGCCGTTTTTGTACAAAAGCCCCACGCCCACCAGGGGGATGGCCATGTCGGAGGCCGACTTGAGGTGGTCGCCCGAAAGTACGCCCAAGCCGCCTGAATAGATGGGTATGGATTCACTCAAGCCGTATTCTGTCGAAAAATAGGCAATGGGCGCATCCGGGGTGACGTCGGTGCTTAACGAGCGGAGGGGCTCGGCCATGTAGGCGTCGAACTTGGCGACCACCTCATGGTACAGGCTCATGTAATCCTCGTTTTCCTGCAGGTCTTTGAAGCGTTCGGGCGAGGCCTGCTCCAAAATTTTTAGGGGGTTGCGCCAGTTCTCCCACTGCGACGGGCTCAGCGCCATAAACAGGGCCTTGGCCTTGTCGTGCCAGCACCACCACACGTTGCGGGCAATATCGCGCAGCCTGCCCAGCGCTTCAGGAACTTCGGCCACGGCCATGATGGGCCGCAAAAACGGCGTGGCCGAGCACGAGGTGGTGAGCACGCGGGCCAGCGCAGCGTGCCCGGCGTCGCAATTTACCCTGCTGGCGGCTTTTTTGAGCGCCATGGCAAAGGCCGTCATGTAATTTTCAAAAAAGAACTGCCAGGATGTTTTTTCGGCCAGGGAGCGTGCTTCGGCCCGCCACCTGGGCAGGTCGTCCACTGCGCAGGTGGCCGCCCTGATCAGATGCTCGTGCAGCACCGTGGCGCTCTGCTCAAAATTCATGCCGCGCCGGGGCATGACGCACACGCCGTTTTGTATGCCCGCCTGTTCCTGCAATTGCCCGCGCGCCCACATGCCAAAGCCGGAAAGATCCGTGGTGAGCGTGGGCACGGCCCAGGCTGCGCTCTCCTGCGGGGTGTAGCCCCACGGCTCGTACCATGAGGGAAAACAGCCCACGTCGCAGGCCGATATGACGTCGTCGTAGGACATGTTCAAAAAGCCGTCTTCGCCATTGAGCATGGCGGGCACAAAGATGACCTTGACCCTGTTTTCCGCCCTGTTGTTGAGCCCGAGGCGGCGGCAGGCGTTGATAATGGGGTCTTGCGGCGCGTTCCAGGCATAGTGGGTGCATATAAAGGGCAGACCGTTGTCGTCCGCGCCCGCCTCGCCGGAAACAGCGGCCGTGTTGACGCCCGTGTGCCCACCCATTACAAGGCACAACGCCAGAATGGAGGCGTCGGTGCCCGCCAGGCTTTGCTCCATCCTTGCCAGCGCTTCCAAAAAGATGTCCACGCCCTTGTTGTGCATTTCGTAGCGGCCAGAAATGGCGAAAATGCGCGTGTTGCCGGGCAGCTGGCAACGCAGAAAACGGTTGGCGGCCTCGACAATGCGCTCCCGGTGCTCGGCCGGGCGGGAGCGATCTACGGAATAGTCGGGTATCAGCCGCATATCCAGACCGTTGGTAGTGATGACATCGGGCTGGCGGCCCAGCAGCACGGAAGATTCCTCCCCCGTGATGGGGCTGACCGTGGTAAACACGTCGGCCTCGCGCGCACTGGCCCCCTCAAGCGACCACTTGGCCGTAATGTTGAGGGCTGCGGCCTCGTTGGCCGGGTTTATGCTGCGCAGGTTGGAATAAATGTCGCGCCCGGTCCCTGCCATGGCCCGCCCCAGCATGGTGGCGTGCGTGGTAAAGACCGTGCCCACGCCGGGAGCAAGCTTTTTTAGCGACAGCAGGCCCGCGCCGCACATCCACTCGTGAAACAGGGCCACGCTGCGCCCTTCGATGGGCTCCACGCGGCTTTCGTGTATGGCTTCGATGACAGCGCCGCAGGCGGTGGCAAACATGACCGGTTCGATGTAGTCCCAGCCGCCGGAGAGGGAATCTACCCCATAGCTCTTCCACAGATCATACAAAAGCTGGTTGCTCGAATAACGCTTGGAAAAATCAACCAGAATCACCTTTGGCCGGCCAGGAATATCCCAGCGGCCCATGCGGCATTTGAGATCCCTGGTGGCAAAGGCCATTCTGAGGGAATCCCACACACTTTCGTCTGTTTCTTCAAAGCCGGGGTTTTCAGCAAGGGCCGGGCCAAGGAGAAAGTAATCCTCGCCAAACTGCTCTACGGCCTGCAGCGCCTTGCTGCTGACCACCGAAAAAATACCGCCCACCTTGTTGCAGACTTCCCAGCTCACCTCAAACAGCGTGACCGTGGAATTTTCACAATTCATGTTTTCTCCTTACAAAGAGCCGGGATACTCAGGCTGAGGCCCCAGTGCCGGAACTGACGTGGCTTCGGCTTGCCCTGCGCGATTTGCTGGTCTTGCTGGACAGCTCCGCTGCGTCGAGGCGCAGCTCAAAGTCGGCCAGCACATTCATGTACGTGATGTAGGCGTCATATGGACTGTCAAAGGGATTGGGCCTGTCCGCGCGCGGGCCGGAAAACCACTTGGTGGACATATGGCGAAAGTGGTCGGCCGTCTGCAGGCGCTCGTAATCGTGCAGCAGCATTTTGTCGCCGCTGGCCCGCACGCGGGCCGCAAGACCGTAAAGCGCATGGATGGCGTCTTTTTGCATGTCGTTGCCAAGCCACGAGGTGAGGTCGTGCCCGTGATCCTCCCACGACATGAACTGCGGCACGTCCACATCGCCCGCCGGTGCGCACTTGCCCGCAATGGAGCATGGCGTGGCAAAACGAAAACGGTTGTCGGCCAGCAGCGCCTCGGGCAGCGCCTCCATAAAATCAAAAATGCCCGATTCGCGCGCATGCCGCAGGCCAAACATGTGGAAGTCGGTAAAGATATTGATAACGTCGGACTTGTCGGCCAGGCTGTGCACCCATGCGGCAAACTTGTCTGCCGTAAGCGGCCAGCCGCTCCATGACCTGTCGCCGAAGCGCTGGCCCAGATCGTCCGAAAGCCCGGCATTGCGCAGCAGCAGGTTCATCTTGGGGCCGGAAACCGGGCGGTAAACCCAGTTGGGGCTGCGCCAGCCAAGCACATGATCCGCGCCCTCGGCCAGGGCGGTCTTGAAGCCCAGCTGCTGCAGCGCCGCCGCAAGGTCGTTGTTGTACACGCACTCGGTGTGCATGAAGGCCGTGGGCTTTTTGCCAAAAAGCCCCTTGAGCCGTGCGCACTGGGCCTTGACCTGCCGATCGAATTCTTCGCGGGAATACAGAAAGGCCAGCGAATGCGCCGAGGTTTCGGCGACAAATTCAACGCAGCCGGTTTCGGCCAGGGCGCAGAGGCTTTCCGTCACTTCAGGGGTGTACTGCTCAAAAAGATCCAGCGCCGTGCCAGAGATGCTCAGTGATACGGCAAACGCCCCTTCATAACGGCGCGCAAGTTTGAGCAGCAGGTCGCAGGCGGGCAGATAGCACAGGCGCGCGGCACGCAGCAGGGCATCGCAGTTGCGGTCGTCATCTTCGTAAACCGAACTCTGCCCCATGTCGAAAACAGTGTAACGGCGCAGCTGATACGGTTCGTGGATACTGAAGCACAGGCATAGCGCAGGCATTAGCGACCTCCAAGGACATCCCGGTAAATGGTCAACAGTTGGTCGGCGGCGTTTTCCCAGCGAATGGATTTCATTTCTTCACGGCAATTTTTTACCAGCTCGGCGGCAAGGCAGGGGTAGCGCAGCACGGCGCAGATTTTGTCGGCCATGTCGCGGGTGTCCCAAAAATCCGCCTTGAGGGCGTGCTCCAGCACTTCCGAAACGCCCGACTGGCGCGAGAGCAAAACCGGCACGTCATAGAGCATGGCTTCGAGCGGCGTAATGCCAAAAGGCTCGGAGACCGACGGCATGACGTAAAGATCACTGAGGGCAAACATGCGGTCCACATCCTCGCCCCGCAAAAAACCGGCGAAATGAAACCGGTTGCCTATGCGCAGCTGCCCCGCCCTGCGGATAAGCTCTGGCAGCATGTCGCCGCTGCCCGCCATAAAAAACCGTGCGTTGGGAATTTTTTGCAGCACAAGACGGGCCGCTTCCATGAAATATTCCGGCCCTTTCTGAAACGTCACGCGGCCCAGAAAAAGCACGCGTTTTTCGTGCCTGATGCGCGGGGGTACAAGGTAGTGACGCTGGGCCTCGTGCCGCGCCACGGCATTGTGCACCACAACGACTTTTTCAGGGGGCACGCCGTAACGGTCTATCACGGTTTTGCGGGTCAGGCGGCTGACCGCCACCACCACGTCGGCTGCGTTGAGCCCGGCGCGTTCTATGCCCGCCACCTGCTCGTTGATGTTCAAGCCGCTGCGGTCGTACTCCGTAGCGTGGATGTGCGCCACCAGCGGCTTGCCGGTCAGTTCTCTGGCCAGCATGCCCGCCGGGTAGGTCATCCAGTCGTGCACGTGGATGACGTCAAACCGCTCCTGCACGGCTATGGCCGCTGCCAGCTGGCTATACCGCCGCACCTCGGTCATGAGATCCGGCCCGTAGCCGCCCTGCAGCTCATAGGTTACGTCGCGGCCGTGCGGCTCGGCCTGCTGGGGATATACAGGCCCCGCAGGGCTTCCCCCGGCAGTCCCCTGCCGCAGGCATTCCAGCGCCTGAGCGTAACTCTGGGGCGTGAGATAGGGAACCAGCGGGCTTTCCACTTGCAGACAGCGGATGCTTCTGGTCCACAGCTCGTGCCCGGCCTGGGCCATGCTTTGCGCGACCTGAGGGCTGACGGGCGTTCCTGACGCCCCCCGCATGCGCAAAAAGCCGTTCTGCCCGCTGCCGCCCTCCACATGAGGCAACACAAAGATGATTTCCGCACCTTTTTTTGCCAGGGCCTGCGTCATGCCAAAGCATGCCGTGCCCAGCCCACCGCTGATGTGGGGTGGAAATTCCCAGCCGAACATGAGCACTCGCATTAAAATACCTGCTCCTCGCTGTCAGCCGTGACCGGCTCCAGCGTCATTATGGCCCTGCACACGCCTGTTTTGTCTCCTGATGCGGGATAGGCCAGACAATGCGCCACCTGCCGCTCCCACTGGCTGTAAATTTCTGGTGCGGTTTTTTGCAGCTTTTTGAGCATGCGCAGGCATTCGCCCACGCTCCAGGCCTGGGCCGTGCACCCGCCGGGCGCGTACGGGGGCGAGCCGTCAAAGACTTCAGAAATGCTGCCCATGCCCGCCTCGCACAAATGTTTGCAGAACAGCGGGGTAACCAGCTCAAGCAGTCCCTGCACCGCCCCGTTCATGTCCCAGGCCGTCTGCAGCAGGGCGTCTGCATAGTGGCCGAGCAGCCACGGCCAGACCGTGCCCTGGTGGTAGGCCGCGTCGCGGCTCTGGGCGTTGCCGCCGTACCGGCCCACGTAGGCCGGGGCGTCGGGAGCCAGGGTGCGCAGCCCGTACGGGGTAAGCAGCCGGTTGCGCACGCATTCCACCACCTGGGCGTGGCACTCGTCAGTCAGTACCGCATGCGGCAACGAAACAGCAAAAATCTGGTTGGGCCGCACGCTGGTGTCGAGCTGGCCGTCGCGCCACACGTCGCCCAGATGCCCGCCGTCCTCGTTGGTCCAGAACCGGCGCAAAAAGGCGTCGCGCAACGCGCCCCGCTGTCGCTCGCCGGTGAGCGGCGGCTCGCGAAAGGCGGCGGCGAGGCTGTCGGCAAAGGCCAGCGTGTTGTACCACAGGGCGTTGACCTCGACCGGGCAGCCGTGGCGGGGCGTCACCGGCGAGCCGCCCGCCTGCGCGTCCATCCAGGTGAGCTGGGTGTGGGCGTCGCCAGCGTGCAGCAGGCCTTCGGCATCCACAAATATACCCATGCCCGGCCCGCGCCTGTAGCCTTTGATAATGGCTTTAAGCGCCTCCCAGGCGTGGCTGTGCGCCCAGGTCAGTCCGTCGGGAACCGTAGCCAGCATCTGTTGCAGGGCAAAGGCGTACCACAGCGAAGCGTCCACCGAATTGTAGGCGTGCTCGCCCGACTCGCTGAACATGTTTGGGATAAGACCGTTGCGGATGTGCCGCCCCATCTCCGCCAGCACGCTCAGCCCAAACTCGGCCCGCCCGGCATGGAACGTCAGCCCCGGCAGGCTGATAAGGGTGTCGCGCCCCCAGGAGCCAAACCAGGGATACCCGGCCAGCACCGCAGGGCGGCCAGAAGGGCTTGTGATGCAAAACTGCCCGCCGGCCTGGGCCAACTGGCCCATAAGCCCCCCCCCCTTGTGGTGCTCGGCAATGCGGGCGCGGCTCTCGGCCTCCCACAGCTGGCACAGGTCTTCCGCGCAGGGTTCCGTGCCCGCAGCCACGTACACGTAGCCGCCCTGCGGCAGGGGGGGCAGGGTTATTTCAAGCACGCCCGGCATAAACAGGTCTTCGCTGTAGTCAAAGCCGCGCTCGCGCTCTTCAAAATACTCCACATTGCGGCACCAGTCCGGCGCGGGGATAAAGCTGACTGCAGGGTCGCTTTGTTGGGTTTTGCGGCCTGCCAAGGGGATGGCGGCCGCATCGACCGCATCCTGCGCGGGCACGCCGCAGGTGGAGGCCTGAACATACAGGGGCGGTAAACTTTCGTAGGGGCGGATGCCAAAGCCCCCAGGCATGGCCGACGTGTCTTGCCTCAGGGCGGCATTGGCCCGCGTCAGGGCGTGCACGCTGCGGAACGCCAGCAGCGGCCTGAGGCGCAGCGTAAGAGCTGGCATGCCCGCTGGCCCGCGCAGCTCGTAGCGCAGCAGCACCCGGCCTGTTGTCCGCGACAGCAGCACCTCGCGGCCCAGGCTGACCTCGCCCACCCGGTACACGCTCTGGGGCCACTGATCCAGATGAAAGGCCTCAAGGTATTCATGCCCGTTGGGATAGAGCGTGCCGGGGTGCTGCCGGGTAGAAAAGAAAAATTCCCTGCCGCCGCCGCACACCGATTCTTCAAGGGTTGAGAGCAATATGTGCCGACCGTGCTGCGTATTGACCGCCAGCAGACCATGATATTTGCGTGTATTGCAGCACAGGATGCTGCTGCACGAGCAGTCGCCCTGCCTGTTGGCAAGCAGCCACTCCCGGTGCAACGCCCTGCGCGTGTTCTGGCAAGCTGCCTTGTCGAAGCTAAACCGCATACGGCCTCCTTGGCGCACAGGTAAAGCGCGACGGCGAAAGCTGCGGGATATGTGGAAGGACGCAACCGCCGCCCTGCCGCCAGCAGATGCTGCGGCGGGTAAATTTGCGGCTATGTATGCGGAAAGGGTTACGGCACAAGGGGCGCAGAGAGGAACTGAAACAGCCGAAACTCTGACCGCAAAAACCGCAACGCAGGGAAACATTAGAGTAAACAAAGGCCTTCCCTGCTTTTACGATTTTATCGTACCCCATAATTTTTCAGCTGTCGAGCCGGAAACTCTTTTGTTTTCAGCACAGTCGCCAGATTTGCGCCGGTTTTTATCTGCGAAACACATCCCCCTCAATTATGGTAGACGCATTTGACAAATCGACAACGGCCCTGCGAACATAATATTACAAATGTCAATTTTAAATCTGAAACCCGACACTGCAAAATACTGTGCGCTCAACATACACCGCCGCGCGCACTGGACCTGCAAGGCGATGGTCGCCACGGCCTGTTTTATACATCTCAGGCTCTGCCGTTGCGAGGGCAAGACCCCGTGAGGGCGCTACGGCCGGGCGCTGGCGGCGGGCAGCGCAGGCCACGCGCCAACTGGCGGCAATGCAAGGCCCTGCCGCACTGGGGGCTTTTTCTTTTTGCATTTTTAGGGTACGCTTGTTCGTTGCTCACAATATTTGCATACCTGACGGGGGTAGTTCATGAAAGCACTTGGTCGTTGGCTTGGGGCTTTGGCCCTTACCCTGCTTGTGCCGGTTGCGGCGCTGGCTGGTGACATCAAGGTTGGCCTTATGTGTCCGCTTACGGGCAAATGGGCGTCCGAAGGTCTGGACATGAAAAATATCGTCACCCTGCTGGTTGACGATGTGAATGCCAAGGGCGGCGTCAAGGGCCGCAAGATCGAACTGGTGGTCGAAGACGACGCCGGCGACCCGCGCACTGCCGCTCTGGCCGCGCAAAAGCTTGCTTCAGCCGGTGTGGTGGCTGTTATCGGCACCTACGGCTCTGCCGTGACCGAGGCCAGCCAGAGCATCCTGGACGAGGCGGAACTGGTGCAGATCGGTACCGGCTCCACCAGCGTACGCCTGACGGAAAAAGGCCTGCAGCTCTTTTTCCGCACCTGCCCGCGCGACGACGCTCAGGGCAAATCTGCCGCCGAAGCCATCCAAAAGGGCGGCTACAAGGCCGTGGCCCTGTTGCACGACAACTCGTCGTACGCCAAGGGACTTGCTGAAGAAACCAAGGCCGTGCTGGAAAAGGCCGGTGTAAAGGTGGTGTTTTACGATGCTCTTACCCCCGGAGAGCGCGACTACACCGCCATTCTGACCAAGCTCAAGGTTGCCAGCCCCGACCTCGTGTTCTTTACCGGTTACTATCCTGAAACCGGCATGCTGTTGCGGCAGAAAAGAGAAATGGGCTGGAATGTTCCCATGATGGGCGGCGACGCAGCCAACCATCAGGATCTGGTAAAGATCGCAGGAACAGAGGCCGCCACGGGCTACTTCTTTATCAGCCCGCCGCTGCCCCAGGACATGGACACGCCCGAAGCCAAGGAATTCCTCAAGGCCTTCAAGGCCAAGTACAATACCGTGCCTGTCTCCGTGTGGGCCGTGCTGGCTGGCGACGCCTTCAAGGTAATCGAAGGCGCGCTTGAAGCTGGCAAGGACACGCCCAAGGCCATGTCTGCCTGGCTCAAGGAGCTCAAGGGCATGCCCGGCCTTTCGGGCAACCTTGGCTTTAACGCCAAGGGCGACCGCGTGGGTGAATTTTACCGCACCTACAAGGTCGACGCCACCGGCAACTTTGTTTTGCAGCCCAAGTAATGCGGCGCGGCCCAAGGCCGCGCCCGTGCTGCACAGATACACGCCAGGGGCCTGCGCGCCCCGGCGAAAAGCGTAGCCCCGCTGCGGGCGCGTTCATTACGGCGGGCGACCGGCATCCCGGTCGCCCGCCAAATGCCGAGTACCAACGCCGAACATTATGGAACAATTTCTCCAACAGCTTTTGAACGGCCTGGCCGTGGGCGGCATCTATGCGCTTGTGGCGCTGGGCTACACCATGGTGTACGGCGTCCTCAAGCTCATCAATTTTGCCCACGGCGACCTGTTTACCATTGGCGCCTATCTGGGGCTTACCCTGCTTGTCAGCTGCAACATGGCCGGGGCGCTCAACCCGTTTTTTGCCGTTGCCGCCGTTTTTATCATGGTGGCGCTGCTGGTCGCGCTTATAGGCTTTTTGCTTGAGCGCACGGCATACCGCCCTCTGCGCAACGCAGGCCGCCTCTCCGCCGTGGTATCCGCGCTTGGCGCGTCCATATTTTTTCAGAATGCGATCATGCTTGTGTACGGAGCGCGTTTTTACGTGTACCCCGACTACCTGCGCCCCGACTTTACGGTAAGGATGCTCGGGCTTGAAGTGCCCGGCGTGCGTCTGCTGGTTATTGCGGCCAGTGTAGTGCTGATGCTGGGGCTTTCGGCCTTTATCCAGCGTACCCGCACGGGTGCGGCCATCCGCGCCGTGGCCGTCGACCCTGGCGCGGCCCAGCTCATGGGCATCAATGTTGACCGCATCATCTCGCTGGTCTTTCTTATCGGCCCCGGACTCGGCGGCGCGGCGGGTCTGATGGTGGGCATCTACTACGGACAGATAGACTTTACCATGGGCTGGTCGTACGGCCTCAAGGCCTTTACCGCCGCCATTCTGGGCGGCATAGGCAACATCCCCGGCGCCATGCTGGGCGGGCTTTTGCTCGGCGTTATCGAAGCCCTGGCCGCTGGCTACATTGCCATTGCCTGGAAGGACGCCATAGCCTTTCTGGTGCTCATTCTCATTTTGATTATCCGTCCCACTGGCATTCTGGGCGAACGCACGGCGGACAAACTATGAAAAACATCCCGTGCAATGCCGCCGTTTACGGGGCCGCCGGCCTTTTTATGTGCGCCCTGCCCTTTTTTTGCAACGCCTACTGGCTTGACGTGTGCGTGAGCATAGGCCTTTACGCCCTGCTCGCGCTGTCGCTCAACGTCATTCTGGGGCAGGCGGGCATATTCCACATGGGGCACGCCGCCTTTTTTGCCGTCGGCGCGTACACCACCGCCATTCTCAACACGGTGTGCCACTGGCCCGTGCTGTGGGTCATGCCGCTCTCCGGCGCCGCTGCGGCCATATTTGCCCTGGTGGTGGCCCGTCCCATCATCCACCTGCGCGGCGACTACCTGCTTATCGTCACCATCGGCATTGTGGAAATTGTGCGCATTGCCCTGATCAACGACGTTTTTGGCCTCACAGGCGGAGCCAACGGCATTTTTGGCATCAGCCGGCCCATGTTCTTTGGCTTCAAGATCGTCAAAAGCATGCAGTTCTATTTTCTGGTCTGGGGCATGGTGGGGCTGAGCCTGCTGCTGTTCTACGGCCTGTGGCACTCGCGCTTTGGCCGCGCCCTCAATTACATCAAAGAGGACGACGTGGCCGCCGAGGGTTGCGGCATCAACGTGACCCACTACAAGCTGGCCGCCTTTGTGCTGGGGGCCTTTTGGGCGGGCATGGCGGGCACTCTCTATGCCGCAAAGATGACCACCATCGCGCCTGAGTCGTTCAACTTTATGGAATCTGTCATTATTTTTGCCGTGGTCATTCTTTCGGGCGGCAGCCAGCTGGGCGTGCTCATCAGCGCCTTTTTGTTCATCGGCCTGCCCGAAGTGCTGCGAGAGTTTTCCAACGCCCGCATGCTCATTTTTGGTCTCGCCATGATGGTCATGATGGTCTGGCGGCCCCAGGGGCTGCTGCCGCCCAGGCAGAGGCGCTACAAGGTGCCTGCGCCGCCCGACGCCTCCCGTGAAGGGAGGCCCGCATGACCCTGCTGCGCCTTGAAGAAATGAGCAAGATGTTCGGCGGGCTCATTGCGCTCAACGACCTTACCTTTGACGTTGAGGCAGGCAGCATCGTGGGGCTTATCGGCCCCAACGGCGCGGGCAAGACCACCGTCTTCAACTGCATCACCGGCAACTACACGCCGGAGTCTGGCCGCATTTTTTTTGACGGCAAGTCCATTGCCGGTCTGCGCCCCCACAAGATAGTTGAGCTGGGCATTGCCCGCACCTTCCAGACCATCCGCCTGTTCGGGCGGCTCTCCGTGCTTGAAAACGTGCTGGCCGGGCGCCACTGCCGCACCAGAGCCGGTCTGCTTTCGTGCATGCTGCACACACCGGCCCAGCGGGCGGAAGAAAAGGCCGCCGTGGCCCGCTGTATGGAAGAACTGCACTTTGTGGGTCTGGCCGACCGCTACACCGAGGCCGCAGGCGGCCTTTCGTACGGCAACCAGCGCCTGCTCGAGATCGCCCGCGCGCTGGCGACCGACCCGCGCCTGGTGATTCTGGACGAACCTGCCGGCGGCATGAACGACCAGGAAACCGCCGCTCTGGTGGAAACCATACGCGCCATACGCGACAGGGGCGTCACCGTGCTGCTCATTGAGCACGACATGCGCCTGGTGATGAAAATTTGCGAAAAACTGGTGGTGCTGGAACACGGCACCATGATTGCCCAGGGCAAGCCCGAAGACGTGCGCCAGGATCCCGCCGTCATCGAAGCCTACCTGGGCGCAGACGACGAAAAGTGGTAAGCCATGTCCCTGTTGCAATTGTCTAATGTGCGCGTGCGCTACGGCAGCGTTGAAGTGCTGCACGGCATCGACCTGAGGGTGGAAGAAGGCGAAATCGTCACCATTCTCGGTGCCAACGGTGCGGGCAAAAGCACCACCCTGCTGTCCATCAGCGGGCTGGTGCGCCCCTTTGAAGGCGAAATACTGTTCGACGGGCAAAACCTGCTGCGCCTGCCCAGCCACAAGGTTGTGGGGCTCGGCATTGCCCAGTCGCCCGAGGGACGGCGCGTCTTCGGCATCATGAGCGTGCTCGAAAACCTGCGCCTGGGCGCTTTTTGCATCGAGGACAAAGCCCGCAGGGAACGTACGCTGGAATGGATTTTTGACCTGTTTCCGCGCCTGCAGGAACGCAAGGACCAGCTCGCGGGCACGCTGTCGGGCGGCGAGCAGCAGATGCTGGCCATTGGCCGTGCGCTTATGGCCGAGCCGCGCCTGCTGCTGCTGGACGAACCCTCGCTGGGTCTTGCGCCGCTTTTGGTACGCTCCATATTTGAAACAGTGCGGGCCATCAACAAACGCGGGGTCACTGTGCTGCTGGTGGAGCAAAACGCCCGCGCCGCCCTCAAACTGGCTGCACGCGGCTATGTGCTTGAAGTGGGCAGCGTGGTCATGGAAGACAAGGCCCAAAACCTTTTGGCCAACGCCAGCGTACGCGAGGCGTATCTTGGCGGCTAACCAGCCTGGCAACAATTGCAGCAATGCCGGGCGGTAACGGCGCAGCGCACATTGAGCTGGCCGGGGCAAAAAATTTTCTGCGCGTTTTACTTGACAGAAAATTGCTTTCAACTATATTTTTCCATTCCAACGCGGCGGCCCTTCCGCCGTTATTTTAGCAATACGGCGCTGCTGCGCATGGAGGTTTTGCTATGACCCCTCTGGAAAAAGCCACCAAAACCGCTGAAGGCGTGGTGGTCAACGGTTTTGTTCTTTCCCCGGTGGTGGAACAGTGCTCTGGCTGTGACCGCCTGCGCGAGTTCGAAGGCGAACAGTTCTGCTCCAGCTACCCTGTCCCCGCCAAAAAGTGGGCCGCTGGTCGCTGCAACTTTGCTACCCACGTAAAGGCCACTGTTGCCGCCGCCGCCAAGGTCAACCCGTTGAAGGCGTCCAAGCGCGCCGCCAAGGGTGGCCGTTAGGTCGACCAGGCTTACATCGGTTCCGACACGCCGTGGGCGGTTCGCAAGCGGATTTTCCGCAGGGGCTGTCGTTATGCGGCTGTGCCGGGGCTGACGACTTTTTCAAGGGGCTGCGCAAGCAGCCTCTTGCGCGTTGTAACGCCATACGGAAATCACCATGTTCAAGACACTCGACACGCTGCTGCGGGGGCTGGCAGGTCGCGAAGACCGCGTGGCCGAACTGCAGGCGGTGCTTACGGCATGCCATGCTCTTGGCCCGGACAACGGCGGCCAGGGCGAAATGGAAAAGGTCCGCTGCATCACCAACTGGCTCAAGTCGTGCGGCGTTACGGCCCTTTCGCGCGTTGACGCCCCCGACCCCCGCGTAACGGACGGCCAGCGCCCCAATCTGGTGGCCCGCATACCCGGCAAAAGCAAGCGTACGCTCTGGCTTTTTGGCCATACCGACGTTGTGCCTCCGGGCGATCTTGACGCCTGGACAAGCAACCCGTGGCAGGTGCGCCGGGACGGCGACTTTCTGTACGGGCGCGGCGTCGAGGATAACCAGCAGGCCATTGTGAGCATGCTGCTGCTGGCCGAAGAGCTGCTGACCATGGGCATTACGCCCGAGCTTTCTCTCGGCCTGGTCTTTATGGCTGATGAGGAAACAGGCAGCATTTTCGGGCTGGAGCATCTGCTCAACACTGCCCCGCATTTTTTCAGCCCCGACGACCTTTACATCGTGCCCGATGCCGGTTCATCCAAGGGCGACGTTATTGAAATAGCCGAAAAAAGCCAGCTGTGGCTCAAGGTGCAGACCACGGGCATCCAGTGCCACGCCTCTACCCCGCAAAAAGGCCGCAACGCCTTTCTGGCGGCTGCGGACATGGCGCTGACGAGCTACAACGCCCTGCGCGCAGCCTTTGGCGACGCCAACCCGCTGTTTGATCCGCCCCAGTCCACCTTTGTACCGGGCAAGCACGAGGCCAACGTGCCCAACATCAATACCGTGCCCGGCAACGATGTTTTTTATGTGGACTGCCGCCTGCTGCCCCATGTGCAGATGGACAACGTGCTGGAAAAGATGCGCGAGGTGGCCGCCGAGGTGGCCGCGCGCCACTATGTGCAGATACAGGTAAGCGTTGTGCAGCGGCAGGACGCTACCGCCATACCGCAGACAGGCAAGGTGGTTACGGCGCTCAAGGCCGCTATCGCGCGCATTTACGGCGTCGAGGCCCAGGCCGTGGGCATTGGCGGCGCTACGGTGGCCGCGTTTTTGCGGCAAAAGGGCCTGCCCGCCGCCGTGTGGGGCTGCCTTGAAAATACCTGCCATCAACCGGACGAGCGCTCATCCATCACGGCCACCATCAAGGACGCGCAGGTGTTCGCCCACATTCTCATGAACGCAACCCATGTCTGATTCCACATTTGACTGCATTGTCGCTGGCGGCGGACACGCGGGCAGCGAGGCTGCCATGGCCCTCGCCCGCATGGGACACAAGGTGCTGCTTGTCAGCGGCAACCTTGACCGTTTGGGCTACCTTTCGTGCAACCCCGCCATCGGCGGACTGGCCAAGGGCCATATGGTGCGCGAAATTGACGCCCTTGGCGGCATGATGGGCCTGTGGGCCGACGCTGCGGGCATACAGTTTCGCGTGCTGAACATGAGCAAGGGCCCCGCCGTGCGCGCCACCCGCGCCCAGATTGACCGCGAGGCCTATCAGCGCGTGCTCAAAAAAACGCTCTACAATACGCCCGGCCTGCGCATCTGGCAGGATTCCGTCATTGAGGTAACCACCGGCGATGGCCGCGTCACCGGCGTACGCACCGCGCAGGGGCTTGCCTTTGCCGCGCGTAACGTGCTGCTGACCACGGGCACGTTTTTGGACGGGCGCATCCACATGGGCCTTACCAACCTGCCCGGAGGCCGTCTGGGCGACGCCCCGGCGCTGGGGCTGTCGGACAGCCTGCGCAAGCTCGGCCTGACCCTGGGCAGGCTCAAGACAGGCACCACCCCGCGCATCCTCAAATCGTCCATTGATTATTCGCAGCTTGAGGAACAGCCCGGCGACACACCGCCCCCCGGCTTCAGCTTTCACGGCCCCGGCCCCGTGCTGGAGCAGGTCTCGTGCCATATCACCTGGACAAACGAACGGGCGCACGCGATCATCCGCAGCGGTTTTGACCGTTCGCCCATGTTTACGGGCGTTATCAAGGGCACCGGGGCACGCTACTGCCCCTCCATCGAAGACAAGGTGGCCCGCTTTCCGCACCGCGAGCGTCATCAGATTTTTCTGGAGCCCGAAGGCCTCAACAGCGCGGAGGTCTACGCCAACGGCATACCCACCAGCCTGCCGCTCGATGTGCAGCTGGACATGGTGCACGCGCTGAAAGGGCTGGAAAATGCCGTTGTGCTGCGCCCCGGCTACGCCATTGAATACGACTATGCCAACCCCATCCAGCTGCGGCCTACCCTGGAAACCAAGGCCGTGCCGGGCCTGTGGCTGGCCGGGCAGATCAACGGCACTTCTGGCTACGAAGAAGCCGCCGCGCAGGGCCTGTGGGCGGCACTGAACATCTCGTGCGACATGCGCGGGCTGCCGCCCTTTGCGCCAGGCCGTGACCAGGCCTACATGGCTGTTCTTGTTGATGATCTTGTGACGCTGGGCACTCAGGAACCCTACCGCATGTTTACCTCGCGCGCGGAGCACAGGCTGCTGCTGCGCGAGGACAACGCCGATACGCGCCTGACCCCGCTGGGGCGGGAGCTGGGGCTGGTCGGTGACGACCAGTGGCGCGCGTTTTGCATAAAAATGGAAGCAGCCGAGCGATTCAGGGCGTATCTGGGCAAAAAACGCATCCCCGGCCATAAACTGTCCGAGGACACGCCCGAAACGCGCCTGCCTGCGGGCAAAACCCTGGCGGAAGCCCTGAAGCGCCCCAATGTCGACCTTGACGCCCTTGAGGGCATGCTGGCCCAGACGGCGCACGAGGCGCTGACCGAAGCGGCTGCCGAGCTGGCAGCGGCAAGGGCGCAGGCTGGCCCCGGAGCATGCGAAAGCGTGCAGACGGAGATAAAGTACGAAGGGTATCTGGCGCGGCAGCGCGAGCTCATTGCCCGCTCGGCCAAGCTGGAGGCAACGGCCTTGCCCCCGCAACTTGATTATGCGAAAGTAGCAGGGTTGTCTCACGAGGTGGTGGAAAAACTCAACAGGGTGCGTCCCTGCAGCCTCGGCCAGGCCGGGCGCATATCAGGCGTGACCCCTGCGGCGGTTGCCTGCCTTGAGGTTCATCTCCACAAACTCGGCCTGTTGCGTCCAGACCGGCAGGCCAGCGCCAACGCGGCATTCCTGCCATAACGGACAACGACTTACAAATGTTGACAGCGGTGAATTTATGACGGGCACCGAGCTACTCATTATTTTTGGTATTCTGATAGCGGCTCTCTGCTTTACGCTTGTCGTTATTAAAGGGCGGCTGCAGGGCATACGGCATGAGGCGAAACGTGCCGACCTGATCCGCCACCTGCTCGAAAAGGCCCAGGAACAGAACGAAATTTTTGACCTCAATGCTGAAGAGCGCCCCAACAGCAAGGGCATGGCAGGTACTCTCACAAGAATTCTCCCCGCCATGCTTGAGCTGGAAATTCTTTCCTATGTGTCGCGCGAGCTTGAGGGGTCCGCGGTAGAAGTCTATTTTCGGGCTTTGCTGCCCGAAGGCCCCGCCTTTTTCAAATTCCGCTCCAACGTGCAGCAGGTGCGGGGCAGCTACGAAAAGTCGCTCCTACTCCTCACCATGCCCAGGGATATAGACGCCGGGCAAAAGCGTCATTTTATCCGCGTCAAACCGCCCAAAGAGCTGGTGCGCGTTATCGGCGTATGGGAGCTGGATCTCAACAAGCCCATGCCCCGCAGCACCGCAGAAATAGGCAAGCCGCTGCTGCACTACAAGACGGGCATGGAAGGCGAACCCGTGCAGGTGGCCGACATCTCAGCTACGGGCATGGCCTTGCGCTTTCCGGCGGAATCTGTTGATGTTAAGCCTGTTGATCTGGATAAAGGTTCACAGTTACTTTGCCTGCTGATCTATCAGGTGAGCAAGGAAGAACGCATGGTAACCTTTTGGTGCACCTGCGACGTGCTCAACACCCGCATGCAAAAAGAACCTTCACCGGCCATGATTCTGGGAACGGAATTCAGCAACTGGGCTGTCCTTGAACAGGGCAAGTCCGATATCAACTGGTTTCACAGCACCACCAAAAGTGGTGTTTCACCCATTACCCAATGGGTGATGCAAATAGATATCCAGCAGCGCAAGCTGACAGGATAACAAAAAATTTCTGCCGGGCGGCATTGCCCCCGGCAAACGCGCACCGCGCATACTCAGCACGCCAACCTAGGAGGTTATTTTGGACGGCGGCACGGAAGGTCACAGTACCATCTGGTCGCGCCTGAGCAGGCTGTTTGGGCACGACGATCAGGAATCTCTCGAAAAAGCCATTTTGGAAGCAAGAGCCGACGGCGAGGTGGAACCTTACGAGGAATCCATGCTCCTGGGCATTCTGCGTTTCAACGATCTGCAGGTGCAGGACACCATGATTCCCCGCACCGACATTGACTGCGTCCCCGACGACATGCCGCTGCAGGAAGTGGCGCGCATCATTGTGCGCTCCGGGCATTCGCGCATTCCCGTCTACAAGGACACCCGCGACAACATCGTGGGCATACTCCACGCCAAGGACGTGCTCAGCAGCCTGATGGACCAGGGGGAACAGATCCCCCCTGTTTTCAAGGTCATGCGCGAGCCTTTCTTTGTGCCTGAAACAAAATCCATCCGCACTCTGCTGCAGGAATTTCGCGCCCGCAAGCAGCACATCGCCATAGCTCTTGACGAGTACGGCGGCACCTCCGGCCTCATCACCATCGAAGACGTGCTGGAAGAAATTGTGGGCGATATTGAAGACGAGCACGATGCGCCGCGGCAGGAAGACATCCGCCCTCTGGGCGAAAACGTCTACGAACTCACTGGTCGCGCCCTGCTTGAGGACCTCGAAGACCTTGGGGTTGAGCTGGATTCGGACGAGGTCGACACCATCGGCGGCTACCTGAGCATGGAAGCGGGGCATGTGCCCGGCCCCGGCGAAAGGTTTACCCTGCGCGGCTGGGTCTTTACCGTGCTTGAAGCGGACAGGAAACTCATTATCCGCCTGCGCATGGAGCCAGCCGACCACGCCGCTCCTGAACCGGAAGAGGAAGAAGCGGCTAAAGCATGAAGCTATCCACCCCGGAAGCGTCAAAGCCCTCGCTGCGCAGCTGGCTCTTGTGCCTTGCTGCGGCTGTGGGTATTTGGCTGGGCTTTCCCAACGATTTTTTCAGCTTTCCACCTCTGGTGCTGGTATGGCCCGCTGCCCTGACCCTGCTGGGGCGCGAGGCTGCAACCCGCGCCACGGCCTTGCGTCAGGGCTGGCTTGCCACCATTGCGGGCGGCATGGCGGCCCTTTACTGGCTGACGCTGCCGGTGCACAACGTGGGCGGCATGCCCTGGCTGCTGGCCATACCCTGCGCCCTGTTTATCGTAACCTGCATAGGCAGCGTCGGCGGAATTTTTGCCGTGTCGGCGCATGCCTTCCGCCACCGTCCGGCATGGGTTCAGGCTGTGCTGCTGGGCATACTGTGGTATCTGCTCGAAGCCGTCTATGCTCTGGCCCTGGGTTTTCCCTGGCTGGACATGGCAGGCGCGCTGTCGCCCTGGCCGGTGCTGGTGCAGGCTGCGGACCTGGTGGGCGGCTATGCGCTCACCGGGCTGTGGACCATGGCGGCCCTGCTGTGCTGCCTCGCCTTTGTCGACTCCACCCGCCGGTTTTGCCCTGACCGGACAAGCCTTGTCCCCGGCCTGCTGCTGGCGGCGGCGCTTTTGTGCTACGGCGGATGGCGTCTGTACGCAACGCCGTTTGCCGTCAACCCCGCCAGCCTGCAAAGCGTTGACGTGCTGTTTGTCGAAGGCAACGTGGACCAAAACCAAAAGTGGATTCCCGCCTTTCAGCGGCAGACGGTGGATCTGTACCTTGGCCTGACCTATCAAGGGCTGGCGGAAAAACCCGACGTCCATCCCCTCATTATCTGGCCCGAAACGGCCATGCCGTTCTTTTTTGAGGCAAACGGGCTGCACGCGCCCCGCATACGCGAGCTGGCCGCACGCAGCGCCTGCCCCGTGCTTTTTGGCGCTCCGGGCATGGAACGCCGCCCCGACAAACGCGAGCCGGACGTGTACAACAGGGCCTTTTTGCTGGGACAAAACGGCGATACCGTAGCACATTACGACAAGGAACACCTTGTGCCCTTTGGGGAATACCTGCCCGAATGGCTCAACTGGAGTTTTCTTGAAGCTCTGCTGCAAGGGGTGGGCGTGTACCAGACCGGCACGGCGATTGCCCCGCTGCGGCATGACAATCTTGCCCTGGGAATGCTCATCTGTTATGAGGGAATATTCCCTTGGCTTGCCCAAAACCGCGTGGCGGACGGGGCCAATATTCTTGTTGATATCAGCAATGACGGATGGTTCGGCAATACTCCTGCGGCCCGGCAGCACCTTTATCTGACGACCCTGAGGGCTGTGGAGCAAAACCGCTGGATACTGCGCGGAACAAACACGGGCATTTCTGTTGTTGTGGACACGCGCGGCCGCCTGACCGTGCGGGGCGGGCAGTTCAAGGCTCAGGCCGTGTGGGGAAAGGCTGCTCTTGAATCCGCGCCCAGCGTGTTCCACGTCCTTTCCCCATGGCTTTTGCCCCTTGCGGCAGTTATATTTGCGGCCCTGCTGCTGTTTGGCCCCGGCGGCGGTCTTTCGCGCCGTGCGGCAGCTCAGCACGCCTGAGGCAAGCCGTATGCGCCAACAGCCGGCGGGCTTGCCCCCGGCGGCCAGGGCAACAGAGATCCAAGGCCCGCAGCAACCCTGCTACGGCCGAGACTATGACGCGACCTGATCCGGCATCGGCCGCACTAACGCAATGACGTTCCATGCGCCGCAAGCGGCGCTCACACTCAACCCCTAGTATCCACAATGCTGCAACTCAGTGATCTGCGCGCCGCCTGCCAGCCCCTTTCGCAACGTTTTGCCACCCTTTGGGGGCGTCTTTGACGTTGCGGCCAGCCAGAAGCGTCTGCAGGATATAGAACACGAAATTTCCCGGCCCGGCGCATGGGACAACCCGGAAGCGCTGACGCCTGTTTTGCAGGAAAAACGCCGCCTTGAAGAAGAAATTGAACGCCTGACGCGCCTCAAGACCAGCCACGGCGACATGAACGAATGGCTGGCCCTTGCCGCCGAGAGCGAAGATCCCGAAGCGCTCGAATCCCTTGACCAGCAAAGCCGCGACCTCGCGGCCCTGCTGGACGAAACCGAGCTTGTCATGCTGCTTTCCGCCGAGGAGGACAACCAGGACGCCATCCTCGAAATCCACCCCGGCGCGGGCGGCACAGAATCGCAGGACTGGGCCGAAATGCTGCTGCGCATGTACACCCGCTGGGCGTCGCGCCGCAAATATACGGTGGAAGAGCTGGACTACCTGCCCGGTGACGAGGCGGGGCTTAAAAGCGTCACCCTGCGCATCGCCGGGCCGCACGCCTTTGGCTTTCTTAAAAGCGAGCGCGGCATCCACCGGCTTATCCGCATATCTCCCTTTGACTCATCGGGTCGCCGCCACACCTCGTTTGCCTCGGTGGACGTCATCCCCGACGTGGGCAACGACATTGAGCTGGACATCAAGGAATCGGACATCCGTGTGGATATTTTCCGTTCCAGCGGCCCTGGCGGCCAGAGCGTCAACACCACCAGCTCGGCTGTGCGCGTAACGCACATTCCCACGGGTATTTCGGCCCAGTGCCAGAACGAAAAATCGCAGCACCACAACAAGGACACGGCCATGCGCGTACTGCGCGCGCGCCTGTACAACCTTGAGATGCAAAAACGCGACGCAGAGCGTCAGGCAGAATACGCGGGCAAGGACGCCATTGCCTTTGGCAGCCAGATACGCACATACACCCTTCAGCCTTACCGGCTGGTCAAGGACCACCGCACCGGCTCCGAAGCAGGCGACGTCGAAGCGGTTTTGAACGGACAGATCGACCAGTTCCAGCACGACTACCTGCTGTACCGACATGAGCAACAACGCTGAATTTGACGCTCTGGCCAGCGAGCTGCGCGCACTGCGACAGGCGGACGGCGCAACCTCGCGCACCAGCAGGGAATCTGTACTGGTGGCGCGCCTTTTGCCGGGCTTCAGCGTGGGTAGATGGCAGGAATTTTTGCGTCGCTACCCCACTGGCCGCTGGTGCGCCCTGCCCGCAGGGCCGGGCCTGCTGCCCGACATGGGCGGCGGCGCGGGCAACGCGCCTGACCACCTTGCCCATCTGCTGATGGCCGAAATGTTCACAGTGCAGATAAACCGCGAGTTGCTGCGCCTCGCGCGCACCGGCGGAGAGCTGACCCTGCTTGAGTCAGGCCTGTGCGACCGCCGAGCGCTCGAATCACGCCTTGACCACCTCACCTTCATGGCGCTCGAAGAACACCTTGTGGACTGCCTGCGGCAGTGCCGCGAAGAGTGCGACACCCTGGGCTGCACGGGGCAGGGACGCTTTGCCCTGCTGCTGCCGGGGGTAAGCGTGCTGCGCGCCCGGCTGATGGCCGAGCAGATACAAAAACTTTTTGCCGTACGCGCTGCGGAAATAACCGCAGCCTCCGCCACGGGCAAACATGCGGTCAAGACCGGGTGCGCCATAGGCATTGCCTGCGCAGACCAGGGCGGACGCCCAACCCCGGAATCACTGCTGGGCAAGGCCGCCCAGGCCATGGATGACGCGCTTGCGCAAAAGCGCGGGCACATCTGCGTTGCCGACGGCGCTGCCCTTGAATCCCGAAACACGCTTGTACATTCCAGCGAAAAACGATTTCTCTTTTTTGGGGGAAACTGATGACCAATACGACATTGAGCGTTGCCCTGCTGAGCGGCAAAGGCGGGGTGGGCAAAACAAACATGTCGCTCAATATAGCCTGCGCACTGCACCAGATGGGCTTCAAGACACTGCTGATGGACTGCGACCTCGGCCTGGCGAATCTTGACGTGCTGCTGGGCATCACGCCCGAGGGCAACCTGCAGACCGCGCTGCTGGGCGAGGCCGACATCACCGATGTGCTTTGCCCCATCGACGGCGACGGTTTTGCCGTTCTGCCAGCCGCGTCGGGCGTTCCCGAACTCACCGAGTTGCAGCCAGACGCGCGCGACCTGCTGCTCTCGCGGCTGGAGCCAGTGCTGCACAAGTACGACTACGTTTTTATGGATATCGGCGCGGGAATATCCGGCACGGTGCAGACCTTTGCCGCCATGGCCTCGGTACGTCTTGTGGTCATTACGCCTGAGCCAACGTCGCTCACCGACAGTTACGCGCTCATCAAGGTGCTCAACAGCCGCTACGGGCTGCGCGACTTTATGGTGCTGGTCAACCAGGCGACCTCTCAGGCCGAGGCCAAATCGTCCTTTGACAAGCTTGCCGGGGCGTGCAGACATTTTTTGCATATCGAGCCAGTGCTGCTGGGGCACGTACGGCTGGACAAAAAACTGCCCGAGGCCGTATGCCTGCAAAAACCGCTTATGGTACATGCGCCCGGCTGCCCCGCAGCCCACGATCTGCAGACGCTGGCCGCCCGGCTGCAGCGTATCCGCCTGGGAATGCTCGACTGGCTTGGACGCCGCAACATCTTGCAGCCTGTGCCGATTCAGGAGTAGATTTTAAATCCAAACAGTTTACCTTGTCTGAAAAAAGATATAGGGTCGAATTGCTTATAAATGCCCGGCCTTGTCGCCCCTTCGGGCAAACATGTAACGCGGTCACGGAGGCATGATGAACAAGAGCGAGCTTATCAAGGCACTGGCCGACGACACCAACATTCCCCTCGACGATGCGGCGCTGGTGGTAACCACCTTTTTTGACGCCATGAAAAAATCACTGCTGTCCGGGGAGCGTATTGAAATACGCGGTTTTGGCAGCTTCAAAATCAAGGAGTACGAAGGCTACGCCGGCCGCAATCCTAAAACCGGCGAAAGCGTCGTTGTCGCATCGAAACGCCTGCCCTTTTTCCGTGCCGGCAAGGAATTGAAAGAATTTATCAATCAGTAAGGCCTTAGCGCTGCCGAACTGAAGACCCTTTGCGGGGTCGCCTGCTTGCGAAGGCCAAACCTTCGCGCGGGCTTTTGTTCGCTTTTTGCAGCGCGTGGCCGCACAGGAGTTTATAATGCAATTTTCAGGTGCATTGACCGCGCTTGTAACCCCGTTCAGAAACAACGAACTGGACGAAGAAGCATACCGCGCATTTATTGAACACCAGATCAGTGAAGGCATTCACGGTCTGGTCCCCTGCGGCACCACGGGCGAATCCGCCACGCTGACCCACGAAGAACACGAAAGGGTCATTGAAATATGTATTGACCAGGTCAAGGGTCGCGTGCCGGTTCTGGCTGGCGCCGGTTCCAACAACACGGTCGAGGCCATCCGCCTGACCAAATACGCGCAGAAAGCGGGCGCCGACGGCGCGCTGCTGATCACTCCCTACTACAACAAGCCCACGCAGGAGGGCATGTACCAGCACTTTAAGGCCATTGCCCAGGCAGTGGACATGCCGCTGGTGCCCTACAACGTGCCGGGCCGCACCGGCTGCAACCTGCTGCCCGCCACTCTGGCCCGTCTGGCGCACGATTTTTCCAATATCGTGGGCGTCAAAGAGGCCACCGGCGACATGATTCAGGGCAGCCGCGTACTCGAAAGCTGCCCCGAAAACTTCTGCGTGCTGTCGGGCGACGACTTTACCGCCCTGCCTTTGATGGCGCTTGGCGGCAAGGGCGTGATTTCGGTCACTTCCAACCTTGTGCCCGGCCGAGTGGCAGCCATGTGCAACGCCTTTAACAAGGGCGACCTCAAAGAAGCCGCGCGCATCCACCATGGGCTCTTTCCCCTGCACGAAGCCCTCTTTTTTGAGAGCAACCCCATCCCTGCCAAGACCGCTCTGGCGCTCATGGGCCGTATGGAGGCGGAAATCCGCCTGCCTCTGTGCCCCATGGCCGAGGCCACCAAGCAAAAGCTCCTTGAAGTGCTGCGCCAGCAAAACCTTATCTAGCGCAGTATCCCATAGATACCATAAAGCCCCCGAACCAGCATGGTCCGGGGGCTTTTGCGTTGCGCGGGGCATGGATTGTCAGCCGCGCCCGTCCATATCTTCGTCTTCATCATCCGCGCGGTGGATGGCGCTGCCTGTATTTTCCTGCTCCGCAGGCCCCGTCACGTCGGCGGGCTTTGCCGCAGAGGCGTTTTGGGCTTCGCCGCCGCGTTCTTCCGCCTTGTGCTTTACGCTTTCACCCTGACTGATAAAGTAAACCTGCTCGGCGATGTTGATGGAACGCCGCCACACGCGTGTGAGCGAACGCGCCACCAGAATAACATGCATGGCCTGATAGGGCTGCAGGTTGGCGTCAGGGTCTGAGAGGCTTTCCATAATCTGCTGGATGATGCGCACTTCGCTCTG
This sequence comes from Desulfovibrio desulfuricans, assembly GCF_004801255.1. Classification (NCBI taxonomy): domain Bacteria; kingdom Pseudomonadati; phylum Thermodesulfobacteriota; class Desulfovibrionia; order Desulfovibrionales; family Desulfovibrionaceae; genus Desulfovibrio; species Desulfovibrio desulfuricans. The sequence goes on along the minus strand of NZ_CP036295.1, from coordinate 647,825 downwards.
CACGGCTTCTTCGTCGCCGCGCAGCATATGCAGCGCCTCCTCGGCATTGTTCTCGCGGAAAACCCGCACGGCCCGGTCAAAGGCCTCACTGGCCTTGTAAAACATTTCGCGCACATGCGGTATGACCCCAAAGCCGGGTTTGTCCTGCATGAGTATTGCCTGCTCGGCCATGCTGACGGCCTCGTCGCCAATGCGCTCGAGATCCACCACCATGCGCAGGGCGCTGACCACAAACCGCAAGTCTCTGGCCACGGGCTGTGTCCGGGCAAGCAGCAGCAGCGCCATTTCGTCAATTTCATTTTCAAGGGCGTCAACGGCTGCGTCGTTTTCAATGACCGACGCGGCCCGACCGGGATCGCCAGCGGCCATGGCCTTGCCGGCTTCTTCCAGGGCGATGCCCACGCTGGCGCACATAACCAGCAGGCGGGTACGCAGTGATACGAGCAATTGTTGCAGATAATTGGCCTGTTGCTGCATGATCGTTCTCCCAAAACAACTACGCTTGGATGTGAAATTACCTGTGCGCCTTCATACGTCGTGCGCACGGTGCGTACTACGTTAGCCGTCTTTTAGCCAAAGCGGCCAGTGATGTAGTCTTCCGTCTGTTTTTTGGCGGGCCGGGTAAACATGATGTCTGTGGCATTGTGCTCAATGAGCCTGCCCATGTAAAAAAAGGCCGTGTAGTCTGAAACGCGGGCCGCCTGCTGCATGTTGTGGGTAACGATGATGATGGAAAGCGATTCGCGCAGCTCGCGGATGCTTTCTTCAATCTTTTGGGTGGCGATGGGGTCAAGGGCGCTGGCCGGTTCGTCCATCAGCAGCACCTCCGGCTCGACGGCAAGCGCGCGGGCGATGCACAACCGCTGCTGCTGCCCGCCCGACAGCCCGAGCGCGGGGCCTTGCAGGCGATCCTTCACTTCTTCAAAGATGGCCGCGCGGCGTAGCGACAGTTCGACCTTTTCGGCGATCAGGCTTTCGTCCCGCAGGCCGTTGACGCGCAGGCCGTAAGCCACGTTTTCGTAAATGGTTTTGGGAAAGGGGTTGGGCTTCTGAAAAACCATGCCCACCCGGCAGCGCAGTGAAACCACATCCGTATCGGGGCGGTTTACATCCTGTCCGTCCAGCATGATCTCGCCTTCAACGCGTGCGCCGGGGACCAGATCGTTCATGCGGTTAAGACAGCGCAAAAAGGTTGACTTGCCGCAGCCCGAAGGCCCGATGAGGGCCGTAACCCGGCGCGGCTCAAAATTGAGGCTTACTTCGTGCAGGGCCTTGTTTTGGCCGTAGTACACACTGACGTTGCGTGCCAGCAGATGCTCGTTCATGAAAGTGCCGCTCCGTGGACGGAAGAAAGGGTGAAAACAAGGGCCGTGTTGCCGTCCTGCGCCGGGCTTTCTGCCCGGATGCGGCCGCCGTGCCGTTCAACTATGTGCTTGCAGATGGCCAGTCCCAAACCCGTGGTCGCCTGGCCCCTGTGCCGCTCTACCTGATAGAAGCGCTCAAAAACCCGTTCCAAGTCAGCCTTGGGTATGCCGGGGCCATCGTCCACCACGCGAAAGACAACATCCGGGCCGCTCTCGCGCGCGTTGATGCGCACGCTGCCGCCCTCGGGGGCGTAACGGCCAGCATTCTCAATGAGATTTCTGAATACCTGCGCCAGATGCGGCTGGCTTGCCAGCACGCGGCAGGTTTCGGGAATATCCACAACAACCGTGCACTTGCGGCGTTCAAGAGCCTCGCGGCACATGCCCGCGGCCTGCGAGACCGCCTCGCGCGGGTCTGTGGGGACGAGGTCAAGGCTGCCGGTCTTGCCCTCAAGCCGGGCAAGGGTCAGCAGATCCTCCACCATACGGCTGAGGCTGACCCCGTGCTTGAGTATTATTTCGCCAAAGCGGCGGCATTCCGGCGAGGCGTCAAGGCTGATGAGCGTTTCGGCATAACCCTGTATGGCTGTGAGCGGGGTGCGCAACTCGTGCGACACGTTGGCCACAAAGTCGCGGCGTACGCGCTCGAGCCGCATGAGCTCCGTAATGTCATGAAATACCGCCACGGCGCCTATGCCCGTCTGGCCCAGATGCTCCAGCCCGCAGGGGCGGGATATGCAGACAGACATGACCTGCCCGGACGAAAGCTCAAGCTGAAGATAGCGCTGCTGGCGGCTGATGGCCGCATCGTCGCTGGCAGAGGCGTCCGGCCCGTTTACGACCTCGCCCGGAGCGCTGGGGCTCGCGTCCTTCTGCCCGGCGGTCGGGCATGCAGCCATGGCGGCATCCACTGCAGACTGCAGCTGGGGCGAGGGGATAACCTCCACCACCTGTGCGCCCAGAGCCGAGGCCGCAGCCGGAAACTCCCGCGCCAGGGCACGGTTGCACCTGCGGATGCGCCCGTGCGGGCCAAGCACCAGAACACCGTCGCTCATGGTCTCAAGGATGCTTTCAAGCTGCGCCGTCTGCTCCGCCGCCGACCTCACATGGTCTTCAATATTCTCGGCCATGCGGTTTACGGCCTCCGCCAGCGGGGCAAACTCCCTGCCGGGGATGCGGCGCAGGCGGCGCTGAAAATTGCCCAGAGATATGGCCTCGACCACAGACACCATCTGCGCAAGCGAGTTGCGCAGCGCGCCCGACAGCAGGCCCGCAAGCACAAGCGAGAGCAGCAGCGTAACAATGCCTATGCGGGTAAAGACGGCCACGCGGCTTTCAATCTCCTGCTGCAGATTGACCAGAGGCAAGGCGATGCGCAGCAGGTTGTTCGCGTTGATGCGCACGGCTGCATAGGCCATGTCTGTGCCCAGCGTGCCGCTCGAACGGATGGAAAACCCCTGACCGCCCTGCATGGCTGCCTGCACCTCGGGTCTGTCGGAGTGGTTGTCGAGCTTGGACACTGGTTGCGCGCCCGGCGCTGTGTCGGCCAGCACGTTGCCCGAGTTGTCGAGCAGCGAAATGCGCTCTCGCGGCATTTGCAGTATGTTTGCCAGTTCGAGCACGCCAGCCGGGGTCGGGCCGATTTTGTCAAGAATCGCGGCAGACAGCGCGGTTTCGCGCAGCAGTCTCTCGCGAGCCACGTCGATCTGGCTTTGCTCAAAGGATGCCCGGCCATAGTACACGGCTATCCCCGAGGCTATGAGCGCTGCGGCAAGCACGCTGCAAAAAATTCGTGTTCTGAAAGAAAGCATGGGTTATCTCACTCGTAACATGCTGTCATGACCACCGGCTGCAGGCGTCAGTCGCGCTGCGCACGGCGGCCCTGCCCGGGTTTTACCATTACGCCGCCTATTCCTTTATGCGGTAACCAACGCCGCGCACCGTTTCCAGCATGGGGGCCGCCTCGCCAAGCTTGGCGCGCAGCCTGCGCACGTGGGTGTCGACCGTACGGGCGTATCCTTCAAAAGAATATCCCCACACGTTGTTGAGCAGCTGCTCGCGGGTACGCACTGATCCGGCGTGACGCAGCAGGTCTTCGAGCAGGCGGAATTCCGTTGCCGTGAGGTTGAGTATTTCGCCCGCCACCTCGGCGGAATGCGCCTCGGTGCGCAGCCGTATGCCATGTCGCTCCAGCACCGGGCTTTCCACACTGCGCCCGCCGCGCCGCAGCACGGCCTTTACCCGCAGCATGAGCTCGCGCACGCTGAAAGGTTTGACCACATAGTCGTCGGCCCCAAGGCTCAAACCTACCACGCGGTCCACTTCCTCTCCCCTGGCCGTGAGCATGAGCACCGGGATGTGCGATGTTTCAGCCTGCGCCCCTAGGCGGCGGCAAACTTCAAACCCGTCCACACCCGGCAGCATCACGTCCAGAATCACCAGATCGGGCGTGTGCTGGCGCGCCAGGGCCAGACCCTGCGTGCCGTCGGCGGCCTCATGCACCGTGAAGCCCTCGCGCTCAAGATTGAAACGCAAAAGTTCGCGGATATCGGTTTCGTCTTCAACTATCAATATTTGCTGGCTCATATGTTTCACCTCTATGACGCAAAAAGAGTAAAACGGCTTTGTGCGCCAAACTTATGGAGCACATGTTACAATTGCGTGACGAAAATTTTTACAAATATCCGTTTATATTTCGCAACATTAATCACGCAGATTACAGCTTCACGCAGTCTTCTGCGTTTCGTCATACTTCTGTAACAGAGGCAGGCAAAAAGGGAAACGTACCGGGAAACACCCCGGTATCAACCACGATAAACGCAGGAGTAATTCCATGACTATCGGAAAATTGTTCGCCACTGCCCTGACGGTCTTGAGCCTCAGCGCTCCGGCCATGGCTGCCCAGCAGGTTGTTATCAACGGCTCCACCACGGTGCTTCCCGTTGTTCAGAAAGCTGGTGAGTCCTTTATGGCTTCGCACCCCGACATGGAGCTGAGCATTTCCGGCGGCGGTTCCGGCAACGGCATCAAGGCCCTTATTGAAAAGCAGTGCGACATCGCCATGAGCTCGCGCGACATCAAGGACAAGGAAGTTGAAGCCGCCAAGAAAAACGGCGTGACCCCCAACCGCATCACCATCGCCGTTGACGCCATCGTGCCGGTGGTCAACCCCGCCAACCCTGTCGCCGCTCTTACCACTGCACAGCTGCGCGACATCTACAATGGCAAGGTCTCCAACTGGAAGGAAGTGGGCGGACACGACGGCAAGATCGTTGTGATCTCGCGCGATACGTCTTCCGGCACGTTTGAATGCTGGCAGGAACTGATCATGAAGGAAGAGCGCGTTAACCCCGCAGCCCTCATGCAGGCTTCCAACGGCGCTGTTGTGCAGGCCGTCTCCAAAAACAAGAACGCCATCGGCTATGTGGGCCTGGGCTACCTGGACAAATCCACCAAGGGCCTCAAGGTCAACGACGTGACCGCTAACCCCCAGACCGCCCTGTCCAAGCAGTGGCCCATCGCCCGCGAACTCTTTGTCTTCACCAACGGCACCCCCGCAGGCGCCGCCAAGGCTTTTGTGGAATATCTGCTGGATCCCGGCAAGGGCCAGAAGGACGTGCTTGAAGTGGGTTATGTGCCCCTGGGCAAGTAGGTAGCTGGCTACCCGCGATACACCCACAGCATCGGCGGAGCGGGACGGCCACGGGCCGCCCGCGACCGCCGGGGAGAAAGCGCAATGCGCTCCAGAGACATCAAGGAAAAAACGGTGCGGGTCACCCTTACCGCCATGGCAGGCAGCTCGCTGCTGGCCCTGGCTGGTATTGTTATTTTTCTGTTCATGGAAGGTCTGCCGCTGTTCAGCGAGTATTCTTTCTTCAATTTTCTGTTCGGCAACCTTTGGTACCCCACTGAGGAACCGGGCCTTTTCGGCATATTTCCTCTGCTGGTGGCCTCGCTGGCAGTGACGGTGCTTTCCTCCATGCTGGCGGTACCCATGGGGGTGCTGACGGCGGTTTACCTGACGGAAATAGCCCACCCAACTGTTAGGCGCATCATCAAACCCTTTGTGGAGCTGCTGGCCGCCTTGCCTTCGGTGGTGCTGGGATTTTTGGGCATGGTGGTGCTTGCGCCCTTTTTGCAGGATTATCTTGACGCGGCCACCGGGCTTAACCTGCTTAACGCCTCGCTTGTGCTGGCGCTTATGAGCGTGCCCACCATCTGCTCGGTATCGGAAGACGCCCTTTTTGGCGTACCGCGCGACCTGCGCGAGGCCTCGCTGGCGCTGGGCGCGACCCGTTGGCAAACCACGGTGCGCGTGGTCATACCCGCCGCGCTTTCGGGCATCGGCACTGCGGTGATGCTCGGCATGTCCCGTGCCATCGGCGAAACCATGGTCGTACTGATGGTTGCGGGCGGCGCGGGCATCATACCCACATCGCTGCTCGACCCCATACGCCCCATGCCCGCCAGCATTGCGGCCGAAATGGCCGAGGCGGCCTTTCGCAGCGAGCACTACCACGCCCTGTTCGCCATCGGCATTGTGCTCTTTTTCCTGACCTTGGCCTTCAACCTGGCTGCCGGATACATTGCTGAAAAGCACCGGCAGGTAGGGACTTCAAGCCTTTAGGGGCAATCTGCGGCGGCAGCCCAACCACTGTACGCAGCCTGAAGCCAGCTCAGCACGAGGAATAATTCATGTCAGCCACCAGTCGCCTCACCCCTGTTGTTTCCGCCGGTCCCGGCATCAAGCTTGCCCCCCGCCCGCTGGAAGAAGACCTCATGAACCATGATGCGGAGCCGCCAAAGGACGACGGCGTGCGCCTGCAGTTTGCCAGCGGCAAGGGACGCGGCCAGTACCAGACCTTTATGTTCTGGATGCTGCGGCTCATTGCCGCCTGCAATGTGCTGGTGCTGCTGGCTGTGTGCGCCTTTTTACTGCAAAACGGTCTGCCCGCCATGAGCTGGAGCTTTTTGACCGAAGCGCCGCGCCAGATGATGACCAAGGGAGGCATCTTGCCCTGCATCATAGGCACAGCCATACTCTCCCTAGGATCGCTGCTCATCGCCTTTCCTCTGGGCGTTGCCTCGGCCGTTTATCTTAACGAATACGCCAAGCGCAATGCCTTTGCCAGCTTTGTGCGGTTGGGGGTCAACAACCTCGCTGGCGTGCCATCTGTAGTCTTTGGCCTGTTCGGTCTTTCATTTTTCGTTACATTTTGCGGATTTGGCGTAAGCATACTTTCTGGCGTGCTCACCCTGGCCGTACTGACGCTGCCAGTCATTATCGGCACGGCCGAAGAATCGCTGCGCAACGTCCCCGATACATACCGCGAGGCTTCGCTGGCGCTTGGCGCGACCAAATCGCAAACCATCGCCCGCGTGGTTCTGCCCAGCGCCCTGCCCGGCATGCTCACCGGCGCTATTCTGGGCGTGGCCCGCGCCGCTGGCGAAACCGCCGCCATCATGTTTACGGCTTCGGTTTATTATACGCCCAAGGGGCCGGACTCCATTTTCAGCCCGGTCATGGCTCTGCCCTACCACATGTATGTGCTTGCCACCGCCGGGACGGAAATCGCCAAAACCCGCCCGCTGCAGTACGGCACAGGCCTTGTGCTGCTGTTGCTGGTGCTCGGCATGAACCTGATCGCCATTATTCTGCGCGACCGGCTGCAAAAGCGTCGCTGACACTTTCCACACCCTCCCTCCTCACACACTCCAAACTCCCTCTCCTCCCCACTCTCTACCAGGGCCCGCTTCGGCGGGCTCTGCCTGTTTTGTCGGTGCTGCTGGCGATGCCCCTTGCTGGTTTGCCACGTCTGCCCGCGCTCTGGTCGCACGGGAACCGGGAACAGCAGGTGGACAAGGCGCATCGCGGACTATTGATGGATGCGGACGCAGGTCTGCCGGTTTGCAGCCGCTGCATGCCCCTCAGCTTCTGACTGGTGCACTGGACCGCTTCACGCAGGGGATTAAACAAGGCGCGCACCCCATCCAGCAAATATGATGGGGCGCTGCACTATGGGCGCTTTGCCCTGCCGGGCAGCATGGGCATGTTCTGCAGGCCCGTCGTCGGACGACAAAAAAGGGAGGCCCGAGGGCCTCCCTTTGAATGCGTATCCTGCCGTCCAGAGACGGCTGGGCTCGAATTAGAAGCTGTACGCGAAGGTAACCTGAGCCTTCCACATATCCTGCTTGCTGAACGAGCTGGGGTTCTGGGACTTCTTCCAGGTGCTGTTGTCCATGCAGTTGACCAGGTAGTCCAACTCCAGGTTCATTTCCAGGTTCTGGTAGATCTTGTAGGAGTTCACGAGGTTGAATTCCACAAGTCCGTCCTTGGTGGTCAGGTAAGGCACGGTGCTGGCGCCCACGCCTTCGGTCCAGGCATAAGCGGTGCTCATGTACTTGACCATGGTGGTGCTGTTGGTGCCGCCCCAGTAAGCCACGCGGAAGGTGTGCTTGAGATCTTCGAGGAAGCTCATGTCCTTCAACTGGCCGCCGATGCCCCAGGTACCGGCGTAGTCAACGCCGTAGTCCTGACGCAGCCAGCCGTAGTTGCCGTCACCCATGTAGGAGGTCATGTTGCCGGTGGGCACCAGGGAGGGCATGCGCTCGGAACCGTTCTTCACGTTGCTGTCGTCGCCGGAGGCGTACCAGCCGAAGATGCCGGGGGTGGCCCAATCCATCTTGTATTCAACAAGAGCCTTGGCCAACCAGCCCTGACGTTCGGTGCTGCCGCGCACGGTGGGGCCGTTAAAGCCCTTCTGCACGTCGTAACGGCCCATGCCTTCCACATAACCATAGTTGATGTCCAGTTCGATGTTGAAAGGATCGAACATGGTCACAGCCAGGGGCAGGCCAGCCCAGAACATGCTGCCGTAGGCCTTGCTGGTGCCGCCGAGGTTCCTGGCGGTGCCGCTGTTGATCGCGGAGGCAGCGGGGAAGGGCATCAGGGTGTAGGGCGGGTTGCCGTCACGGCTGCCGATGTTGTGGTAGGTGAAGGTGCCGTCACCATCGGGGTCGGTGTAGCTGGTCAGGGTGTTCTTGCCCATCATGCCGTACATGACCCAAGGCGTAAGGTTGACGCCGTCAAAGGTCAGGGGGGCCATCACGCCGAACAGATCCATGTTGTCCAGATAGTTGCGGTCGTTCTGGTTGTTATTGGAGCGGGGATCTCTGCCGTCAAAGTTGTCGTTGAACGGACGGGCCCAGAAAGCGGAGAGGCCAACGTTTTCGTTGAACTTGTACGAAGCGACCACAGCGGCCACGTCGGTATCAAGCACGGCGGAACCGCCAGCGTAGGTGTTGGGCAGGGCAAGACCCTGAATACCCATGCGAACCTTGGCATCGGTCTGGGGGATGGCCCAGTCGATGTAGGCGTTCTTCACGCGAACCTGGTTGTTGCCGTCAGCGCCAAGAGCGCCGCCGGTGCCAGCGTTGCCCCATTTCTGCGTGCCAATTTCGAAGTACACCGTGCCGGACAGGGCTTCAGAAGCCACGGCGTCCAACTGCAAGCGCACGCGCTGCTGAGCGTCAAAGGTGTCGGTGTTGTCGGCCTTGCTCTTCACGCCGTTGATCGAAGTTTTGCTGACAGGGCTGTCGGTGCCCACGCCGAAGCCCATGAGCCACTGGCCCTTGGCCTTGAAATCAATGGCGCTGGCACCGGTGGCCGCGCCGAACACCAGGCCGGCGGCCAGGATAAGCGTACAGATGCGTTTCATAAATCCCTTCCTCTCTAGTTTTTCCCACAGGGTTAACACAGACCTGCTCCAAAACAGGCAGAAAAAAGATACCCGCCTTTTGTGTCGAAGGCAACCGTTTTCGTCAAAAATTTTTTACCAAGCTGTCACACCGGCAGAAATATGACGCCATTCCGACATATAATTACGCGCCCCAAACAGCCCACTGCCGCAAGCAAACCGCCGCAACCGCGCGTGGAGCCATCGCCGGTTTTTAGCATGCACAGGCTGTGTGCGGCGGCCCCCCAGGTTTGCGTTCAATTTTTTGTAGCCCCTGCCTGACAGGATACCCATTCGCAAACAGACAAAGCCCGCCCCCGTCCTCTGCGCCGCATCGGGGCGCAAAACGGGAGCGGGCCTTTACCGCAGTGTATGCGACAGCCGAATTTTTACAGAAAATCGGGGTCGGCCGCCGCCTTGCCCTCTGCCAGCATTATGCGCACATAATGCAGGCTGTGCTCGTCAACAGGGATAATGGGAAAAGACTGCGAGCAGCCGGGGCAGCGCACCATGCGCGGCTCGGTGGGGCTGGCCTGGGGCACGTGCTTGCCGCAGTTGGGGCACTGGTAAAAAAACAGGATTTCCATGCCGTCAGGGGCGACGGGCTGGATGGGGCGTTTACGCTCAGCCACGGTCAGCCTCCCCTTCGGCGCGGGGCGCGGCGAGATTGCGCCCGGTCATAAGATCAGAGGGTTGCATCCCCCAGAGGCCGAGAATTGTTGTGGCCACATCGGCCAGCCTGCCGTTCTGCAGGGCGGTCGCCTTGCCCTCCGGTTCAAGCAAAATGCACGGCACGGGGTTGGTCGTGTGCGCGGTATACGGCTGCCCCTCGGGGGTGAGCATTTTTTCGCAGTTGCCGTGGTCGGCAATGATGATCATGCGCCCCTTGCGGGCTTCTACAGCGGCGACCATGCGCCCCACGCAGGCGTCCACAACTTCGCAGGCTTCTACCGCCGCCTGCAGGTTGCCCGTGTGACCGACCATGTCGCCGTTGGCGAGGTTGCACACGACAAGATCGTACACGCCGGAGTTCCAGGCTTCCACAAATTTGTCCGTCACTTTCTGCGCGCTCATGGAGGGCTTTTGGTCGTAGGTTTTCACCTCGCGCGGCGACGGCACCAGAATGCGGTCTTCACCGGCAAAGGGTTCTTCCACACCGCCGTTGAAAAAATAGGTGACATGGGCGTACTTTTCCGTCTCCGCAAGTCGCAGCTGGCGCAGCCCCTTGCGCGAAACGACCTCGCCAAGCCCCATGCTCACGGCTTCTTTGGGAAAAGCCACAGGGATGTTGAAGCTCGACTCGTAAGCGGTCATGGATGCCACGCCCGCCAGAACCGGCACCCTGCCCCGGTCAAACCCGTCAAACTGGGGCTGAATAAAGGCCTGCGTAAACTGCCGCATGCGGTCAGCGCGAAAATTGAACATAAACAGCCCGTCGCCGTCGGCCATGCCCGGGGCGTCGCCAGCTGCCGCAAAGCACAGGGGCTTGATGAACTCGTCCGTGACCCCGGCCGCATATGAGGCCTCGATGGCGGCGAGCGGCGCAAGCGTGGTGGCGGGAACCCCGTGGACGATCACATCCCAGGCTTCCTTGAGGCGCTCCCAGTGCTTGTCGCGGTCCATGGCAAAAAACCGGCCCACCATGCTGGCGACCCGCGTTTGCCCCTGCCCTGCGATGTTCTGCTGCAGCGCGCGCATAAAATCAACGCCGCTGTGCGGGTCGCGGTCGCGCCCATCCATAAGGCAATGGATGCGCACGGGCACGCCAGCCTTATGCGCCATGGCGCACAGGGCTTCCAGATGATGGATGTGGCTGTGCACGCCCCCATCGGAAAGCAGCCCGGCCAGATGCAGTCTGCCGCCGCTCTGCCGCACCGATTCAACCAGGTTGGTCAGCACCTCGTTTGCGGCAAAGCTGCCGTCCTCAAGCGCCACGTCGATGCGGGTCATATCCTGATACACCACACGCCCGGCGCCGATGTTCAGATGCCCCACCTCGGAATTGCCCATGTAGCCGGACGGCAAACCCACGTCGCGGCCTGATGCGGCCAGGAGCGAATGCGGGCAGCGGGCGTTGAGCGCATCAATATTGGGGGTGGCGGCCACAGAGGGCGCGTTGCCAGGCCCCGGCTCGGCAATGCCCCAGCCATCCATTATCAGCAAGAGCGTGGGCGTCATGATTATTCCCCGGTGCGGACGCTTGCCAGCGAGGCAGCCTTGCCCCACAGGGCTTCAAGGCCGTAGAGCTCGCGCACAGGCTCCAGAAAGACGTTTACGACGATGTCGTTCATATCCACCAGAATCCACTGACCAGCGGTGTAGCCTTCCATGCGTAGGTATTCAAAATTGCGCGCGCGGCACAGTTCGCCCACGCCGTCGGCCAGGCTTTGCGCATGACGCACGGAGCCAGCGCTGGCAATGACCAGGGCCTCGGCAAAACCGCCCTGACCAGCCATATCAATGCTGACCACGCGAGCTGCCTTGTGCTCTTCAAGCCAGGTGACCACGTCCGCCAGCTTTTCTTCCAGGGGGACATCCGAAAAACGCTTGGGGGCAACGCCCCCTGCGGGTGAAGGAGAAGTATTGTTTTCCATGCACTGCACATACCGTAAAGAAGAAGCAAGAGCAATGCCGCAAGGATCAGTTGCGCCTACAGCCCAGTGACAAAACCGCCGCAGGGTTCCTGCGCCGCCGACATGCAGGCGCACAAATCAGGTCGGCTGCAAGATGCCCGCAACGCCCCTGCCTGCTGGCCGCGCAACCGCAGGCGGCGCTTTGCGTGCGCGGAACAGCACCCCGCCGTATTGACCGCGCCCGCGCATTGCGGCATACCCAAACGAAGCTTTTATCTAGGGATCAGCGTCGCGTCAGCGCGCCGCCAAACGCCAGCCGCAGAAGGAGAGGGCCGTGCTTTTCAACATCAAACAGGAAACTCTGCCACGCGAAGAACTGGAGGCGCTGCAACTGCGCCGCCTGCGTGATTTGTGCAACCGTGTTTACGCCAACGTGCCCTTTTACCGCAAACGCTTTGACGAAGCGGGCATCACCCCCGCCGACATCAAATCGCTGGCGGATCTCAGGCTGCTGCCCTTTACAGAAAAAAACGACCTGCGCAGCAACTATCCTTACGGCCTTTTTGCTGTTCCCAGAGATCACATCGTGCGCCTGCATGCCTCGAGCGGAACCACCGGCAAGGCGGTTGTGGTGGGCTACACCCAGCGCGACCTTGAAAACTGGGCCGAGCTGATGGCCCGCTGCCTTTCGGCGGCAGGCGTCACCCGCTCGGACGTGGTGCATGTGGCGTACGGCTACGGCCTCTTTACCGGCGGGCTTGGCGCGCACTACGGCGCGGAACGACTCGGCGCCACCGTTGTGCCCGCATCCGGCGGCGCTACCCGCCGTCAGGCGGGGCTGCTGCGCGATTTTGGCGCAACCGTGCTGTGCGCTACCCCCTCCTACGGTTTGCACCTGTGGGAAGCCTCGCAGGAAGTGGGCGTGAACTTTCGCGATCTGCCCCTGCGCATAGGGGTCTTTGGCGCGGAACCGTGGACCGAAGCCATGCGCCGCGATATTGAGGACAAAATGGGCATCAGCGCCCTCAATATTTACGGCCTCTCCGAAATCATGGGCCCCGGCGTGGCCATGGAGTGCGAAGAAGCCAAGTGTGGCATGCACCTGTGGGAAGACCACATCCTGCCGGAAATCATCGACCCCGTTACGGGCGACCAGCTGCCCCCCGGCGAAGTGGGCGAGCTTGTGCTGACCACGCTGACCAAGGAAGGCATCCCCATGTTGCGCTACCGCACGCGCGACCTCACAAGCCTTGACTATACCCCCTGCCGCTGCGGCCGCACCCATGTGCGCCTCTCCCGCCTGCAGGGACGCAGCGACGACATGCTCATCATCCGCGGGGTCAATGTCTTCCCTCAACAGATCGAAGGCATCCTGATGGAAAACGACGGGCTTTCGCCCAACTATCAGATCATCGTGGACCGCGTGCACAACCTCGACACCATTGAAGTGCGCGTCGAAATGAACGAAAACCTCTTTGCTGACGAAATCCGCAAGCTGCAGATGCTCGAAGGCCGCCTGCAAAAAGCCATCAAGGAATATCTGGGCGTTACCGCCAAGGTTCGCCTGATGGAGCCGCGCTCCATCGAGCGCTCAGAGGGCAAGGCCAAACGCATTGTGGACAACCGGCCCAAAGATTAGCAGCAGACGGGATGCCCGCATCCCGACGCGGCAAGCCTGCTGCGTCCGCGATTTCAGGGGCCGTCGGCAATGTCGGCGGCCCCTTTGTTTGGCCCCCCGGCCCAATATCGTGCATGCTCATTTTTAATAAATAAAATTAAATAGTTATTTGCATTTGCGGAATGGCGACAAAAAAAAGTCCAGTAATGCTTGACACCTCGCCCCAGTCCGCGTACAACCGTTTCTCGCTGAGCGGGAGTAACTCAGTGGTAGAGTGCAACCTTGCCAAGGTTGAAGTCGCGGGTTCAAATCCCGTCTCCCGCTCCACTTTTTGCTGGCGGCATAGCCAAGTGGTAAGGCAGAGGTCTGCAAAACCTCCATCTCCAGTTCAAATCTGGATGCCGCCTCCAAGCATCCTTTACGCTTCGCCGTTTCGCATACCATGCGGGAGTAACTCAGTGGTAGAGTGCAACCTTGCCAAGGTTGAAGTCGCGGGTTCAAATCCCGTCTCCCGCTCCACTTTTGCGGGAATAACTCAACGGTAGAGTGTCAGCTTCCCAAGCTGAAGGTTGCGGGTTCAAATCCCGTTTCCCGCTCCAAAAAAGCTTGCAATATTAGGCTCTTACAGAAAACGTCTGTAAGAGCCTTTTTTGTTTTCCGTGTTTAGCCCCATTATCGGCACAACACCTGCCTTGTGCTGGGCGACAACGTATTTTTTGGGCTCTACCTCAAAGACGGGGGCATAGCGCCTCGACAAAAAAATGGGCATACCAAGCAAAGCCGGTATGCCCACCAGGGCAACCTTTATTTTCCGACCAAAGAAAAGAGGGTCTACACCAAAGACGGGGGCAAGCCCCTTCAGCGGGCAGTTTTTCCGACAGGTTTCTGATCTATTCCCCAGCCATTTCAGCAGCACAAAACACGCACACGCAGGCGGTAGTTTTCGAAGTTACGAAAGCCATACGCACGCCGCTGAATCAACTTCATTTTTCGGTGAAAACCTTCTGTGATGCCGTTATTCCGGGTAAAGCGGAACATTCGGGCCACTTCTTCCCGCCAATTATGCAACGTCTTGCCCAGGGTACGCAACGGCGCGAAGCTAGTTTTTCGAAGTTGATCAATTTTTTTCAATAATTCAGCAACATACTTGCGGCACGAATCGACACTTTGCGCTCGCACACGCAATAAATCGGCGGTGTCATGCAAAAATTCGTACAGTGATTCAATGTCCGGCCTGTCAGCAAAGTATGTTCGTAATCGCTCTTTCTGTGAGTCTGTTAACTGATCACGGCGAGTCAGCAAAAGACGCGGCTCTACACCAAAGACGGGGGCAAGCCCCTTCAGCGGGCAGTTTTTCCGACAGGTTTCTGAACGATTCCCCAGCCATTTCAGCAGCACAAAACGCGCACACGCAGGCGGTAGTTTTCGAAGTTGCGAAAGCCATACGCACGCCGCTGGATCAACTTCATTTTTCGGTGAAAGCCTTCTGTGATGCCGTTATTCCGGGTAAAGCGGAACATTCGGGCCACTTCTTCCCGCCAATTATGCAACGTCTTGCCCAGGGTACGCAACGGCGCGAAGCTAGTTTTTCGAAGTTGCTCAATTTTATCTAATAATTCAGCAACATACTTGCGGCAAGAATCGATGCTTTGCGCTCGCACACGCAATAAATCGGCTGTGTCATGCAAAAATTCGTACAGTGATTCAATGTCCGGCCTGTCAGCAAAGTATGTTCGTAATCGCTCTTTCTGTGAGTCTGTTAACCGATCACGGCGAGTCAGCAAAAGACGCATCATACCGCCGCGCCCATGGGCAAGTTGTTTTTCATCAATTGCTTTACACAGCTCTGAAAAGTGTTGATTCACCAGCCTGATAACATGAAACCTGTCCGCAACAATGCGCGCATTGGGAAACCATTCCCGCACCAGACGCCGATACGCAGAATTCATATCAATACAGACAACTTTTACTTTGTGGCGGCCTTGCAGTGATTGCAAAAAATCACGCATATCGGCGGCACTGCGCCCTTTAACCACATCAAATACCCTGCGGCGGGCCAAGTCGCAAAATGTGGTTGCAAAGCCCTGCCTGCGCGTAAATCTATGCTCATCAATGCCCAGAATGCGCGGGCATGTACGGTTTGCCCAGTGGCTGCTCTTGTGCTGCATCATCTGGTGGTAGTACCGCTCCACGCTGGCAACGCCAATCCGGTGCTCATCGGCGATTTCCTTACAGGTAACACCTTTGTTGTAAGCCTGAAATATGTTGCGCTTAAGCATCTCTGTTGTCCTGCTCCACACCTTTATTCCTGCAAGTCTGGTATTAAAATATCTGCCGCAGCTCTCGCATCGGTATTTGTGGCAGCGAACCAACAGGCGTGACGCCCTTCCATGAATGGAAATATTACGGATCGTCCGCCAGAATGAGTCCTTGATGCGTAGTTTTTCGCCTGCGCAGTGCGGGCACGTATTCTTGCCCGTCCACCTGGCCTCAAAAACCGGGGGAGTACGACTCACCACTTTTTCGATTGCAAAATCCCGCAAGCCAATTAAAAATTGTTCCACAGGGCCTTCTCTTCTTTTCTTTGGTCGGAAAATAAAGGTTGCCCTGGTGGGCATACCGGCTTTGCTTGGTATGCCCATTTTTCTTGGAGACGCTATGCCCCCGTCTTTGAAGTAGAGCCGACATCGCCCGGGGCTGCGCCCCTCTGTCGGGGCGAGCTGAAAATTACAGATGTCAACAACCGCATCCTCAAACAGGGCAATCTGCTAGAGCTTATGGGGCTGGGCATTGCAAGGCTTGACACATGCACCACGATTCCCTCGATTGATGCCGGGACCTTTGTGCAGGCGGTGGAAAAACACCAGTGGCTCCAGATGGTCTGTCTGGAAAAAGTTGCCTGGCGTAACGCGCTTATTGCGGCAAACGATTTACAAGCGCGGGCAAAGCCATGGCCAAAACAGATTATGGACAGTACCTTATCGAACAAGTGAATGCGGGCTGGGGCGTTTTTAACTGTCTGTTTGACAGGGCGCAGACCATGAAGGAGCATTGATAATAGAACCAATGTGTTGGGACGATATACGCGGATATTTTGTGCAAACCTGGCAGCAGCGCTACGAGGTCGCAGGCATAACCCTGCCATTTGTGCTGTGCCTGCACGGGGCATTTTGCGCGGCCAGCACTATCAGAAAACACTCACGTAGGGCAACCTGGTATATGTTTTGCTGGGCAGCGTTGTTGGCGTGGCCATTGATAGCCGCCACGGTTCAACCACTTTGGGAAAATGGTTTGAGGTTGAGCTCTCGCAGCAGAACCAGTAGCAGCGAGGGAGTACGCCAGCATGGCGCATGGCTTTGTGGACACGAGCGATATCGTCCATTTCCACTACAAATGCACAGATTATTCTTGCCGGAAGACGCGGCGGCAACCCGCTGGAACGACCCCGCCATAGGCATTGAATGGCCTGCTACCAATCCTCAGCGGTCTGCCAAAGAAGCGCCCCCCATCTCTGGCCCATCATGCACATGCCCGCCGCTGGTTGGACAGCCTGACGCCTCCATGATAGAAGCCACGCATGCGCATCATCATTGAAGAATCCGTTTCTCCGCTGGAATCAGTCTGGCAGCAGTGGGAAGCTCAAGGCAGCCTGCACGTTTTCCAGACACGGGCCTTTGTTCAAACATGGCTCGACACGGCAGCAGTTGCGCAAAACCGTACACCCCGCCTTGCAATGGTTGAGCTGGACAATGCCCCGGCCATGCTGTTTCCCCTGGTGCTTCGTCCCCGATACGGCATGAAGGTGCTGGAATTTTGCGGCGGCCTGCTGTGCGACTATGAAGCCCCCGCGCTTGCCCCCGACTGCCCGCAACTGGACGCGCCCACAATCCGGCACATCTGGAAAAACATTGTACGCCAAAGCGGTGCTCAGGCAGCGCATCTTCGCCAGATCAGCAGTGTTATCCCCAATGCAGACGGCGCAGACCGACCAAACCCCCTCACGCTGCTGGACGGATGGAAGGCTGGCTCATCAAGCGCCTCGCGCAGCAGCAGTACCGATGGTGCGACACACCTTGCCCGTATACATAAAAAAAAACTGGCCCAGGACTCGCGCCGCCAGCTCAAACGCCTGAACGAAATCGGCCAGGTGCGGTTCGCCATTGCAGACACGCCAGAACTGGCAACACGCTTTACCCGAGCCATGATTGCCCAAAAACGTCGCCGTTATGCAGAAACGGGCGTGTTCGACATTTTTTCCTTACCCGCGCACGAAGAGTTTTATCTGCGCATGGCGCAGCACTGGTGCGCGCCGCAGTGCAGCCCACGCGTGCATGTTGCAGCCATGCTGCTCGATGATGAAATTCTGGCAACCCATTGGGGCATGCAGTGGCGACACAGCTTCAACTACCTGATGCCCACCCATGCGGGCGGCCCGTGGCAAAGATATTCCTGCGGCCGCCTTCTGCTTGAATGGCTGATGACGCAGGTGATTGATGCAAAGTGCACCTGCTTTGATTTTACCGTCGGGGCTGAAGGGTACAAGGCAGACTGGTGCAACGAGGAACTTCCACTCTACGCCCACTGCCAGAGCGCCGGCCCACGCGGCTTTGCCTATGCGGCGCTGTTACGGCTCAAGAAGGCCATGGCACGCGCATAAAGAGATCAGCACCCCTTGATGTAGCGATATTCCGTCTGTAGCTATGTGATATTATAGCAAGAGGCAGAAAGAACACCTATGCGCAAAAATACAGTTTTTATTTTTTTGCTGGCCATTTTTCTGCTCTTTTACTCCCTTTCTACGCATACGCCCATGTTTGCGGACGACTATTCCTTTTTTTTGGGCAGCCACGACGACCTGCTGCAAACAATCTGGGAAAAGTATTTTACATGGGGCGGCCGCCTGCTGGGGCACGCATGGATGATCTCCGTGCAGCACATCAGCCCCCAGCTTTTTGGCATCATATCTGCCGCAGCGGTGTGCCTGCTGCTCGCGGGAGTGCACCTGCTGACCTACGGTCAGGCATGGAAAAGCAATTTCAGCCTGTGGCGCTGGGTATTTCCCTTTGCCATATTCTGGTTCTGCCTGCCTGAAGCGTGGGAAATTTTACTGTGGCGAACAGGATCCCTTTACCTGCTTGCGGTTACGTGCACGTGCTTTTTTCTTGTGCCCTACCGCTATTACATGGATTCCGGCAAATGGCTGCCAGGCTGGCTGGCCTTGCCATTCGTGCTGTTGGCGTTTTGCATTCCATTCTGGGTTGAGGTCGTCATTCTTCCCGCACTTTTTCTGGGCGCGTTTATGCTCTACCGCAGACGAGGCCAGACCAGACCGCCAGCTTGGGCCGTAGCCGCCCTCATTGCCCTGGCAGTTGGTGCGGCCTTCAGCATTGGCGCACCGGGCAACTTTGCAAGGGCAAGTGCTTCCAACTCCTTCCAGCTGGGAACATTCATCTCGAATGCGGTTATACTGATCTACAAATACCTGTACACCATATCCGTTCCGGCGCTGTTTTCTGCGCTGGTCGCAGCTTTGCTGTATGAAAAATCACGTAAAACCCAATGTTTTCCTTTTGCTGTGGTGCTTGCCTTTTTTGCGGCATCCGCGCTGTCGGTGGTCATCATCTTTGGCGGCGGTTCTGCATCATACCGGGCGTTGAGCATGGCATTTGTAATGGCGCTTGTTGCGGCCAACATGGCCTTTGATGCGGCGCTTAGAAAATGGTCGTGGCTCTGGATTCTGCCCGCCCTGTGCATACCGCTGCTCGCAGTTTCCGCATTGCAAACCCGTACTGATTACGTGCAGCTTTTAGAGGCCCAAGCCGCGCGCGACGCCGATGTCAAAGCCGCCCAGCAGCGCGGAGAACACATTGTGTTTCTTACAGAATACCCGGCAGTTCGACACAAAAATTTCTTTTTCCTCGACACGCTGCGGGGCAACCCTGTGCCCTGGCCGAGCCAGTTTTCGCGCTGGTACGGGCTTGAAAACGCCTACCTGCTCATGGACGCCACCCCCGGCACGCTCACAGACACGGCCAGCCAGCGCTGGACTGGCAGCCTACCCGTGATGCAGGGCATAAGCCTGCAAGGCGTTTACGTTACGCCGCGCGACAAGGGCAACGTGGTAGCGGCTGTTTTTCAGGACGACAAAAAAGCTATAGACGAAATTTTTTTCTTTACGGTGGCACAAGACAGCTCCATGATTCCTAAAGCGGCCACCCACCTGCTACCCCAAAAGCAGTTGCCTGCCCTGCTTACTTCGCCTTTTGAAAAAATTTCTTCTGAACTTTTTGACAGAACGCGCATAGCCATCGGCCCCAACACAACCATGCCCCAAGGCAACAAGACCACCATGTATTACGCAAAGCTGCACCCTCGTGGCGGCACTGAGGGCAACATCGCTTTAATAATCCGTATCAAGGCAGCTGGTGAAACGGCCTATGTCCAATGCTTCTAGCGGATGGCTCTAGCTTGCACGGCATGCAACTTCAGGATATTCTTGTTGAACAGAACGATATTGGTTTTTTATTGTGCAATCTGAAACGTCTAAAATGGGCAATTAAGACTTTCACTTTTTTGTTTGTACCCTACAGCAAATAGTACGTAATTTCACAGTTACATGATATTTATAAAATACAATGCAAGATAGATGCACTTTTTCTGGCAGAATATTTAAATACACCGCACCCACTAACAAAGATATATTAGTACATATTTAAGATGAAATACAATAAAAGAATCGTATTCCTTGATCAATATGGCTCCCTTGGTGGGGGGCAGCAGGTGTTGCTGGAGTTGGTTCTGGCAGCACAGGCATTGTTTTGCGATGTGGCGGTGATTATTCCCAAAGGGAGCTGTGCCGATAGGCTTACATCCATGGGCGTGCACGTTGAGAACACCGACGAGTGCCGGCTGACATGTGGAACCAAATCGTTTTTTGATATTCTGCGCTTTGTGGGCAACGGGTTGCGCGTCTTTTTTCAAAAGCTCAAGCTTCTGAAAACTGCAGATGTGATTTATGTCAACGGCAACAGACTACTGCCTGTGGCGCTGCTGAGCATGATTTTTTTGAACAAAAAGGCCGCGTTCCACATTCATCTCAACCACACCAACCTCGAAAAAAGTATATTTTCTCGCGTAATCATGTTCAGAAACACGGCAGCGGTTGTAGCCCCTTCGGAGTTTATACGTGACCAGCTGTGCCAGTTTTCGCCACACTTCAACAGCCCCAAGCTGCGACTGGTTGAAAATGGTCTGGATTCGCGCTTTACACAGGTGGCATTCAAAGACCGTTTTTCAGACAGGCCCATCCGCCACATTGGCATTGTTGGCCGCATTTCTCCCGAAAAAGGCCAGGATGTTCTGCCCGCCCTTGCACGGCAGTTTTCAGACCTGACCTTTCACGTGCTCGGAGATGCCGCTTTTTCTGAAAAAACATATGAAGACAGGCTGCGTGCCGAATCCCCTGCCAATGTTGTTTTTCACGGATGGGTAGAAAATTTGCCCGCAAAGGTAGATGAAATTGGGCTCCAGGTGTGCATTATCCCTTCAAGATGCCCAGAGGCAACCCCCGGACGCAGTTTTGAGGCTGCCCCCCTTGTGCCCCTGCAACAGATTGCCATGGGCTGCATGGTGGCCGTGCGCTCACTTGGAAGCTTGGAATATATTGCCAGAGACCTGTCCCTGCCGTCTTTTCATGAAGACCAGGATATTCCTGGCTGCCTGCAAAGCATGCTGCAGACTCCGGCGGCAGAGCTGGCCCGGCAATGCCGCCAGCGCTATGACACGGTAATGGCCCAGCACTGCCATGCCGCCTTTCAGCAACGCCTGCGAGCCCTGCTGGCCGGTCTATGCGGCGTGCGGGATACCACAACGAGATGATATGCTTCCTCTGGCTGTAAAGAGCCTTGTTGTGAAGGCTACGCGAGCCATGGGCCAACTGCCTGGCATTGACTGCCTGTGCGCGCCGTTGCGCGGTAATCCCGTGATTGTGGGTTACCACCGAGTATTGCAGCACGACCAGTGGCAGCAGTATCCATGCATCCATGCCGACCTGGCAGTCACACCCGCCCGGTTTGCCGAGCATATGGCCTACTGGGCCGCCAATGCCCATGCCGTGTCCATGGATGACGTTGCTCGGGGCAATCTGCCACAGCAAGCCGTTGCCGTTGGCTTTGACGATTTTTATGCGGATGTGGCCCACTACGCCCTGCCCATACTGGAAAAATTCAACATTCCTGCGGTGCTTTACCTGTGCACAGATTTTGTGGATGGCGACCCATTTTTGTGGTGGTACGGCATTGATGCCGCAGTCAACAGCGGCAAGCAACAGCTCGACGCGTATTTTGCGGGTGCGCACTTTACTGGCCCGCTACGCACCCCATTGCAACGTCTGACCATGTTCCGCAGACTCAACACTTTCTGCTTTCGCCTTGAGGAAGAACAGCAGCGCCTCTTCATTGACAGCCTGGGTACAACCCGCCACTGCCGCCAGCCCGATGCCATGCCCACATGGGAAATGGTCGCAAGGCTGGCCGAGCACCCGCTTATTACCATTGGTGCGCACACCCTGAACCACGGCGCGCTCGGCACGCTGGCAGATAAGGAATGCCAACGCCAGATGGAGCAATCACGTCTGCGCATTGAAGAAATGCTGGGCAAGCCCGTAAGACACCTGGCATATCCCTTTGGCGGGTACAATGCGGCATGGCAACGTGAATACAAAATGGCTGCCAGACTGGACTTTGCCACGGCGGTAACAACAGAGCGTGGCACGAATTCCCCCGCGACCAGCCCTCACGCGCTATTTCGGTCTGTGATACTGCAGGAGCACGACGAGTGCATGCTGCGCTCACTCAATACAGGCTGGGACAATGCCCTGCGCCGTGTACGGCAGCGCATGACAGGAAGAACAAATGCCTGAAATTACGATCATAATTCCCACATACAACACAGGGCCCTGGCTGCCTTACACCCTGCAGTCCGTGCGGGAGCAGACGTACACCGATTTTCTTTGTCTGGTGGTCGATGACGGCTCAACGGACAATACCGCAGAATTTTTTGCAAACAGCACGACAGGCGACCCGCGCTTTCGTTTTGTGCCACGCCCGCATGCGGGAGTATGTGCGACGCGCAATGCAGGAATTGCGCTCGTCGAGACGCCCCTTGTCACCATGCTGGACAGTGACGATATCTGGCACCCCACATTTCTTGAGCGCATGGTTACGGCTCTGACCCATGATTCCCGTCGCCTGGCCTGGTGTCGCTATGCCATGTTTATGGACGGCAGCAGCCAGTGCAAGCCGCAGCCCTGGGTCAATGTGCACCAGACCGGCAACATCTGGTGGGATATGCTGCTGCATGCGGAATTCTGCATGGGCGCATGGGTGGCAAAAACCGTGGATGTGAAAGCAGCCGGTCCTTTTGATACGCAACTGGCAACAGCGGAAGACAGGGACTTTTTACTGCGTCTGCTGGCCCGGTGCTGCGCAGATGATCCAAGTGCCGCTGTGGGGCTGGACGACGAGCTGCTTTTCTATCGTCAAAGAGCGGGCAGTGCTGTTCGCAATGGCGATGAAGCCCTGCAAAAAGAATGGGACACCATGCGCAGGCATCTGGAACACCCGCTGGTTCCAGCGCGCATCAGGCAACGTGGTTATTCGTTTCTGGCATTCAAGATGGCGGTTATCGCCGCCTTTGCCACAAAGGACATGAAAACGGCGCTACGTTGGTATTTCCGGGCGGTGCGCCTTTGCCCCGCTAACATGAACCTCTATGTGCTGCCCCTGCGCAAACTGGTAATGTCCCTTGGCAAAAAAAAAGATCTGCCCTGGCTTCGCCAGTTTTTGAATAGGCCTCTGAAGGCTGAAAAAACGCAGTAAGTTTCTGCTCGCGTCCTCCGCATGCCCAGACAGCTGTGCTCCCGTTATGCACAGCCGCGCCTATTGTCTACCGTTCTGCAAAAAATCGCTGCATGCCGCGCGCAGGCCCTGTTCCAGCTCTATGCGCGGCTTTCACTGCCCCTCCCCCTTTGTTAGAGGAGTCTCCGGTCGAAATGGGGGCTACGCCTGGTAAGGCCTTGGGTGCATGGGCTTTTGAGCACGGGTGCAGATAGAGTTTACTTGCCATGGGAAGCTACGGGTAATTGGCACATTGATAGCTTTAACGAAAAATCCGGAATGAGTTTTTAAATCAGAACGTATCTCTATCCATGCACGATGCCCGAAGAACGGTTGAGGCATGTCGACAGGATACACAGCGGCGACCACACAGCTCATTGGGCTGGCTGACACCGAAAGAATTCCGCGAAAAGAATACAAGCTGCAACCCATTGGGAACCACTAACTTGCAAGTGGTATACGCAGTGGGGTAAGGCCAATTTTGCGTCTCACTGTATAATATAGCTAACAGCTCAAACTCACAGCATAAACATCCACGGCAGCCAGAAGCCGGGTCGGAGCCTAATACCTGTGGCCAGAACTGCATGGAGGAGGTTTGATCCTCCGCGCGCCGTCTCAGATACTGCTGGTTGCAACCAGCCGTCTGCCCTGTCGCTCAGATGAGCACGCTAAGCTTCCCCCGCATCTGAGCGGACGAATCTGGCATACTGTTCCGCCATGACCTCAGGGGTAAAGTTTTGTGCGTGCAGTTTGGCAGCTAGCCCCATCTGCGAACGCAATACACTGTCATTCAGCAGATTCATGACGCAAGCAGCGAATGCGTCAACATCCGCCCGCTCAGCAACAAAGCCGGTTACGCCATTCTCCACAACCTCTGGCAGCCCACCCACATTTGTGACCACGGCGGGAACTCCTACATTCCCGGCCTCAATCACCGTTAGCCCGAAGGATTCATACTCTTGGGAGCCGGAAAGCAACAGATAGGCACCAGCCAACAGATTGCCCGGCTCTGCCAGAAAAGGCAACAAGTGCACTCTATTCCGCAAAGATACTGGCACTAGGGCAGCAACTTCCTCAATCTGCGAAGCAGAGCCATGCCCACAAAAGACAAGGTGAATCTTTGGATGTTTCGCCCATACAGCCTCAAAGACCTTAAGCAAAAAATCGTGTCCTTTTCTACTCTCATACGTACCCACCATAAGAAGGTAGCGTTCATCTGCTGCATGGGCAAAGAGCTCACCCGCATCTGGACCTTTCTGGTCTTTGGCTGCAACTCCGTTGTACACGACTGAAATATGACAGTGGCCAAACATCCCTGGCCGCAGCTTAAGGCTTTCTTTTACCGACCGGGAGACCACCATGACACTTTTACAAGATTTTGCCACGAGACGGTCTATCAGATATTCTGGGATAGTCTGGAGTTTGGGTGCAGAGCTTGCGAGGTTGTGTATGTTGAAGTCAACACTGCGCGCCCCCATGCACAGCAAACCAGCTATGGCAGCAGCGCGACAGGTGTCGCCAGCTGGATATCCGCCGTTAACGACAAGCAGCCTGTCGAAGCCGCCAGCCATAAAATATTTTTTGAATGCCAGCACATTGTACAGAAACAGCCCGTACTTTACGAAAGGAATGAGAATCTTGCGCCACCATTTACGGGGAATACGCTCCTGCACCTCAGCAAAAAAAGGCCAAGAATGTTCCGTAATACTAACATGGCGCTTTATTCTATTCTTGTATGTTTCAATACCTGGATGCGATTTATTGCACACTATGGCAATCTCGTCATCGCTGTGCGGCCAGTTGTTGCAAAGTTCAACAATGATGGTATCCATACCACCTTTCATAAAATTTTCAGTAGCAATAAGTATCTTCATATCGTTCTCGCACAGCCCTGATTTAATCTTCCGAGATGGGAATCTCTTAATTGGACGCGGATTTTTCTGGTGTTTGCGCTTTATACTATCTGCCCAGCGAGCCCCTGGAACTGAGATTCCTTTGCTCCTGCCCCATTGTCCAGCCCAATTTTATATCAAGTTAACTGCTAGTGGTAGACTCTTTGCGGTTCTGCTTCTACCACTGTCTGGCCGATAATTCTGAAAGAGGTGAGATCGGCCCCTTTCCCCTCTTTGGGGAAGGGTAAAAACTTTCAATGGGGCACGAGGCCTGCAGTTAAGAAACGATGCGGCCCACGGTGGTCCTAGTGCTGGTGCCAGTTTTCGATAACCACTTCGACTTCCTGTAACGTCATAACCATCTCACCGTCCAGCAGCTTGTCCAGAAGCTTACCGTTAAAGCTTTCCGGCAACTATTTTTCCAAGGTCTGCCCGGTTCAATATACTGCGTCTGTACAGATAGATTTGACAACCCTTCTTTAAAGCCAATGCGATGTATCTGACCCGTTGTCCGAACGAATGCCATCTGGTCTGCCATGCGTCAGAAATAAATCTGCCAAAAGGTACGTTACTTACTCTGCACGAATCGTGCGGGCCGCACATGTAGCGCCACGCAATGACGGGCATATTCGCCGATAACTCGCACACGAAAAGATTTGCATTGGCCGTGCGCCAATACACAACATCATAGAATCAGACGTGATTTTTCCACTCCGGCCTGAGCGAACGCTGGAACCATCGTTCAGCCACAAGCGCTTTCTTGTGAGCTGTTTTACCGGAACTTTCAATCCTTACTGCTTTCCAATTCGCTTTACACGATATGCGATATAGCTAATAGCCCACACATCTGCCCGCAAGAAGTCGGTATTGCCCCGTACCCGTAACCGAGCAAAACTCACAAGCAGAGGACTTATACCGCTGAATAGTCCGGCTTTGCCCCTACAATACATGTACATACTTTGCGCTCACTGCTCCCAGTCTGCTCACGGACATGCTTCGCACATTGGCGACGTTGGGTGGGGCTCAGAAGTTTCCCTTTGCCGCCTCAGCAAGAATAATTATTTCAAGGCTTAAATCAGCGACGGCTCGCCGCAACCTAACATTTTTATTTTCTATTCCTTTCATATGGTTAAGATGCTCAGTACCATTGTTTCCGTATTCTTTGCGTCACCGGTAATACATTTGCCCGGTTACGGCAATTTTTCGGCAAGTCCGCACATGCCGATGTCCGTCACCTGTGCCGCAGATTGCTGTAGCCCCAATGCCGGCGCGTCACGCAACTCCGAGCCGGTAAGGCGGGCACGCCCGATTACAACACGATCAGCACCGAGCATTTCCACCACTGCTCGGCCCAGTGCCCGCGTCAGCGGTGCGTTGAGCTCGGCAGGCACACTGCCCCGGATATCGTAGGCTTTAAAACAAGAAAGGAATTTGCCCTTGGATTCTCCATTATCTGTGCGGCCTGCCGATCCTTTTTTTGTGGATCACCAAACGCACGTCGCTGGATGTCCCCCGGTTTCAGACCTGTTCGGATGGTATCCGCGTGGTTGCTCAGCCATAGAGACCCGCGCCTGCCAGATGGAGCATGGTGCAGGATGCCTGCAGACTGCTGCTGTCATCGGGCACAGACCAGCAAAATACACGACAGGGATGAGCTGGTAAATTCTAGCCGGGAGGATTCAGGCTGTACAACATTCGGCGCAAGGCCTGAGGTTCAATTTCGTGATGGATAGGGAAGCACAGCAAGCGGTTCCAGCGATCCTGGATAGGGGGCATAAGACGCAGCTGTTCCGGCAGAGTCGGCCATGTATGTATGGCGATATCGTGCCGCCAGCCCCATTCCAGCCACTGTTCACGGCTGTTTCCCGCTACGGCATAGGCCGGAAAGCACAGAGGCGCAGCAGCAGAATGGATCAGAGGAAAAACCGGCAAAAGGCCGGCCGCACGCGTCCATACTTCCCATATCTGGTAAAGCGCACGGCGGCGGGCAGCATCATCAGTTGCCTGCTGCCGCGCAAGATACCGCATGACGGCAGGCGACATTCTCTGGGGCGGCGCAGGGTCGCTCTCGGCAGCCTCCGGCAAATATGCCGGGGGCATCAAGCGCAACCGCGCCTGCGGGAACAACGTCAAAAAGTTTCGCACCAGTGCTTTGGCAAGGGGCGCACCATAGCTTATCTGCTGGACGGGCAGTCCTTCGCCAAGCTGCAGTGCCTTTTGGGCCGCTGCTGCATCCTTGAGGTATAAAAAAGCCCCGTGGGGCACAGCATACTGCTTCCAGGGTGAGACAAACCCCATATCCCCCAGAGTGCCCAGCGGCTTGTTACCGGTTTCGGCACCCCAGCCGTGCGCATTATCTTCGATAAAAATGGCGTGATGGCGCAGACAGAGTTCGCCAAAACGGGCACTGTCCTGCGGCTGCCCAAAGGGATGGAACAGCACCGCAGCAGCGGCCGATGGCAGCATAGCTTCCAGGCTTACCCAATCAGGCGCAAGGCTGTCGTCAAGGTCATAGAAAAGCGGGGAAAGGCCCATTCGCTTCAGCGGCAGAAGCATGACATCGCAAATGTACGAAGGCAGCAGGACTTGTGCGCCGGAGGTAACACCCAGAGCGCGTAGCCCGATTTCAAACGCCGCCCTCCCCGTTGCCAGCGGCACGGGCTGTGCATCTGTCGGGGCATCACCCCTCTGCCCCAAAAGAGCGGCAAAGGCCGTGGCCGGTTTGCGGGCAACACGCCTAAGCGACGGCATTATATAGTTTCCTGCTGTTCATGCCAGGGAGGGCACAGGTATACCACTCGGGTTGCAAGTACATAACACCACACCACCGTGAGCAAAAACACAAAATAAACACGCTGCATGGCATAAAAGCCCCCAAGGACGTTGTAACCCAAGGCTATGGGTGCCCGAGTTACTCTGGCGAATGCGGACAGGCCTGAAGAGTTGGCCGCCACGATGCCGCCATGCGGACAGCGTAGCCCAGCGAGCGTACCGCATACTCCAACGCATGCCCCCAGTGCTTGTGCTGCACCATATCAAGGGCGCAACGCGCGGTGAACCTGAACATTCTTCTATATACAGCCCAGGCATACCTGGCCTGATAGGCGGTCAGATGCTTGTGCAACACGGCTTCCGTCGCGTCCAGATGCCGCTTGAGTTTTGCCGTGGAATTACCGCCGTGCAGCCTGTAACAGCCCAGCACATCTGGCAAAAAAACACTTTCACCAAAGGGGGTTGTGCGCACCCAAAGGTCATAGTCCTCTGCGGTGATGATGGAAGGGTTTTCGTCAAAGCCGCCAACCTGCTCAAAGATGTCCCGTCGCAACACGGTGGCCGCAGTGCTGAAGGCGTTGCCTCCAAACAACAGGCTGGAGGGCAAGTGAGGGCCGCGCGGCCCATAGCTTTGTGTGCCAATCACCTGCCCGTCTCTAAATATATTTTCTGCGTGGCAAAACGCGATGGCCTTTGGATGCTCCCCAATGGCATCTCTGACCCTGGCGAGCTTGCCGGGTGCCCAAAAATCGTCCGCATCCAGAAAGGCCAGCCAGGGTGCGGTAGCGTGCGCAGCGGCAACATTACGGGAAGCTGCGATATTACCTATAATATCAATATTATACACAGAGCATGGCACATCTGGGAACTCGGAGGCCACCGTGGCTGTGCCGTCTGTGGAACGACTGTCGGCTATGATTACCTCAAAATCCTTGCATGTTTGCTCCCGCAGGCTTTGCAGAGCCTCACGCAAAAAGCCGACGCAATTGTACGCAGGAATAATGACTGAAAAAAAGGGAACCTTCCGTTCCGCCGTTTGAGGTACTGATGCCATAGGTATTTCCTTACTGCCCCGTGGAGGCAACGGTTGAGGCATGTACTGTGGCGGCTTAACGTGCCGCCATGCGATCCGGTGTAAAGGTTTGCGCAAGTGCCGCAACACACTGGTGCGGCCCACTACAAAAAATTGCCAGCTCGGCATCCGGATTAGGCCAGTGGTTGTACAACTCCATGATGACGGTATCCATGCCGCCTTTAAAAAAAGTTTTCGGTAACAAGTAAGAGCTGCATAGTGACCTGGGTTGCCGAATTCCAGACCGTCCGCCCTAGCGGCAGGCGCAGGACAGCCTGTCGGCTGCTGCCTGGGTATCAAGATATTCCTGATACGCTGGCAGGACAGCGCTAGGTGGGCCGGATGCCCTTACCTCCCCGCTGTGTATCCAGAAAATATTATCGCAATCTTGTACCGTACTGAGCCTGTGCGCTACCAAAACGACGGTAAGATTCTCTTTCAGCTTGAGAATTGTCTGTTGTATGGCGGCTTCTGCAGCACTGTCGAGGGCGCTGGTGGCTTCATCAAAAAACAGGATTTCGGGCTGTGAATATAAGGCCCTGGCAATTGCCACACGCTGCAACTGACCACCTGACAGGCGCACCCCGCGTTCTCCCAAAATTGTATCTAGCCCTTGCGGGAGCTCATCCACAAATGTCAGTGCGGCCAGCTGGCAGCATTGCTGCACCCGTTTCATATCCAGCTCAGAGTCTTTGTCGCTGAAGGCAATATTCTTCGCCAGGCTATCGTCCAGCATATAAGGCTGCTGCGGCACATAGCCAATTCTCAAATAGCCCGGAAAAGTGGCAACAGCTGTTCCGTCCACGCATACGTTGCCTTGTGTCGGCGACACAAGACCAGTCAGAATATTTATCAGCGTGCTTTTTCCCATGCCTGAAAGGCCTACAAACCCGATAAGTTGGCCCCGTGAAATGGTCAATGAAACCTTACGGAGCACAGGCGTTTCCATTTCGGGGTAGGTAAAAGAGACATGTTCCAGCGCAAGGCTGCAGTGAAACCGCTTCGGCTGCTCTAAATTTTCGTCAGCACTGTGATTCATGGCTTCAAGCAGCGACTTGGCCGCCGCAAAATGAGTTTTATAGTCCAGACTGCCCGCCAGTAATTTGTTGAAAGCGGGCAGCAAACGCCAGCAGGCGCCCGCCAGCAGGGTCAGCGTCCCCGTTGTGGCGGCAACGCTTTCGCCCCTGATCGCCATAAGTTGTGCCAGCCCCAAAAGCACAAAGAAGCCAATGGTTTCAAGGCACCACTGGGGGATGGAAGGAAAAACAGCCCTCCACGCCATTATTTTTGTATATGGAGAATAAAATGCGCTATATTTTTGTGAAAATTTATCCTGTTGGCGGTATATCTGTACTTCTTCTATTGCATTCAGCCCGGATGTAAGGATTTTACTGCTACACATATGCAACGAGGTTAAATCATCCCCGTTCTTTTTTGCACGATATTGAACACTCTTATAAATAGAAAAAGCTGATAATCCAATTATGGTGTACAGTAAAAAAGCTTCAAGCGGAGCAACAAGCAGCGTGGAGGAAACAAGCACACAGATGATGCACCCCTGGCTAATCATGTTCATAAAACCCACAATAAAAAAAGCCAAATACGCACGCCACTCAATAGTTGTGCGCAGGTCTGAGCTGTTGTGGCTGAGATGCCACAGATAGGGCGACAGCAGATAACCCCGAAAAAGGCTGCTGGTCATCTCCCAAGACAAGCCGTGTGCAAATCTGTTGAGAAAAAAGGTTTGCAGGCTTGTCACAAAATTTTTTATAAGCGTGGCGTTTGCGGCCACAAAAAAAGAAAAAATCAACATGGCAATGGCCGGTGAATCCGCCGCAACGAGCTGTCGCACCAGGGCTGCGCCATGACGCAACAGTTCAAACTGTTCCAATGTGCCTGGGGAAGAAAGCGCAACGCCAAGCAGGGAAACGGCGGCTGTCAAAACTAGCTCACTCAGGCCCACCAACACCATAAGAACCACCAGGGTGGCTCCTTGCTGCCGCCGATCGCGTGGAAGCTGCTTCCAAAGCAGTTTGGTCAGTTGCGGCATGGCTGTTGCTGCTTCATATCGATGAGGTTTGCGGCAGGCTGTCGCAATTGCGCAATATCCAGTTGTTGTAGCGCATCAAGAAAAATTTTTTCAGATTTCACGTTCTCCATACCGGGATGCGATAGCCAGTTGAGGCACTCTTGCTGATATTTTTTTATATTTACTTGCGGCCACTGCAAGGGTTTTGCGCTACACTTGTCAATATGCAGCAACGGCATGCCGAGCGCCTCAGCGCGCCGTGCCTGCAGTAAGGGTATGGCGGCAAAAATGGGGCATTCCCGCCCCACAGCCCGACACCAGCGCAACAGACAGTCATTAAGTATAAAAATAACTGGCTTGCCCAGTGCCACCGCGTACAGGGTTGAAGTGCTGCCATCGCTCAGGGCCAGTTGCGCACCGCGCACAAGGGCGCAGGTTTGCTGCCGCAGGATGGGTCTGCCCGCGAACTCGTCACCCCGGTAATTTGCCTTTGGGTGCGCGGCGATGACGACTTTCACTCCAAGATCCCGCTCGATTCTATCAAAAAAAGCGATGAGCGATGCCCGGTATTCCGTGCCGGATGGATACACGTTGGTGTACTGCAGGACATCTGGATGTGCCCCCATGGCCGTGTCAAGATACACCGCATAAGGGCCATCCGCGTACGGCGTCTGGGACTCTGAGAGCATGGCCTCCTCATAAAGGACGGAGTTGACCGGTACGGCCAAGCTGCATTCCTTTGGACGGCGGGCGGCAGATTCATAAAAGACCACGTCATAACCGGCATTGGCGTTTCCAAACCGTGTGCGGGACATTTTCTTTCGCAAAAAAGTCAAAAAAGACAAGGGATTTCTGGCTCGCAACCACAAACGTTGCCAACGGGGCAAATCGCCGTACTCATGCCAGCTCATGTTTTCGAGATACCCTATAACGGCTCCACGGCGTCGCAAGGCCTGAAATAGTGCCGCAGTGGCATACTCGTAGCCAATGAACGCCAGGAAGAGGGTCTGGTCAAGATTTTCCTTATCCAGTGCTTCTTCAAATGCCGCCACGGAGGGGATGTCATGCTCGCGGTCTGGACAGGAACTATCCCCGTGGGAAATAAATTTTCCATGTATGGCCTCGCAGACATTCCAGGCCGCAAAATCAATGCCGGCCCGCAACAGGCCGTCCAGATGCACGACCTTCATCATGTTCTCTTTAAGGGGACATGCGGCGAGAGTAACTACTTTGCGCGTTACCATAGTTTCTTTGCTGCTTTTGTATGCCGGACTTGCAAGTCAGCGGCTGCGCGCATTACCACGCAGCCCAGCCGCCATCAATCATGATATTCTGCCCTGTGACATAGCGCGACAAATCACTGGCAAGGTAGAGGACAGTTCCTACCATGTCTTCTTCCGTGGCCATGCGTCGCATGGGGGTACGCGCCTTGTAGCGCTCCACAAAAGCCTCTGGCTGGTTGCGCCACACGCCGCCAGGGCAGATGCTGTTGACGCGAATGTCAGGGGCGAGGACGGTGGAGAGCCAGCGCGACATCTGTATAAGCCCCCCCTTGGACGCGGCGTACGCAATGGGATTACCCATACTTGTGCCTTCATACAGGCCCATGTCCGGCCCAAGAACACCATAAATGGAAGCAACATTGATAATGCTGCCGTACCCGTTCTTTTTCAGATAAGGAATGGATTCCCTGCACAGGGTGAACGGCGCTGTGAGGTTGACTTCAAACGCCTGACGCCAGGTTTGCGTCGTCTGCCGTTCAATATCCGTCACCCAACCGGACAAGCCGCTTGTACCTACAAAGCCAGCATTGTTGACCAGGATGTCCAGACCGCCCAAAATTTCGGCCACTCGGTGGGGTGCTGCGTGCACGCTTTCGTCATTGGCAAGATCGCAGGGCACAGGCAAGGCTGGCACACCGTAGTGCGCGGTGATTTCTTCACATACCAGCTTGCAATCTTGTTCCCGCACATCCAGCACTGCCACTGAAGCCCCATGTGATGCCAATTCCTGGCAAAGGGCACGTCCAATATGCCCGGCCGCCCCGGTAACCAGCGCTACCCTGCCATGCAGTAGGATATCCATTATTTATGTACCTGTTGGCGTGCGAACAAAAACTCCGCAAACGCTAAATCTGTTTCATCATCAATATCCACAGCGCGTTCACGCGGCAGAACCACCTGACGCACACACCCATCCATCAGCCTGTTTCCCGTCAAAATAAACTGGGGACGCACCACATAGGCTGCTGTGGTTATATCAAAAAGTTGCGGGGCGTCTTGGCGCCGACTGTAGCCTGCAGGTGCGCCCATGGCAAGGCGAACTAGCCCCGTCTCCTCTTGCCGAACCATGTTGAACATGGGGTGCCGCGCAGCCAGCGTGGTGGTGATAACCGCATCGCAGCCGGTTTCGTGGAACACGGCAAGACAGCGCTCCACATCCGCCACGCTGCGCAGGGGCGCTGTGGCAGGCAATGATAAAAAGACGTCGCACGGACCGCCCTGCTCGGTGCAGCCAACCTGCCGCAGGGCGTGCCGCCAGGCTTCCCATTCCGGGCTTGTGTCGCTGGCCAGTTCCGGCGGGCGCATAAAGGGAGTTTCCGCCCCCCACTGCCGGGCCACCTCCGCGATCTCCGCGTCGTCCGTAGACACGATAATACGCTGTACTGCGGCAATCTGACTGGCGGTCTCAATCGCGTGGGCAATAAGCGGCTTGCCGCCGAGCAAACGGATATTTTTACGAGGCACCCCCTTGGAGCCACCCCGTGCGAAAATAAAGGCATAAACTACTGGTTGGCGCGCCATACCCACTCCTGCCTTGCTACGGCCGCTTCAATGGCGTCAATGTAAGACACCACGTCAAGCCCTTGGGAAAATGAACACAAAAACTCTGTTTTTTCAGAAAGAGCAGCCTGCATCTGACCACGGTAGGCAGTGTCCCTTTCACATTGGTACAACTCTTCCTTTCCGTCATAACCTAGCCTGCCATTCAGCAGGTTCAAGCTTACGCCGCCGTCTTCCAGCACGGCCACAATTTCACGCCTCGCGGGAGTCTGCAGATAGTCGAGGTGAATGCTCACCTGCGGGCAGCCCGCGTGCTCAGCCAAAACCGTCACCGAATCCTCACTTTCGATTTGCAGATGAGAAACGCGGCCGCTCAGGGCCGCAACGCGGTTCCATGGACCGGCAAGCATGCAGGCCAGATCCAGTTCGTGGGAGAGGTCGCGCAGCACGCCGCCGCCAAGCTGCCGGGAGGAGGAATAGCTTTGGCGGTAATCCTGACCAGGACGCCAGGAAGGCAGGTACTGCCCCACATGCAGGTGCAAGGCCAAGAGCCGTTTCCCTTCTAAAAGCGCCCGCAAACGCTGAACTGCGGGGTGAAAGCGCAGGTTGTACGCAACAGCAATTCTCTGCCGCTGTTCCTGCGTCAGCCAGGAACCGATTTCCGCAGTGGTGGACACAAGGGGTTTTTCAACCAATACCAGCCGAGCCCCAAGGCTGCAGGCCATACGCAAGTGTTCCGCATGCAATGCGGTGGGAGTCGCCACAACGACCACTTCCGGAACAAAGCCTCCCGGCAGGTCGCACAGTCGCCTGACAGAAGGAAACGGCAGACCGTCACGCGAGCTCACGCAGATAACGGAAGCCCCAAGCTCGTCGGCAAGCCGGGCATGCCGCGCGCCAATAGAGCCGTGCCCCCATACAAGAACAGTTGGATTTGTCATGCCGGTCAAAACTCGTCTTGCGCGCGCTTGTAGTCGGGCAACTGCCCTATATCCAGCCAGTAGTCGTCTGTTTCCATAATTCTGGGGCACTGGCCCGCCCGCAAAAGTTCCTGGAACAAATCCGGCATATCAAAAAACGTATTGGAGGGAATCATGGGCAAGACGGCAGGCGACAGCGCATAAATGCCAGCACTGATATGAACATTGAAAACAGGTTTTTCTTTGATGCCTGTGAGATTGCCCTTTCCATCGTTTTCGACAACGCCATAAGCGATCTGTACGGAGTGTTTTCTGACTACCATGGTTGCCGAATTGTCGTGGGCCTGATGCTCATGTATCAAACAGCGCATATTGAGGTGTGTCAAAATATCGGCGTTGGCGACAAGAAACGGCATTGTCTGGGGCGGCAACAGCGAGAGCGCGCCCGCCGTACCCATACGTTTGGGTTCGCGCAGATATTGAATCTGGCAGCCGAAGCGTGAACCATCGCCAAAATAGTCAATGATTATCTCCGACAGATAGTTCACCGCCAGGAAAAAATTGCGAAAGCCCACATTGATAAAATTTTCAAGAACAATCTGCAGAATCGGCTTCCCCGCGACGTCAAGCATGGGCTTGGGGCAGTTTTGGGTCAGCTCGCCCAACCGCGTTCCCAAGCCTCCAGCCATAAGCACCACGCTATTGGGAAGTGGGGTTACCCCCTTCAGGCTTTTCAGGCTCCAGACATGGCGCACAGTGCCATCGTCTCCCAGTACCGGCAGGTGGGTAAGGGATGCTGTTTCCATCAAATACAGGGCCTGCACTGCGGATGTGGTGGTATCCACAACGTGGGGAGATGGTTGCATGAGCGTGTGGACGGGGCTTTCCAACGATATGCCCGCCAAAAGTCCACGACGGACATTTCCATCGGTGACAACGCCAACGAGTTTGTCTTCAGTATTGGTTACAAGGGCGAACTGCTCTCCAGTACTGTTAATAAGTGTGAGCGCGTCCCGCACAGATTGCTCGGGGTAAAGGCGCAACTCCTTCCAGATCATCAGTACCTCGCAATGTCGTAAAATACTTTTTTAAGTATACTTTCAAGGGGGAAAGTTAGCAATATTTCGGCAATCGCGGCACTGGTTCCGTTTTTTTCGTAGGGATTAGGCGTAATACGTGCGTATTCCCGAAATTGCAGAGTCAGAGCCCTTGCCATGGTTGTGACGATATCGCCCGCCTGTGATGGGCAGTGCAAAACAGCCGATGAAGCAATACGCCCCTGCTGCCGGTCGCCGATATTGACCACCGGTGTACCCAGAGAAGGGATCTCCACGACACCGCTGGAAGAATTTCCCACCACGCAGGCGGCATATTTTGCGGCGGAAAGATAACGCAGCACCCCCAGAGAGGTAAACAACCGCACCCGCTCAGGCTGTTGCTGACTCCATTCCTCCAGCAAGCGGTTGATCAGCCCCCCGCCGGGGTCGGCATTGGCGCCAGTGACGATAACCGCATGGTCCACATACCTTTCCAACGCCTGTTGCACCTCCAGCCACTGCGTTTCCTCTTGCCCCGGCTCCAGCGTCACGGGATGGAAAGTACACAAAAAATACGGACGACCTGCTTCAAGGCGCAAATACTCCCGGACGGAAGCTTCGTCCAGCAGAGGGAGTGAAAGTGCGTTTTCCACGCCCAGTGCACCCACATTCCACACGCACTGGGGCTGTTCACCCAGTTGGATGACACGCTGGCGGTACTGTTCGCAAGAAGTGAAGTGCAGGTGAGCCAGCTTTGTCACCGCGTGGCGAAAATTGTCATCCATGGCTCCACGGGTGATTTCGCCGCCGTGAATGTGCGCCACAGGTACCTGCATCATGGCGGCGGCAGTGGCCGCGCCAAGGCATTCGTACCTGTCGCCCAGCAAAACAAGAAGGTCAGGTTGCAGGCGTGTGAGAGCCGCACCGGTTTCCGCAATCATTGTACCCAATGCGCCGCAAAGATGTTCGGGGGAGTCCTTTGAAAAGTTTAGGGGAACCATGACGTCTGGCTCAAAGCCGTCACTGCGTATTTCCGTCAGTGTGTAGCCGTGGGCATGGGACAAATGCGTCCCGCTCACAATCAGTTGCAAGCGACACTGGCGGCCTTCGCGCAGGCACAGCAGCAAGGGGCGTAGCAGGCCGTATTCCGCCCGTGTTGCCGTAAAAACGGCTATGGTTCGCACAGCAGTTCATCCTCGGCATAGTCACGCGTTGCAACCTTGCCAACAAATTCGTCCCATCGCATGGGAGAAATGCCGTTGCCAGGGCGCTTGACGGTCATGTTTTCTTCATTGAGCAGGTCCCCTTTTTTGATGGGCCGCGCCGCCACAAGGCTCTTGCGCGCCACAGCCATGTTGAGGATTTCTGCCTGTGCCGGGGCCTTGACTCCATCGCCCATGGCACGTTCCACCCTGCGGATGCCCGCGACCATAGCCCGCAGTTCGTCAGGCTCCAGGCTGGCCTTGTGATCCGGGCCTTCCATATTTTTGTCCAGAGTAAAATGCTTTTCAATGACCGTTGCGCCCAAGGCCACCGCCGCCAACGGCACTTCAATGCCTTGCGTGTGGTCGGAATAGCCCACGCCCGCGACACCCGGAAAACCCTCGCGCAGGGTCAGCATGGCGCGCAGATTCACCGAGTCCAGGGGAGCAGGATACTGGGTGGTGCAATGCAGCAAAGTGATGCGAGCGCGGGGGGTGCCTGCCGCCTCCAGAATGCGCATGGCATCGGCCACTTCTCCAATGGTGCTCATGCCTGTGGAAAGGATGATGTCTTTTCCCAAGCTGCCAACTTTGCGCAGGTAGGGCAGGTTGGTAATTTCGCCAGAAGGAATTTTGAAGACGGACATCCCTAGATAGGCGAGAAAATCAATAGAAGGGAAGTCGAATGGCGTGGACAAAAATGCGATGCCCTGTTGCTGGCAGTAGCTCATAAGCTGCCGATGATCGTCCTCGCTCAATTCGAGCCTGCGCAGCATTTCAAGCTGGGATACGTCAGCATCTGTTGTTGCCTGCTGGTACAGGGCTTTGGGTGCGTTGCAAGAAGCCAGACAGGAGGCTCTGAACGTCTGAAATTTTACCACATTCGCCCCTGCCGCCGCCGCCGCGTCTACAAGTCGCAGAGCCAAGTCAAGGCTACCGTTGTGGTTGACGCCGGCCTCGGCAATGATGTGGCATCTAGACATCTTTTTTCCCCCTGATAATGGCATTATCAGGGATATCGGCATGCACGTTGGCACCACATCCGATAATGACGTTTTTTCCAATGCGTACATTTTGTCGAATGACGGCACCAGCACCAATAAAGGAACCGCTACCAACACTGACACCACCGCAAAGGATTGCTCCAATTGCGATATGGCAGTGAGATGCGATGGAACAGTCATGCTCAACAAGGCTCTTTGAATTGATAATGCAATTATCAGCCAAAGAGGCTCCCGCGTTGATAAGCGCCATGTGCATGACAACATTACCAGCGCCCATGGATGCGTGCCTCGACACATGTGCAGAAGGGGAAACCACTGAAGGCAGTTCAAAACCCATGCCGCGTAGCTTGAAAAAAAGATTCTGCCTGGGGGTTGAGCTTTTTATTTGGCCCACAGTGATAACCGCGCGGGAAAACCGCAAACGCAACTCTGGCAGATCTGCATCGCGCCCGAGGGCAGAATACCCAAGCACCGGATTGAGGGGACATTCAAGCCCGTGTACAATGCCCGCAATCTCCATATTGGCCGACTCCAGCACATCAATAACCGCCCGGCAATGCCCTCCCCCACCGACAAGCAGGATGGGCGCGAAAATTTCACTTATAATGTTATCCATGGCGTTTTAGTAACAGCGAGCATTGTTGTAGGTTACACCGGGCAACATGTCTGCCAACAGTACATCACCCTAAGCAGTGAATGGTGACAACTGGCTATACCGCTCTTGATGTAATCTTTTTATCACCAGATTGGGCGAGACGCCAAATACCAGCGAATTGTCTGGAATATCAGAATTAATAACCCGAGCCCCAGATCCAAGCACGACATTGTTTCCAACAACGCACTGGCCAATCACCGCGCTGTGCGCATACAGGATAACATTTTTCCCAATGGTCGGGTATTGCCGTTCTTCTGCGGCATCAATACTCCCGCCAATAGTGACGCCCTGAAATACTGTTAAAAAATCTCCCAACGCAGCCCGCCCAATAACAGTTCCCAATGGATGTTCAAAAAATACATGCGGCGGGAGGGACGCACCATACATATCAACAGAAAACACGCTCCGGCAAACCACATACAGTGCGTCGAACAAATCCGTATTGCATAAATATTTTCTCATATTATGCGTGTATATACACATAAATGAAGCGTGCAGTATGGAAGGAATGATTTTTCTTTTATAGCCAGCAACACAGGCACAGGCTTCAGCCAAGGTTATCGGCGAATATTTACGTAACAATTTTTCTTCAATTTCTGATATGTCGTAAAGCAGAGCAAGCTGCCTTTTGAGAAAGGATATGCACTGGCTGTCCAAGTTTCCCATGTCTTGGCAACCATGCCTCAAAGGCTTCTTATGTTCTTCCATCAAGACACTCCACTGGGCAGATTGACCAACCTGTCAGAAATTTCAGTGGTCACAGCAAGGGCATCTTGCATGCAGCCTCTGTACATGGGCAGGGTGTGCAAGGGCTCCCACACCGGACGCGTCATAACCCCCGCGGCATTGCTGGCTTCAAGAAAGGCATCGCGCTCCGCGCGGTTACGGGCAAGTACGGCACAGAGCCAGTAGTTACTCACGCTGCCTTCTGTTTCTGGTATAAACTGCCAGTCACTGTTGGCGAAAAGCTGGGCATAGGCGGCTGCCCGGGCACGTTTTTCTTGTAAAAAATCTGGCAACATTTCCAGTTGCGCGCAGCCCATGGCCGCATTCAGGTTGGGCATACGAAAATTCCAGCCCACATGGTCGTGCTGGTATAGCCATTTGTGCGGCACCTTGGCCGTGGTGGTCAAGTGTTTGGCCCTTTTTCCAAGCTCCGTATCATTGGTCAGGATGGCCCCGCCGCCGCCCGTGGTGATAATTTTGTTACCATTGAAGGAAAGCGCCCCCAAGATGCCGAATGTGCCGCAATGACGCCCGCTGACGGTACTGCCCACGGCCTCTGCTGCGTCCTCCACCAACGGGATGCCCCAAGCCTCGCAAATTTCCGCTAGGCTTTCAATACGACAAGGCAAACCAAAGGTATGCATGGGCACGCAGGCCGCCACGCGTTTTCCCGTGGCCTTGTGACGGCAGCCGCCCGAGGCAGGCTCGCAGTATGCCTGAAGAAAGGCCGACAAGGCTTTCGGGCTAAGACCAAGCGTGTCCGGGTCAATATCAAGAAATACCGGCTCCGCCCCCAGGTGCGCCGCAGCATTGACCGTGGCAACAAAGGAAATCGCCTGTGTCAGCACGAGATCGCCGGTCTTGACGCCCGCCAGAATCAGACACATCTCCAAGGCCGCCGTGCCATTGACGCAGACCACGGCGCGCGCGGCCCCCGTGGCTTCTTCGAGCATCCGCTCAAAACGGTCCACATAGGCCCCAACAGATGAAACATAAGTGGAGTCGATGGCGTCCAGCACATATTCCCTTTCGGCTCCACGAAAAACCGGAGCGTGCAGGGGCAGATAGCCCTGGGGCATGCCGTTGATCTGGCGGA
Source organism: Desulfovibrio desulfuricans (assembly GCF_004801255.1). NCBI lineage: Bacteria > Pseudomonadati > Thermodesulfobacteriota > Desulfovibrionia > Desulfovibrionales > Desulfovibrionaceae > Desulfovibrio > Desulfovibrio desulfuricans. Next base: position 607,450 of record NZ_CP036295.1, on the reverse strand, counting down.
TATCAGCCAGCAACTGCGCAAAAGAATCAGCTGCAGGCATGCTTGGTTGATCTCGCTGATTGTTATCAGACATTATAAATACCACTCTTGTATCCGGCAAGATTGGCTGGTTGTGCAAACCACTGCACGGTTTTTTCAAGCCCTTGCCTGAAGCCTTCCAGGCCACCATGCTCGGGCTTCCAGCCAGTGAGCGAAGCCAGCCGCGTATTGTCAGCCCACAGGCGTTCCACTTCGCTGTTCTTGGGGCGCAGGCGCTGTTCGTCACAAACAATTTCAATATCCGTTCCCATAACCTGGGCAATCATGCGGGCGGTGTCCCCCATGCTGACCTCAAAGCCGGAGCCGCCATTGAACACCTCACCGACAATATTTTGCAGCGGACATTCCAGCATGGCAATAAAGGCGTTGGCGGTATCCGTCACATAGGTAAAATCGCGGGTGGGGTGCAGGCTGCCCAGCTTGATGCGGCGCTCGCCGTTGGCAATTTGCGTGATGATGGTGGGGATGACCGCTCGCGCGGACTGACGCGGCCCGTAGGTATTGAAAGGCCGCAGAATGCTCACCGGCTGGCCGAAAGACCGATAAAAGCTCAGAACAAGCTGATCCGCCGCGATTTTTGTCGCAGAGTACGGCGATTGCCCCTGCAAGGGGTGCTCTTCGGTAATGGGGACAAACTGTGCGGTGCCGTAGACTTCGCTGGTGGAAGTGTGGATGCAGCGTTCCACCTCAAGGTCACGGGCAGCCTGAAGGATGTTGAGCGTCCCCTTTATATTGGTATCCACATAAGCATCGGGCGAATGATAAGAATAGGGGATGGCAATAAGGGCCGCCAGATGCAGGACGGCATCACAGCCTTTCACCGCAGTGCGCATGCCATTGGGGTCGCGGATATCACCAGCAAAAATTTCCATCTCGCCCACAAGCGGCGAATGATCGAGCCAACCCCAAGAATTGAATGAATTGTATTGCGTAAGCGCCTTGACCGTATAGCCTCGTTGCACAAGTCTTTCGCACAGGTGGGAGCCTATGAAGCCATCAGCGCCAGTGACGAAAATTTTCAAAGGAGTTGCCATCAACTATCCTTTTCTATTTCTGTTCCGGCAAACCCGCCGGGTAATTCTTGTTCTATGCTGCCGCACAATGCCGCAGTATAATCAGGCAGAACATGATCTGCACTTCCTGCCATACGCATATGACCTTTGTCCAGACAGATGACGGAATAGCAGTTTTCCACGGCTCTTAACTGATGCGCCATAATGACCATGGTCATTATGGCGCAAGGACAGGGTGGCGTGGTGAATGTACCTTTTATTCTCCATATCAATGGAGCTTGTGGCTTCATCAAAAATAATCAGCTCCGACTCGCTGGACAACACCCTTGCAATAGCCGGTCTCTGCGCCTGTCCACCCTGCATACGCACAGCAAGTCTTCGGGTTCGCTTGATATCATTGTCCAACTCATCGATAAAATCAAGAGTCAGTCCTTTCACTCCATGTTTTGATGCGGTTCGTTTGCCATGCGGCATCAACATACTTCCATCTCAGTTTGCGTTGCACACTCCAGCGTTAACCCGCGCCCGTGAGCAGTTCCTTTTTGGCCTGTGCGTGTTGCCGTGGCAATGATGCGGGACCGTCCATCCTGCGCCGTCACGCCTTCCAGGGGAGACTGGCTTCCACGACGAGCCGACACGCGATTTGAACGTGGTAGTGTTTTTTTTGATGGTTTGGTCGCGTTGACGCGCTTTTTGCAATTCAAGGAAAATTATGGGCAACTCGGGGAGTGTGGTTGATTTCTTGCCGGATTTGGCACATTCACCATCGTCATTTTCCGTAAACATGCCCTGCGGATCAGCCTCGGGCAAAGGAACCACCGCGAGGGAACTTTGCCCTGCCCTGACTCTGCATGCGTCAGTTTGGTAACCAGCCCCAAGGAGTTGGGCTGCTCACCGGCACTGGGTACTGGCATAGCCAGATGCCATTCTGGCGGCACAGATCGACAACACGAACACCAGCCTCAGCTGCCACAATATCCCACAATAACCTGCGCTTCGGTGAATCTGCTATGTTCCATTTTAGTGTTCCTATGGCAGGGATTCTAACTTTTCAATGGCATGCTTTTCTGGGGGAAGGCCAATTTTTTCTTGGAGACGCTATGCCCCCGCCTTTGAGGTAGAGCCGCCAAAATAGCAACAAATACAACAAAACAAATATATTTCAATCAGTTACAAAAGGCACTTGGTCATGGCATTGCTGGCCTCCAAGATATTTTTTTCCGCCCCCCCCAAGACCATTGCGCCCGCCCCACTGACGTGCTAGTTTTTTCCCACGGAGTTTATTTCGCAACCACCTATTGCAAGGAGGCAGACTATGGAAAATGCCGTTTTGTTGGGGTCCGTCGGATGGCGCATTGAGGATTCGATCCTCGGCTCTGTTTGGGATGGTTGGATGAACTGGTGGCGCAGCATGCTGTCAGCCGCTGACCGTTTTTGAACACAGCCTGTGCTCCGCACGCTGGTATCAACCTGTGATTAAAGGCCGGGAACAATCCCGGCCTTTTAATTTGCGGCGGCATCTGCGCACCGTACACAGGGGCAGCCATATTTTTGTCTGGCGCGCAGCGTTGCAGCCTGCGGTTTGCTCATCGCAGGCCGGGCGCGCAGGCAACGGCTGATGTATTTATACACATATTGCGGGTGCTGCAGTGCCCTGACCTAACGCGCATCGTGAACAGAGCCCTTTTTTACAACAATGGCAACGCCAGATTTTTTCTTTTTCTGCGCGGCCAGTCTTCCGTCAGGGCGACAAGCCAACTAATTTTCAAGACAATAATGACGTTTGACTGGAATCTGCTTGTCAAAAGACGGACAAAACCCTATCGCTATCCTGCTACGATGAATGAATTTGTGTGGCACACCCTATTCTGGCATTCAACGGCTGACTGCTTTTTTGCATTCCTATCCACGTAGGTGCCTGGAACATGACCTCCAACACTCACCAAAGCTACATATTATGGGATGCGGCCTTTGTAGGCGTTATTGCGGCGTATGTGCTGTTTGGCCTTTGGGGTGTGAGCCTTCTTTCCTGTGACGGACTCAAGATCAGCAGCGATCTGTGCTGCTATGTGCAAAACATTGCGGGCGAACTGCACCGCGAGCTCTTCAGCCAGGATCCTCTGCTGGCTGCGCCAACCACGGCCAACTCCATCATCAGCCTTGAATCGACGCTGGCGCGCCTGCTGCAGCCAGGCGACGACATTGTTCAGGGCCTGCTGCGCGCTGGTGCAGCGGGGGCCTTCCTTCACTATGTAGCCTGCTACTATCTTGGCCGCCGCCTATGGGGCTCCCCACTGCTTGCCGCCCTGTTTGCCCTGCTGACGGGCGTGACGGTCTGGGTCAGCTTTGGCACATACTGGGGCTTCGGCTCTGGCGACATCACCCCGCGCGTTTTTTATGCGGCCCTCTTTCCCCTTTTGCTGGCTGCTACCCTTTCCGCGCTGGACAAACCCCAGTTACGGCCCCTCATACTCTTTGCCTCAGGCTGCGGCATGTACCTGCACAGCATCAGCTCGCTTGTGGTCAGCTGCATGCTTTTTACCGTTTTTTTCTTTCACCGGGCCAAGGGCGACAGCCTGCCGCGTCACGCGGGCTGGCTGCTGCTCAGTCTTGCGGCATGGTGCATCCCCACGCTGCTGTACCTGTGCAGCGCCATCAAATCAGCCACGGTGTTTTCGGCCAACGATCTTGCGGTGTTCCAGCAGGTATTCGACCGCCGCTTTCTTGAAGACGAAGGCGGCCTCTGGAACAGGCTGGTCGGCCACCTGCATCACCGCAGCGACTGTTTTCCGCTGCTTGTGTCCGGCGTTGTCAGTTTTTTTATTGTACGGCGTTGCGGCTCGCCGATCATGAAGCGTCTGGCCTCCATTGTGCCCACCCTCATATTGGGGGTTGGCATTGTCGTGCTGCTTTCTGTAGTGGAGACGAGCATTGCCGAGATGCTCCACCGGCTGCCCATGGGCGCGGAGTTGCCCCGTGGCGTACGATTTATTATTTTTCTGTGCTGGCTCATGATTGTCGGCGCTTTTGCCTGTCTATGGCAACGCGCCCCCAGATGGGCAGGGCTGGCGGCAATTGCCGCTGTCGTCTGCGTGCTTGTTTTTGACCAGGGACGCTGGGCCTCAGGCGTGCGGTTTGCCTTTGCGCATTCGCTCAACCTGCCCTTGCCGAAGCATGCGCAGCACGTTTTGAGCAGAGGGGCAGACTATGCCGAGGCGCTGCAGGCGATAGAAAAATTTGTGCCTCAAGGCGCCCCCCTGTTTGCCGAGCCGGATGCCATGGCCGTCCGTTACCGGCTGTACAGGCCCCTGTCCTATGCCTTCAAGGACGGCTCTTCATATCTTTACAGCCAGGATGCACAAGGGGCGGCACGCTGGCTTGACCTTGTCACCATACGCGATAAACAGGGGTTAACGGCGGCATGGCTGGCATCAGGTACCGAGTGGATATTGTGCGGCAAAAAGTCCGAGCGTGAGAACATCGCGCGCCAGGGTACCATCGTGTGGAGCAGTAACCGCTGGTTTATTGCCAAACGCGGCATTGCGGCAGAAATTGCAACCCCGTGAGACCATCACATGCGTCAAACCACACTCTCTGTTGTTGCACCTGTCTATTGCGAAGGCGCCCACCTGCCCGAATTTGTAAACGCGCTGGCGGCGGAGCTTGCCCGGCTTAAAGACGACTGCGGCGCAAGCTACGAGATCGTGCTGGTTGACGACGGCTCCACCGACGAAACATGGGAAGTCATGCGCGCGCTGACCGGGCAACATGCCTGCCTGCGCTGCCTGCGCCTGAGCAGAAATTTTGGCAAGGATGCGGCGCTCTCCGCCGGGCTGGCGGCTGCCCGAGGCGATGCCGTCATAACCATGGACAGCGACATGCAGCACCCTGTCGCGCTCATCCCCGAGATGGTCGCCCTGTGGCGTACCGGCGGGGTTGACGTGATTGATGTGCGCAAGCAGGAACGGCAGGAGGAATCACTGTTAAGCAGGTGTTGCGCCGTGTCGTTCTACCGCATTTTTCAGATGCTGACCTCATACGATCTCAAGGGTTCAGGCGACTTCAAACTTCTTGACCGCAAGGTGGTCGAAGCCTGGAAGAGCCTGGGCGAGCGCAAGCTTTTTTATCGCGGCCTGACCTCGTGGATGGGCTTTCGACACGAGCAGATACTGTTTACGCCCTGCGCCCGCTGCGGCGGCGCAAGCAAATGGAGCATGGCCCGCAGGGTGACCCTGGCTGTCGACTCCATGACGTCGTTCAGCGGCAAGCCCCTGCTGATCATAGGCGTCATTACCCTGCTGTTTTACGCGCTATCGTTTTTTGTGGGCTGCGAAGCGCTCTGGAGCTACCTTGCAGGGCATGCGCATTCGGGCTTTACCACCGTTATCCTGCTGATCCTGCTTACCGGCAGCGCCATACTCACCGGCCTGTGCATCATGTCGGCCTACATTCACCACGCCTTTATCGAGTTGAAAGGCCGCCCCCGCTACCTGCTGGCCGAAACGCTGGAAGCCGACAATACGGCGCACCCCGGGCCATGAGCGGACAAAACGCGGCAGACCAACACGCCATGCGCTTTATCGTCCATGCGGACGACTGCGGCCTGACCCCCTCTATCAGCGCGGACATCCTCGACTGCCTCGCCCACGGCCCGCTCAATTCCGTTTCTGTCGTCATGGGCGGCTCAGACACCAAAGCAAGCCTGCAAGCTCTTGCAGGCTTGCCGCGCACGCGCGTATGCCTGCACCTCAATATCCTTGAAGGGCGCTGCTCCGCGCCCATAGGGCAAGTGCGCCCCCTGGTCGACGAGGCCGGTGTCTTTCGCTACGGACTGGGGCAGATGCTCGCAGCGCTGGCCGCCGGTACCGCAGCCCGTAAAAAGGCCCTGCTCTTTGCCATACGCACAGAGCTGGAGGCGCAGATAGACGCCTTTGCCGCCGGTATTGGATGTTTGCACCAGCGAAGCGGGCTGCATCTGGACGGACACCTCCACATCCACTGCATCCCTGCGCTGCAGCAAACCATGGCCGAGCTCATGCATGAGCACAGGCCCAGCTATGTGCGTTTGCCAAACGAGCCTGCCCATCTGGCCCCGTTGCCGTTATTGCCGCTGCTTGTGGGCTGCGCCCGGCGCGCCCTGCTTACGCACTGGTCAGCAGGCTTTGTCCGCCTGCTGGACAGCATGGGCATTGCCCACAACCAGTATCTTTGCGGGCTTGTGGCAGGCGGCAACCTCACCGCCGCCAGAGTTGCGGCCTCGCTGTCCGCCATACAGCTCAGACGGCAGCCCTCGCCGCTGGTGGAAATAATGTGCCACCCAGGCGGGATCAGCGCTCAAGACGCAGACAGCCGCATCCGCCACAATGGCTTTTACCAAAGTCCCGCCCGACAGACCGAAAAAAAAATGCTGCTTGACGGCAGCCTGAGCCATGTTCTGGCCCGCTACGGTACGGTAACGGACGTTGCGGCAGACACGCCGCCTCCCTGCCCAACCTGCTGATTGCCCTGGCCGCTACGCGCCGGTCTTTCCCTGGTTGCCAAAAAACAAGTCGGCCCCGAGGGACAACCTCGAGGCCGACAAAGTATCAGACGTTCACGCCGCTCGAGCGCTATTGGCCGCGTATCCAGTAGGTTTCAAAACCGTCTTCAAGCCAGCCGTCCCGCACCTTGGTGAAGCCAGCCTCCTTGAAAAGATCCCGGTATTCATCCTGCGTGCGCCGCCATCCCCAGAACTGCTGGCGGCGAATGCCCATATAGTGCAGCGCCGCGCGAATGCCTATCTTGATGGCGTTAACAAAGCTGCCGATAAAGGAGTCCTCCTCCAGCAGCGAGGCCGAGAGCAGCACAAGCTCGCCGCCCGGGGCAAGTTGGGCGCGCAGCTCCCACAGCAGATGCTGAAACTCGCGTGTGGGTATGCCATAATCGACAGTTGAGAGATAGATCATGTCGTACTGCACGTCCGAGGGCAGACACACAGGCGGCAGCCCGATGTATATGCGGTCGCTGGGTATATACTCCCGCAGCCACTTCATGCCCACAGTGCTTGGCTCGTTGACGTGCAGCTCAAGCTCCGGCATTTCTTCGAGCAAAATTCTTTCCATGTAGCCCACGCCGCTGCCTATGGAGAGCACGCGCACAGGTTCCTTACGGTCCGCCGGATCCTGCGCCAGTTTGGCGTGCAGCTGTCCGACGAGCCATTTGGCGTCTTTGCGCTTGTTTTCGCGCCACACAGACGGCAAATCGTCCCAGCTTTTGTACCGGCGAAACAGCTCTTCATAAAAAACCGCGTAGAACTTTGGTTCCGCCAGATGAAAGAAGGATATATGTGAAAAGGACGTAAAGGGTATGCCTTGCCAGCTTTCCTGATAAAAACGCCGCACGTTAAAGCCTCCGAGACATGGCCGCAAAAGCTTATTGTGCGCAGGATTGCGCCACAAACAGGCTTTCGATGCAAAAAATCATACCTCAACCGCCAGCAAGGCGCAATGCGCAGCAGCGGAGCACCGGCAAGTTGTGCGGCGATGAAACGCATCTGATCGCTGGCCAGCTCCACGGAGGCTGCAATTTGCGTGAGCGATTCGCCGAGAATGTGACCCGACGCGCGGCATTTTCAATGGTGGCTGCAGGCCTGCCCCCCCACGATGTTTTTGCGCGCGCCTTCCTGAATGCTCCAGATAACACCACCCACTTTCTGTGTGGCAGCCATTGTTTTTAGGCCAGGGTGCGCACCCTATCCGCCTGACGGACCTGTTCCACCGCCTCAAAGTTTTTTTGCTCGGCTCCGGCCATGTTGTTTTTCATGTTGCCCAACCATGTTTTGCAACCCAAGGTAAAGGCCGCCGGGTCATGCGCTGCTGGCAAAAAACCACGTTCGGGTCGCCGCCAGCGGTGCTTGCCGCCGCCTTGTCCGGATAACCGGGGCTTTACCATGCTTGTTGCATGACCGAGAGCGCCAGCAGCACGATTTTACCGCTGTTTAAGCGGAATGCATATTTCTGTAAGCAATTCATTTTCAGGCGTTGTTTTGGGAGAATTCCAGTATATTTCAAATCCAGGATCATTAAACGGCTCATGCCCGCTTTGCGGAAACCACATGCCAAACAGCGAGCGGTAGGCAGGATGCAGCAGCATATACGAGCCCTTGACCAGCAATGCGGCATATTTTTGCTCCCCGCCCACATGCCGCAAAAAAATATTTTCATCCAGCAACAAGGGGCGCAAGGCCTCGCAGGTTTCATTGAGCCCCTGGGGCAGGCTGACGCAGGCGTCCATGCGGCATTTGGGGGGCGGGGTGATGTCGGGGTTGTCGTAGCTGACGCCGTAGGCGACGGCCTGGGCAGAGAGCAGCCCGTTTTTTGCCAGCCCGCCGCACAGGGCGTCCCAGGCAGGGCCGCTCTCGTCGTATGCCCCGGTATGGCGCACGGCGGCAACGAGGCAGGGAGCAAATGTTTTTATGCGCACGTCCATGGGCGGGCAGTCGGGCATTTCGTGATAAAACAGGGGCCGCGCCATATCGCGCCTGCGGGCCGCCTCAAGATTTCCGCGCCTGCGGCGGTAGGCTGAGGGCAGCATGCCAAAATGCGCCCTGAAGGCCCGCGCAAAGGCGTCCATGCTTTCGTACCCCGCACCGAGGGCTATCTGCGTTACCGACTCGTCCGAATGCCCAAGCTGCATGGCCGCACGCTCAAGCCGCAGGCGGCGCACATAGGCCGCCACGCTTTCGCCCACCATGGCTGAAAAAATGCGGTGAAAATGGTAGGGCGAAAAACAGGCAATGCGGGCCAGCCCGTCCAGATCAGGCCGCTCGTCAAGGTGCTGCTCGATGTGCCGCAGCACACGGTTGATGCGCTGCTGGTAAGAAAGCGTTTCCAATGGTTCCTCCTCAGAGGCGACGCGCGCCGCCTCTCAAGGGTGGACAGAAGCGCAAAAAAAGTCGAGCGGGTTTTTTGCCGCTGTCCGATGCTGCCCCCAAGCACCATTACTTATCCAAGGAGCAGTTATGAACGGTTTTGATGTGAGCGTTGTTGATTTTTTGGCAAAACGGCTGGCGGGCATCAAGGTACGCACCTCGCTTGCCCAGGCGCAGCGCGACTGCCCGGCCCTGTGGCAGAACTTTTGCCGTCACGTGCCCGCAGGCTACCGCAAGGGCGTCTACGGCATATCCGTAATGCTCAACGCCCAGGATTTCGACTACTGGGCGGCGTTTGAGGCGGCTGACGGCCCGCTGCCGACGGAACTTGCGCCTGTGGAGATACCCGCAGGCGCGTACGCCCGCTGTCAGGTGCCCAACCTAGAGAGCATCGGGGCTGGCTACATGTTTTTGTACCAGACGTGGCTTGCCGGACAGAGCGAATGGAAGCTCAACGAACAGGCCTCCTGCTTTGAGCTGTACCAGGCGGACTGGACGCCCGCCTCGCCCTTTGAACTGTATATGCCGGTAAAACGCTGAGCGGCTAAGCGCGCAAGGGGGGCGGCGGCCTGGCCGCCCCCCCCTTGCGCGCGATTTTTTGCGTTTAGGCCTGCGGCTTTCGGCTCAAAATCAGCGACATGTAGGGCGGCGTGTTTTGCATGTCGCCAAGCCCCTGCCGCACGGTTTCGGCGGGCTGCTCCACATGGCTTGCCAGCAGGCACGAATCCAGCCGGTTTGTGGCGCTCAGCGCCTGGGCAATGGCGGGCAGATTGCGGTAGGCCTTCAATATCACGGCCGTGTCTGTTTGCCGCAGCGAATCTTCAAGACTCTCGCGGTTGTTGATGCCGGGGATGACGCGCAGGGTTTCGCTGTTTTCGCACAGCACGGTGCGGGTGCGGGCCGCCGCAGCCTGAAAGGACGTGATGCCGGGGATGACCTCGACCGTCAGATGCGGCGCGGTCTGGGCAAGCGTGCGCATAAGATAGCCAAAGGTGCTGTAAATCAGCGGGTCGCCGATGGTCAAAAAGGCGGCGCTCAATCCGCTCTCCAGCACCCCGACCGTGGTCTGGGCTGCCTCGCGCCAGGCCTCGCGCAGCACGGCCCGGTCGCGCGTCATGGGAAACTCCAGCCGCTGCACGCGCACATCCGCCCGCAGATGCGGCCGGGCGGTATCCAGCGCCGCAGAAAAATCATTGCGGGGCGACGCGGCGGCAAGTATCACATCCACCTCGCCCAGCACCCTGACCGCCCGCAGGGTCAAAAGGTCGGGCGCACCGGGGCCCACGCCCACACCGTACAGTATTCCACTCATTACATATCTCGCTTTAGAGGCTCAAAAAAATTGCGGCTCAACGGTGCAGCCAGGCGTCCAGCTCTTCCGCCGCATCCAGGGCGCGCGGGCCGGGACGGGCAAAACGCTCTTCGTCCACCACCAGCACACGCCCCTGGCGCACAGCGCGCAGATCCCTGAAGTGGTCGCGCTCCGTCAGCGGGGTCGGCGCAGGATTCATGGGGCCTTTCTGGATGATGTACGCATCGGGGTCGGCCGCCAGCAGGGCTTCCTCACTGAAGCGCACCAGCTTTTTGCCGTCGGTTACCACATTCTGCCCACCGGCAAGGGTCAGTATTTCGCTGCTGATGCCGCCCATACCGGCCGCCAGCAGATTGGGATAGCGCACTTCATAAAAAAACCGCGCCGCAGGTTTGCCCGCATTGCGGGCACGCAGGGCCTCAAGGCGCTGTTTCCAGGCCGCCACAAGGGCCTTTGCCCTTTCCTCGCGACCGGCAAGTCTCCCCAGAGTTTCCGTAACTTCAAACAGCCGCTCAAAGGAATTTACTTCAAACGTCAGTACGTTCAGTCCAAGAGAACGAAGGTTGTCGGTCTGGACCTGAGCCTCGCTGCGCCCCGCGAGCTGCAGCACCACATCGGGCCGTTGCGCCAGCACAAGCTCGGCATTGGGCCGCATGTGCGTGCCTATGGCGGGCAGGCTGGCAAGCTCCGGCAGGTTGCCGTCCGCCGCAGTGCGGGCCACCAGCAGATCGCCCGCGCCCATGGACAGAAAAATCTCGTTAAACGCGCCGTACAGGGCGATCACCCGCTGTACCGGGTGCGCAAACGTCACGCTGTTGCCCGTGTCGTCGACGACGACAATGGGAGACTCTGCCGCCGACGCCTCAGGGCTGGCGGCCCGTGCCGCCGGGACGGATACCGTCAGGGCCAGCGTCAGCAGGGGCAAAATCAGCGCCAGCGTCGCCAGCGCTTTTTTTGCCGTCCTTGCAGCTCCATGGGCCGGACGCGCTGGCAAGCAGCGCCTGCGGCAAGCCAAACCGGGGGTGGGGCAGCACGCAGATGGGTATATTGTAAAGCTCACCGAGATTCTCCTCTGTAAAAACCTGTGTCACCGGGCCGTCAAAAACAAGACCGCCGTTTTTGAGTCCCATGAGCCGCGTGGCGTACAGCGCAGCAAGATTGCAGTCGTGCACGGCCATAAGCACGCAGGCTCCGGCGGCGCGGCGGCGCTCAAGCAGGTCAAACAGATCGACCATGCGCGCCAGATCCAGACCGGCGGCCAACTCGTCCAGCAGCAGCAGGGGGCTTTCCTGCGCAAGGGCGCGGGCCAGCAACACCCGCTGCAGCTCGCCGCCCGAAAGCTCGCTGAGCCTGCGGTGCGCCAGGGGCATGGCGCCGGTTTCGTCCAGCGCCCTGTCCGCCGCCGCGTAATCTTTGCGTCTGTAGGCCCCCAGCCAACCAAGGTGGGCAAAGCGTCCCAGCAGCACCATCTGCCGCGCTGTGAGCCCCTGAGGCAGTTGCCCCCGCTGCGGCACCACGGCCACCATGCGGGCACGCTCGCGCGGAGGCAATGCCGCCAGCGGACGCCCTAAAAGCTCCACACTGCCCGCCTGCGGCGCAAGCACCCCCGAGATGGCTCGCAACAGCGTGGTCTTGCCGCTGCCGTTGGGGCCAAGCAGGGCCGCGCACTCCCCCGCCCGCAAACTGAAATCCACTCCGCGCAGCACGTCGCGCCCGCCGTAACCGGCACTGACGCCCGCCACCCGCACAACGGGCGGGCCGGATGCTTCGCCGCGCGGCGAGGCCTGAGCGGTTGTCGGCCCACGAGTCGCAGTCTGCCCCGGCACGGACATCCGGCATTCTTCCGCCATCAGCGCCTCCGTACCAGCAGGGCAAAAAACGGACCGCCAAGCAGGGCCGTCACTACGCCCACGGGCAGCTCCTGCCCGCCGGAGAGCACGCACCGCGCCAGCACGTCGGCCCAGACCAGCAGCACGCCGCCGCCCATAAAGGCCGCTGCCAGCAGGGGGCCGTGGCCCCAGCCCAGCAGCAGGCGCAGCACGTGCGGCACAACCAGCCCCACAAATCCGATAACCCCGGCCACAGCCACGCAGCCAGCCGTCATGCAGCTGGCCCCGGCCAGCAGCCACAAGCGGGCGCGCCCCACGTCAAGACCGGACTGGGCCGCCTGCTCGTCGCCCAGGGCCAGCACGTCCAGAGCGCGCCAGCCAAGCGCCGTTGCCAGCAGGCCGGGCACCACGGTGACCAGCAGCAGAGGCATACTGCTCCAGCCGCGCCCCTGAAAGGACCCCATGATCCAGAACACGATGCTGGTCACAGATTCTTCATTAAGGGCCTTTACCAGCGCCACCAGCGCGCCCAAAAACGCAGCCACGGCTATGCCCGCCAAAATAACGCTCTCACGGCTGAAGGCCCCGTCGCCGCGCCCGAGCCACAGTGCGCCGCCAAGCGCCGCCAGCGCGCCAAACAGCGCGGCAGGAGCCACCAGCCCCGCGTGGCTGAACCCGGCAAGCCCAGGCAAACCGCCAAGCAGCGCAACCAGCGGCCCGCCAAGCGCGATAGCCATACTGGCCCCGCAGGCTGCCCCGGCTGAAATACCCAGCGTAAACGGATCAGCCAGCGGGTTGCGCAAAACGCCCTGCAAGGCTGCCCCGGCCATGGCCAGAGCGCCGCCGCACAAGGCGGCCAGACATACGCGCGCCAGCCGTATGCTGACCACAACGCCGGTAAGCGCGGAATCATCCGGCGCTGGCGCAAGACCGACAACAGCCGCCAAAGCGCGAAACACGCTCTGAGCGCTCAGGGGCACAGGTCCCGGCAAGCAGGCCAGCGGCAGTGAAAGCAGCCACAAGACGGCCAGACCGGCAAACACCGGCCAAAGCCTGCGGGATTGCGAGGAGGAGGGAGTAGATGCGGAGATTCTGGTCATGCCGGTCCTCTGCCTTGCCCAGCGGGCAAACGCGGGCCAAAGCGTGGCTGGCCCTGGGCAGACCATTGCCTCTTGGCGGCCAGCGCCGCCCGGGCATAAAAAAAGCCTCTTCCACTCGTGGTGGAAGAGGCCCGTATTTCCTCTTTCCTGCCGGCAAAAACCCGTTGCCGTGGGGCGGTCGCGCCGCACCGAGATGCCGTCATTCCATGACGCGCACCGTGGGGCATGGCAGGTCTTCCGGCTTGGTTCCCCTGCTCCGGCCTTCCCGTTTCCAGTGGCGCTAGATGGAGCAAGGTTAAGAACCTTACGGCGGCGGGTCCGCTCCCGTTTTACACGGGATTCCCTTTTCAAGCCGGTTTCCCGGCTACCAATGCCGCCAACACTCTAGGCGCGGGCTTGCGGCCTGTCAATGGCTCAGGCTTTTATCCACACCAGGCTGGCCTGACGGCCCGACTGCCTTGCGCAACGGTACGAAAAAAACTGTCCGTTGTTGCTGGCCGTGCAGAGGTCCAGCCCGTAAATGCTGCGCGTCGGCAGCCCGGCACGCTCCAGCTGATGCCGCGTAAGCCCCCACAGATCCATGGTTTTGCTGTCGGCGTCAAACCAGGGCAGGTAGGGCTCGCCCCACTCCCTGTCAAAATTGACAAATTCCGCCCTGCCCGGCCCAAGGCTGGGCCCGCGCACGGCCACAAGGTCGCGCGGCTCAAGGCCGTAGCGCTCGCAAAAGCGGGCCACGCCCGTGACGGGAAAGTCGCAACGGTTGCCGCGCCAGCCCGCGTGCATGGCGGCAATGTATTTGCCGCTTTTATGGGCAACAAGAATCGGCTGGCAGTCGGCGGTCTTGATGAGCAGGCCCAGACCGGGACGCGCCGTGCCCATGCCGTCGCCCTCAGCCGTTACGGCTGTCTCGCAGGCCACCGCCGCCGGTTCAAAGACCATCACATCGCCATGCACCTGCATCAGCTCGGCCCAGGCGGTCATACCCTGCGGGCGCAGGTCTGCCAGCAGGCTGCGACGGTTGGCAATGACATGATCGGGGTTGTCCTGCACGGTAAAGGCAATGTTGCCGCCGCCGTATTCGCCAAGGCTCACGCCGCCGCCACGCGTCTGAAAAGCGCAGCCAACCTGCGGCACACCGGGAAACTCAAAGGGAATATAACTTACAGACACAGCATACGCTCTTCAGTACATATGTAGTTGACCCGCTGGTCCCAGGGGGCCAGGGGCAGGGATTCCACCAACTGAAACTCAAAGCACAACCCCACGCGGGGGCAGTTGAGGCCTTTTTCCAGAAAGCGGTCGTAATAACCGCCCCCGTACCCCAGACGCCCACCCGCAAGGTCAAAGGCGACCCCCGGCAGCAGCGCAATGTCCGGCGCAAAGACCGGCAGCTCCGCATCATGACCCGCATTATGACCCGCACCATGACCCGCATCCTTGCCCATTTCGGGCCCCACGCCGGGCAGGCTGTCCAGGGGTTCAAGCAGGCCCATGGGGCCGGGCCGCAAGTGTTCCGGCCCGCTGCAGGGCGCAAAATCCATCAGACCCGACGCCTCTGGCCGCACGCGCGGCAACCATACGGTTTTTCCCGTCTGCCAGGCGGCCTGCAAGAGAACGTGCGTACCAAGCTCGCCCCGCACGCCCACATACAGGGCCACAGAGCGGGCCCTGGCCCACATGGGCGCTCCCAGCATACGCCTTTGCGCCGCAAGACTGCGGGCTTCGGCGATATCTGGCGGCTGCCCGGCGCGCAGGCGGCGCATGGCGCGGCGCACGTCGTCGCGGGCCTGCGCTGTTTGCGGCGACAATACGTCGGCGCCGGCGGCCATGCCGGGCGCGGAGTGCATACTGCGGGAGGACAAGCGGCTCTTTCCTTGTAGGTCGATGTGTGTCACTGTAAAGGCCTGAGGCACTGTAACAAAGGAAGCAACACCATGCCAAGCGCCGACTCTCAGGACTATCTCTGGATAGCCGTGGGCGACATCCACGACGAACCGGAACGCTTTGCCAAAATACCCGAACTTTCGCAGGCTGACGGCATCATCGTTACCGGCGATCTGACCATCACTGGCGGCATCAAGCAGGCAGAAACCGTTATGGCGGCACTGTGTGCGCACGACATACCCGTGCTGGCCCAGATCGGCAACATGGACAGGCCCGAAGTCGACCAGTGGCTGAGCGAAAAAGGCTGGAACCTGCACACCCAGACCCGAGAACTCACACCCGAAATCGCCATTTTTGGCGTTGGGGCATCCACGTTTACGCCCTTTGGCACGCCCAGCGAATTTCCCGAATCGGCCTTTGCGACCTGGCTTGAAACCTGCTGGCAAAAAGCCCGCAACTACCCGCACAGCGTGCTTGTTTCGCACAATCCCCCCAAGGACACCGCCTGCGATGTCATCCCCGGCGGCATCCATGTGGGTTCCACGGCCGTGCGCGAATTTCTGGAAGAATCCCAGCCCGACATCTGCCTGTGCGGGCATATCCACGAGGCGCGGGCCATGGATCGCGTGGGGCGCACCCTTGTGGTCAACCCTGGCATGCTTGCCCAGGGCGGCTATGTGCTGCTGCGCTCCAACTCCGGCCAGCTCTCCGCCGAGCTGAAAATGCTCGAAGACTAGCTTTTGCAGGCGCATCCGCCAGAATGTCGGCAGAGATTCCGGCGGATGCCGCAAGCCCCCAGGTATCTGGCGCACGCCGTATAACGGTTTTTTTTATTCCCATCCCTGCGGCATTTTTCCTTCTTTTTTACTGATTTTGCCAGCCTCCCCTTGCCTGCTTGCATATTTTCAAAAAAAACGTACTCTCCAAAAAGCGGATTAGCATGCTACCGCCTTCGCGCGCCTTGTTGGCGCTGCGGCGGAGCAAAAACGGCACATTCCCGTAAGTGCATGGCATGCTGGCTGAAATTTTTGCGGAGGCGTATACGCCCCGCAGCAAAAGGATTTTCATGACCATAGACCAAGACACCCCCGTGGCCGCTTCACAGCCAGCCACGGATGCATCGTCGCAGGAAGTTTCCAAGCCCAAGCGCACCCCTTCAACCCGCAGCAGAGCCAAAACAGCCCCTCAAAAGGCCACCGGCAAGGCCGCATCCAAAACTGCCGAATCTGTGCCCGCACAAGGCGCAGCCGACGCTCCGGCCCCTCAGGCCGCCCCGGCTTCCAAAACCGCCGCCAAGTCCACGGCAAGCGCCAAGACTTCACGCAGTGCGGGCAAATCTACAAAAACCGTGTCCGCCGAGAGCAAAAAAACGGCTGACGCTACCGCAAAAATTTCTGCGGACGCACAGGGCGCGGCCCCGGCAGAGTCTGCCGCACAGGCCGCACCGGCTGGCAAAAACAGCGCCAAAGCGACCACAAGCCGCTCTGCCGCACGCGGCAAGACTGCGCGCAAGCCCAAGGTGACCGAAGCCGACGCACCCGCCAGCACACCCGCCCTCTCGGCTGGCGACCCGGCGGCCCCCGTTGGCGAAACCGCCAAGCCCGCAAAAGCAGCGCCCAAAAAGACCGCCGCACGTGGCACCAGGGCACGGCAGGCCAAGTCTGCCGAAGCTCCGGCTGCTGACGCCGCCGCTGTCAGCGCTGCGGCATCGGCCCCTGAGGCGGCCAAACCGGCGCACCAGCCCGCACGACATGCGGCGCAAAAAACCGCAAAGACCGAAACCGCCCCGACCGCAGCCCAAGCTGCGCCCGCCGAGGCTCAGGGAACCGCCATTGCGACCGAAACGGACGCGACAGAGCGCGGCGCGGCCAATCGTATTGCTGACAAGTCTTCACAGGATCAAGCAAAACAACCGCAGGACGCCGCGCCGATGACCGCGCGCGCCGCACAGGGCGCTGGCGACGTCGCCGAAGCCGCTGCTGCGGATGACGCGACCGGGGAAGGTTCTGACGCGTCTGCGGACGATGCCGCTGCCGGGGATTCGCCCCGCCGCAAAAATCGCCGTGGCCGCCGTGGCGGACGCGGGCGCAACCGTAAAAAAGAGCAGCAGGCCCAGGAGGCCGCGCAGGCCGGAATGCTGGCTGATGACGACGCCCTCGACGACGCGCTTGACGACGCCCTCGACGACGAGATCGACGGCATTGATCTGGACGGCGATCTGCCTGAAGCCACGCCGGAATCGCGCCCCCAGCAGCCCTCCAGACAGGCCAGGCAGCCGCAGGGCAAGCCCGAAGCAGCCAAACCGGCCGAAGGCGACAAAAACGCCAATGCGGGCAAGGCCGCCAAAACTTCCGCCGAGGGCCCCAAGGGCAGACGGCGCATGTTTATCAGCGTGCTGCCCGGCGAGCAGGTGGAAGTGGCGCTGGCCGAAGACGGTCAGCTGCTGGAATATTATCTGGACATGCTGCACCAGCGCAAAATCAAGGGCAACATCTACAAGGGCGTCATCCACAATATCGACACCAACCTGCAGGCCGCCTTTGTCAGCTACGGCGCGGGCAAAAACGGATTTTTGCAGATCGACGAGGTGCACCCCGAGTACTGGCTGGCGCACCACGAGCCCTCCAAGGGCAAAAAATTTCCGCCCATCCAAAAGGTGCTCAAGGCGGGTCAGGAAGTGCTTGTTCAGGTGGTTAAAGAACCCACCGGCAGCAAGGGCGCTTTTTTGACGACATGGCTTTCGCTGGCTGGGCGCTTTTTGGTGCTCACGCCGGGGCAGGATCAAATCGGCGTTTCCCGCAAGGTGGACGACGACGACGAGCGCTCCCGCCTGCGTGAAATGATGAACGGCATTGATCCCGGCCAGGGTCTGGGCGTGATCGTGCGCACCGTCAGCGCCGGTACCACCAAGACCACGCTCAAAAACGACCTGCAGTACCTCAAGCGCGTCTGGCGCGATATTCGCAAAAAGGCCACCGAGGTTTCCGCCCCCAACCTCATCTATCAGGAGCCGGGGCTGTCGGAACGCGCGGTGCGCGACTACCTGACCGAAGATATTTCTGAAATCTGGGTGGATAGCGAAGAAGTGGCGCAGAGCGTGCGCGACACGGTGAATCTGCTGTTCCCCCGCCGCCGGGATATTGTGCGCATGCATACCGATATGCGTACGCCCATGTGGGAGCGCTTTAACCTGCGCCGCCAGCTCGATCAGATTTACTCCCGCGAGGTGCTGCTGCCCTCCGGCGGTCGCCTGGTGTTTGACCAGACCGAAGCCCTCATGGCCATCGACATCAACTCCGGCAAAATTTCGGGCAAGGGCAACTTTGAAGCCATGGCGCACAAAACCAATATGGAAGCCGCCGAAGCCATTGCCCGCCACCTCAAGCTGCGCGACATCGGCGGGCAGGTGGTCATCGACTTTATTGAAATGCGCGACAAAAAACATGTGCTGGAAGTGGAAAAAACCCTGCGCACAGCCATGAAAAACGACCGCGCCCGGCATGATGTTGCGCGCATGAGTTCCTTTGGCCTGCTGGAGCTGGTACGCCAGCGCACCGGCTCGTCCGCTCTGGCCATTTCGCTTGAGCCCTGCCCCGCCTGCGGGGGCACCGGCATGCGCCGCAACATCGAGTGGCAGGCCCTGCAGGCCCTGCGCGAACTGCGCCGCATGATGAGCGTCGAGCCCAAGGAAAAATGCGTTTACGCCGCCAGCCCCGAGCTGGCCCTCTATCTGCTGAACCACAAGCGCGACACACTGCGCGAGATAGAGCAGGATTATGGCAAATGTCTGGAAATAATGGTTCGCCCGTAACTACAGGCATACAGGCAGCCGGTGTCGAGGCCCCGGCTGCTTTGTCTGCAGCGCGCACTGCCGCAGACCCCGCCCCCGCCCCCGCAGAGACGCGCCCCACGGCAACGGCTGACAACAGCCTGCTGCTGCACGTTTGCTGCGGCCCCTGCGCCGTCATGCCCATTACACGCCTGCTCGACGAGGGCTTTAGCGTAACCGCGTGGTTCATGAACCCCAACATACAGCCGCTGGCAGAGTATCTGCGCCGCAGAGAGGCGGCCGCCCAATGCGCCGAGCGTCTGGGCGTGCCGATCATCTTTGCGGACGAAACCTGGAACATCACCGCCTGGCTGCGCGCCGTAGCCGGACGCGATGAACCCCCGGCCCGTTGCGCCTACTGCTGCGAAAGCCGCATGGAGGCCGCGTTTGCCTTTGCGCGGCAGAAGGGCTTTGCCTGGGTGAGCAGTAGTCTGCTCTACTCGCGCTATCAGCCGCATGAGGTTATCAAATCGGCAGGCGAAAGGCTGGCCGCGCAACCTGACGCGCCGGGTTTTGCCTACCGCGACTTTCGCACGGACTGGCAGGAAGGCATTGACCGGTCAAAGGCCATGCAACTCTATCGCCAGCCCTACTGCGGCTGCGTCTACAGCGAGGCGGAGCGTTACCACAAGCAGCTCTTGCGCTGCATAAACGGCTGATACAATTTTTTTTGCAGTTTTCGCTTGACGTTTCTCCTGTTTTTCCGTAAACACTTCCTTGCCTCAACGATCCCCGATAGCTCAATTGGCAGAGCGGGTGACTGTTAATCACTAGGTTGGCGGTTCAAGTCCGTCTCGGGGAGCCAAAGAAAACAAGCCCTTGCAGTTAATAGCTGCGAGGGCTTTTTTCGTTGGGCTACCACCGGGCTACCACCGCTCTACAGGCTCTACAACAAAGGCGGGGCATGTCCTCTTGATGGGTAGTTTTTCCAACAGCTTTCTGGTCAGTTCATTTGCCATTCCAACACTACCGTGTGGTAGAAATACACAATCGCCCCCAACTAAATAGCCCCCTCTCCCCACCTTAGACAACAGAATAAAAACTTCCGTGCTGCTTGAGCATCTCTTTCACAATTGCTTCTTTTTCGGAAGCTTTCATATCCCTCAGAGCCTTTGCTTTGATAAATGGGATTTTATTAGTCTCGGCAATACACTTAAATTTATCAAGCTTGCCACTAACAAATCTGTCGTTAGCCGACTCATCTTGGCTACGATGGGGCCATAATTCTTTATGGATTACCTTCCAGCTACTTCCCGTGACTGCCATGCGGTAGGCTCTGATAACCTTGAGAGTATCGTCATCATAATTACTGTTCTTCTCCAACTCCAGGCACCGTTCTTTCATGTACCTTTGTGGGTCTTGCTTTATCTCACTACTTACCATGTCATATTCCATTACTTTTTTGACTTCGCCTGCATCAAACACTAATCTTTCTATATAGCTAAAAAATTTCTTACGCGAAACGTCTTCATCTTCAAGAAAATGATAACGTCTTTTGTAATCATCATACTCAAAAATGAAGAAGTCCATCTCATGCTTTAGCGGCATTGAGAAGGACAAATCTTCTTTTCGAAAATAGTCTGCAGAATATTGCTGCAAATACGCACGCAAAGAATCACACTTATATTTATAGCTACGATCGTAATTTATCCTGGATTCATCAAATTCAATGCAACACAAACTTGTTATAAATATCTTTGTATTAATCTTTATAACTCTTTCGTTATATTCTGATAATATATATTTAATATTACCATAATCATCTTGAATTTTTTTTATGCATATCCTTTCAATACATTTTTTTATCCCACCATTACTGTAATCATTCATTTCAATATATTCAATATCTATATCACATTCTTTCCCAACCGCCTCAAAAAATATCTGATCACTTCCATAAAGCTTGAAAATTCCAGTAGGCTGAAAAGGAGAGCTAACTACCAGCCTATTGTAGTAGGCTATATATTTTTTATTACAATATCCAATCTCAACTTCTCTGATATTTTTCAGGCGCAGTTTAGTATTCATCATTGAGGCCATGAAAACTGCCTCGTTGAACCTTGATACAACATGCTCACTTTTGTCATGCACCTTAGAGTCATTCAGTTTTTTATCTATATATATATCAAAATCTTCATTCGCCTTCTTACTTATTGCAATAATACAAACGCCATCAGATGGTGCAAGAGTAAATATTGTATTGCCTGAAAATTTGAATTTCATGTTGCATTGGCTTGAAGCCAGAATCTGATTCCGATCTTCAAAGCGATAGGCAGTCAGTTTTCCTGCGTGACAAAGCTCAGCCAGCTTCAGTGGTGAAATGCACAATTTCTCACAAACATGTCTTCCTAATTGAAAGTCAGTGACCCCCATTTCATTAACTCCAAGTAAATTGTAAGTCTGCAGTAAGAGCATTTTCAGATAACATGCCGTAATAAAAAGTTAAAAATGCCATTAATTCCTTCCAGCGGAAGCCGAATGTCAGTGATCTACCAATCCCACGATGGTATTCTTCTGACAACTTAATCAGAAGGAGGTGATGGCAATGTTGACAGACATCCAAACTAATCGGCCCCGTTGGCTTACTGAAAAACAGGTCGCGGCACTTACAGGCATAAGCTGTTCTTTACTCCAGAAGCTGCGGTTCAAAGGGACGGGCTTCCCTTATGTAAAGGTCGGTGCACGACTTGTTCGCTATTCCGAGGCTGAAATTACCAAATACATGCAGGAGCACCAGATCCTTACCGACAACTAGGTTGGCTCCAATTAGTGGAGAAGAGAGGATGTCATCGACATTTGACGCCAAACAATTCGATGATGTCAACATCGGAAATGTCTGGAAAAGGTTCACACCGAAATACGCCATACCACATGGCTCCCGGCGAGGACACACGCATTAACCGTCACAGACTCTCTCCAGCCTCTGCTGCTGGAGAGAGCTAAAGGAAGACACACCTATGGCTAATGACCAATTCATGGAGGCCTCCCCGGCCGGGGCTACGACGCCCCCCAAAAAGAATGAGGTGAATTCCATATCTTCAAAAAAGCGCAACCGTCTTTCAGCCGAGGCCCAAAAGGCAAAGCGTGCAGCGGTCGCAGCTGATTACTGGGCAGGGCATCCAAGCCTTGCAATCATGCTGCGGCATCACCTCAGTAAATCTCAGTTTCACGAGATGCTTGCGCACGCATTCATGACAGGAGAGCTCACCCCTATTGTCCCTTTGTACGAACTGACTGTGGCATCTGCGCCAATTAGGTCCGTGCTCTCATTTGCTGACGATTCTGTTGAATACATTCGTGTGGAGCATACCGAGCGCGGCACGCTCTTAACCCCTTACAGAACTGGAGACGAAAATGAACTTGCCCGCTAATGCTGAAAACATGGCTTTCTCCAAAAATGAGGCTATTGATGTGGAAATTCTTTCCCCGGAATTTTCTTCGTCTGGCATCGTTACGACAGTCCGCGAAACTACGGCAAACATGCTTAGTTCAGCTCTAGACAATATTGTAAGTACCTCTCCCCAAAAGCTTGAAAGGATAGAGACGATTACCTTCAAAGCGCGTTATCGCTTTGAGGTAATTCCCGAAGAAATGGAAATGGCCATTACTCTCAAGAAGTAGCTGTTGTTTTAAACTAAAGCGGCCTGATGGGAACGCGGGTTCCCATCAAGGCCAATCACTAAACCCAACGGAGTGTTTCCCATGAGTTTTGACAACCTCGTAGATGCCGCTGAGAGCAATGGTGGGATGGCCAGCCAAGCCATTAACCTGCAGCGCGTCATTGTGAATCGGAAAATAGAAAAATCAGATCATCGGCTCGTTAATAAGCCTATATTCAAGGGTCATCCGGCGGGACCTTCATCTTTGGCGAAATATATTCCGCCGATTGAACTTGATGCTAGCTACAACAGCGATGATCTGCTTCAGAAGTTAGAAAAAGAAAATCGGCTGGTTAAAGCTCTGAAGGAAAGCAGAAAAAATAGTGAAGAAAGGACCCGCAGGCTAAATATCGTTCGGGCGCGGCAAAGTCTTGCCAGGTACAAGATCAGGCCTCTTTTGCAGCCCCAATTTGATTCACGTGTTGTAAGGAATCTGCCCGTTAGTCTCGTGAACATCGCTAAATGTTTAGCAAAAAATACTGGGCTAGATCCTCTAGGTATATGTTTAGCAATCCTTGGGTCCGTTTCGATAGCAACCTGGGGCCGCGTTTCGATAACATTGACTCCAGAGTGGTCGGAACCTGCCGTCGACATGCTGCTTCATGTTTCGAGCTCCGGAACTAGAAAGTCATCACTTGCGTCATTTTTGCGCATGCCTTTTGAGCAATATTGCGCTCAAGTCAATGATGGTGCCGAAATTCGTATGAGGCATCAAAAAAGAAAACTGACTTTGCTGAAGAAGGCCGCAGAGAAACGTGCCCATCAAAAAATTGTAACTGTCTTAAACGGTGAAAAGGAATAATTATGAGCTCGGCTATAGATCAAGATGTTGAACTCATACGTGAAGCAGTCAATGAATCATTAAAATTTGAAAAAAAACTTCTTCAAGACGTTGAAGAAAGCATTCATCCCCCTGTTCAGTTGCTGGTGGATAAGGCAACACAATTTAAAATTGCAGTCACAATGCAAGCTCAGGGTGAGTGTCAGGGAAGTATAACCGCTGAAGGCAGTATGATTAAGAGCAATCTTATCAGTTCGTCGGACGCCGTTAACTTATTCCTTCGAGGGCACACTCAAGAACCCTTTGTTTACGAAAATGCTCGGCAACCGATTTATTTGGCACATCCGGCACTACCCATGGTTAATTTAGTCCAGCCTACGATTGCCAGCACGTTTTATTGCAATGAAAACTTGAACGAAGTCGGTGTAACAGCACGGTTTGTGCCATTTTTTCATGGAGGATCACTGTAATGGGCGTAACCAACTTGACCACTGATGACTACAATCGAAAAATCACTAAGTTGCTGGGATTATTCCATACACAAGATAAAAATGCTCAACGGTTTCAGGTTGGTGTCACACCTGAAGCTCTACAGCTTATCAAGCGATTTGAGGACGACATTCGTTGGGATATCCTTCCAAAAATGCCAGAAGCAGCTCGTCCATGCTTGTTAAAAGCACATGGGCAAGCAGTGCGGTTTGCTTGGGACATTCATGCATGGAGCCATGACGACCCCCATCTACATCTAATTACTGAAGCCGAAATGCAGCTGGGGATTGATCTTGTTCGCGCGTCCTTTCAGCATATTCGGTATGCTTATGACCCCTGTGGACTGACAGCATTTAGTACTGCCCAAAAGATTCTTCAGAGCCTTAAAAATATCGTGGATAGCTGGGAGCAGGATAAAATCCTTGATGATGGCATAGATTCGACAACTATCCAGCAGCGCATTGGTGTTAAATCTAAGGAGGTCAATAACGCCTTGCAGCTTCTTGATGAGCATAATTACCTAGCTGTCTACGATGATGCAACTAATAACCTTAAAATTGCGCTGCACCCTGATTTCTTCGCTTATGCCTAAGCTCAGAAAAAGACAGAAAATCCCGATCTGAGCATCAAAAAAGCGTCTAGGATGACCTTCTAGGCGCTTTTTCTGTCTTCTTTTAAGGCAAAATGGGAGTTTTCTTGTCTCAGCTTGATAAGCCCATCATATTTACAAACTCCCCGCAACTTAGATCTGCTGCATAAGGTTATAATCATTTTTATTTTGAGAATGATATGTAAAGTTAATTCCCTCAAATTCATATTTTGAAAAGCGGGCACTTTACCTAGGGTTATTTTATTTATCTACAGGTTTTTCCTGTGCATAATTTGAAGGTATGATTGTATTACTTATATAAGAATTATCAATAACAAGCATATTAACGTTGTCAGTGCAACAATGTTTGCAACAATAAGGCTTGTAATAAGCATTGTGAATCTACAGAAATGATATATTTTTCAAATTGAACAGAGTGTCACAATTAAATAGAAATCAAATTAATCACACAACTACAAGCGGAGAAGGAAAATGAACAGCATCAATTTTTCACAGATGATTAAAGATTACGATCCAATCATATACAGAGGCACTGTTTCACAAAAACTGTTCTCATTGCTTGAAGAATATACAAATACATTTAGCAAGACCATGATTGTTCGTTTTGATACCACTTATCCACAAAGATTCATTACTGTTGAAGATAACAGCGACATGTCAGCTCTCATGAAGCTGCTTATTCAACAGTGTTCACGCAATGGAGTGTCACCAGCGTATTTTTGGGTAAGAGAGCAATCTCTCAAAAGTGACAATCAACACTATCACTGCATGTTATTGCTCGATGGCAACAAGACTTGCAGGTACTATCCCTACATCAAGTCAGCAGAAGAGATATGGGGCAGGATACTCGATGTGGACCCTAAAGGGCTGATCCACTATTGTGACAGAGACCCTGACGGCAACAGGCAAGCTAATGGCATCATCCTGCGCAGTGATGACCTCAACTACGAAGACAAGATTGAAGCCGTTGTACGGCAAGCCATGTATTTGGCGAAGAACCACACCAAAGGCTTTTACAACGATGGATTCAGAGACTTTGGCATGACCAGAATCAGCAGCATCCCTCTGCTCAGGAAAAAGTTCAGGAACAACTAGCTTTTTCTTTGACCGAGCCCCCAAATATTTTTACCGTTTGGGGGTCTCGCGAATCTTGCAGGCAGCATGATGCAAGAGCAGTCGCGAAGAACCTTAGAAAAATAAAGAGAGGCGAATATGGGTGATCATCAAACTTCTCCATTTTTTACTAAAGATGATGGCAAAAAGGGTGTTATTATAGCAAGTAAAGATTTTTTTGAGCGAGATTGCGTGCTCACAGTTGCGAACAACTATTCTGATAGCTATTGGGTCTCTGTGCAGCCTTCTGGGGAGCGAGATGTGGAAATCACAGTGTCCACAAAAGATGGAAGCTTGATAGCTGTCGAATGTTTGAAAGGCATGATGAACGACCTTATCGATCAACAGGTTCGCTTGGATTTGGTGAAAGAGTTTGGAGAAGTCCGTAAGACCATTGTGAGATATGCATTTTCTTCGGTGGAGAAGAGGGATGTATAGAATTCTTCCTTTTCAATTTAAGCGATTTCAAAAAAATGAAGTCTTAATAGTTAATGAATGTGGTGATTATTATTTTCTTGCTGATTACAGCTTTGACGCGTTTGTCAGACACCAGCTTGATGAAAATTCAGACGTATTTTTGGATCTCAAGTCAAAACTATTTCTGGCCCAAGATGATTTTGAAGTTTCACTTGAAAAGATTGCAGCAAGATATCGTACGCGGAAATTGTTTCTAAGAGAGTTCACGACGCTTCACATGCTCGTCATTACGCTTCGTTGCAATCAGCGTTGCGAATATTGCCAAGTATCTTGCGCTGAGCAAGATGCGCATTCGTATGACATGAGTGAGGATGTAGCAGAAAAGATTGTTGACATGATTTTCTGTGCTCCTACTTCCCACCCAAAGATTGAATTTCAAGGTGGTGAGCCTCTTCTGAACTGGAAAATTATTGAGCACACAGTCAAATATGCGAAAAGTGTGGCCCAGAAAACCAACAAGCAAGTAAGCTTCGTCATTTGCACTAATCTTATTGAGATTTCAAAAGAGCAACTTGAATTTTGCAGAGTGCATGATGTTGCAATATCAACGTCTTTAGACGGGCCGGTTGACATTCACGACAAGTGCCGCAAAGCTAGAATTGGGGATGGCACCTACAGAAAGTTTGTGGATAAACTCAGTTTGGCCCGTGAAATTGTTGGCTTTGATGGTGTAGATGCCCTCATGACTACTACGGCATATTCTGTAAATTGCCTCAAAGATGTTATTGATGAATACGTCCTTCAGGGAATGGGCGGCATATTTATCCGCTCGCTAAATCCATATGGGTTTGCAGCGGAGCAAGCTAATATTCTTGGGTATGACATGCGGAGCTTTGTGGATAACTACCTAGAAGCTCTGAAATATATCATTCAACTCAATAAAAAAATCTTCTTTCCAGAGCATTTTGCAACTCTCCTCTTTTCAAGGATTTTGACGCCATTTTCCACGGGATTTGTTGATCTACAGTCGCCTTCTGGCTGTGGAATAAGCGGTGTGATCTATGATTTTGATGGATCTGTTTTTCCTTCTGATGAGGCCAGAATGCTGGCACGAATGGGTGACCGACATTTTTCCCTTGGCAATGTGTTAGCAGACACATATGAGAAAATTTTTTCCGGAGTGAAGCTGAAACAGTTGACGGCAAAAGCTTGCGTGGAAACCACGCCAAGTTGTGCTTGGTGTGCATATCAAGCCTATTGCGGCACCGACCCTGTGCGCAATTATCTTGAGACTGGCGATGAACTCAGAGCTATGCGCGGCTCCCCTTTCTGTGAAAAACATAGACTGATTTTTGATGGCTTGTTTTCAATTTTGAAAAATGCGACAGATGAAGAAATGGATATTATTTGGAGTTGGATAACTAAGAATCCTGAATTGGTGAAGCGCCATGAGAACTGTTAGCGGAAAAGCCTCACGCATGTTCTCTCCGATAGTTGGAGAATTGTCTTTTACTGGGAAGCCATTTTATGCTCGGTCAGAGGCAATTCTTGTATCTGATGCAATTACTAGTAAGTCGCTTGGTTATTCTGGATGCATAACAACAGGCCCCCAAAGGGCTTTTTTCTACCCAGACAGCATTTATGATGCGGATGATATTTCTTTTCTACACGAAGGTGACATCGTATGCCTCGATAATGATGGGCATGCAACTGTTTTATGGGAAGAAAGCTCGAATCAAAACGCTTTATTCCTAACTGAAGCATGTAATTGCCATTGCATGATGTGCCCGCAACCACCAAAAAAGCATGATAAGCGCTTAATTCAGCAAGCCAATAAAGTTCTTGATCTCATTAAATTGAAGTCTGTTCGGCATATTTGCATCACTGGTGGAGAGCCTACTCTCTTGGGTAATGATTTTTTAGCAGTGCTTAATCGTTGCGTTTCTGAACATCCAAGCGCAATTATTGACATCCTGACAAATGGTAAAACATTTTTTGACATTAATTTTACTCAACGTGTGGCAAGCATAACAAATAAAAATGTCAAATTTTGTGTTTCTCTTCACTCTGATATTGACACAATTCATGATAAAATTGTTGGTAAAAATGGAAGTTATTCAAAGACACAATTAGGAATATATAATCTTGCTAAATGTGGATGTCATCTTGAAATCCGCCATGTCGTCACAAAATTGAATTGGAATCGGCTCCTTGGCTTTTCAGAACATCTTTATAATTATTTCCCGTTTTGCTCTCATTATGCTTTCATGGGCATGGAAGTACATGGCGAGGCAAGCCTCAATTACAGTGAAGTTGGCATTTCTCCTAATGACTATCGCGAAAATCTGAGAAAGGCTGTGCTCTTCATGCATAGAAGAGGCTTGCCTGTTTCGGTGTACAATATTCCCCTATGTCAGTGTGATGAGCGTATTTGGCCCTTTGCCCGTCAGTCAATTTCATCATGGAAAAAATTTTATCCATCCCAGTGTGACCAATGCCGGGAAAAAGCTGCGTGCGCGGGATTTTTTAGCACATCTGCTTTTCTTCCGGCTGAGCTGGTTAAACCAATATAGGAGGGAGAATGAGGAAGGTAATCTATTTGCTTTTCCTGTTTGCCAGTGTCATTGCATCAGGCCTGGGCATTGGGAAAACCGAGGTACAGGCAAGCTCGTTACCCCAGATTGAAGGAACGACAAAAACAACCACGGCGAAAAATGTCGTTTTTTCGGATGTCCTGGATCAAAACAAAGATGGTGGTTTGATAGCAGCTCACTACAGCCATAGCAGCCACAGTAGTCATAGCAGCCACAGAAGCCATTATTCGAGCCGTTATTAACGGGTGTTTAGTTGAGGGGTTGAGAAATAAGCTCAACCCCTTTTTGCCATTAAGAGGGATGAATAATGCGCAAAGGCATCTTGATTTTAGCTCTGCTGGCAATGTTTTTTCCTTCTGTAGGTGCTGCTGGTGGAAATACAACCAATGATAGCTTTGGTCATGCTAAAAAAATGCTCTCACAGGTGTACGCTGACCACAGGGTCACCTTTTATTGCGGTGCCTCGTACGATGAGCGTGGGAATGTAGTTTTGCCAGAAGGATTCACCACCCCCAAACATGAAAAACGAGCTGCCAAAATAGAATGGGAGCATTCGCTTCCAGCTGAAAATTTTGGACAAACATTTGAAGAGTGGCGAACCGGGTCACCAGAATGCATTCATGAGGGAAAGCCATTTAAAGGCCGAAAATGTGCAGAAAAAGTTAATATTGAATACCGCTACATGCAGGCCGACATGTATAATCTTTTTCCGGCAATTGGGGCAGTGAACGCTCTCCGGTCAAATTTTAACTATGCAGTTTTGCCAGGCGAAGCATCAACCTTTGGTGTTTGTGAGATGAAAATTAGCGACCGAAAGGCAGAGCCCCCAGTCCGTTCTCGTGGGCAAATTGCACGCACTTACCTTTACATGCAGGATGCCTATGGACCGCGATATCACATGAGCCATCAACAAGCGCAATTGATGGAAGCCTGGGATCGTCAATACCCTGTCGATAGCTGGGAATGTACGCGAGCGAGACGGATTGAAGCATTGCAGGGCAATGAGAATAAATATGTGAAAGCTGCATGCCAGCAAGTCGGTCTATGGTAAGCCATTTTATGGCACATGAATTCTGAACCGTATGGGTAAATATGGATGCGGTAATTTAATTAGTAGATTATGAAATCCCATGCAGCGCATTGCTGCATGGGATTTCATTTTTATGGTCACATGATATTCTGCATTGACAACTTCAGATGCTGTTGCCAGAAAGCCAATGCAAATTACATGGTATTGATGTTGTCTATTTATCCAGTGTATAGCTGTAATTAAAGTTAACTCCTGCGCCACACCCTTGGCTTATTCCACCGGTTGCATATACAAGTTCGGCCCCAGCGCGTGTAAATAGTAAATAGAAGTTGGGAAAATCATCATGGGTCAGAGTTGTCCAGTCATAAGTGTTGATGATTCCTTTCCCTGTGAACTCACAGGAGTGCCCCTGTCCGTCCTCAGCATTGCCTTCTACAGTGATTGACGCATATCCAGCTTCATTTATGCGAACGGTGAAAGTGGCATTTGGGCTTGAGTACACACCAGCTTTCGGGGGTATGCGTACAATTCGAAGTAAGGAGTTTGTACGGTCCTGCATCGCCCTAATAAAAGCAGCCTTAGGAGGCATGGATGACGCATGAATGCCTGCAGCTTCGTCCCGCCCACTGGAAGTCCACTTCCTCTGTTCCTGCAGGAGCTTCTTGTATTGGTCTTCGCTGACGTTCAGCTTAACCTGCTTCCATGTGGCGTTGAGAAGGGCATCTGCCAAGGCATAGTCTTCATCTGCCAAAAACTCTTCGTGCAGGGCGTCAGTCAGTTTAAGCGTGTGTGCTTCCTTGCCCTGATCGCGTATCTCTGCGGAGAAGGAAGAAGTAGACGACAATATCAAAGCAATCGCCAGGGGTATTGCAAGTAAGGATGCTTTTCTCATTTGTCTCCTCGAAAACATATTCATAGAAAATTTATCTTTTTTTAAAAAAACGGATACCAAGGCGACATCGTACAAGATTCGCAGTTATGAAAAAATGCATTGCAGCATTAGAAAATACATTAGGCAAAAAGTTGATCTTATGCTCCATTAAACTATATCATGTAGAGCAGCGACCAGCCTTGAGGTTCGCAGCTACTCTGCAATTCTTCACCTTCACAGTCTCTCGCCTGTTATCGTAAATGGAATCCGAACCATTTATTCAACAGATCAATGGCAACGGCCGCGCCGCAGATCCAGCCAATAATTTGCGGGCCAAAGGCCCAGAAGGCCTTGGCCTTCAGCAGTCCCCCCATACCACCGTTGGTAACGATGAACATGGGCATAGCAATCTTCCGCAGTAAGTTGCCGATGGCAGCACCAATGGCCGGAATTATGGTATAAAAAGCAAGAATAGCAATGCTTCCCCAGAAACCATAACTTTCCTTGCCAGCAAAGGCGTTGTAGATGACTGCCACCAATGCCAACACACCCGAAATCACCATATATCGGATACAATCTCCAATAAATCCTGCACCATTTACTTCATCACTCATGTCATGTCCTTTCAAATGGAGTTACTTTACTTTTACAAAAACCATTTCTGGGATGCCTGTCACATGCTGGAGGCGAGATGAATCCACGATAATTTTATTGTCCTTTTCGAAGGTAATTTTTGTAGGCGGCTCTCGATTTACGGATATGCTGATAGTATCACCGCTATCTTTTTTTACTTCAAAAGGTAGTCTCAGCGTCCCATGAGTTGCGTTGTCAAAAACAAACAAGATATCCTTTGCGAAAACATCAAACTCGAGACCATGCTGCCCCAGCCTTCCTATCAGCTCTGCCTTCATTTCTTTGGACATTTTGCCAAATTCTTTGCTCAGCTCAACAGTAGCCTTTTTGTCCATTTGCCACTTGCCGTGCAATTTCTCGAGGTTGTTCCCGCTTGATCCACACGCACATAGAAAGAGGGCAACGACCACCATTAAGGTCACTCTTCCCAAAATAGTTACGCCATTTGTCATTTATCCCTCCTGGCTACCTGTGTTTCTGTGGGGTTGATATGCTTAGCTGTAGTGATTTTACTCTTTTAATGAGTAAAATCACTCTTTTTAATACATGTCAATACCACTTGGACCGCATAAACTCTTACTCTGAATTACTGGAGGAGGATGCGGTGAAAGAGCGGCCCAATTCTTTGACACAGATAGTTGGACAGGCAATTTTTCAGCGCCGTAGGGCATTGGGAATGTCTCAGGAAGAGCTTGCAGAGAAAGTCGGAATTGGGCAGCAATCGTTATCACGCATGGAACAGGGGAAAACTGCGCCTCGCTTCGAACGTTTGCAAAACCTGGCAGATGCACTGGACTGCAGAGTTGTTGATCTCTTTGCTGAACCACAAGAGTCGGCTGACTTCTATGCGGCATCGCTGGCAGAGCTTTTTAGTGCTCTTTCTGATGAACAGCGTGTTTTTGTTCACCGGCAAGCCGCTCAACTCATACATTTTTTGCGTGACCGTGAAAAAAATTAAGAATTTCGCGGTGATCCTTCAGAACGTCTGATTGTTGCTGACAACAAGATTATCGCTAGCCTCTATTGTCCCCTAGTCTTAGCCGTGGAGACAGCCTCAGCGAAGCTGTTCAACATGAATCTCCTTGATTAAATTCGTAAAAATCAATATTTTTGAATTGCTATAGAGATTTTCAAAACTCTTTTATACGAACAAGGAGTAAGCCATGAGTGATTCTTGGGTAATCGTTTTGCTTCCACTTCTCGTGTAACAAGGCTCTGAGAAAATAATCTAAACACATTTTAATGGGTACACGAAAGGCGAGGGATCATGCAGATCCCTCGCCTTTTCTTATGCTGCCAATTTAATAAAGCATAAACTTGGCGTGTACACATTTTTTTAATCGTAACTATTCAATCATACTAACTATAATGTGTATTCCCACACCAACCCTTATTAGCCCAGCATGCAGGAGAACACATGCAACAATACTGGCAACGCAATTTTGAGCGTTCTGAAAGACTAATAAACCATGGCCTCGGTACAGAAGCCTTTTTTAGGTCCATCGAACAGGAATTGCCCCCTGTGGTATCACGGGCTGAACTGGCAAAGGCAACTGGTGGGCTCATTTCAGCCAAAACACTCTCAAACGAAGACGCTTTGCACAAAGGTCCCGCGGAGCGCGTACGAGCAGGATCAAAGATTGGCTACACCCGCGCCTCAGCCATGGCGTATATTCGGAAAAAGTTTCAACTATTATGACAAATTTGAGGTGATTATGTACGATTTTACCCCGCACAGGGCCAATCAGCCTGCTTCTGACAAGCAACTTTGCTATGCCTATGACCTCGCGGAGCGGCAGGGACTAGACGCTGAAGCTCTTTGCTCCATAAACTTTCGCAAGGAATATGGCGATATGACAGCAAATGAGGCCAGTCATCTCATTGAATGGCTCAGGTGATGGCGCACACTCATTTGGGCAGGTTCCAAGGTCGGTTCCATCTGTGTATCGGCCTTGTGTCTTCGTGGAAAATCGCTGCCCATGGGGAAGGGGGCACAGCATTGCATTAAAAACGATGTTTTTTTCTTTCAAGGATTATTAGTAGGCCCCATCTCATCTCTCCAATGTCCTGGTACTGTTGCTCTCCTTTCTCATTTGCAGCATACTTTCGTTGTGGCGAGCAGTAGTTCGGGCGTGCAAGGGCGTTCGAGGTGACGTTTATTAAGCACAAGCGGGAAGCTGAGGGGGAATAGCATGAGCGGGATGTCGGCATCACTGACCCAATGGTTTTCAACGCGCCCCCAGTGGCTCCAGATCGCGGCAACTCGGCTACTCCAGCAGCCTGAGCTTACCGACAAAGATGTCTCTGAGTTCGCAACCCTATGCCAGCAGGAAGCCGAAGGTAAGCTGCCCAAAACGACCTGTTCCTTTCCTGCTACCGCGTTCTCCCCGGGCGCAGCAGGCTCCCTGCGTTTGTGCTCAATCAGTGATGTCGAAGGAGTAAACGCCCTTGCTCCGAAAAAGCCACTTGAGTTTGGCAAGGGCAATATCACGATTGTTTATGGCAACAACGGGTCAGGCAAATCCGGTTATGTCAGACTCCTCAAACATGTATGCGGAGCCCGCGAGAGGGGTACCCTCCACCGCAATGTCTATAAGCCCGGCGCTGCCGCACAGAAAGCCTGCATTTCGTTTGAGCAGGACGGCGTACCGAAGAGTCACACGTGGTCAGGACAAGGGATCTGCGATGACCTCAATAGCGTTGACATTTTCGACACCTCGTTTGGCAAGGTCTTTGTCAGCAGCGAAGACGAGGTGAGCTACGAGCCGCCGGTTCTATCGTTCTTCAGCTCGCTCATCCTCGCATGCGAAAAGGTTGCATCGGCCTTGGACACCGAGGCCAACCGGCACCAGTCCAAAAAGCCGAATATCCCGGCTGACAAGAAGGCAACTCCTGAAGGTATCTGGTACGAAGCCATCAGCGCCAAGACCTCCACCCAGGACATTGACAAGCATTGCGCAGTTGGCAGCGCTGACGAGACCGAGATGCAAACGCTGCAGCAGCGTCTTGCCGAACAGGCACCGGCGGAAAAAGCGAAGCAGCTGAGAAAGCAGAAACAGCATATCGACACTCTGGTCCAGGATGCCAAAAAGTATCTGGAGCAATTATCGGACGAGAATTACCGACGGATCATCGTTGCCAAGAAGAAGTGGATCCTTAAAAAGACTGCGGCAGATACGGCGGCGCAAAAGGTGTTCTCCGGCAGCGAGCTGGAAGGCATCGGCTCTGATGTCTGGAAAGAACTTTGGGAAGCGGCCCGGAACTACTCCGTATCGGCTGCCTACAAAGAAACCGAGTACCCGAATGTTTCCGATGGCTCCCGTTGTGTCCTCTGTCACCAGATCTTGACCCAAGAGGCCAAGGAGCGGTTGATCTCCTTCGAAAACTTCGTGAAGGGCGAAATGCAGAAAGCCGCAACGGATGCGGCCAAGGAATACGAGACCGCCAATCAAACTATTGAGGCGCTACCGACATCGGAGACGCTGAAGACACGTATCGATGCGGCTGGCATTCCACAGGATGAAGTCGCCATCCAAGTGACGGATTTCTTTGCTCAATTACAGGCCAGAAAAGACCTGCTCCCTGGGATCGATTCCGAAGACGCCATTCCCGACCCTCTACTCTCACCGAAATGGATCGAAGAAGCCAACGCCCAGTCGAAAAGACTCGGTGAACTCGCGGCAAAATATGACGAAGACGCCAAAAGCGACAATCGTGAGGAGATCAAGAAGAAGCTAAACAGCCTGCAGGCCAGAAAGTGGTTGTCTGAACACCGCACCGCCATTGATGAAGAAGTCACCCGATTGAATCTGCTGAACCAGATTCAGGAAGCCAAGAAGTCGACCAACACCAAAGCCCTATCCCAGAAGAAAGGGGAGCTGGCAGAAGCCTTGATCACGGATGCGTTCGTGCAACGGTTCAACGCGGAGCTCAAGGCTCTGGGCGCATCTCAGGTGAAGGTTGAGCTCGTGAAATCAAAAGTCTCCAAGGGCCGAGTCCTTCATAAGCTCCAGCTTCGGGGGGCCTCTCAGAATGGCCTCGCCGATGTGCTGAGCGAGGGAGAAAATCGGATCGTTTCCATTGCGGCTTTTTTGGCCGACGTCACCGGAAAGAGCAACCAGGCCCCGTTTATCTTTGACGATCCAATATCCTCGCTGGACCAAAGCTATGAGGAGGCCGTGGTTCAAAGACTGATCGAGCTGTCTCAGGACAAGCAGGTCATTGTCTTTACTCACCGCCTTTCCTTGCTGGGAACGGTACGGCATTTTGCCGAGAAAAAGACCATCAAGTCCGATGTGGTGAGCATTCGCTCTGCAGACTGGGGGACCGGAGAGCCCGCTCCCATTCCACTTTCACAGAGCGACATCAAATCCGCCCTGAACACACTCATGAATCAGCGGTATCAGGATGCAAAGAAAACGAGTGAAAACGGCGAGTTTGAACATGCCGAAATCTTGCTGAAGTCGATATGTAGCGACTTCAGGACATTGGTGGAGCGCTCTATTGAAAATGATTTGCTGTGCGGGGTGGTTCAAAGATTCCAACGACCGGTCCATACGTTGAAACTCAAGGATCTGGCCAAATTGAAGGACGCGGATTGCAATCTCCTTGATTCGCTCATGACCAAATACTCAGGGTTTGAACACTCGCAGCCAACAGAATCACCTGTGGAGTTGCCGAAGCCAGACGATCTGTTGGCCGACATGACTTCATTGAAAAACTGGCGTGAGGAATACGCGAAACGCCCCGCCTCAGCGGTGACTGGGTAGCAGTATGAGAGTTCTCCATACATCCGACTGGCATATCGGCCGCACCCTTTACGGCAGAAAACGCTACGAGGAATTCGAGGCTTTTCTGATCTGGCTGGCGGAGACCATTCAGCAGAATGAAATTGATGCCTTGTTGGTGGCGGGTGATGTATTTGACACCAGCGCCCCGAGCAACCGCGCTCAGGAGCTCTATTACCGGTTCCTGTGCCGGGTGGCCGCCTCATCCTGTCGGCATGTTGTCGTCGTCGCGGGCAACCACGATTCCCCGTCCTTCCTCAATGCTCCCAAGGAGCTGCTCAAGGCCCTTGATGTCCACGTGGTCGGTAATAGCACCGCATCCCCGGAAGACGAAGTACTGGTGCTCTGTAATGAGCAGGACGCTCCGGAATTGATTGTCTGCGCCGTGCCCTACCTTCGCGACAGGGATATCCGCGTGGCGGAAGCGGGTGAGAGCGCCGAGGACAAGGAGCGGAAACTGATCGAAGGCATTCACACCCATTACGCCGCCGTCGCGGCTTTGGCTGAACAGAAGCGTGAAGAACTCGGGGCAGATATTCCCATCGTTGGCACGGGGCATCTGTTCACCGCAGGCGGACAAACCGTCGATGGTGATGGCGTGCGCGAACTCTATGTCGGCTCCTTGGCTCACGTGACTGCCGGGATTTTTCCTGCCTACTTCAACTATCTGGCGCTGGGGCACCTCCACGTCCCCCAAAAGGTGAACGGCTCCGAAACCATTCGGTACAGCGGCTCTCCTCTGCCCATGGGGTTCGGAGAGGCAAAACAGCAGAAGAGCGTTTGCCAGGTTGAGTTCCACAGCACGGCTGCATCCGTACAGCTGATCGATGTGCCAATTTTTCAAAAACTTGAGCGCGTCAAAGGAGACTGGGACGGCATCTCAAACCGCATTCTTGAATTGTCGGCGACGGACTCCCAAGGCTGGCTCGAAGTCATTTACGACGGTACTGAGGTTATCGGCGACCTGCGTGAACGCCTGGAGGCTGCGATTTCCGGCACCCAGATGGAAATTCTCCGCATAAAGAACAACCGCATCATCAACCGCGTGCTGGGACAAATCCATGAAGAGGAAACACTCGACGATTTGAACGTGAACGACGTGTTCGAACGATGCCTCGCCGTCCATGACGTGCCCGAAGAGCAGCGGCCAGAGCTGCTTCGGGCCTACCAGGAAACGGTCTCGTCTCTCTATGAAGACGATGTGCAGGCGGAATAGCGAGGCTATCGATGAGAATACTGCAAGTACGCTTCAAGAATCTGAACTCGCTGGTCGGCGAATGGCAAATCGACCTGATGCACCCGGCCTTCGCGTCTGATGGCATCTTTGCCATAACAGGTCCCACCGGCGCGGGGAAAACCACGATCCTCGATGCTATTTGTCTCGCACTTTATGGGCGGACGCCTCGCCTGAACAAGGTCACCAAGAGCGGAAACGAAATCATGTCCCGCCAGACCGGCGAGTGCTTTGCCGAGGTGACCTTCGAAACCCAGACCGGGCGTTACCGCTGTCACTGGAGTCAACACCGGGCACGCAAGAAGCCGGATGGCGAGCTCCAGGCCCCGAAGCACGAAATTGCCAATGCCGATTCCGGCGAGATTTTCGAATCCAAGATCAGAGGGGTTGCCGACCAGATCGAGTCCGCTACCGGCATGGACTTTGATCGTTTTACCCGCTCCATGTTGCTGGCCCAGGGCGGCTTTGCCGCGTTCCTCCAAGCGGCACCGGATGATCGGGCTCCTATCCTGGAGCAGATAACGGGTACAGAGATCTACAGTCAGATATCCATCCGTGCCCATGAACGCCAGCGCGAAGAGAGGGAAAAACTGAACCTGCTTCAGGCTGAAACGGCAGGCATCGTGATTCTTGAGCCGGAGCAGGAACAAGAGATTGGGCAGGCACTCGAAGCAAAGCTGAAGGATGAGACAGACCTTGCCGCCAGGGCCGCTGAAATCGGGAAGGCCATAGCCTGGCTCACCACCATCTATGGGCTGAGGAAGGAAGTCGTCAACCTGGCCGATGAAGCGAGCAAGCTGCAGGGCGATATCGAGGCGTTCAAACCGGATCGTGAAAAGCTGGGCCGGGCTTTGAGTGCCGCCTCGCTGGACGGCGCATACGCAACGCTCACCGCCACCCGCAAACAGCAGGCGGATGACAGTGTAGGCTTGAAAGCCGAGGAAGAGGCGCTTCCTGGACTGGAATCCTCCGCCAAGGAACAGGCCGAGGTACTGAAATCAGCTGAGCAACAAACTGCTCGGGCCAAAGAAGAGCTGAAAGCGGCCGCGCCTACATTGCAGAAGGTTCGCTCACTTGATCAGAAACTTGCCGATCAGAAAAAAGCTGTATCGGAAGAGGATCAGGGCTGCAAGAAGGCTATGGCAAAAATTGATGCAGACAAAAAAGCCCGGCTCGAAGAGCAGGACAAACGATCCAAGGCTCATGCGACGCTGGATCTTGTGGACGGCTATCTCAAGGAGCATGCACAGGATGAATGGCTGATAAGTGGTCTGGCTGGCATTGAAGAACAGATCGGCGGCCTGCTCTCCAAACAAAATGAAATCGTTCAAAAAGACGCTGCGCAGGAAGCAGCCAATACGACTCTGGAAATGGCGACGAAGTCACTCGATGACTGTCAGAAGCAATCCGGCATTCGGAAGCAGAAACTGGAGGACGCCTTAAAACAGCTTCAGCAGGGTAAGGATGCTTTGAGCCAGTTGCTGGGAGACCGCTTGTTGCGGGAATACCGCACCGAGAAGGAAACCCTGCTGCGTGAAATCGCCTTCCTGACCAAAATTGCGGAGCTTGAAGATCACCGGGCAAAGCTGGAAGACGGCAAGCCCTGTCCGCTCTGCGGTGCAACCGAGCACCCATTTGCGGAAGGGAATGTCCCTGTTCCCGATGAAACCGAAAAGAAGATCGACGCCCTGACTAGGCTGATCAGCAAAGCCGAGGATCAGGAAGTCGCCATCAAGAAACT
Source organism: Desulfovibrio desulfuricans (assembly GCF_004801255.1). NCBI lineage: Bacteria > Pseudomonadati > Thermodesulfobacteriota > Desulfovibrionia > Desulfovibrionales > Desulfovibrionaceae > Desulfovibrio > Desulfovibrio desulfuricans. The sequence goes on along the minus strand of NZ_CP036295.1, from coordinate 568,576 downwards.
CGAAGAAGCTGAAAGCCTGGCCCGCAAAAACCTGACAGAGGCTGAAAAGCTGGAGTCAGCAGCGGCTAATGACAAGAAGGCTGCCGAGAAAGCCCTCGCCGAGGTGAAGGACGGCCTGGTGAAACTCCGTGCCGATTTTGCCGAACGCAGGCAGGCTGTTACTACAAAACTCCAGCCGCTAGGTATTGCGGACATCTCCGAAACGGACATTTCATCACTGATCGAAACTCTCAAGGCGCGGTTGAAGGCGTGGCAGGCCCAGGTCAAGAAAAAGGCGGACATCGAGAAACAGATTGCCGACATCGACAGCGAGGTGAAGCGGCTGGATGCGATTATCGAAACTCAAAGCACCGCCCTGGCCGAAAAGCTGGAGCGTCTTGAAACCTTAAAAAAGGAACTCGCCACCGGAAGTGATGAGCGCAATGCACTGTACGGCGACAAGAATCCCGATGATGAAGAACGTCGTTTCAACAAGGCAATTTCGGATGCCGAAGGTTCCGAAAAGCAGGTCAGAGAACGGCACAATGAGCTCCAACAACAATGGAATACCGCGAAGGCCCATGTCGAATCTCTGAAGAAACGCATCGACATACGAGAGCCTGAACTGAGAAGGCTGGAAACCGAATTCTCCGCAGCGCTCGTGCCCGTTGGTTTTTCAGATGAAGAACAATTTTTGGCGGCCAGGCTTTCCTCTGAACGGAAGGCTGAGCTGGCGGCTACGGCCAAGGATCTGGATGAGCGTCAAACAGATCTGAAAGCCAGACAGAAGGATCGGGAAACGCGCCTGGCCACGGAGGTGGCCCGCAAGCTTACAGACAAGTCGCTGGAAGAACTCGAGCCCCAATTCAAGGAGCAAGAGGAGACCCTGAAAGAGCTGCGTGACATCATTGCCGGTCTCAAGCACAAGTTGAGTGAAAATGCGGCTGCAAAAGAGCGGATAAAGGAAAAGCAGACAGCTATCGAAGCCCAGAAAAAAGAGTGCCGCAGGTGGGAAAACCTGCACGAATTGATCGGCTCGGCAGACGGCAAAAAGTACCGCAATTTTGCTCAGGGTCTGACCTTCGAAATGATGATTGGTCACGCCAACCGGCAATTGCAGAAAATGACCGACCGATACTTGCTGGCCCGTGACGATGCTCAGCCCTTGGAGCTCAACGTCGTCGACAACTATCAGGCCGGGGAGATTCGGTCCACGAAAAATCTTTCCGGCGGCGAGAGCTTCATCGTCAGCCTGTCCCTGGCGCTTGGGCTGTCCCATATGGCCAGCAAGAATGTCCGGGTGGATTCTCTGTTTCTGGATGAAGGCTTCGGCACCCTGGACGAGGAAGCCCTCGACACCGCCCTGGAAACCCTCGCGGGCTTGCAGCAGGACGGTAAACTGATTGGCGTCATTTCGCACGTGCCCGCCTTGAAGGAGCGGATCAGCACGCAGATCCAGGTAACGCCTCAAACCGGTGGCAGAAGCCAGATAGCCGGGCCTGGATGCGGCAGGTTGGGGGCTACAGAGCTGGCCGTAGAAGCAGGTTGACTTGAAAATGTCGGACGATCTCAAAACAGCAAAAACCGCCCTCGCCAAGCCTCATCACGACATGGAGGCTATCAACAAGCTGGCCAAGCCGTCCTATCTGAGTGTGATCGAGCAGATGGAGCGCACGCTGGAACCGATCCGTCGTCAGCAGTTGGAAATCAGTCGCGCCCTTGAACTGTCTGGAGCAGCGGCCCGGATACAGGAGATCGTCAGTGTCAATCAACACTGGCAGGATTTAATAAAACAGGCCACCGCGACAAGTCGTATTACCGAGAGTCTTTCGGCTGCGCATCAGTCATGGCTTGATACGATTAAACCTATCCGGCACGACTTCTCGCATCTTTCACAGCTTCAGGCATCCGCCAAACTGGTCCTGTGTGACACATCCCTGCGGCTTGCCGCCGTGGAACGGCTCATGGCTGGCATCAATTTCGAGGCGATAAGGGGTCGTTTCCAGATCGAGATGCCGGTCATCTCTGGACTGGAAAGTTCAATAGCCCATGTGGCAGCCTCGTATGGGAGTTTGGCCGAGTCACTGAGGGAGATCTCGGACATCACGCGCCTGCCAGCTTTCGTTTTGCCGGGGGCCACTCGTGAGATCTACACCACCAGCTTCGCGCTCGAGACCCTTCGCCCCTGGGATGAACGGGATGAGGAAGATGTAGAAACGAAAATTCAGCTTGTCGCCGAAGCCGAGATGGAAACATCGGGCTGCATCGCTCTTTTGCAGCAGGTCGATCCGGGGCTCGCTCGGCCCTACATCGGCGCTCGGGATGCCATGTATGGTAACAATCCCGACCGGGCAAGGCACATTCTGAGCTCGCTCAGGGAGCTATGGAACCATCTGCTCAGGCGACTGGCACCCGATGGTCTCGTCGCCGCGTGGATTCCGGGCGTGTCCAACCAAAAGGACCTGCTACATGACGGCAAGCCTACCCGTCGAGCCCGGGTGCTTTATGTCTGCCGGGAGCTGAACAACGATCCGCTGACCGACTTCCTAATACACGATACCCGGGCGCTGGTGAAGCTGATCGAGCTGTTCGGCCGGATCCACGAACTGGAAACAGAGCTGACCGATGAGCAGCTAAGGGCCATTCTCCTCAAAAGCGATTCGTGGCTGATGTACATACTGCAAATCTCCTCGGGAAATTTTCACAAATAGACAGGAGGCGACCGTGCCAAAGAAACCAGGATCACATCATGTCGTACCCAACGCCGACGGCGGTTGGGACGTCAAGAAAGATGGGGCGACCCGCAGCAGCGGCCACTTCGACAAGAAGCAGGAGGCCGTTGATGCCGGGCGCAATATCAGCCAGAACCAAGGCACCGAGTTCTACATCCACGGCAAGGACGGGAAGATCCAGAATAAGGACAGCCACGGGAACGATCCATATCCGCCGAAGGGGTGATGCCCGGGCCAATTCAATTCCCGTATTGGGAACCGAACCGGCGTCCGAAAACCGGATTCGAAGTTGTTGCTGTTCAACGCCAGGTATCCGGTTTTGCTGCAAACCCGTTACCCTCGTCCGGTGCCGGGAAATCAGGAGAAAAAATCGTTTCTCTGGTCGGGTTGTCGGGAAGTGGTTGTGTAAGATTACTTCTGCGTTTATTATCAATTAGTTATGACGGGAGCGGGTTTTGAGACTGTTTTGCGGTAGGTCGTCGTTCCCTCCACCAAAACGCAGGCCAAGCCCCTCAGAACGCCCAACGCACGGGGTGCAGACCAGGTTGTCTGAGGGGCTTTTTGCGTGCGGTGAGCGTCTCCCGCAGGCAAAGCATGGTTGATTCCAGCCATGCGCAGCTCAGTATGGTTCGTCAATGCGCTCTGCTCAAAATAGCCCGTCCCGGCCTGTATTAATTATGTGCCCAAAGGCGAATCCGGCCCTGACTCTTGTTCTTATGCAGGAAATCGACAGAGCCTTTACCGAATGGCCGTTCCTAGGAGTGCGCCAGATGCGTGATTGTCTGGTCCTGCTGGGCTATAGCGTGGGCAGAAAACGCGTTCGGCGTCTTATGCGCCTGATGGGGCTGATGGCGGTGTACCAAAAGCCCAAAACCAGTATTCCTCATCCAGAGCATACGCGCTACCCGTATCTCTTGCGGGGATTGTCCATCACCAGACCCAATCAGGTCTGGTGAGCGAATATCACGTACATCCCCATGCGCAAAGGATTTTTGTACCTGGTGGCCGTTATGGACTGGCGCAGTAACAAGGTACTGTCCTGGAGACTTTCCAACACCATGGACGCGGATTTTTGTGTCGCGGCCCTGGAAGAAGCCTTGGCGAACCACGGCAAACCCGATATCTTCAACACCGACCAAGGCAGCCAATTCACCAGCTTCGCGTTCACCAATGTCTTGCGGGAGAATGGTATCCGCATTTCCATGGATGGCCGTGGCCGCTGGCTGGACAATGTCTTCATCGAACTCCTCTGGCGCTCGCTCAAGTATGAATGCGTGTATCTGCACGCTTTTGAAACCGGCTCCCAAGCTCGTGCCGAAATCGGCAGATGGATCGACTTTTACAATCGGCTCCGGCCTCACAGCAGCTTGGGAGGCTTGCCTCCGGACACTTACTACGAACAAGGGCTTGTAAAGGCAGCCTGATAAGGGAAAAACAAGCTAACGAATCGCTGTCTGCTGTCCGAACAATGGGGACCACCTCTATACTCTGCTTTAAACCCGTCAATCTTGACATATGAATCTAAGAACGAAACGCAGAAGATAGACCTACGAAAGCACCCCCAGGTAGCTAAAATTGTTATTCATCCAAGTTTAAGAATATATTATTCTTTCGAGAACACCATAGTAAGATTTCAAACAACCTGAAAACCCTGTCCAGCGCTAAGCTGGGCGGGGTTTTGTCATTTTGCTATCCAAGGAGAATTTTCATATGAACCAATACCAATCAGAAAGCATCACCGACTTGGCCAAGGCCTTGCTCAACGTCCAGCGCACCGTGCAACCTATGGCCAAGGATGCTGAAAATCCTTTTACCAAAAGCTGGTACGCCAGCCTCAACAGCGTCATGGACGCCTGTCGCGATGCGCTTATCGAAAACGGCATCTGGCTGTGCCAGTACCCTGTGCCTGCGGAGCAGCCCAACTCTCTCGGCCTGGTCACCAAGCTCACCCATGCGGAGTCCGGGCAGTGGCAAAGCTCTCTGGCCGTGGTTCCTTTGCCCAAGGCCGACCCGCAGGGCATGGGATCGGCAATCACTTATGCTCGCCGCTACGCGTTAACCGCCATGTTGGGCATGGTAACCGAAGATGACGATGGCGAAGGGGCTAAAAATGGCAAAAAATCGCCTACCCGACCAAAATTGCCCGTAATCGCCCCTGGATCGCAAAAAACGCGGCAACGCGAGCCTTCCATCAAAAACAACCTTTCAAGCCCCTCAAATCGCCCGTCATCCAGCCTTGAAAGCCTTCCACCACTTGAAGGCGTCACCTACCAGCAAGTTACAGCTCAGGACGGACGCCCTTGCATCATTGCCACCGGCAATACACAAGCCAAAAAGGAATTACTTACCGGCTCGGGCTTCCTCTGGAGCCCGCAGAGAAAATTGTGGTGGAAATATGTTGATGCTGCATAGAAAAAATCAAAACACCGAGTGAAAGGGCTGCCTGATGGCGGCCTTTTCACGTTTATGGAGGCTAAACCATGGAACAGATGGACCGCACGGAAGGATTGAGGGCGTTAATCAGGCAAGGTCTGCAGGCCGTTGCCCACAACGACACACTTGCCCACCTAGGCGACCGCTCCTGCTATGTGGGAATGAGCGATATCGGCCAGCACTGGGAATGCCCACGGTCTGCATTGGCCAGAAAGGTGCTCCCCACCACAAACAGCCTGGAGCGCCTGCTTACGCTGCAGAGAGGGCACTGGTTTGAATCTGGGGTTGGGCAGGCACTGGCATCGTCGGGCTTGCATGTTTTGCCCCAGCTTGAGATTAACTGGCAGCATCAGGGCGTGCCCATCAAAGCCCATCTTGATTTTGTGCTGGTCTGGGGCGCGCCCGTCAAAGCCATACGAATTTTGGAAGTAAAAAGCACCGACAAGCTTCCCGGCACCCCGCACGATTCCCATTTGCTGCAACTGCACGGACAGATCGGCCTGCTAACAAAGGCATGGAGCAAGCCCGTTTTCAGCCTTCGTGCTGAGGACGGTACGCTTCTGCATGACAAAATGACATTCCCTCAGCTTTGCCGTGCCCAACTTGGCCTTCAGCTGCCCGCAACGGCTGCCGAGGCAAGCATGGAGGCATGGTTGCTCTGTCTTTCCATGAAAGATGTTAAAGCATTCGGCCCCTATGGCTTCAATCAGGCAATGCTCGATACGGCCCTTGACCATGCGGCGCAGCTGTGGAGCGAGCTAACCGCATTTCGAGCAGGGCACATAACCTTGGCACAAGTGGATTGCGCTCAAGGGTTTTACCCATTGTGCTCGTACTGCGAGCACAACGGCGACTGCCCCAAATTTCCACGGGGAGTGCAAATGCCGCAATGGCAGCCAGCACTTGAAAAGCTGGCGGCCCTTAAGGAGCAGCGCACTGCCTTAGAAAAGGAAATCAAAGAAGTGGAGACTGTGCTCAAGCTTGTTCACCGCCATGCTGGCACTCGGGATTGGGTAGACACGGGAAACTACCGATTCCGCATGTCAGTGGCAGCTGGTCGCACCACTTTGGACAAAGATGCCCTGCGGGAGGAGTTGACCGAAATTTTTAACGCTGAGCGCTTGGGAGGTATCGACGTAGATACCTTGCTGGCCCGCTGTGAGCACACAGGCTCACCTTTCGAAAAATTGAGCATTTCGCCCATAAACTGAAAAATGGGGCGCTCATGACCATCCCCTCACTTTCATCCCGTTCGCCAAAACCGCCCCACCCTGGGGCAGTTTTCGTTTTAAGGAGCCAGGCATGAATAATATCAACGACCTTTGTAAGCTGCAGCCCACGGATCTTGATGCCGGTCAGGTCTTCAGCGGCAAACCATCCGGCACCACTGTCAGAGGCTTCGCCGTCCCTTCGGCCTACACCCCGGCTATTGACCTCGAATATATCTTCCATGAGTCCAGCCGCGATGTTGTGGTCTGGTTTCTCAACCCCCAGGAACCACTGTACGTCTTCGGCCCCACAGGCTGTGGTAAAACGACTTGCATCAAGCAGCTGGCAGCCAGGCTTAACTACCCGGTATTTGAGGTCACCGGACATGGGCGGCTGGAGTTTACCGACCTGGTTGGTCACCTGACAGTAAAAAATGGCAGCATGACCTTTGAATACGGCCCACTTGCCCTTGCCATGCGCTACGGGGCGATAATTTTGTTGAACGAAATCGACCTGACCTCGCCAGAGATAGCAGCAGGCCTGAACAGCGTACTTGACGGCTCCCCCCTGTGCATAGGGGAAAATGGCGGCGAACTGATTGTGCCGCACCCCATGTTCCGTCTGGTTGCTACGGCCAATACCAATGGCGGTGGCGATGACACCGGCCTTTATCAGGGCACCCAACGGCAGAACCTTGCATGGCTGGACCGCTTCACAATCTGCGAAGTTAGCTACCCATCTACCGATGTGGAAAAAAGCCTGCTTGCCCGGCGCTTCCCTTCGCTGCCCCAATCGCTGTGCGCCACCATGGTGGACTATGCCAATGAGGTCCGCAAGCTGTTCATGGGCGAGGCTTCCACCAGCAATCTGACCAACGCCATTGAAGTTACATTTTCCACTCGCAGTTTGCTGCGATGGGGGGATCTGACCGTTCGCTTTCAGCCGCTGGCCCATCAGGGCGTACAGCCTGTCACCTACGCCCTCGACCGGGCGCTGGCCTACCGTGCAAGCCGTGAAACCCGCGCAATGTTGCACGAGCTGGCTCAGCGCATGTTCCCTCAACAGGTGGAAGTTGAGTCCCCCCAAACCGTAACGGCAGAAATTGAAATCCTGCAAGGCGAGCAAGCCCTACGCTTCATGCGCGGCCATCTGCACCACACACCCACGGTGGCCAAGCCCCTCGTCCATCTTCAGGTAGTCCACAACCTTTCTGGCAAAAAGCAGGACGGCAAGTTCTGGATCGGCGAGGCTTGCCCTGTGGGCCTCACGCTAAAGTGGGGCAAGCCGGACACCGTTGGCCAGCAGCATTTTATTCCCGCCGAAAACTGTGAGGGCAACAATTCCGTGATGGAGCTTGAAGCACGCGCAGAAAAGAAAATCAAAGAAGGCTACGCCCTTAATACAACAAAAAGCTCATTCTAGGAGGCTACTATGGCACAACTTGTTTCTGACATCCGCATTCTTGATAACTTGCTGGCTCTCAACCTTAACGTCAGCTTGTGGTCAGCCCGACGCAAAATGAGTCAGGAAGATCTGGGCGACGCAGAGCTGCCCCCCGAAGACTTGGCATCGCTGGGTTCCAAGCGCATTGCCAACCCGGAGAACCTCAAAGTGTTCGGCACGCTCAAGGCCCGCGCCTTCAACTACCTTGATCGGCATGGGGTGCGATTTATGTCCGGCTGGGCCATACCCGAAGAAAAAGCCGGCGAAATCGTGCAGGAGCTGCTTAACATCCGCACCGAATTCCAGAAAGAAAAGGAAGCGTTTCTAGCTGACTATGACCAAAATGTGCAGGCATGGATTGAGAAGCACCATCAGTGGGGCGAAATTATCCGTAACTCTCTTGTAGGGCCTGACTATGTTCGCGCCCGTATGGATTTCCGCTGGCAGCTGTACAAGGTGGCCCCGCTTGAACAGCACACAGACAACACCGCTGTGCTGGAAGCCGGGCTGGCGGAAGAGGTGCAGGGCCTTGGCGGCACCCTGTTTGATGAGGTGGCCAAGTCGGCTGACGATATATGGCGCAGGGTTTATCATGGCAAAACGGAGGTAACCCACAAGGCGCTTTCGCCGCTGCGTACCCTACATGCCAAGCTCACGGGCTTGTCATTTGTCGAGCCGCATGTGGCCCCGGTGACTGACATCGTGCAGGCTGCACTGCTGCGCATGCCCAAGAAGGGCAACATCACAGGCACAGATCTGCTGCTGTTGCAAGGGCTGGTCTGCCTGCTCAAGGACAGTGCGGCCCTTGTGGGCCACGCCCAAAAAGTTGTTGAGGGCTACGGCCCGGCGTTTGTGCTTGATGCCCTGTTGGCTGGTCCGGACGTTATCCACGAGCCGGACGGCCTTGCTGGACAGATGGATAACACCATGGGTGGGAATATGGACGATGAACCCATCCTGCCTGAGATTCCCGTGGCTGACAGCGCTTTGCCGCATCCTGCCATCCCCAGCCTTGGTCTGTGGTGACGCCATGGTACGCACAAAAGACGTTCTCAACTGTCTGCCCTTGCTGGCGTCCATCCTTGGCGACCGCTATGGTGTGCAGGTATATATTGGCGGCAAGGAAGCCTGTACCAACGGTAAAGTTATCCATCTGCCATCGTTGCCCATTGATTGTGAGCCGGAATTATTGGCTCTGGCCAAGGGGTTCACAGACCATGAGGCTGCCCATATACGGCACACAGATTTTGGCGTGCTGAAAGCTGCAAACCTTGATCCAGTGGCTTTCAATTTGTTCAACTGTCTTGAGGATTGGCGTGTTGAAAAAATGCTGTCAGGCATTTTCCCTGGCTGCAGGCGAAACCTGAACTGGCTGATACGACGATTCTTTGTAGAGCAAGCACAGCCAAGGGCCGGGGATGATTCCCCGGCCCTTGCTGTTTTGGACTATGTGCTGTTGACCGTGCGAGCCTGGGATGTGGATGAGGTGAACCCGGCACGGCAACACGCGGCGAGCATCGTGGAGCAGCACTTCCCCAGCTTGATAGAGGTTCTGGATGCCATCTTGGTCAAGGTTTACATCCATTGCCCGGATACTGCGGCAGCAGTCGAGTATGCTCGACAAATTGCCATATGCGTCAGGCAGTGGGAACCACCTCAGTCAACTGCAACCAGCGAAGACACGAATAAAAATGGTCAGGGAGCCACACCAAGGGCGATAGGGGAAGCCAACGATTCTGCCACACAAATCAACCAGCAATCTGAACCGGTCCAACTGCCGAGTGCTTTACCGCTCAAGGCCTTGTTTCATGCAGAAGCGCAGGATCTCCCCCAGCAACTCGGCGAAATTATGTCTATTGCGCTTGCCAATAGCAGCGCAGAATCCGCTGGTGACGCACTGACCGTGGCCGTGGAAGGCACCCGACATGCAGCCTCCTTGCCAGCAGAGCAGAAGCTGCAAGCGTTACAGGCCAGCATTGCCCTGCGCACTCGCCTTCGGGGATTTCTGCAGGCGCAAACCCTGAGGTGTTGCAGCATCGGGCGTAGAGGGACACTGCATGCCAATTCGCTACACCGTCTGCAGGTTGGCAATGCTCGTGTTTTCCAAAAAGAGTCAGAGCATCAAGGCGTTAACACCGCTGTTCATATCCTGCTGGATGTAAGCGGTAGCATGGCTGGCGCACCGGTTAATCTTGCCAATCGAGCCTGCTTTGTGGTGGCAACTGCACTGAGCCATATCGGTGGCGTGAACCCCGCAGTGACAGCGTTCCCTGCCACAATGGTCACGAACTCTGTATTCCCCATCATGCGACACGGACAGGCGGTGCCAGATATGTTCGACATTCGGGCTTCTGGCGGCACACCCTTGGCTGGGGCTTTGTGGTGGGTGTTGCAAACCATGCTGCCTCTTAAAGAGCAACGCAAGATGATCCTGATTATCACTGACGGCATGCCGGACAACCAACTGGCTGCAAACAATGCCATAGGGGTGGCCCAAAAACTTGGATTTGAAGTTTATGGTCTTGGCATTCGGGATAAACACATCACGCACCTGCTGCCGCACACCAGCCGGGTAGTCAACGACTTGCCCGACCTGGTGCCTGCCATGTTTGCCATGCTGCAGGCGGCATTGCTTAAAGGTGGTGCGGTATGATGGTTCCCCTCGATTTCAGCCTTTGGTACCGAACGGAAATATTTCGTTTCTTCTTATTTAACAAAAAGCGGCGCATCCAGCGCTGCTAAATGAAGGGGGGTAAATGAATTACCTGAACTGGATACCTGTTGTTATTGCGGTGCTTCAGGCCATCAAAGATAACTGGGATGATTAGCTTGTACTCGGCTAACAAGAAGGAGAAAGTACATGAGCAGTAAATGGGCATTTATAGGCGGCATACTGGCAGGGATCGCAGGGGTATTCACTGCGGCGGCGGTATCGGTGGAGCTGGAAAACAGGACAAGCGGTAGCGGCGATACCATGGAAGGACCGGAGAAGCTGGCCTTGCCTGAAAGCGAAGCCAGGTAGAGGACTACAGGTTAATTGCAGGGCAGGAACCCCAAATGGTTCCCGCCCTGATTGTAGGCATTTCAATGTTCTCATTTTTCAACAGGAACGTGTGCAAATGCTGACAAAAAAATTACGGTTGCAATGTTCCCATTTCCGCTTCTATGCACACACGCAGGGCGTCATTCAAGCCGGTTGACAGACCTTGTCCGTCGTGGCTTGGGCATAGTGTAACTACACATTACTGTATATCAATAAAAGTTTGAGGTGCGCCTACTCAGCGGTCTTTTTGAAGGGCAGAACTTTGCCGCCGCTAAAATCCTTCTGAATTTGCGCAGCTGTTTCGGCTGCGGCAATGGCGACGGGATTATCCGCGAGATGAGCATAGCGTGCTGTTGTCGCCGCCTGAGTATGTCCAAGGATGGCCCCGATAACGGGCAGGCTCTTGCCAGAACATGCGGCATAACTGGCATAGGCGTGGCGTAAATCATGAATACGCCAGCCTGTAAGCCGGGCAGTTTCGAGAAGTCGCCTCCATGTATCTTTGACGTTTACAATGTGCCCAGTTCCTCTCCTGCCCGGAAAACAGTATTCATTAATGTGAGGGAGCGAGGCCAGCACAGCGAGTGCTGGCGGAGGGAGGTGGAGCGCCTTTGCACCTGTCTTTGAGTCTGGAAGGTTGGCAATTCCCCTATCATTGTCAACATAGTCCCATTTGAGGGTAAGCACTTCCATGCACCGCGCACCAGTAAAAAGCATTAGCTTAAGGGCGGCGGCAATAGTGGGGTCAAAAGCCGTTATTTTGCCCGTTTTAGGATCTGCATAGCCATGAGCTTCCATTACAAGGAAGGCATTCCCCAATGCTTCCAGTTCTTCCCGCCCCATGAAGACCTTGCGTTTTTTTTCTTCATACTTCTCAAGGCCAACAACAGGATTACTTCCACGATCTCGATATCCGTTTTTTTCGCACCAGCCAAAAAACTTTGATAGCAGAGCCGCCATTCGATTCGCTTGGTACGGAGTGTCTTTCATCACGTAGTGAAGAGAGGCGACGTGTCGATACTGGACCGCTCCAACTTTAATGTTTCCCATGGCTGGGAAAATATACTGCATTGCTATTCGGTGGTATGCAGCTGATGTGCTATTTTTTACTTTTGTGTCATGCTGTTCAAAAAAAGATGTAAAGGCTACTTGTATTGTTGGTGCAATCTTATCCTCGTTTATCAGCTCTGCAGGATCTTCTCCAAGGGCAACTTGAGCGGCTCTCTGCTTGGCAACATTGCGAGCCTGCTCAACTGACATAGTTGGAAATGTTCCGAGACGGAGCCACCTTTTTGTGGCCGCTCGCCCCTTTCCAGCCCTGTAAACCAGATAAAAAGATTTATCGCCAGAGGCCCCAATCCGTACAGCAAAGCCTGTTACATCTTTATCAAACACGGCATACCGCTTCCCTGTGGCTTGCAGCGCCTCAATGTTTTTTTTTGTCAGCTTCATTTTCGGGCACCTCCTACTGGATTTTCTGGGCTACCACCGGGCTACCACGCGAAAAGAAAACTAAGGAAAATTCCTACGACACAATGCTATACTAACTAGCCGAATTATCAGAATAGTGCAACATGATGAAAAGCAAAGAAAATAAAACCGCACGACTGTTAATCACTAGGTTGGCGGTTCAAGTCCGTCTCGGGGAGCCAAAGAAATCAAGCCCTTGCAGCTAATAGCCGCGAGGGCTTTTTCTGTTTATATGCGTTTTATCCCGCCCCTGCCCCGCTATTTCAGGTTATGGAGGGGTAAGCAGGGGTAATGTGCAAAGCGGCAAAACGTGGCAGCCTGTCGCCCATCGGCAGCGCTGGCGGATATAGCGCCCATATACCAATTCAGGCATATCACGCCGCGCTCCAGCCAGTTTCGGATCAATTTTTGTCGACGTATTGGCTTGCCCCGGCCCCCTCCTCACTGCTAACTTCGTCGGCAACCCATTGACTCACCTAAACACCTTTACAAAAGTTATCTGCCCAAAATGACTATCGACTTTAATCAAATTGAATCCCGCCTCTGGGCTGCCGCCGACCAGTTGTGGGCTAACACCGGGCTGAAGCCCTCCGAATTTTCCAATCCGGTTTTGGGGTTGATATTCCTGCGCTACGCGGAAAGAAAATTTCTGGAAGCTGAGGCCGCGTTAATCGCGAAAGGGCTGGACGCTGCCGAGATCGAGAAGTTCGACTATCAGGCGGAGGGCGCACTCTACCTGTCTGCCAATGCCCGCTTTTCCTACCTGCTCAACCTGGCCGAAGGGCAAGACGTAGGCAAAGCCATCAATGAGGCCATGGCGGCTGTTGAGCAGGAAAACGAAGAACTGAAGGGCGTGCTGCCCCGCTCCTACGGCAAGCTCCCCAACCCCGTCCTGATCGAATTGCTGCGCCTGATGAACAGCCTCGGGGAGATCGAAGGGGACGCCTTTGGCAAAATTTACGAGTACTTCCTCGGCAAGTTCGCAATGGCTGAAGGCCAGAAGGGCGGCGTGTTCTACACCCCGACCAGTATTGTTCAACTGATCGTCGAAATCATCGAGCCCTTCCACGGCAAAATATTTGATCCGGCCTGCGGTTCCGGGGGTATGTTTGTTCAGAGCGCCGCCTTCGTGCAGCGCCGCAACAAACGCGCCAGCGAACAACTCACCGTCTTTGGCGCCGAGAAGGCCAACGACACGGTGAAGCTCGCCAAAATGAACCTTGCGGTGCATGGCCTCTCGGGGGACATCCGGGAATCCAACTCCTACTACGAAGACCCGCACAAGGCCCTCGGCAGGTCCGATTTCGTCATGGCCAACCCGCCCTTCAATGTCTCGGGCGTCGATAAGAAGCGTGTGAAGGATGACCCAAGGTTCCCCTTTGGCATCCCGACCCCTGACAACGCCAACTACCTATGGATTCAGCTTTTCTACACCGCCCTGAACAAGACGGGCCGCGCCGGCTTTGTCATGGCGAACTCGGCGGGGGACGCACGGGGAGCGGAACTGGAAATCCGCAAAAAGCTGATCCAGAGCGGCGGCGTGGATGTGATCGTATCGGTCGGTCCCAACTTCTTCTACACCGTGACCCTGCCGTGTACCCTGTGGTTCTTCGACAAGGGCAAGACCAAGGGCGAGCGCAAGGACCAGGTGCTGTTCATTGACGCACGGAGCATCTATCGGCAGGTCAGCAAGGCAATCCGCGAGTTTCTGCCCGAGCAGATCGAGTTTCTCTCCAACATCGTGCGTCTATGGCGTGGAGAGGCGGTCGAAACGTGCGCGGGGAGCCAGGAAATGCTCCAGCAGCATTTCCCCGAGGGGGCCTATCAAGACATCGCCGGCATGTGCAAGGTGGCGACGCTGGCCGACATTGAAGGCCAAGGATGGAGCCTGAATCCGGGGCGGTATGTGGGGGTGGCGAATCGGGCAATAGAAGATTTTGATTTCGTAGAACGCCTTGAAGAATTGAATGAGGAGTTTGAAGGGCTTAATAATGAGGCGAGAGAGTTGGAGAAGTTGCTCTCTAGTAATCTGACAAAGTTGATGGGGGCAAGCTAAAGTGGAAACTCGTTGGCCCCTTGCCACGATTGATTCGCTCTGTACTAGCGTTACGAGTGGCGGCACTCCCTCACGCTCAAATCCAGCTTACTACAAAAACGGCACAATCCCTTGGATTAAGACTGGTGAGCTGAAGGATTGGTATATCGACTCCATCCAGGAGCAGATCACCGAAGTTGCACTTCGTGAATCATCTGCCAAATTGTTTCCCAATGACACAGTCTTATTTGCTATGTATGGAGACGGCAAGACAATGGGTAGCGTGGGATTGTTACGTAAACCCTGCGCAACCAACCAAGCTTGCTGCGCAATGCTCGCAGACTCTTCAAAATGCGATGCTAAATTCCTTCTGTATTCGTTGATCTATTTTCGTCCAGCAATACTCAAACTTACAATTGCAGGAGCACAAAGAAACCTCAACGGAACAACGATTAAGCAATTCAAAATTGGTGTACCTCCGATCCCGACCCAGCGCCGTATCGCCTCTATCCTGTCCGCCTACGACGAGCTGATCGAGAACAACACGCGGCGAATTGCCATACTTGAGGAAATGGCCCGGCGAATCTATGAGGAGTGGTTTGTCCGCTTCCGTTTTCCGGGGCATGAACAGGTAAAGATGGTGGAGTCTGAGCTTGGGTTGATCCCGGAGGGTTGGTCACTTTGTAGGCTTGATGAACTCTACAAGACCGCATCAGGAGGCACTCCAAGTCGCCAGCGAGCCGAATATTTTGGTGGCAATATCCACTGGGTGAAGACACAAGAGCTTCAAAACAACTGGATTTTTGAGACCTCTGAAAAAATTACGGAGATTGGATTAGCCAACTCATCAGCCAAGATATTTCCTACAGGGACAGTCCTAGTGGCAATGTATGGAGCAACGATAGGCCAACTAGGTATCCTTGGTGTAGCAGCTGCAACGAATCAAGCTTGTTGTGCAGTTATCCCCAGGTTAGAAAACTTCGGAACAACTTACGCATACTTGACGCTGCAAGTTCGTCGGCAGGAACTCATTGATTTACGTGCAGGGGCCGCCCAACAAAATATTAACCAGATAGTGGTGAGGCAATTCCCAATGTTGGTTCCAAGCGACCATTCGCTGCTCCCTCGTTTCACTGCGACAGTTACCCCTCTCCTTGAACTGTCATCAGTGCTTCAACGAACCAACGCCAACCTCCGCGCCACCCGCGACCTCCTGCTCCCAAAGCTCATCTCCGGCGAAATCGACGTTTCCACCCTGCCCGAACCTGAGGAGGTCATCACGGCATGACTAGCGCTCTCACAGCCAAGCAAGTATCCGCCTCCTACGGGGAACTCCCCCTGGTCGAGCTACACGCGATCAGCTGTTTTGCATCCCTTGGCTGGGAGACGGCCAACCTCTACAACGAGACCTTCGGGCCGGATGGCACGGAAGGCCGCACGTCTGCCGCCGGGGTCATCCTTGTACCCCGGCTTCGCAAGGCGCTGGAACGCATCAATCCCGGTTACCCGGCCACTGCCTATGATCAGGCCATCGAGCAACTGACGGAGGATCGCTCGAAGCAGATTCCCGTCAACGCCAACCAGGCCTTCTACAAGCTGCTGCGGGACCGGGTGAAGGTTGTGCTTACCGACGACAAAGGCAACCCGCAGACGGTTGAACTTTCTGTCATCGACTGGAGCAACCCTGAAAACAACGATTTTTTTCTTGCACAGCAGATGTGGGTATCGGGCGAGATGTACAAGCGCCGCTGCGACCTGCTCGGCTTTGTCAACGGCATACCCCTGATCTTCATCGAACTGAAGGGCCCGCACGTTCCCCTGAAGTCTGCCTACGACGACAACCTGAAGGACTACAAGGGCCAGAGCATCCCGCAGCTCTTCCACCCCAATGCCTTCATCCTGCTGTCCAACGGCTCGCAGACCCGTGTGGGCACCCTGACCAGCCCCTGGGAACATTTTTTTGAATGGCGGCGGATCGACGATGAAACAGAGGCCGGTTCCACCAGCCTTGAGACCGCCATTCGCGGTCTCTGCGACAAACGGCGGCTGCTCGACATTGTGGAAAACTTCACCCTGTTCGAGCTGGCGCGCGGCGGCCTGATCAAAAAGATGGCCAAAAACCACCAGTACCTGGGCGTAAACAGGGCCATTGCCCAGATGATCACGCTGCGAAAATCCGGAGATGTGGAAGCAGCCAAGAAGCTTGGCGTCTTCTGGCACACGCAGGGGAGCGGCAAGAGCATTTCCATGGTGTTCTTCACCCAGAAGATTCTGCGCACCCTGCCCGGCAAGTGGACCTTTGTGATCGTTACCGACCGCTCCGAACTGGACGATCAAATCTACAAGACCTTCACGGCAACCGGCGCGATCACGGGGGCGGAAGTGCAGGCCAGCAGCGGGGAAAACCTGAAGTTGCTGCTGTCGCAGGATCACCGCTACGTCTTTAGCCTGATACAGAAGTTCCACACGGACAAGGGCGTGGCTTACCCGCAGATATCGGACCGCAGCGACATTATCGTGATCACCGACGAGGCCCACCGCAGCCAGTACGACATCTTCGCGCTGAACATGCGCAATGCCCTGCCCAATGCCGCCTTTCTCGGCTTTACCGGAACGCCGCTGATTGCCGGGGAGGAAGAACGAACCCGCGAAGTATTTGGCGACTACGTCTCGGTCTATGACTTTGCCCGATCCATCGAGGATGGGGCCACGGTGCCGCTCTACTACGAAAACCGGACGCCGGAACTGCAGATCACCAACGAAAACCTGAACAGGGACATCGAGAACCTCCTCGAAAAAGCCGAGCTTGACGAGGCCCAGGAAAAGAAGCTGGAGCGGGAATTTGCCCGCGAGTACCACCTGATTACCCGCAATGAGCGGCTGGAGACCATCGCCGCCGATCTGGTGAAGCATTTTCTCGGTCGAGGCTATCGTGGCAAGGCCATGATGGTCTGCATCGACAAGGCCACGGCTGTACGGATGTACGACAAGGTGCAAGCCCTCTGGAAGCAACAGCTGGCTGATCTGCGCAAGCAGCTGAAGACAGCCGCCGGGGACGCCAGAGAAGTGCTCGCCGAAAAAATCATGGTCATGCAGAGCACCGATATGGCCGTGATTGTGTCGCAAGGCCAGAACGAAGTTGAAGACCTCAAGGCCAGGGGGCTAAATATCGTTCCGCACCGTCAGCGGATGCTCAGCGAGGATCTGGACGAAAAGTTCAAGGACCCCGACAGTTCTCTGCGTCTGGTCTTCGTCTGCGCCATGTGGATTACCGGCTTTGACGTGCCGACCTGCTCGACCCTGTACCTCGACAAGCCAATGCGGAACCACACCCTGATGCAGACCATTGCTCGGGCCAACCGTGTGGCGCCGGGCAAGAGCGCCGGTCTGATTGTCGATTATGTGGGTATTTTCCGCAACCTTCAGGATGCCCTGCGCATCTACGCCAAGCCCAATCAGCCGGGGCAAATGCCCATCAAGGACAAGGCGGCTCTGGTGGCGCAACTGAAGGAGCTGCTCAAGCAAGCACAATCGTTCTGTGGGGCCCTCGGAATCGATCTGACGGGGGTCGTAAACACTCCGCCGGAAAAACGCCTGGAGGCCCTGCAAAAGGCCATGGACGTGATCCTTGAAGCCGGGGAAGACACGGTCAAGGCATACCTGCTCCTGGCCGGTCAGGTGGCTAGAACCTTCAAGGCGATCCTTCCCGATGCCGAGGCCAATGCTTACGCCCCCATGTCTGTTCTGGTGTCTTACCTCGGGGCAATGATCAAGGCGCTGCGCCCTGCGCCGGACATCTCCGGGGTGATGAGCGACCTGGATGCCCTGCTGGATGACTCCATTGCAACCGAAGGCTACCGCATCGGGGACCGCCCGGCGGCTGAAGCCCTGATCGACCTCTCGCAGATCGATTTTGCCGCTCTTCAGCAGAAGTTTGCGCTGGGTAAAAAAGCTACCGAGACCGAAAAGCTCAAGGGGCAGATTGAGAAAAAACTGGAGAAGATGGTCCGGGAGAACAAGGGACGGATCGACTTCATGGAGACGTTCAAGAAGCTGATCGACAGCTACAACGCCTCCAGCCACAACCTCGAAGCCTTTTTCAAGGATTTGATGGATTTTGCCCAGAACCTGACGCAAGAGGAACAACGGGCACACCGGGAAAACCTCACCGAGGAGGAGCTGGCCATCTTCGACCTGCTGACGCAGCCCGAGCCGGAACTGAGCGACAAAGAAAAAGGCGAGGTCAAAAAGGTGGCCAAGGAGCTTTTGGCCAAACTGAAAGCCGAAAAGCTGGTGCTGGATTGGCGACTGAAGGCCCAGACCAAGGCTGACGTTGAGCGAACCATCCGGGACTTCTACATCAAGCTGCCGACAGTCTACACGCCCGACCTGAAAAAGGACAAACGGGTGAAGACCTACGCGCACATCTATGAAAACTACTTTGGGGCGGGGCAGAGCATCTACCAGCAAGCCACGGGCACCGTGTGTTAACGCTGAACAATATGCCGACGCGTAGCGGCGCTTACTGCCCCAATAAAACCTGTACCCCTTGCCCCCATCAAATCGGGCTTATGACCAGATTGTTGAATGCAAAATATTTGTAAAATAAAACCATAACATTACAATCAGTTATAAACTGTTGCGCTTTTGTATTCAAAACTTGCGCAACATCGTGTAATCATACGTCAGCAGCACTTGTTCATGCCGCGCTTTATGGCCGCTGTGCCCCGCAGGCTTGGAGCTATGTTGTATTCTTTTCACACCATGGTGAATTAATGCCCGCAGATGAACGCAGCACCTGGCCCACCAACGGCTCGCCACGCGGCAACAACCGACGCACATTTTTCATTACCGCGTCGTCTCTCTTTTTTTTGCTGGCGCTTATCTGGTCGGCAACCCTGTGGGATCTCTCCCGGTCCGAAAAAGAAGTTCAATCCACCATTGAAATCACCACGCGCACGCTGGCCCGCGCCCTGAGCGAGCACATGATGTCCACGGTCAAGCGGCTCGAGCTCACGGCACGCGAGCTTGACGACGCATGGACGCCCGGCACGGACAACATCGATGCGCAGGCGAACCGCCTTAAAAAAAGCATTGGCGACCTCGCCCTGCAAATCACCATTGTAAACGCCGACGGAATGGTCCGCTATTCCACGCTGCCCCTCACTGCCGCAGTCAGTATTGCAGACCGCGAGCATTTCAGGGTGCACCTCACCCCGCCCTGGCGTGATGTTTACGTGGGCAAACCCGTGTTGGGGCGGGTTTCCGGCAAATGGACAATCCAGTTTTCAAGCCCCATTGTGCGCGACGACAAACTTGTGGGCGTTATTGTCCTTTCGGTAGAGCCGAGCTACTTTGCATCTTTTTTTCGCAGTCTTGGTCTGGACGATCTGGATTCCATCGATGTCATACGCTCAGACGGCACGCTGCTTGTACGCTCCACAGGCAACGGGCTTGTCTACGGGCACGTAATACGGGATACGGCCTATCTTGATGCAAATTCGCCCGTCAGCGGCAACTTCAGACGCCCTTCGCAAATTGACGGCATCGAGCGCATTTTTGGCTACTACAAGCTCAACCAGTACGGCATGGTCTTTGTGGTGGGCAGCGCTGTGGCCAACGCCTTTACGCCCTTTGAGCAAATACGGCACGTCACGCTGTGGGGGGCCTCGCTGGTATCGGCCCTGCTGGTGGCGCTGGCCCTGCTTGCTTACGACAGCCTGCGCCGGCGCGACGATGCCAACAGGCAGCTGGCGCTGACCGGGCAGGTTTTTGATTTTACCGGCGAGGCCATCTGCATTACGGACAGTGAAACCAATATCCTCGCGGTCAACGATTCATTTTGCCGCCTCACGGGCTATGCGCAATCCGAGATTCTGGGCATGACCCCGAGGGAGCTGGCTTCTGGCCGCCACGGGCAGGAATTCTACCGGCATATGTGGGATCAGCTGCTCGCCAAGGGCTGGTGGGAGGGCGAAATATGGAACCGCAAAAAAGACGGAACCTACTATCTGGAATGGCTCAACATCAAGGTTGTGCGCGACCTGCGCGGCGACATCACCAATTATATCGGCGTATTTGCCGACATTAAAAAAATTGCCGTCACCCAGCGGCGCATCGAGTTTCTGGCAACCCACGACGAGCTTACCGAGCTGCCCAACCGCGCCGTATTCTGCGACCGCCTGAACAAACTGCTGGAGTCATGCCCCTCGACGGGCTGCCAATTTGCCATCGCCTTTATTGACATTGACGATTTTAAAATCGTCAACGATTCCATCGGGCATGCCGCTGGCGACAACCTGCTGAAAGAAATGGCCAGACGCCTCACCGCCGCTGCGGGCAACAAGGCCACCGTCTCGCGCTTCGGGGGCGACGAGTTTACGCTGCTGCTTGAAGACGCCGACGCCCAGAAGGCCACGTCCATCGCCCAGCAGATCATAGAATCGTTGCGGCAACCAATCACTGTCAGCGAGTATGAGATCTACACCGGGGTTAGCATCGGCATAGCCCTGCACCCCGGGCACGGCAACGACATCAGCAGCCTGCTGCAAAATGCCGACATCGCCATGTACCATGCCAAGGAACAAGGCAAAAACACTTACAGTTTCTTTAACGACGACCTGCAGATCAAGGCGGCCATACAACTGCAGATAGAGAGCGGCCTGCCCCGCGCCATCACCGACAACGAGCTTGTGCTGCACTACCAGCCGCAGGTGGCGCTTGATACAGGGCGGGTAGTTGGGCTTGAAGCCCTGGTGCGCTGGCAGCATCCGCACGACGGGCTGCTGTTCCCCGGCAAGTTTATTCCGCAGGCGGAAAAAAGCCGTCTTATCGACAAGCTGGGCGAATGGGTCGCCGACAGCGCCGCCGCACAGGTGGAGCGGTGGCTTGCCGCTGGCATAACCCCGCCCAAGGTGTCCATCAACATTTCGCCCTCGCAGTTTTTGCGGGGCGCGGCATTGCCCATGATAGAGCGCATCCTTGCCAAATACGCCATACCGCCGCACCTGCTGGCCATTGAACTGACCGAAAGCGCCCTGATGACCGACCCCAAGGAAGCCCGCAACGCCCTGGGAAAATTCAGGGATATGGGTCTGGAAATTTCCATTGACGATTTTGGCACCGGGTTTTCGTCGCTGTCTTCACTGCGCCACTACCCCATCAGTCTGCTGAAAATTGACCAGTCCTTTGTGCGCGATCTCAATCAGGCCCCGGACGCCTGCGCCATCACGCAAACGGTTATTGATCTGGCAAGATACCTCGGCATCCTGTCCATAGCAGAGGGCATTGAAAACGAAGGCCAGTATACAAAAATCAAGATGATGGGCTGCAATGTCGGGCAGGGCTTCTTTTTTTCAAAGGCCCTCTCGGTGGCGGATCTGGAACAAAAAGGCATTGTCGCTGCCGGGCCGACGACCATCAGGCCCGACAGCTAGCGGGCCATAGCGGGCTCAGGCAAGCACAACGGCATTTTTGCCCAGGGCCTTGGCGGCGTACAGGGCGGTATCTGCCGCGCTCAACAGGTCAAACCGGCGCTCCTTGCCCGAAGGGACAAGAGCGGCAACCCCGGCGCTGATGGTAACCACGGTGCGCTGGCGGCCCTTCGTCTGGCCAGGACCTGCGGGTTCAAGGCCTGCGGGTTCAAGGCCCGCGTGCTCAATGCCTGTCTGCTCAAAAGACCTGCGCACGTCTTCGGCCAGGGCCGTCGCAGCAGCCCCGTCCATGCCCGGCAGGATCATGGCAAATTCCTCGCCGCCATAACGGGCGGCCACGTCCATGGCACGCCGCGTATGCGCCTTGAGCACCTGCGCCAGCGCTTGCAGGCAGGCGTCGCCCACCTGATGTCCATACCTGTCGTTGTAGTGCTTGAAGTCGTCAACATCCAGAATTACCACCGCCATGGGCTGCTGCAGACGCATGGCCCTGTCCCACTCGCTTTTATAGGCCGCGTCAAACTTGCGGCGATTGGCAAGGCTGGTGAGGGCGTCAGTCTCGGACATGGCCTGCAGCTCTTCATTGGCGCAGCGCAGCTCCGCCTCCATGCGGGCAAAGGTCATGGCGATAATGCTGAACGTCACAATCGGCGTGATCACCGTTGCCATCAAAAACAGCAGTTTGGCCGTATCGTCCGGCCCGGACGGCAGACAGCTTCCGGCGTGCAGGGCCTTGTAGGCGCGCACGACAAACATCACGCAAAGCAGAAGAAACAACACGGAAAAAACAGACTGCGTTGCGTGTCGTTTCCATTTTTTTGAGGCATAGGGTTCTACAGCGATGCGAAAAGAAAAGAAGGCCATACCCGTTGAAAATATAACGACACGCGCGCACGTATCATAATCCACAAACATATAATATGCCATTAGCAACAAAATAACGGCAAAAGCGGTAATATTTACAGCCATGCGCTTTTTATGCGGAACACCGCCGTACAACAGCAACCCCCTGTACAGCAACACTCCGTGAAGCAGCATAAGCACCGAACCAAAATACAGTGAAAGCACTATATCCAGTGGTCTAAAATAATTTAACAGCAACCCTGCAGACCATGACACCTGCGCCAGAGTCATATTGCCGAATCCAGGGTACGTACGGCGGTACAATGCGGTGTAAACAAGAACTGCAGACAAAGACAAATAAAGAATTGCCACGAGAAACGCCATCGTATAGGCATCAAAGTTACGCAACAGTTCCGACATGTTGGATCCATCAGGGTTAAAATCTGCGCGCGCTGTCTGCTAAGATATAATTTGTTAAAATTAGCACGAGACTCAACACCTGAAAAGCTGCCTGTGCCGACCCTTTGAGCCAGTTTTTTTCAACGCAGCATGTCTTTAGCATTGATAATTATATAATTAATTAAAATAATTGATTATAAATCCACTGATATGCGCCATATATTTTTATTGATAACAAAACATCCGATAAAATAAATTTCTTTCCTGTCAAAGGCTCAGACCGTAATGGCGGCCATCTCCATTTTATAGCAAAAGACTACATTTTGCCGGGCGGCCTGTCCAGACACGCGAGGGCATGGGACTCAGGCCGCAAATCAACGCCAGCAAAACAGCACAGCACTGGGGGCCATCGGAGTAAAAGAGGCGCAAGGGGGGGGTATACGCTGCCGAGAGCAAGGTTGACCCAAGTAGGGAATCACGCGTACTTCCAAGGGCGTGGATTGTCGCCCTGCCCTGCAGGCAGCCTGTGTACCCGGTATATAGACCCCACGGTGGACTGCGAATACTGTATGGATGTTCCCGCTCTTGTTGTTGTGCTTGCCTGGTTTGCAGGCGGTTTTGTCTCCGGCGCAAGCGGCATCGGCGGCGCTATGATCGCCCTGCCCGTTGCCGCCCTGTTTATTCCCATTCAGGACGTCATCGCCCTGAGCTGCATCCTCAACATTGCCATGGATGGTATGATTGCGGCCCTGCACTTCAGGCATTGCAAGGTGCGGGCGCTCTATCCCATGTTTGCTGGGGCCATACCAGGTTCGATCATCGGCCTGTTCATCCTGCAGATGGTTCCGGGCAGCATGCTTCAGGGGCTGACGGGGCTGTTGCTGCTGGCCTTTGTGCTGTGGCAGCGCAAGGGCTCATTTAGCCAGCCGGGGCGCGAATCGTGGCTCGCGGGCGGCATGGCGGGCTTTGCCTCGGGCGTGCTGGGGTCGGCCATCTCGTTTGATGGGCCGCCGGTGGGCGCATACGGCCTGTATGCTGGCTGGGCGCCGCGAACATTTCTTGGCACGCTGGGCGTCTTTTTTGTCATCCGCGCGTCGCTCACCTGCGTGCTGCAGGCCGGGGCCGGGCTCTACACCCCCGAGGTGCTGCGCTATGCCGCATACGGCCTGCCTGCCACCATGCTGGGTACCCTCTGCGCCTTCCCCTTTGTAAAACGCATCGACCCCGCTCCCTTTCGCAATGTGCTGCAAGGCATTATTGCCATAGCGGCCCTTGTGTGCATCTGGCGGGCATGGCTATAAGCCCGCCCCCACGGCGACCGCCCCCGCAAGGGGGCTTTTTTATGCCCTCGGGCCAGCAGATTTACAGCCTGCGCCAGCCAGACCTGAAATTTGCCCGGCAAATAAAAGCTGCGGACCTTTTGATACAATTTTGCAAATCAAACTGGCTTTACACGCCCAATGAAACAATAATGTTTTAATATTTCATAGCGAAACTGTATTAAATAATTCAACGCTCTAAAATAACACGCTTTTAAGTTTTGGCAGCCATCTTGCACTACCTTCTGTAAATCTGGAGGTTTTTTGTATGAACATGCTGCTAAAAAAATTCATGTTTGGCGCTGCGCTTGCCGGTTCCCTTATGCTTGGCGCCAATGCGGCGCACGCCGACCTGCTTGCAGACATCAAGGCCAAAGGCGAAATCGTCATTGGCACAGAAGCCCGTTTTACCCCATTTGAATTTATGGAAAACGGCAAAATTGTCGGCTACAGCACCGATATGCTTGATATTATCATGAAGGACATGCCCGGCGTCAAAGTCAAGCGCATGGACATTCCCTTTCAGGGCATCCTGCCCGGCCTGAGCGCAAAAAAGTTTGACTATATCGTCACATCTGTCACTGCCACCAGGGAACGCAAAGAACATTACGCCCTCAGCGTACCCGTGGCCGACGCCACTGTGGCCATGCTGGTGCGGGCCGACAGCCCCTTTGCCAAGCCGGAAGACCTGAACGGCAAAACCGTTGGCTGTCAGACCGGCTCCGCCCAGATCAAGGCCATTGACCTGCTGGCCGAAAAACTGGGCGGCAAGGACAAGATCAAGGTCAAGGAATATGTGGCCTTTGACGAAGCCTATGCCGACCTTGCCGCTGGCCGCCTTGACGGCGTGGCGCAGTCCTACCCCAACCTTGCCGACGTCATCAAGCGCCGCCCCGGCGTGTTCAAAATTCTCACCCCTCCCTTCGGCCCCAAGGTGTACTTTACCTGGGTCGGCCGTAACGACGCAGACAGCGCAAGCCTTGTGGCCTTTTTTGACGACGGCCTGCGCAAGCTTATCACCAGCGGCAAGATGGCCGAACTGCAGAAAAAATGGTTTGGCTTTACCATGGAAATTCCCACCGATCTGCCCAATCCCGTGCAATAGCCAGCACGCGTCGTCATGAGCAAGGCCCCGGTCGTTTGAGGCCGGGGCCTGTTTTTTCGCCCCAATCCATTCAGGAGACATGCCATGTGCCCGGTCAATTCCCTCAAGTCGCCGCGCTTTTGCGGCATCCGTACATTTATGCGGCAATCAGCCGCCACGGACGAAACCCCACAGGCCGATGTCTCGGTCATTGGCGTGCCCTTTGACAGCGGCGTGTCGTACCGACCGGGCACCCGGTTTGGCCCGGCGGCCATCCGCGAGGCATCCACGCTGCTCAAGCCCTACTGCCCCGAGCTGGATGTGGATGTGGACGAGCACTTCAGCATTGCCGATCACGGCGACATAGACACCATCCCCGGCTACATGGAAGACAGCTTTGCCGCCATCACCAGCAGCCTGACGCCTTTTTTTGCCGCAAAAACCCTGCCCGTCATTCTGGGCGGCGACCACAGCATAAGCCTGCCAAACCTGCGCGCCGTGCATGCGGCCATGGGGCCCGTGGCTCTGCTGCACTTTGACGCGCACAGCGACACCATACCCAGCTATTACGGCAAGCCATACAACCACGGCACGCCCTTTTACTGGGCGCTTAAAGAAGGCCTGATCCTCCCCCAGCACTCTACCCAGATCGGCATACGCGGGCCGCTCTACAGCCGCGAGGCGCTCGACTGGCCCCGCCAGCAAGGGCTGCGCATTATCATGGGGCACGAGGCGCACGCCATGGGCCTGCAGGCGGTGATACGCGAGGCGCTGGCGCGCATCGGCGACGCCCCGGTGTTTTTGAGCTTCGACATTGATTTTCTTGATGCGGCATACGCCCCCGGTACCGGCACGCCAGAGGTGGAGGGCTTTACCACCTACGAGGCCATGACCCTGGTGCGCGGTATTTGCAGCAAGTGCCGCACCGTGGGCATGGATCTGGTCGAGGTGTTGCCCGACAAGGATGTGGCCGGCATTACCGCCCTGGCTGGCGCATCGGTGGTATTTGCCTTTTTGGCGGCCCATGCCGCGTGGAAGCGCACGCAGACGCCCGGCAACGGCTAAACGCAAAACAAAAATGTTTTGCAAGCCCCCGATTTTCCAGGTTTGAAACATTTTTGTTTTACATCACTGCGCAAAAAACGGGAAAAGTTCATCTAACTATTTATAATAACATATATTCATTGCAACGGCACGCGATTTGCTCATAACAGTCTATCTTCAGGCAGGCAGCAACCCGTGCAGGGTAGGCGTCAAAGCGCCGCTACCGGCTGAAACCGGACAACAGTGTGGGCGCGCCCACTGCAGGCTACCATGAACGAAGTCGGATTTATCCTTTCCATAATGCCAGGGCTGCTCCACGGCGCAATTACTTCGGTTTTTGTGGCCCTGGCTGCGATATCGCTTGGCGTTATCCTGGGCATTACGGTGTGCCAGATGCGCCGCTCGCAATACTGGCCGCTGGTGCGGGCGGCGGGGCTGTACATCAGCTTTTTGCGGGGCATACCCGTGCTGGTGATCCTGTTTTTGCTGTTCTACCTGCCCTCTGCGGTAAATATTGAAGTTCCCTCGCTGCTGGTCGCCGTGCTGGCCCTTGGCCTCAACACCAGCGCCTTTCAGGCCGAGATATACCGTGGCGGTTTCAATTCCATACCAGCAGGGCAGATTGAGGCCGCCAAGGCTCTGGGCCTGAGCCGCATGCGCATCCTCACGCGCATCCAGCTGCCGCAGGTGCTCTCGCTGACCGGGCCGGAGCTCGTCAACGAGTTTATCATCCTGTTCAAAAACTCCTCGCTCATATCCGTTATCGGCGTCACCGAACTCATGCGCCGCAGCGAGCAGCTTGTATCCACAACCTACAAACCAGTGGAAGTGTATCTTGCCGCCGCCATTATCTATCTGGCCCTGTGCCTGATCATCTCCCGCCTGGGCGAGCGCCTCAAGGGGAAGCACTGATGGATGCACTCACAACCTTTTTGCTGCGCTGGCAGAGTTTTTTGGCTGAAAACGGAGCGGATTTTGCCGCGGCCCTGTGGGTTACCATTCGCATAAGCCTGGTCGCCATTGTCTGTGGGCTGATTCTTGGCTTTGCCGCCGAGCTTGGCCGCCGCATCTGCCCCTGGCTGCGCAGACCCGTGGCCTGCTATGTCGAATTTTTTCGCGGGACGCCGCTGCTCATCCAGCTTTACCTGCTCTATTACGGCGGCCCACGCGTCGGCATAGTGCTGGATGCTGAGCCAGCGGGCATGCTGGGCATGTCCTTGTACGCGGCGGCGTATTTTTGCGAAATCTTCCGCGCCGGGTTTGAATCCATCCCCGAGGGTCAACGCGAGGCGGCCCACTGTCTGGGCATACGCCCGTGGCGCAGGCTGTGGCGCATAGAGCTGCCGCAAATGGCGCAGATAGTGCTGCCGCCCGCCGTCAACCAGATCATCACGCTCATCAAGGATTCGGCCGTGCTGTCCATCATCACGGTGGCGGAGCTGACCAAAACAGCCACCCGCATCATGAACATCAGCTTTGAAATCGTCATGCCGCTTTGCCTGCTGGCCCTGCTCTACTGGATAATATCCGAGGCCGTGGCCGTCGTGTCCGGCAAGGCCGAAGCACGCCTGACCAGGCATCTGACGCGCTAAAGGAGAACACGCCCATGGAAGAAACAATCACCCCGGCCATCAAGATCAGCGATGTGCGTAAGCGGTATGGGCAACATGAGGTGCTTCAGGGCATAGATATGGAAGTGATGCCCAGAGAGGTCGTCTGTCTTATAGGCCCCTCGGGTTCAGGCAAGAGCACCCTGCTGCGCTGCGTAAATTTTCTGGAAGTCTACGACGAGGGCGAAATTTTGGTTGAAGGCGCGCTGATGGGCTACGAGATGCAATACAACGGCACCCGCCGCCGGGCTGGCGAGGCGCGCATCCGCGACAGCAGGCGTGATCTGGGCATGGTTTTTCAGCATTTCAACCTGTGGCCGCACATGACGGCAATGGAAAACGTCACCGAGGCGCTCATTTCCGTTGCGGGCAAGCCCCGCGCGACGGCGGAAAAAAAGGGCATGGAATGCCTTGAACGCGTGGGCCTTGCGGAAAAGGCGCACAGTTACCCGGCCAAGCTCTCCGGCGGGCAGCAGCAGCGGGTAGCCATTGCCCGTGCCCTCGCCATGGAGCCGCGCATCATGCTGTTTGACGAGCCGACATCAGCCCTTGACCCCGAGCTGGTGGGCGATGTGCTGCAGGTTATGCGCAGCCTTGCTGGCGACGGCATGACCATGCTCATCGTGACCCACGAGATGGGCTTTGCCGCCGAGGTGGCCGACCGGGTCGTGTTTATGGAAGACGGGTCTGTGGTTGAGCAGGGGCCGCCCGACAAACTTTTTCATTCGCCCGAAAGCCCCCGGCTTGCGGCATTTTTAAAAAGCTGGACGCACCGCAACGGTCAGGTCGCCTGACCAGCGGCAGGAGAAAACATCGCATGAGCCAATACATCACCATACCAGGACGCTGCGGCGACGCCGCCGTTGTACGCGCCGGAGAACGCATTGAAATCGTCAACATCACCGGCGAGCAGGTGGTGGACACCTGGGCCTTTAACCTGCGCAACCCGCTTGAATACATGTCCATGCAGCATGTGCGCCCGGACCTCAACAAGGGCGTCCCCGGCCCCGGCGACAGGCTGGTGACCAACTACCGCCGCCCCGTGCTCACCATGCTCGAAGACACCAGCAACGGCGCGCACGACACCTTTATGGCCGCCTGCGACATATACCGTTACATGGGCCTTGGCGTGCAGGGCTACCACGCCAACTGCACGGACAACATGTACGCGGCCCTGCGCAATGTGGGCATAAACGTAAATTTTTGCCCCTGCCCGCTGAACCTGTGGATGAACACCCCCATTGTGGACAACGCAGCCCGGTGGCTGCCGCCCCTGAGCAAGCCGGGCGACCATGTGCTGTTGGAGGCGCACTTTGACTGCGTGGTGGTCATGTCCGCCTGCCCGCAGGATATTTTGCCCATTAACGGCAAAAACTGCGTGCCCTCGGACGTGCAATACAGGGTTTGCGCGGCCTGACCGCGTCCATGCCCGGGGCGCCCCCGCGCCAGGGCACCCCTCTGCGCCGCAATACGGCACAAACCAAATCGACCGAGTTTTACCGGCCCAACCATCGAGGTTTATATGTCTGTCAAACAGCCCCCCAGCGCTTCTTCATCCCCGCGATTTTGCAATACCGGCAATTTTATGCGCATGCAGCGCCTGGACGACCCCCTGGGCATGGATTTTGCGGTTTTTGGCATCCCTTTTGACACGGGCAGCTCCTACCGCACCGGTTCGCGCTTCGGGCCCTCCGCCATCCGGCACATCTCAAGCATGATCAAACCCAACAACGTCGTCTTTGAGGTCAATATTCTTGGCGAACTGGCTGGCGGCGACTTTGGCGACGTCAATATCATACCCGGATATATCGAGCAGTCCTACGAGGCCATCACCCAGTTCATGCAACCCCTGCTTGACGCAGACGTTGTACCGCTGGGCCTTGGCGGCGACCACGCCATCACCCTGGCCGAGCTGCGCGCCGTTGCCGCCCGGCACGGCAAGGTAAGCCTGCTGCACTTTGACTCGCACCTGGACCTGAACGAATCCGTGTTCGGCCAGCCCTACAACCACGGCACGCCCTTTCGCCGCGCTCTCGAAGAAGGGCTCATCGACCCCGCAACCTCCATCCAGCTGGGCATGCGCGGCTCGCTCTACGACCCGGACGACTTCAAGATTGCCGCTGATCTGGGTTTCAAGGTGCTGCCCGCGCACGTCATGCGCGAGATGGGCCTGCCCGCGGTTGTCGAAGCCATCAAGCAGAGGGTAGGCGACACAAAGGTGTTCCTTACCTTTGACATTGATTTTGTAGACCCCGCCTACGCCCCCGGCACGGGCACGCCCGAGGTCGGCGGTTTTACCTCGTGGGAGGTGCTGAGCATCGTGCGCGCGCTCAAAAACCTGCACTATGTGGGGTTTGACATTGTAGAGGTCATGCCCGGCATTGATCAGGCCGAGCTGACCGCCTATCTTGCCGCCAACATCGGCTTTGAATTTTTGTCCATCCTTGCCTTTCAGAAAAAAAGCGGCTTGCGCTAGCAGGCTGCCCCGCAACCACGCTACCACTTCAGCGGCGCCGTTCCGAACCCTCACAGAACTGCGCCGCTGTTTTTTGCCCTGCCGGGGCGATAAACCGCTAACCAGCTACCCTCTGAAAAAATGGCGACGGTACTGGTATGGGCTGAGCCCCAGCCGCCGCGCAAAAGTTTTGCGCAACCTGTCCTCGCTGCCAAAGCCGGACAGTCTGGCCACCTCGGCAAACGAATCCACGCCCGACTCCACAAGCTCGCGGGCCCGCGAAAGGCGCAGCCCTTCCACAAAGCGCGCAGGGCTGCTGCCCGTTTCAGCAGGAAACACCCGCGCAAAAGACCTCGGGCTCATGTGCGCAACCTCGGCCAGCCGCTCAACGGTCAGGTCGCCGTCAATATTAGCCTCCATCCACTGCACAAGCCCGGCAAACCTGCCCGCATGGGCCTGCGCCGCCAGCACGGCGCTGTACTGGCTCTGGTTGCCCGGTCGGCGGCGGTACAGCAGCAGCATGCGCGCCACATCCCCTGCCAGCCTGCCGCCGTAGTCCTCCTCCACCATGTCCAGCGCCAGATCTATGCCAGCCGTTACGCCCCCGCTGGTCGAGGTATTGCCGTCGCGCACAAAGATGGCGTCAGCCTCCACCTGTATTTGCGGGTAGCGCTCCGCCAGCCGGGAGGCAGCCAGCCAGTGCGTTGCGGCCCTTTTGCCGTCCAGCAGACCGCAGGCCGCCAGCACAAACGCCCCTGTGCACACGCCCGCTATGCGGCTTGCCTGCGCTGCCGCCGCGCGCACCTGCCGCCCCACCTGAGGGTCTTCAGCGGCGGATTCCGCATCCGGGCCGCCTGGCACCAACAGGATGTCGGGGCGGGTGCTCCCGAGCGTCACCTCCGCTATCAGGCTCAGACCGGAAGCCGAACGCACGGAACCGCAGCGGGTGGCCGCAAACGCCGGCATATAGCCCTCATTATGCCTGTTGCCGAGCTTAAGCAGTTGGGTTGCCGTCGCAAACACCTCCAGCGGGCCAGTTACGTCCAGAGCGACAATGCCGGGGTAGAGAAAAATGACAAGATTCTGCTTCATGCGGGCAGCGTAAAAGATGCCCGCTCTGGCAGCAATGACAATAAACAGCCTTTTTATGCCAGCATGTCCGCAAAGGGCATCCATACGGCCAGTCCTGCGGCTCCGTAAAGCAAAAGCCGCCGGGCACGCCAACAAGGCATGTCCGGCGGCCCGACAAACCGCATGCGGGGCAAAAAGCCCTGACGGTTACTGCTTCTTTTTTTCGCGGGTCTGCTTGGTGGGGCTGGCGGCAGCCTTGGCTGACGCAGGAGCCTTTGTGGACATGCTGCGCAACGCGGCCTTGGCGTCCGGGTCGCCGTTTTTGGCAGCCAGCTGGTACCAGCGGTTGGCCTCGGTCAGGTTGCGCGGAACGCCCGTGCCCTGCTCGTACATGAGGCCAAGGCTGTACTGGGCGGCAGCTTCGTTCTGCTCCGCAGCCTTGCGGTACCAGTCCACCGCCTGGGTATAATCCTGGGCAATGCCCCGCCCCTGTTCGTACATGTAGCCAAGGTTGTACTGCGCTTCGGAATAGCCCTGTTCGGCGGCACGAGTGTACCACTGCACGGCCTTGGCCGGATCCTGGGCGTAGCCGCGCCCCTCGGCGTACATGTAGGCAAGGTTGTTCTGCGCCTTGGCGTGGTCCTGCTCCGCAGCCTTTTCAAACCAGTGGGCAGCCTTGGTGTCGCTCTGGTTTTCGCCCTTGGCGTTCATGTACGTCCAGCCGAGCGAATACTGCGCCGAGGCCAGGCCCTGATTGGCCGCGCGCGTGTACCAGTCGATGGCGGCGCTTTCGTCCTTGGGCAGCCCCTTGCCGTAAGCATAGAGATAGCCCAGATTGAACTGGGCCATGGCCAGCCCCTGATCGGCGGCCTTGCGGAACCAGCGTGCGGCCTCGTGAAAATTGCGGGGCACGCCGTCGCCGGTAACCAGCGAGGTGGCCCACGAATTCATGGCGCTGACATCGCCCTTTTCCGCAGCAAGGCGGAAAAATTCCGCCGCGCGGGTGTTGTTTTTCTTTACGCCCTTTCCTTCAAGAATCAGGCGCCCCATGACGTAGAGGGCCTCGGCATTGCCGCTGTCCACCAACGGCTTGAGGATGCGCACGGCCTGATCATAGTCGGCCTTGTCCAGGGCGGCCTGCGCATCGCGCAGGGTGGAGGCGTCGTCCGCCCAAGCCATGCCACCCACAAGCAGCACCGAGCAAAAGACCGCAGCCATCAACAGCGACAACGAAAAAACACGAACTTGCATGAGTTACAGACTCTTCAGCATTTTCAGCCAGTAAGGGTTAGGGCCCCCCTGCACGGTCAGGGCCTGCTGCGCACAGTATGCCCGGCGCGCCTGCTGCACTTTGTCGCTCATCCACCAGGCCAGCGGGTCCTTCCAGACTTCGGCGGCCTTGGCGGCGGCTTTTTGGGGCGTCTCGTGCCATATACCCGCCTGGGCCAGCATGTCCAGCAGCGCCGTGGCATCGCTCGTAAGCGCCCATGCCTCGCGCCGCCAAAACAGCACCATGGGAATATTGGCCACCAGCGATTCCAGCAGGGTGGTTCCGTTATGGTCAAGCACCAGCAGACGGCAGGCGTACAGGTGCTTTGACAGCATGCCTGTGGCCATGCGCACCAGAGGGAAGCGCGCCAGCACCCAGTCGGCGTCGCGCAGCGAACCGGGCACGGGGAAGTAGGGACGGTACAGCGAACAGGCCTGCACATCGCGCCCCAGCGCCGCAAAAAAACGTCCTTTGTCCTTGCGGTATTCCACTACCTGCAAGGGCGAGGGG
This sequence comes from Desulfovibrio desulfuricans, assembly GCF_004801255.1. Classification (NCBI taxonomy): domain Bacteria; kingdom Pseudomonadati; phylum Thermodesulfobacteriota; class Desulfovibrionia; order Desulfovibrionales; family Desulfovibrionaceae; genus Desulfovibrio; species Desulfovibrio desulfuricans. Next base: position 535,194 of record NZ_CP036295.1, on the reverse strand, counting down.
TGCGCGTCCAGCCGGTAGGGAAATGCGGGCATTTCCGTACCCACAAACAGCAGGTTTTCGCCCTGCTGTCCCTGCCAGCGGCCTTCCAGACCATCCAGCTGCGGGTACGGCAGGGGCACAAAATTGCCCGCGCTGCCCTTGTGCTCTTTCCAGCCCCAGGTTCCAAAGGCGTGCTGGCTGTATTCCACCATCTCGACGTCGGACACGCAACGCACCTGTCCATAGTCGCTGCCGTGCTGCACATACATCAGGCGGTTGCCCCGACCGCGCCACCTGGCCAGCGACTGCCGGTAAGCGGCATCTTCGTAAGCCATCACGCTAGCCACGCGCAGACGCGGCCCCAGCGGATCAGGCGTTAACCTGGCGGGATGAACCTGGTTGGCCAGCAATTGCGGCAGCGACGCCATAAACAGGGTCACAAGGGTACGCGCAAAGTTATCCGGGAAATCGGCGGCTATGCCCGTGACGGCGCTGCTGTACTCCACCTGCGGACGAGACATGTCCGGCCCCTTGCTGCGGTGCAGCAAGGCCAGCGAAAAGCGCAGGCTCTGCCCGATGCTCATGCCCTTAAGACGCGGGCAAGGCAGGCGCAGCATCAGCTTGCGCAGCACCTCGCGCAGTTTTTCCTTGCCGGAGAGCGGCTCCTGCTCACCGTAACTTTTCTGCACGGCAGGCAGGTACTCCATGCTCCAGGCAGCGGGAAAAACCTCTTCCAGCAGGCGCGAAAACAGCCAGTGGTTGTATGAATGGCCCAGTGCCCCGTGCAGGACAAAATCCGGCCCGGTGGCAAAGGTAAGGGAGCAGTTCCTCGGCAGCAGGGGCACGTGCAGGGGCTCCTGCCCCCAGCTCTGCACCATGGCCTTGACCCGCCACCAGCGCTCCACCACCTGCTTGGCGACGTTCATGGCCCATGGCGTCAGCAGGGTTTCCCAGTAAGCGGCGGGCAGTGTGCGGGCATGCGGGCACAGACGGTCTGCAATGTGGGGCAGAATGTCCGCGCAGAGGGCCTTGACCTCCTTGCAGGCCCGCAACTGCAAATCAAAGTCCACCAGCGGTTCGGGAGCAAAGGTAAAGGTTTTGTCCCAGTCGGGAAAAAACTCCTCCTGCTCGGCAAAACACCAAGGCCCGGCCGCGCGAAAAAGCGCGGGGTCGGCCTTGAGGGGCATACGCCCAAGAACAAGGGTTACGCGCCCGTTGCTCATGATCAGGCCCTGTCGAGGTCGGGCCAGGAAAGCACGGTGTCTTCGGCCAGATCACGGCGGGCGCGCATGCCCAGCACCTCGTCGTAATTGCGGGGTGAAATGCCGTGGGCAGGGCGCTTCCAGGTGAGGTCGGCCGCAGTAAGGGGCTGACCGGCGGGTACGGCGCGGGCCGTCACCAGCGAGCGGCGGGCGTGCTGGCGGGCGGGTTCTTCTTCAGGCAGGGCGCGCAGCTCCATGTCGCCAACGCTGGCAAGGGTTGCGTTGAGCCTTTTGTAAAAATGCTTGAGGTCTTCCTTGTCCATGGCGTGGTAATGGTCGTTGCCGGGCAGGGTTTTGTCGTGCGAAAAATGCTTTTCAAGAATACGCGCCCCAAGCAGGGTCGCGGTTTCCAGTATGTGCATGTCCTTGGGCAGGGTGTGATCGGAGTAGCCGATGGTGTGCTGCGGAAAATGCCGCTTGAGCGCGGGTATCATGCCCAGGGCCGCGTTTTCATCGGCAGTGGGATAGTTGAGCACGCAGTGCAGCAGGGCCAGCTTGTTGCCTTTTTCTTCAATCCACTCAACAGCTTCGGCGATTTCATGCAAATGGGCCGCGCCGGTGGACATAATGATGGGCTTTTTAAAATCGCACAGTATGCGGATAAAAGGCTTGTTGGTGATGTCTGACGAGGAAATTTTGAACACGTCCATGAGATCGTTAAGAAAATGCGCAGACTCAACGTCAAAGGGCGTGGACATAAAGGCAATGCCTGCGGCGTCGCAATACTTTTTGAGCGCTTCAAATTCGTTTTTCCAGAACGAGTCGTGCTTCTTGAACAGCTCGTACTGGCTGGAGGTCGGCTCCTTGGATGTGTCCCAGTACGCGGGCGAATCCTTGGAGGCCAGGGTTCCTGCCTTGTAGGTCTGAAACTTGATGGCGTCCGCGCCGCCCTCGGCGGCTTCGTCAACCAGCCGACGGGCAATATCCATGCTGCCCTCGTGGTTTACGCCAGCCTCGGCAATGACATAGGGCACGGGGATGCGGGTGTCCTGGGTGGGAACGTCAAATATTTCCATGAGTTTCATGCTCATTTCCTCGCTGATGAATGATGGGTGAAAACTATACTCCCGCATGCGGCAAAAGAAAAGCGTGGGAGGTGGTCATTATTATAACATGCCAGTATAATTTATAATTTTAACAAGGCACAAAACAGCCTTCGCCAGCTTTACCTGCGGGCGGGCAGCGGCTATCTTGTTTGCTCAAACCCATAAAGGATGCATACATGTCGCAAAGCAAGGCTCTCCGTATTGTTCTGGCCACACACAACGCCGGCAAGGTTCGCGAGCTGGCCGCCCCCCTGACCGAGTTTGGCGTGGAGGTTCTGGGCCTCTCGTCCTTTCCCGAGATAGGCGAAATTGAAGAAACCGGAACCACCTTTGAAGAAAACGCCCTCATCAAGGCGCGGGCCGTGGCGGCCCTGACCGGCCTTGTAAGCGTTGCCGACGACTCCGGACTTGAGGTGGACGCGCTCTCCAAGGCCCCCGGCGTTTATTCCGCCCGCTATTCCGACGACTGGCAAAGCCAGCCCGGCGAAAGCCGTGATGCCCGCAATATACGCAAGCTGCTGCACGAAATGGCCAATGTGCCTGCGGACAAGCGCGGCTGCCGCTTTGTCAGCTGCATGGCCGCCGTCAGACCCGACGGCAAGGAGCTGGTCGTGCGCGGCACCTGGGAAGGTCAGCTGCTTGAAAGCCGGCGAGGCGACAACGGTTTTGGTTATGACCCTCTTTTTTTTGACAAACTTATTGGAAAAACCGCAGCGGAGCTGACAAGGGACGAAAAAAACTCCCGCAGCCATCGCGGCAACGCCCTGCGCGCTCTGCTGGCCCGCTGGACTGAATTTATGCAATAGCATGCTGGCGCTGCGGCGGGCGGGGAGGTTACCTGCCTGTCGCAGACCCGCCCGCCTCAACAGCCTGCCCCCGATTGCCTGACGTGTTGCCCTGGCAGTCTGCCCTGCCGCAAGGCTCCGACACAACACCCTGGCGGTTTTCGCCTACGCCCGCCCGCCTCCCCGCGTTTACCCTTCCGCGTCATCTATTGGCTGGCGGGTTGTCTAAACTTTTTTTGCTGTGTTCCGTTAAGGATCTTACAGGGCGTCAGCCGCCCTGCACCCGGCGCGGGGGCAAAAACTGCCCCCAGGACAGCAAAAAGCGTTCGCACGCCCCTGAGCGCTCGGCACACCGACGCAGTGCATGAAGGCGCTCGCTATTGTGCGATTTATTTATGTTTTTTTGCTACCCCAAACTGTGGTTTTGACAGTCCGCCGGTTTGCACGCATCTTGCAAAAATTTTTATGTCCGCCAGATTTTCGGCATCTCTTGCCGCTTTTACACCATCGGCGGCTGGCAGATCCCACTGATCGCGACAGTATCGCGCAGGGGCTGCACATCTTTCATGCGAGGCGATTATGGGAGTCAGCATATCCGGTTCAAATGCCATATCCAACCTGAGTGGTTCGGATACGAACTTTGACACAGTGCTTGCCAACCTCAAGAAGGTTGAGTCCACGCAACTCAACCAGCTGGAGGCCTGGAAAAGCGACTGGAAGCTGCGCTATGACGCTTTTGGCAAGGTTATAACCCAGGTCAGCACCGCCAGCAGCGTGCTGGCCAACCTGGCCAACAAAAACAGCTTTGTCACCAAAAATGTGACCAGCAGCGACAGCAACATCATTTCCGCTGTCGCGAGCGCCGCAGCCGACGACGTGCAGCACACCATCAACGTGACCCAGGTGGCCAGCAACGCCATATGGGCCAATACCGGGCACGTTTTCAGCAGCAAGACCGACATCATCAACACCTCCGGTGCGTCGCAGACTTTTTCATACGAATATGCGGGCAAGGAATACAGCGTGGCCGTTCCGGCAAATACCACGCTCGACTCCTTTGCAAGCATGATCAACAACGCCGCCGACAACCCCGGCATCAAGGTCAGCATTGTGCAGGCCAGCTCCGGCTATGTCTTTCAGGTTGCGGGCAAAAGCACAGGCGCGGCCAACGGGCTTGTCATCCACAGCTCAAACCTTGTGGGCATGAACTCCACAGGGGCCACATCCACCTGGAAATCCAACAACGTGCTGGACATGTCCAGCTCCGTTACCGATCCCACAAATTTTGCCTACGACCTCATCATGGAGGACGGCAACACGTTTTCGGTCAAGATCGCCGGCAACAAAACCAACAGCGACCTTGCGTCGGCCATTAATTCACAGGTGGGGCGCAACATTGCCAGCGTCGACAGCTCGGGCAACCTGCAGCTTACCGACGTCAAGGCAGCGTACCGCCGCGACGCGGACAAGCAGACCACCTTCAGCACTCCTGTCACCAAATTTACGGTGGGTTCGTCGCCGACCACCACGACCCTTGCCGCAGATATGACCGTGGTGCTCAACATGAACGACGGAGCAACCACCGGCACACGCACGCTGACCGTCAAGGCCGGAACCACCATGAAGGACGCCGCGCTGCAGATTGCGCAGGCCTCCGGGGCCAGCTCGGCCGAGATGACCTATAACAGCAGCGGCGGATGGGACCTGAACCTTTCCAACGTCAACGGCGCGACATTCACCTTTGCCGACAGCAGCAGCGACTCTGGCAAAATAACCTCCACGGTTACCTCGGATGCCTCCATGATGGGCACCAAGGTCGTGGGCAACGCCGGCACGCAAAGCTATACCGCCAGCACCGACGTTACCTTTGACAGCGCCAAGCTCAGCCAAAAGCTTGGCGGAACCAGCGCCGACAGCTCAAAAAGCTATACCTACACCATTGTAGACCATAACGGGAGCACCCAGAGCTTCAGCCTCACCCAGGACCAGACCTATCAGGATCTGTTGACCAAGCTCTCAAGCTACGGCGCTGCCAGCGGCAATACAGTTACCCTGTCGAATACCGAAAGTTTTTACATGAGCGCCGGCGGCTCTGTCGGCGGCATGGATGCAGTCACCGTCAAAACAAACGCCTCGACCACCATCACCAACATGACGGCCACCGATACGCTGGAGACGCCGCCAAACCTGGTCTACACCTACACGACCAACTCCAGCACAACCCCGCAAACGATCACGCTGTCGGGCGGCTCCAGCATGACCGACATCCTCACGGCCATCAAAAACAAGGGCCTCACCGGCTCGCTGGTGAGCGCCGACGGCACGACAACCATCGACCTGCAGACAGGCACGCTGCCCACCACGGGCAATTATTACCTCAAGCTCAACAATATCGATACGTTCAGCGGGCCGAACATTGACGGGCAGGTTACCAGCTCCTCCAACTGGAACATCCGCAGCGCGGCCAACGCCAAATATACTGTGGACAACTGGCCGGTGGAGATGGAATCCGCCACCAACAGCGTCAGCGACGTCCTTGAGGGCGTGGTTTTTACCATTCAGGACAAGGGCAGCGCCACTCTTTCGGTCGGCACGGACATCACCTCGGTGGAAAAGTCCATCCAGAGCTTTCTGGATTCGGTCAACTCCATCCTGATGACCATCAACGAAGCCAGCAAGTACGATCCTGACAAGGCGGTCACCACCAACGACCCCAAAAAGAAGACCAGCGACAACTACAGCACCTCGCAGCTCACCACCGAAAAAGGCGGCCTGCTGCAGGGCAACTACGGCGTGCAGCTGTTCAAATCGCGCTTTACCTCCATGCTCAACAGCGCGCCTCCTGGTTTTACCAGCCGCACAACCGCCAGCGATGTGCTGTCGGGCGACGTGCTGGCCAACCTGGCCAACATGGGCATCAAGGTTGAAACCGACCAGACCAGCTCCAACTACGGTCTCTTGCAAATTGCTCCGTCTTCCGGCATTGCCGAACTGCAACAGATGGACCAGAGCAACTACGAGAACATGATCAACAACCACCTGTCGGATGTGGTGGATTTTTTCTGCTCGTCCGGCACGGGTGCGAGCACAAGCGCCGACTTCCGCTATGGCAGCCACATTTCTGGCATTACCAAGGGCGGCACATATGATGTGAACTACTCGGTGGACGCATCGGGCAACATAACCAAAGTCATGGTGGGCGGCGTGGAAGCCACGCGCGACACCAGCCAGCCCGGCTACTATTACAGCGTCGCCACCGGCGATGCGCGCGGTCTGTCGCTGCAGATAGACAACCTCTCGGCTGGCGACCACTCCGGGCAGATCCGCATCAAGGAAGGCCTGGTGCAGACGGTCAGCACCTTCCTCAAGGGCGAGCTGACCTACACGGATGTAAACGTTACCACCACCGGCACGGACGACCAGAATGCGGCAGCCATTGCGCTTAAATCGCAAAACGGCGCCCTGATGGTTCTAAAAAGCAACTATCAGTCCATCATGGACAACATCGACAAAAAAATTACCCAGGAGCAGACGCGCCTTGAGCAGTGGGAAACACGGCAAAAGGCGTATTTTGCCAATCTGGAAACCCTGCTCAAGAAGTACAATACGCAAAAAGATCAGCTGACATCGCAGATCGCAAGCATGAAGAGCTCCACTAGCAGCAGCTAAATCAGCAACCTGCAGCACACCGCCAACGAACACCGTCATAAGGACAATATATGAACAAAGCGGCGCAAGCATATTTTCAGACCAAGGTAGGCACAACGGATCAGGGGCAGCTTTTGCTCATGCTCTACGACGGCGCTCTCCAGTTTATCCAGCAGGCGCGCACCAAGATGCTTGCCAATGACTATGCGGGAAAAGGCATCCTTATTTCCAAGGTCATCGATATCATCAACGAGCTTGCCGCGTCGTTGAACATGGACAAGGGCGGCAGCCTGGCTGTTAACCTCAACAACCTGTACCTGCTCTGCACTGCGCGGTTGCTGCGGGCCAACCTCAAGATGGATATGGACTCGCTGAACAGCGTCGAATCCATACTCTCCGGCCTGCGGGGCGCATACGCCCAGATTATTGAAACCCCCGAGGCCCGCAAGGCGGCAGACGATATAGCCAGCCGCATGCAGCCCATGGGCTCGGTGACCAAAACCGCCCAACCCATCATTCAACCGACAATGACCGCAGTGCCGCGTTCGCATGCCCAGGCGGCATATGGCCGCAGCGCCATGCGTCCTGCTTCGCCAGCGGGCCAGCCCAATGCCGCGCCAGCGGACGCGCCCCGCGCCCATGTGCAGTCATTTGACCAGGCCCTGCCCCAGACTGCTACCCCTGCTCCCCGCCTGCCGGGGGGCTATGGCAAACCCTGACGTTTTTTTCAGCAGTTATGCAAGGTTGCCGCCCATAACCGGCAGTGCAACCAGGCGCGATGCAAAAGGCGGCGGCATATAATGTCGCCGCCTTTTACGTTAAAAAATAGCCAGGTTAAAAATACCCTTGAGAATACATACGCAGCGCCGATAATTAATTTTCTGAAAACCTATCATTACAATCTTTGACATGGTGTTGCACAGAAGTTACTACACACGGAATTGAAAAAAACGGGACGGCTATTCCGCACCCCTTCTACATATTTTCATCCATACAAACAAACGCAGCCATGCCGAAATCAACAACAGCCTCAGCGCATTGCACCAGCACCTACCTCAATCTCTTTGAGATGTTTGACAAGGCAGGTGTTCCACCAGAAACACGCTGGCGCTCTCTTTTACTTTTTTTCAGGGAAATGAACGACTATCATTACCTTGATGAAGATCAAAAAATTGCCATTCTATCACAGATGGCAGAGATTTTAAAAAACAAGCAGTATACTGACGATCAGCTTGTTTCTACAATCCGCAAATGCAGCGAGATATTCAGCAAGCCCCTCGTAAATCAGCTTAACAGCATGGTTCACGAGACTTCCTCTGTCATCGACCAGTTTTTCAGCAAGCTTTCTTCCCGCTATGGCGACATAGCCCACCTTGAAACAGAGAGCCTTTCTATTGTTGCTGAAAATGCCAACAGCACCGAGATGCTTGAAAAGCTTCAGTCGGCCTTTCACCGGGTCAAGGTTCTTTTTGAAGAAGACATCTGCAATCTTGAAAATCTCGCCTTCATCGACCCGCTGACAGAGCTTGCCAACCGACTGAGCCTTGACATGTTCATGAAGAACGCCGACGCGCGCTGGCAAAGCGAGGGACATCCCATTGCGCTGGCCCTGTTTGACATTGACCACTTCAAGTCATTTAACGACACCTACGGCCACCTCATCGGCGACCAGGTGCTGAAGGTTGTGGGCGTGCACCTCAAGCGGGCCAGAGAAGAACTGGGGCAGGAGACCGAGGTCATGGCCGCCCGCTTTGGCGGCGACGAATTTGCCATGGTCATTTCCGGGCCCAACGCGCATGCGCTGGGGGGCGTCATAAACCGCTTTTGCAATGCCATCAAAAATTTCAATCTGCTGATCCGCGATACTGAAGGCAACGTTGAAAAAAACAACCTCCACATCACGGTAAGCGCGGGCATATCCGTGCTCGACAACCTGTCGCCGCAGATCCGCACCATCGAGCAGCTTTTTGAACGGGCCGACAGGGCGCTGTACCACGCAAAGCGCAAGGCCCGCGCCCGTGCCGTTGTGCTCAAGCCCAACGACCGGTATCTGATCCTGGACGACGAAAACGACGACGCGGCCTGATCCGCCCTGCCAGCGAGGTTGCGCGGCAATGCAAAAGAGCTGGACCCCCAATGGCGTCCAGCTCTTTTGCATGCTGCAGCGGTGCAGGCGGGGCCTCTGGTCGCACGACCGGCAACAGCGCCCCTAACGCACGCCCTTGCTGTTCAGGAAGGGACCGTAGCGTTTGTCCGTGCCCATGATGTGCCCCACCAGCCAGTCTTTCAGAAAGCGCATGATCTCCATGGTGACCTTGGCACGGCCCGATTTGAGTTCTTTTTCAAAGGCCAGCACTTTTTCCACCAGCTCGCGGTGGGCTTTTTTGTGGGCGGGGGCGTCAGGGTAGCCAAAGCGGTCAAAAAATTCTTCTTCAGTGGCAAAATGCTTTACGGTGTACTGCTTCAGCCTGTCGAGCACGCCTGCCAGCACGGTATCAGACCGGCGCTGCCGCATGGCGGCATTAAGTTCGTTAATCAGCGTCACAAGCCCCTTGTGCTGCTCGTCAATGACCGCAACGCCCACAGAGAGCTCATCCGTCCAGCTTATGAGCTGGTCGGAATCGACCACGCCGCCCAACCTGCCCTTGCCCATGGCCCCGATAATGGCGTCCAGCTCTTCCGCCTGGCCCGATATTTCCACCAGCACATGGATGGAGCGGTTGACGTGATCGGCTGTTTCCGCCGCAACGGCGTTGACTTCTGTGACGCCGCGTCGCACCTGCTCGCTGGCGGTGGTTTGCGCATTGCTGGCTTCGGCGATAGCGGAGACCTCGTTGGCGGCCTGCTGCACAAATTCAGCGATACGGTTAACATCTTCGGCGGCCTGTTCGGCCGTGCCCGCACTGCTGACAATATCCTGCGCTGCGGCGTCAACAGCCTGCACATTTTCGCGGGCCTTGGCCTGAATGCTGCGCAGCGACTCGCCAACCTCGCGAGTGGCGTTCATGGTTTTTTCCGCCAGTTTGCGCACCTCGTCGGCAACTACGGCAAAGCCCCGCCCGGCCTCGCCCGCACGGGCGGCCTCAATGGCAGCATTAAGCGCCAGCAGGTTGGTCTGGTCGGCAATATCAGTAATGACCCCCAGCACCGCCCCGATGCCCTCGGCCTGCTGACCCAGGCTGGCCATGGTCTCTTTGAGCGACAGAATACGCCCCTTGACCTGCTCGATGGAAGTCACTGCGCCCCGCACGCCCTGCGCCCCGGCGACAGCGCCCTTCCGGGCCATTTCCGCATCTTCAGCGGCCTTGCCCGTATTGAGCGCAATGTTCTGGATGGCGTTATTGATCTGCTCAACGGCCTGCGAGGCCTCCTGCATACGCTCGCGCTGCAGCACCACGTCGTGGTCCACGTTTTCCATGTTCTGGCCAAGCTCGCGAATGCCCGCAAAGATGCTGGCCGAGGCCGTCGCCGCTTTTTGCGAGGCAACGTTCATGTCGTTGAGCAGCTGCCTGATCTGGGATTCCGCCGCCCGGCTTTCCTGCAACGCCTGATTGCTGTCGGCGGCGAGCCGCTCGGCCTCGTCGCCCTTGCGGCGGGCATCTGCAAGGGCCTGCGCCAGGGTTGCGACCATGGAGCAGATGCTGTCGCGCAGGTCGGAATATTCCTTGGGCATGGCGTCGCGCGGGCAGGCCGCTGCGCCCCCCGCCGCCACATCCCGCGCATAATTGCGGATGGTGCGCAAGGGCAGCAGCAACTGACTGTAGACTGTCCACAAAAGAAAAACGCCCGCCAATGCCGCAATGCAGAACAGCGCGCCATGCACCAGCAAGGAGGCATCTGAAATAACGCCGTAGGTGAATGATGCCGCGCCCCCGCACATCAGTACGGCAGCTGAGGCGAACAAACGGATTTTAAGGCTTGTTCCTGCTTCGATGGACATGCTCACTCCCATAGTGTGCTCAGATGCGCCACTTCCATATCTGCGTCTTTTCATACCCGGCGCCGCGCCAGGCCTGACACGTTCCGAACAGCGTTGCAGTGGCTAAAAATCATTCTTTCTTTGAACGCATAAAATCTGCTGGTCTACGCCTGCTGGTTGCCCCAGGCCTTGAGGCAGAGGGCGTGACCCCTAACTGGCCCTCGACTTCGTACACTGCACATGCCGCCGCATGGTTACCGACCTCCCGTTGCCGCCCCCCGGATACGCCGCGCGCTGCTGGCAGCCCTACCTCTCAAATACTTAACGGATGATTGGGATTTTCCATTATTACCCGCAAAAATATTTTTCGTGACAAACAAAATCAACCTGCCAAAAAAGAGGAGCGGACGCCATAGGGGGCCGCTCCTCATCACGCCGCCGCAGCGGCAATAAAAGCTCTCGCCCCTAGCCGGCAAGCTCGCCCAGATCCTGCAGGCGTTGCTCCACACTCTCCCAGCGCTGCAACAGCTCGGTTTGCTCGCCCTCGAGCGCCACAAGACGGTCAGTTGTGCGGCTAAAGGCTTCAGGATCTCTGGCAAAAAGCTCCGGGTCGGCAAGGGCGGCCTCAAGATTTTTCTGCTCCTGCTCCAGGGCGTCCAGCCGTTCCGGCAAGGCCTCCAGTTCCTTGCCCAGCTGCTCAAACTCCCGCTGTTCCTTGAAGCTGCGTCTGCGGGGTTTGTCTGCCACGGGGCGCGGATTTTGCCTGACGGGCTTTTCTTCCGCCTTGCGCTCTGGTGCTGGCGTGGCCCGCTGGCGCAGCCAGTCTGTGTATGCTCCGACGTATTCGTGCGCCATACCGTCGCCCTCAAGGGCTATCACGCTGGTCACAAGGTTGTCCAAAAAACTGCGGTCGTGGCTGACCACAATAACCGTACCCGCATAGTCTGACAGCAGTTCTTCCAGCAGTTCGAGGGTCTCCGCATCCAGATCGTTGGTGGGTTCGTCCAGCACCAGCACGTTCGAGGGCCGTGTAAAAAGCTTGGCCAGCAGCAGCCTGTTGCGCTCGCCGCCGGACAGCACCTTGGTAGGCAACCGGAGACGGTCCGGGGTAAAGAGAAAATCCTGAAGATACCCGGCAACATGGCGGGTGTTGCCGCCAACGGTGACCACGTCGTTACCCTCGGCTACGCTGTGCATGACGCTTTCTTCAGGGTCGAGGGTTTGGCGCAGCTGGTCAAAATAGCTGACTTCGAGGTTTGTGCCCAGACGCACCGTGCCTTCGATGGGCTGCTGCTCGCCCAGCAGCACGCGCAGAAGCGAAGTTTTGCCGGTGCCGTTTTCGCCTATGAGGCCCACGCGGTCGCCGCGCTGGATAATGGTGGAAAAATTGCTGATAAGCGGCGGCTGGCCGGGATACCCAACTGTAATGGCATCGGCCTCAATAACCAGCTGGCCCGAGCGCCCGGCCTCCTGGGCGGCCATACGTACATTGCCCTGTTTGTCGCGCCGCGCGGCGCGCTCTGCCCGCAGGGCCACCAGGGCGCGTACCCGGCCCATGTTGCGCGTGCGCCGGGCCTTGATGCCCTGGCGTATCCATATTTCTTCCTGCGCCAGCTTTTTATCCTGCAGGGCAAAGGCGCGCTCCTCGGCGGCAAGGCGTTCCTCGCGCCGCTCGGGGTAACGGTCAAAGCCGCAGGAATAATTGTGCAGCTTGCCCCGGTCGATCTCGACCACACGAGTGGCAAGACGCCTGGCAAAGGCCCGGTCATGGCTGACAAAAATCAGCGTACGGGCCTTGCGCAGCAAAAAATCTTCCAGCCAGGTGATGGTGGCTATATCCAGATGGTTGGTGGGCTCGTCAAGGATGAGGTCTTCAGAGCATATGAGCGCCCGCGCCAGCGCCACCCGTCGTTTGGTGCCGCCCGAGAGCGAGGTGAAATCGGCGTCAGGGTCCAGCCCCAGATGGTTGATAACGGCGAGCACATCGCCGTAACGCTCCCAGCCGCTGGTCAGCTCCATGCCCTGCTCCGACCCTGCATGGGCGGCGGCAAGGGCTTTGCCCTCCTCGCCCAGCACCTCGGCCACAAGGGAAAATACCGTGCCGCGCCAGCGCTCGGGCACATCCTGGGGCATCTGGCCGATGGGGGTTCCCGGATGGATGATCAGACCCGAATTGGGCGGCATTTGCCCGCCCAGCAACGCCAGCAGCGAAGATTTTCCCGCGCCGTTGCGGCCCACCAGACAGAGCCTGTCGCCGACTTCAACCGATAGATCCGCCGCGTCCAGCAGCGGTTTGCCGCCGAGGTTCAGGGTTACGCCCTGCATGCTCAAAAATGCCAAAATATTCTCCATCTCTTGATATGAGTCCGCTGAGGGCCGTACCCTGCGGATGCTGTCTGTGCGATCCGCTGGGGGCTGCGCGCCGCGCGCTACAACGCCCGCCGCTACGCCCCCGCAGAAGCGTATCATTACCCCAGCGACGAAACTGACGCAACGGGCCTGCAAAATGCCGAGAAACACGGGATAGTGCACGCACCCGATGCGGCAGGGAGGCGGCGCGGGGGGTATGCAGCGGTAGCGTGCAGACAGCGTTATGCGCGCTCTGCGCGATACTGCGCGCAGAATTTTGCAGGCAGGTAGGCACAAGTCCTGACAGCCACCGTGCGACGCCTCGCAAGGGCTTGCCTGGAGCGCCCCAGGGCTACCTGCCTGCCTTGTGCTGCGCGCCTGATGAGCGTAACCGGGGGTATGAACCCGATGATTTTCCTTTTATCCACGAGCTGCAATATGCACAGCGCCAAAATTTTTTGCTGGTCTTGCCTGGCAGTTTTCCTTGCCTGGAGTGTGCGGGCGCATGCTGCCGACATACAGATACGCGAGACCACCCAAGCCACGTCTCAGGGGGCGGTCGCGGTTAAGGCTTTTTTTGCCGCCGACCAAGGCCGGCACGCTGCCGTCGTTATTCTGCACGGCAGCCAGGGGCTAGAAAAATTTCGGACGTTTTACGAACGCAATGCGGCCAGCCTGGCGCGAGCGGGCTTCAACGCATATCTGCTGTCTTACTACAACGGGCAGGATGCGGCCTGCGCTAAAACTGTTGAACAGCGCCGCGCAAATTTTGCCAAAAGGATAATGGCATGGTCGCTGATGGTCAGCGATGTGGTCACGTCTATCCTCGCGGATGGCCGCAATACTCGCGCCGTTGGCTTGGTGGGGTACTCGCAGGGGGGCTTTTTGGGCGCTGATGTCGCCAGCAGGGACGACAGGGTTTCGGCGCTGGTGGTTTTTTACGGGGGCATTTCCCCAACGCGCAGCCCCGACAAACGCAGCCCCGCCCACATGCCGCCCCTGCTGGAACTGCACGGCGACGCCGACGCCACCGTGCCCATGGAGCGCGGCAAGGAACTGGTAGACATGACCCGCAGCCTGGGCCAATCAGCGGAGATGGTGGTATACCCGGGCGCGGGGCACGGCTTTGGCGGCGCGACCGCCGCGGATGCGGAACAGCGCACTCTGGCATTTTTTCAGGCGCAGCTGACGGGACATGATCTGTTGCCGTTGCCATAATATGAACTAGTTTCGACTTGATCTGACAGGTGCCCCTTGAAGGAAATGGGAATCTCCATTTTTATGGAAGTGTAAACGCGCCAGCAACACGGCTGCCCGGTTAAGGCCATCTTTTTCAACCCTAACCTGTAGTGCCGCACCCACCCCGCAGACGAACCATCAGGGATGATGCAGCCCCCTGAAACACTGCGCTGGTCAAACCCGCCGGGGTTCATACCCTGCGGCATTTGTTAATGAATTTGTGCCACATACAGACGAAAAGCGGCGAACTGCCGTTAAAGCGGCCCGCCGCTTTTTGCGGTGTGGCTGGACGGCATCGCATTCAAGCCGAGGAAGTTCCCCTCTGTCTTGCCCCAGAAAGACGGTATAGCCATAAAGCTGTCCACCTTAGTTTTGCCGTTGAATGGTTCGTGCAGTGAACCCACTTCTGTTCAGGCTGGCCCTGCGGCCCGGATGAGCAATAGACGATGGATTTTGTAAGCGATGCCCTTGCGGGGGGACGGCGCAGCCGGATTTTGACGATGGCTGATCTGTGTGATCGTTCAAGCCCTGCGCCTGAAGTGGATATGTCGTTGCCAGGAATTCGGGTCGTGCGCGTACCTGAAAAACCACGCCTCCAAGGAAGGTTGCCGCAGCGAGCAACGTTGATACGGCCCAGAACTTCGCGATAAGGTCCTGGATGCATGGGCTTTTGACACGGTGCGCGGATAGAGTTTACTCGTCCGGGGAGTCGCGGACAATGGACATACTGAATACGTTAACGAAAAATTCCATAATGAAGTTTAAACCAGAACATGTTTCTATCAGGCACGACGCCCAGACCCCTTGAAGCCTGGCGACAGGATATACCAACAGCGGCCACACAGCTTATAGGGCTGTCTGACACCGAAAGAATTCCATGAAAAATATACCCTGCGGACCTTTGGAAATCACTAATTTACAGGTGCATACGCAGTGGGGCAAGGTCACCTCTTGCTGACAGACAAGATAATCTCCAACATCCAGGCAAGCTCGGTCAATCTGATGAAATTATTGCGAATCAATTTTTTTGACCCTCTACAGGAAAAACAGTCGCTGCTTCAGTGGACGAGCCATTGGTTGCTGGCTTGTGCAAGCGCTGCACTATTTGCAGGGTATTTTTTAGAGAACACGGACACATTTATAACCATAGCTCTTTACATGCTGTGGATAGAATTGATTATCGCAGGCACGCAATGGGGACTCTGTGAAGACAACTGGCCGACATTGATCGCTGCCGGGTGGCTGTTGGCCTGCAGCCTGGGCGTGTGGAATTTTTTTGGTCAGATATATTCCCCGGGGCCTGTACCGAGTGCGACTGTTCAATTTTTGTGGCTGCTGCTTATCGGCTATCTGGCTCTGAGGGCGGGGATGCATATTGGCACCAGGGCTCAAGGGATTTCGCAGGGTGTTGAAAAATTCTGTTGGGCAGTATCCCCTGAGCATTTTGCATCGCACAGCTTCTGGCATACCATTTTTGCACTATGCGCAGGTTCATGCGTTGGTCTTTGCATGATCTACGCTTATTTTGGCAGCATTCCCTTTTTTTCTGACAATCCCCCCCTGGCTCGTTATCAGTTCTTTAATGGCCCGTTTACCAACAATCTTTTTCGCTTTGCCTTTAGAGTTTTTTCTGCCGTTTCCATGATTTCATCCATGTATATTATAGTCCTGATCAACAACAACCTATCCTTAAAAAGAAAAATCACAGCTTTTTTTTGCGTAACATTAACCCTGCTATGCGTGCTTGGCAGTGGTTCACGTGGAGACTTCTGTGCGCTTGTGCTGTTTATCGGCATAAGAATAACCTTCTTCTGGCCCGCAAAAAAACGCCTTTTGCCCGCATTGATTACAATCGCTTTCTGTGGCGCCACTTTTTGTATTTTAACCCTCTCACGTATCCGATCAGGGCTGGATTCTCTGTCAAGAGTATTCCCCGAAATTAGTGATGCGGCACTGTTAATTCAGTCTATGAATACGCATGACGTGCCCTTTTGCTGGGGAAAAACGTATCTTTCAGCGCTATTATCCTTTGTACCAAGCTCAATTTTTCCTTTCAGAGAAACCTACGGCTTTGGCCGGTACTCTCTTGAGGTGTTCTCTTTGAACGAGACTTCGCCCATTGCTCCAACATATGGGGGCCTGAGGCCTACGTTTGTTGGTGAAGCATATCTTAATGGAGGCCTTGTTGGAGTTATCCTGTTTGGCGTTGTTCTGGGGATACTCTTGGGGGCATGGCGGTGCAGGCAAAGAACGATTCAAAATTGCTCAGGTGGCTGGGTAATGTTTTTTTTAATTTCGTTGCTTACTGTCATGGTGTCTGACTTTTATGGCATTTTTTATGGAGTGGTGGTGGTAACTTGCGCGGCTTGGGCTATGGAGAGGCTGTTCAAGAGGTTGGCATGCCAAAACTGACCGGCAGTAGAGATACCAACAAAATTTTGCAGGGCATGTGCATAGCCGTTTTTTGCAAGGGCTTTGCCGTTGTTTTCAGCTATCTGCTTCATTTTGTGCTGGCAAGAATGCTGGGTAGCGACGGGCTTGGACTGTTTGCCCTGGCTTTTGCCATAGTGATATCTGCATCATTTTTGGGCCGGTTTGGACTTGACTATGTGCTGTTGCGCCATGCGGCCCTGTACTCGTCCAGTGGCCAAATGGGAGTGCTTGCGGCATGGTGTCGACAGGCCAATTTGTTTGCCGGAGGCATGGCCCTGACACTAACCATTGGCATTGCCGTCTTGGGTCAATGGTTTTGCACCGAGGTTTTTGGCAAGCCAGATCTTTATATGCCTCTTATTGCCATGACAGCGGGGCTGATACCGCAGACGCTGCTTTTTTTGCAGGCTGAAACCCTCAAAGGCGCAAGCTGCATCAGGGCATCTCAAATGCTTCAGGGCGATGGCGGCGGGGTACTGGTGTTTGGCGCGGCTCTGTGCCTGAGTTTGCCCCTGGCCATCCCCTACGGGGTAACCGGTGCTGCCATGGGGTTTGCCCTGGCAAGTTGGGTTGCCTATTTTGCTGGCTGCGGCATGTCTGCGCGCCTGTTTGCTGGTGCGCACCAGCAAGACCCGCCTGCATTTGCCAACCTGCTTAAGCTGGGCATGCCGCTGTTTATTGCTTCCGCCCTGTCTCTAGTGGTTGCGAAGGCGGGCATTCTTTTTCTGGGAGCTTGGGCCTCAGCTACGTCTGTGGGCGTTTTTGCCATGGCGCAAAAGCTGGCCCTGCTTGGTTCAAATATCCAGACAGCCTGCTGCACCGTTATTGGCCCCAAGATCGCCGTGTTGCAAAAAAAAGGCGATATGAACGAAATTGCGGCATATTACCGCAATGGTACGCGCCTCATTGCCGGGCTTACGGCTGTTGTGCTGGGGAGCGTTGCGCTTTTGGCTTCGCCCATTCTTGGTTTGCTTGGGGCGGATTTTGTGCAAGGCACCAGTGCGCTGCGCATACTCGCGGCCGGAGAAATGCTGGCGCTAATATTTGGACCTACCAGCATTACCCTGATAACCACAGGTCACAGCAGGGAGCACTGCATTGCTGTGGGGCTGGCGGCGGCAGTGATGGCTCTGGGGGGGCTGCTTATCCCCTCATACGGACTTGAAGGAGCTGCGGCTGCCGTTGCAATCAGCACGGTAACGCAAGCGGTAGGACAGGCCGTGTTTATTCAACGCCGGCTAGGATTCTTCCCCTGCATTGTCGGGGTGGGATAATTTTTCCATATGGTTGCATACCGCCAGAAAAACCTGTTGCGGCGTAATATTGTGCATGCAGAGCAGATAGCTGCATTCCGCATACTCCTTTCCATCATAGCAAGGCATGCAAGGTAGAAAAACGGAAGACTGCAGCGCAAGATTTTTGCTGGCGGGAAAAAGCTTTTCACTCGCGAGGGTGGGGCCAAACAACGCCACGCATGCACCGCCGCACATTCCCATCAAGTGCATTGTTCCGGTATCGTGCGTTACGAGCAATTGTGCCTGCTTGAGCACGTGCAGCAGTTCTGGAAGAGTTGTACGATTGACAAAGGACACCACTGGTAAATTATTGAAGGCCTCGGCCAGCTTGCCCGTCTTGTCAATCCCCACAATCCCCACCGTGCGGCCACTTTCAGACAGCATTTTGGCCAGTTGCACATAAAAATCTAGCGGCCATTGCCGCATCCTGTCTGTGGCTAAAGGGCTGGGACTTCCCGGCGCCAGCAGTATGGCAGGCATTTCTTCAGTAATGCAGGGTGCGGATTGCACCGGCGGCAATGCGATGGGAGCGTCAGGATCGCTATCTTTGCCAAGGGCCAAGCGTGAGTATTCAAACCCATGATAGCGGCCAGGAATAAGCCAGCGGCCATGCCGAAAAGAACGCACTTCTTTGCACCGCACACCAATGCGGAGGATGTGATACCGCCAGTCTCGGTACGGAATCAGGCAAAGGTCAAATTTGCGTCTGCCCAGCTTGCGCAGGACAGACCACACCGCGCGGATTTTTTGTGGCAGGCTGCCGTGCAGGATAGCATCTTCGTCGGCGGTAATAATTTCATCTACAATGCCCGTCGCTTCCAGCAATGGCCTCGCTGCTCGGCCCACAACCCATACCAGCCGAGCGTCCGGTTTTACCTTTCGCAGCTCCGCCGCCATGATGCTTGCCATGGCAACATCACCAATCGCGCCGAGTTTAATGATTAGATAGAAAGACATCGCCATCCTAAAAAGTGTTTTTGCGCTCTAGCTCTGCAAGTTGATAATAACCCGCGTGTTGCCAGGTTGCCCGACCGAAAGACTGACAGCCATAAATACAGCAAAAGGAAATCGTAGGAAAGTACGTTGTTGCGGACTTAAATAGAAACGTACCGACCACACATCCGCACAAGCCCTTTGACGGCAGAAAGCCGATGGAGATATACTAGCAGTACAAATCTGGGGCTCCTTCTGATTCCCCCAAAAAGACGGCATCGCCAGTCCACCTTAGTTTTGCAGTTGACTGGTCCGAGGAAGTGAGCCTACTTCTAATTTTTATGGTGTTGAGTATATTACTTCTGTTATTTAAGACGTTTTTGGTGGCGCAGCAGACGAAGAAGCGGCCTTTCAGTAAATCGAAAAATAATTTCATTTACAGATATACACCCAATCACGCACAGGAAAATAAAAATATCAGACGGCACGACCTTATCTATTCCACCAACAACAAATAGCTTGCCAATAACAGCCAATACGAGAAGGTGGCTGAGATAAAGGCTATAGGAACTGTCACCAAGCGCGACCAGCCATGCGGGGAAGGTTAAATTTTTTTTTGCCCTTTCGAAAAAAAGCAGGCCTGCAACGAGTAGGACTGAGGGAACGCCCCATGAAACCCAACGAACAAACGGCAATGCGCTTACATTCGACAAAATGAACAAGGCTATCGAAAACACAATCATTGTAGCACTGAGAACGCTACTAAGAATCACACCCCGAGAAAAGATTACCCCAAGGATAAATCCACTGAAAAATTCCCAAAGGATGGGGTTAGTTATTACCTCACAGACAGGTCCTGCGGGCGAAGGGATCACTACCGTACAAAGAAAAAAGAAGCCGCCGAGTGCCCAAGGATAGATTTTTTCTGGGACAAGAAGCCCTGCAGCTACAAGTAAGTAAAAATACATTTCATACCACAGTGTCCAGGCCAACCCCATAAGAGGTGCTGTGTTGCCAGGCGTTGGCGTATACGGAATTAGAAACAAGGAGAAGCAGGCATCTCTCAATGAGAAAGAACGAGAGCTGAATGCGGAGGGCAGCAGTAATAGAAGAGCGATCAACACACCAGTCCATAACCAATACGGAGGAAAAATTCTAACCACTCGCTTTCGCAAAAAGGGCAAGATTTCTGCGAAGCCCCTTCTTGGGGTGTATGTGACTAGCGCCATGACAAGGCCGCTTATTACAAAAAAAATATCAACCCCAGAAGCTCCAAGCTGACGCGGATCAATACTGTTGAGAAAAGATGGCTCGAGGCCATATTTAATTTCATATCCCGACAGTTGCGACTGAGAATGGCGAATAAGCACCATAATTGAGGCAATAGCCCGTAGAACTTGAATAGAAGCAATTTTGTTCATTATGAACCTATCTAAGATTAGCAGAGATGACCTAACATGTCTCTTTATAATATAATTATT
This sequence comes from Desulfovibrio desulfuricans, assembly GCF_004801255.1. Classification (NCBI taxonomy): domain Bacteria; kingdom Pseudomonadati; phylum Thermodesulfobacteriota; class Desulfovibrionia; order Desulfovibrionales; family Desulfovibrionaceae; genus Desulfovibrio; species Desulfovibrio desulfuricans. The sequence continues at coordinate 514,825 of NZ_CP036295.1, read as the reverse complement.
TTTATAGTAGGTTACAATAAGTTATTGTAGTCAGATTATGGAGCTGCCCCCGCTAAACCGAACACGCCAAGTTTTGCCGTTGGCTGGTCCGAACAAGTGAACTCATTTTTTCAGCGGGGGTGGCCTGAGCGACTTTAAATGCAAAAAGCTGCCCCTATCTACTCAGATGTCTTTTTGTTGTAGTGGCTTCGCTATTATCCTCGAATCCCACCAAATTTTCGCACAGATCAACCAAAGCATGTATGACGGTATGTAATTATGGCCGCGCATCGCTAAAAACATACCCATTTTAGACGCGAAAACGACGAGCTGCTACCTAAAGCAACTCGCCGTTTTTATTATGTATTAATGAAGAAGAGGGTGGGATTCGAGCTTTAACACAATTCACTGCTTTAATTGATAAGGGTCTTGCCTAGCCAAGCCGTTCAGGATTGGCTCCAAAGCTAGGTATACCAATAAAAAACAAGTATGCAACTCGCTCAAAAATCTCAGAGGCAAAATCCGGCAAATCGTGAGACTGTTTGCCGTTGCCTTGGATGCATGCAGATTGCGCAAATCGCCTGTGTTCACGCATCGCTAGCGGGCAATGCGCGGGCCAATTTCATTCGCCTGGGCCCGATGCAACATCCTCTTTTCCGGCTCATTTCCCTGCCCTGTGATTGTTGCGTGCCGCGCTCTCAGGAAAAAGGAATGTTTGTGCAATATATCACATCATAGTTGCAAAAAAATTTGTTGTTCAATCAATCAAAATATCATCTAAAATTCAATAAAACAGGCGTAAATTTAAAAATGAACAGGAAATAACACCTTATGTAAAAAAATAAGAATAACGAATTGAGTAATTGTTGCTATTTTCTTGATATGTCAATCGACGTAGTATACATTTGTTCACAGAACATACCTTAACCCATGCATGACAATTTACACTATAGTAGTCATGTATAACAAAAGGAGTCACGAATGAGTACGGAGCTTAAGAGGATGCATATGGGACAGATCACCTCGTTTTTTATTCCCAACGTCACTCTCGTCGGCGAGGGGTGTTCCAAAGAAATTCCTGATCGTCTGAAAAACATTGGCGGCGTCAAGCCCTTGCTTGTTACCGACCCAGGCATTGTCAACGCCGGTATACTCAGGCAGATCACCGACATCCTTGATGCTGCAAAAATGAAGTACGCCATATATGACAAGACTGTTCCCAACCCCACCGACAACAATGTTGTTGAGGCCTTTGGCGTATATAAAAAAGAAAAATGCGACAGCATCATTACGCTTGGCGGCGGCAGTTCGCACGACTGCGGCAAAGGCGTGGGTTTTCTTGCAAGCAACGGCGGCAAAATTCATGATTATGAAGGCGTGGACAAGTCCAAAAATCCCTTCCCGCCGTATGTAGCTGTCAACACCACGGCGGGCACGGCTTCGGAAATGACCCGTTTTTGCGTCATCACCGACACTTCCCGCAGAGTCAAAATGGCAATTGGCGACTGGCGCTGTACCCCCAGCGTGGCCATTGACGACCCGTTGCTGATGATGGGCATGCCCCCGGCACTGACCGCCGCTACGGGCATGGACGCGCTGACCCATGCCGTGGAGGCCTATGTTTCCATTGCGGCGACCCCCATGACCGACGCCTGCGCTGAAAAATCCATGGAATACGTCAACCGTTATCTGCGTCGTGCAGTGGCCAACGGCCGGGACAAAGAAGCCCGCGAGGGCATGTGTTACGCGCAGTATCTGGCCGGCATGGCCTTCAACAACGCAAGCCTGGGGTATGTGCATGCCATGGCGCACCAGCTTGGGGGTTTTTATGACCTGCCCCACGGCGAATGCAACGCCATTCTGCTGCCGCATGTGTGCGAATACAATCGCATTTCCAGCCGACGCCGTTTTGGCCGCGTTGCTCAGCTACTGGGCGAGCTGACGCAGGGCATCAGCGCCGATGAAGCCTCGCGCAAGGCCATTACCGCCATCAACATTCTGTCCAGGGACGTGGGCATTCCCGAGGGCCTGGTTGCCCTGGGCAAAAAGTACGGTAAGGACGTGCGCGAAGCCGACATCCCCACTATGACCGCCAATGCCCAAAAGGATGTCTGCTGCTTTACCAACCCCCGTACCATGACCGATGCGGACGTGGCTGCCGTGTACAAGGCGGCCATGTAATAACGGGCTGAATACCGGTATTGCCGACTTTGGCCGTTGCGCAGCGCAACGGGCAACACGGCGCTACCCGAAAGATGCAGTGTAAAAACCGGCGCGAAATATCCACGCCGGTTTTTGACTTTACCCCACTGCGCATACCACCTGTAAGTTAGTGGTTTCCAATGGGTTGCAGGTTATATTTTTTCGCGAAATTCTTCCGGTGTCAGCTAGCCCTATGAGCTGTATGGTCGCTGCTGGTTGTAATCCTGTCGCTATGCTTCAACCGTTCTTCGTGCATCGTGCAGGGACAGAAATACATTCTAATTTAAACACTCATCCCGGAATTTTCCGTTAAAGCTTTCAATGTGCCCATTATCCGTGGGCCTCAAGGGCGAGTAAACTCAATCTGCACACCGTGCTCAAAAGCCTATGCATCCAAGGTGTTACCACAAAATTGTGGACCGTTATCAATCTTCCTACGCTGCAGCAATCTTGCTTAACGGGTAGCTTTTCAAGCACACGCCCCCCCGAACTCCAAGCAACGATATATCCACTGCAAGTGTCCTAGCTTGAGCGAGGTTAATCTTGTTGTGGTCGTTGTCATCTTTGCTCAAGTAATCGTGGTCGCTATCTCAACAACAACTTCTCCATATCTTCTGAGACATACATAAATGATTGAGGGGGATGAAATTTGGGAAAGCGTTGCCTGAGTTCTGCAAGAGGCGTTGAGTGGGGCAGGACGGTAAATTCATCAAAATATATAGACGTTCCCACTTCTTTACCGGAAAGATAAGCAAAAAAATAATCTTGGGATAGCGCAGAAATCCGCCCAACCTGTTTCCATAGCTGAGCAACGGGCAACCTATGAACCTCTTTCACCTCAAAAAAGCCAATTACATGTCGCTTCGGAGTCGGTACATATACGTATACTCTGGAGACCCCATCTGGAAACATTCGTCTTATCTCAGCCCTCTTTTTCCCGTTTATGATGCTTTCCACATATTTTTGCCTGATCGAGATCAGGATGCTTTGTCTATCGGACATCGCGGAATCCTAACTGGTATATCATTTCAAAAGTTTTTGATTCAATACGGTATGGTGAAACCGTCAAAAGTTTTCTAACTTCGCTCTCCGCAATAATTTCCGCGAGTTTCTTGAGGGGAACAGGCGTCTTGAACACCTCAGTTTTTGAGAAGGAGATTGCCATCATCTCCTTGTGCGGATCACCCCCCGCAGTCTCAAGGATATTCTTCCAAGAATAGACCCCGAATCGTTCATATCTGGGAAAAAGGTTCTTTACTGGAGCAATATCAACTTCGTCAATCAGTGAAATTCCAACAGCACATTTATTCGGCCCAGGATGCTTATTTTGACTGACATACCACACAATCCTGGCGGGTTGATTGATCATCGTTCCTTTACTGTGCCGATAGTATACACGACGCGTTTGCAGAATGTGCTCTGGGGTTCCGAACAATAAACCTTGAAAGTCTTTTGCTGTAATCAATTGCTTTGCCCATTGGGGCTGTATCGGCACGATGTAAGTTGGAATGTCCAGCCCCTGAATTTTGGCTGGCCAAAGAATGCGCTCCACTGCGAACAAAGACTGAGCAGAAAGCATCTCATCGTCTACGGCGTTGATGCCTAGTCGATTGAAAGCTTGTTGCGGAGTGATAAGCCCCTTCTCAACGGGCTTTACAAGCCCTTTGTTTGTCTGCTGAAACGCCGCCTTGAGTAAAGCCGAGACAACAAGTTCTCCGCAATCGTTATCGGTCACCACTATCTCGGTGGCTCCCATTTCAACGGCATTTAGCAAAATTTTTTCTATGATATGAATACTTATGGTGTGGAGGTGATTTGCAAATTGCTTTAGCCGAAGGAATTGGATAACGAGTTGTTGTCCTTTCATAGAGCTGATGAGAATGCCTACTTCATCCCCGTCAATGCAGATGCGTAGCAATGAGTACTCGGATATTAGCGCGGGATTGATAGTCGTTTTGGCTTTGAACTCGTGTTTTCTCTCCCCGCTTGCCTTGTATTTTCTGAACAAATTAGAATGACGATACTCTCCGATCGGGCGGAATTGAATTTCAGACTGAGGTAGGTAGGCAGGGTAGTAAAGGTCTTTCCCTTGATCATTGCAGTAATTAACCACAAACTCCGTAGGGGTGTACAAATGTATACCAAATTTTCTTGCAATTTCATCTGAATGACTGATTATCTTCGTATCATTTGTTATAAAACTGTATGCTCTATTGTAAATTGCAGAGGCTATTTGGTTTGCGTCATATCGATGTTTTTCGCCGACAATTGCTACTACACTTTCTGTAAGTTCATGATTTTGACATTTATCAACTACGCTAAATGAATTTAATAAATCCCTTGTATGTTGCCTTTTTATTTTGTCTGAACTCCTATTCACCTCATTGAAAGAGTAACGAGAGATGCGGTAATCAATTTCATCAGAATATGTAAATGTCAACAGCGATTCGGATACGATGTCGTTTTCTAATTTCGCAGCGATGAGAACGTTAAGGTCTAATACAACGAAAATTTTGACTGAGTCCGGCATCAAAGAGAGAAGCGTTGGTTGCAGGGCAAGTTCCCAAATCGTCAGAGTTGTCTCCTTGCTCCCTCGTCCGGCGGTTTCTGCACGGGCAATAAACCCATTTTTTTCCCAAAAAACGTCTATACCGTAGTCTCGTCTACATCGGACAGTTATACGGTTCATATGGGATGTGTGTTGTTTCAGATGAGAAATGAGTTCTTCAGCAATGCCCTGTCTTCGGGCATCCGGCCGCACACAAACATGTGCCAGCCTACACACGAGGTTTTGCTTCTGAGCAAAGAGAACATAACCGAGAACTTCATTGGACTCGGAAACAGCAACAATAATGTTGCCTCTTGCTGCGTAGTCCTCAAAGGCGTTTTCAGGTAGAAAGCCGAGGGTTTTCTTCTGACTGTCGCCAAGAGAGATCACGTCGGGGAGCAAGTCCCTTTTTTCGGTGATGTTGTGTATTGAGTACTTCATACTGGCATGCTTGCTTGCTGATTTTAATATCAAGTCTTAGATCAAAAGCATAGCTTGGTAGGACTTCTTAATCATACCCACCGGTCTCTCACACCAGCACGGCATCTTCGTCCAACATAGTCAACAGGAAATCGTACAGCTCTAAAAACAACCCATCTAGCTCAGAATCATCGCCGAGGCCAGCCCTTCGCTGCTCAAGGAAATACACCAATGTCGGAGCTACAGATGGCTAAGACGACTCTATCCCACACATATCTAGCAGATTGAAGACATCCCACACATACTCGCATTTGTGGCAACGCGCAGCATTGCCAGCAGAAGTGGGGTCGGGAAACTGGACCATAAGGTGGACGTAAGAAGCCAAAGAAGGCTTTTATGTTTAAACCGAGAAGAAAGTTCACCGCCAAGTCTAAGAGCCGCTTCCTCCTGGATGCCTTGTTCGGGTAAGGTCAGATTCACTCAAATTTTCCCCGCAGATCGAATCAAAGTATGTAGAAGGTATGTATTTTGTTCGCACACTCGCTAAAAACATACCCTTTTTGAACGCGAAAACGGCGCGTTGCTATCTAAAGCAACACGCCGTTTTTATTACGTATTAATGGCGGAGAGGGTGGGATTCGAACCCACGTAGGAGCTATTAACCCCTAACTCGATTTCGAGTCGAGCGCGTTACGGCCGCTTCGCTACCTCTCCGCAGGCCACAAAGGGCGTTGGGCACCCCGCTTGCAGCCGAAGGCGGTATATAGCTTATCTTTGTATGAAAGGCAATGCTTCTGTCGCAAAGATGCCGCATGCGGCCTTTATTTGAACCAGAGGGGTAACCGTTGGCCGTTTTCGCTCCATACCCAGCGCACGTCAGCCCCGCATAAAAAAAGTTCTCTGCAGGCTTGGCCTCGGTTCATCCCGACATTTCACATCAACGTCCGCAGCAGAGCCTGCGGCAGTCTTGGTTGGGGCTTCCCCGGCTTTGCCCCAAATTGCGCGGGAAAAGTCAGCGTGTCATATTTAGCCCGGCTCCGGCCGCTGTTTCTGCAGCATCGCCCACCGCATCCGGCCCGGCATCAGCGCAAGCGCTCGCCGTTACGGCGCGCCACGGTGGCTAATGCTTGTCCAGCGCCGCCATCACCTCAAGCGCGTCGGCCTGTTCAGGGTCTGTCTGCAGGGCACGCAGGGCCGCATCTTCCGCTGCCTGTTTTTTGTGCCAGACAAGATACAGTTTTGCCATTTTGCCAAAGGTGGAGGCGTGCCCGCCAAAGGTTCGCAGCACGGCCTTGTACACCTTCTCGGCCTTTTCGTATTCCCGCAGTTCCATCCAGGCCGCCACGGCCCCGCTGTATGCCGCCGAATCGCGCGGCTGCAGGCTGATGGATTCCTCGTACATGGCGGCGGCCTCGGCAAACAGTCCGGCAGCGGCAAAAATCTGGCCCATCTGCAGTCGAATGCCTTCCTCGTCGCTGAATTCTTCCACCATGCGCTTCAAGAAGGCGCGCCCCTTGGCCACCTGCCCCTCGCGCAAAAAATCCAGCCCACTGCTGATGAGCTGTTTTTTACGCGCCAGCCGTACTTCGGCCTCCTGCTGCAACGACTGCTCCGCCGCAGTTTGCAAAATTTTCGCCAACCCATCCAGCACGGTAGAGAGCGCGGCCTCCTTGCCCGGCTGCAGGGTGATGCTGCGAGGCTTGCCCGTATGGCAGGGGTCAAGCAGAGGCTGCAGCATGCTGTGCCGCACCACGGTCGCCAGAAAGTCGCCGATCTGGATATCAAGCTCCGCCCTGACCGAGCGCAGCAGTTTTATTTCCGCAAGCTGGCGCACGGCTTCGCTCATGGTCAAAAGCGCACGCTCAACCTCGTCGCGCCGCAGATACCCGGTGGCACGGGCGATGTTTTCCCGAATTTCTTTTGGAGCAGTGGTCAACATGCCAAACTCTCCTTCAGCCAGTGCTGCCGCACGGTTTGAGAGTTTTCCCGCAAAATACGCAAGGCCGCGTCTGGCACAAGAAAATCCACGTTGCGACCCGCCAGCCACAACTGCCGCACCCGCGAGGCGCTCACCGCCAGCCACGGCAAAGAAAGAAAATGCGCCAGCCCTCCCCCCGGCAATGCCACGCACGCGCACGAGGGCAGCACGGACGGGCGCGGATGAGCCTGCGGCCAGAGCGTTTTTGCTGCGGCGATAAAATTTTCTGCTGTGTGCCCCCTACGGGGCACAACGACAAAATTGCACAGCCGGGGCAGCTCCACCCCCCTGTGCCAGGTGGAAAGCGTGGCAAAATCCGGGCTGCCCAGAATAAAATAAAAATCCGTGCCCGGCTCGGCTTCACGGTAGGCGCACAGGGTATCCCAGGTGAACGACGGCCCCTGCCGCAGCGCCTCCACGCGGTTGCAGCGCAGCCAGGGCAGATTTGCCGCGCAGGCTTCCACCATGCGGGCGCGCAGCTCAAAGGGCAGCATGCCTTGCTGCGCCTTGTGGGGCGGCACGGCGCAGGGAACCATATCCACTCCCTGCACAAGGCCTCCCAGAGCTTCACGCACCTCAATGGCCAGACGCATGTGCCCTACATGGGGCGGATTAAAACTGCCGCCCAAAATGGCTCTGCCCGGCGGATGGGAGGCCGTTTCGGTCATTTAACGGCGCACCTGCCCCTGCCCCAGCACCACAAACTTGGTGGTGGTCAGCTCGTCCACGCCCATGGGGCCGTAGGCATGCAGCTTTGAGGTTGAAATGCCAATCTCCGCGCCCAGACCAAGCTGCCCGCCGTCGTTGAAGCGGCTGGAAGCGTTGACCGCCACCATGGAGGCGTCCGCCTCGCGCAAAAAACGCATGGCGTGCTCGTGGTTGTTGGTGCAGATGATTTCCGTATGGTTTGAACCGTAACGGGCGATGTGGTCCAGCGCCGCATCCATGTTTTCCACCACGCGCACGGCAAGAACCAGCGCGTGAAATTCCTGCCCCAGGTCGTCGGGCTGCTGGGCCACGGCGGTCGCCCCCAGCAGGGGCAGGGACGCCGGGCATGCGCGAAACTCCACCCCAGCCGCGCCAAGCCTGGCCCCGACCTTGGGCAAAAAGACTCCAGCCGCATCACGGTGCACCAGCAGACATTCCAGCGCATTGCACACGCCGGGGCGCTGCACCTTGCCGTTAAACACGATCTCCACAGCGGCGTCGAGGTCGGCGCCCGCGTCAATATACGCGTGGCACACGCCCTTGAAATGCTTGAGCACCGGCATGGTGGCCGCTTCGGTCACCGCCCGCACAAGGCCCTCGCCCCCACGCGGAATAATCACATCAATATAACGGTCGAGCTTGCACAGGGCATTGACGGCTTCGTGCCCCGGTATGGAGACAAGCTGCGCGGCATCGCCCGGCAACCCGGCCTGGACCAGGGCGTCGCACAGGGCTTTGGCCAGCGCGATATTTGAGCGCAGGGCCTCGCTGCCCCCGCGCAGAATAACCGCATTGCCCGCCTTGATGCACAGGATGGCGGCGTCTATGGTTACGTTGGGTCGCGCCTCGTAGATCATGGCGATTACGCCAAGCGGCACGCGCATACGCCCCACCAGCAGGCCGTTGGGCCGCTGCCACTGACGCTCGGTGGCTCCCACGGGGTCGGGCAGGTTGGCCACGTGGCGGCAGGCCGCGCGCATTTCTTCCATAATGGCAGGGGTGAGCGTAAGTCGGTCAAGCCGGGGCGCATCCTGCCCCGCTGCACGGGCAGCCTCAAGATCCGCTGCATTGGCCGCCAGAATTTCGGGCTCGCGATCCTGCAGCAGCTTGGCCAGGCCCAAAAGGGCCTGCGTTTTGGCATCGGGGTGCGCCTTGGCGATGGCCCTGGCGGCTTCCTTAGCCCGCGCTCCGAGGCGCGACATTTCTTCTGCAGGCGTCATGCGTGCTCCTTGTGGTAGTGGCCGTGGCCGCGCAGGCAGCCTGACCAGAGGATATTTGTTTTGACAGAGGGGTTGATTCTGGCCTAAGAAAAAAGCTTCCGTCCAGCTCCGCCGATGATACGCGCGCAGGGCAAATGCGCGGAAAAACAACGGCGGTTCCGCCTCCCTGTAAGGAGTTTTGATACATGAATCCGCAAAAGAATCAAGGCGTGGAGGAATCCCCCCTGCTGCGCGACCTGCAGGCCGAAGTCAGCTCAGAAAGCGCCCCCATGCTCCAGTTTATGCTGCGCCACGCTGGCACCATAGCCAGTATTGTGGTGCTGTTCGTACTGGTGCTGGCTGGCACGGGCATCTGGCGCTGGTACACCACGTCCAAAAACGACGAGGCCCGCCAGTCACTGGCCCGCATTGTGCTGCAAACCAGCGGCCCAGCCCAGATCAAGGAGCTTGCCGCCCTGGCCGAAAAAGCCCCTGCAGATGTGCGGTTTTCCGTCTATCTTGCCCTGGGGCAAAGCGCCATGAGCAATGGCGACAATGCCGCTGCGGCGGATGCCTTTGCCAAGGCCGCCAAAGAGGGAAAAAGCTCCCTTGCGCTGGTGGCAGGCATGAACGAAGCGGGGGCCCTGCTCAAGGCTGGCAAATATGCCGAGGCGCTGGCCGCGCTGCAAAAGCTGCAGTCGTCACTGCCCGGCGAGGTTACCGCTCCCCAGCTCAAGCAAATGACGGCCGAGGCCGCCGTGGTCGCGGGGCAGCCGGAGCAGGCGGCACGTATGTATCTGGCCCTTGCACGCGAGGCTCAGGGCCTCAACAGCGAATATTTTCGCGCCCGCGCCACCGCGCTTGCCCCCAAGATTGTTGATGAAGAAGCAGCCCAGGCCGCAAGCCCGGCGGCGCCAGACGGCGGGGCCGATAAAGCCCCCGGCAAAGCTCAGTAAATATCTCTTCGCAAGCCCGCGCATGTGCAAACAGCGCGGGCTTGCGTCATTGTAGGCGGGGCCGCATGGGCCGCGCCATTTTGTATCCAGTTGCGGTTCAGGCGGCACGTCTGGGCCTGGAGGGAACATGAGCAATAATCCGCTGTTGCAGGGCGCTCGCGGCGAGCGTCACCTGCTGTTGGGAAACGAGGCCATCGTGCGCGGCGCGCTTGAAGCGGGCGTGCACATGGTCAGCTGTTACCCCGGCACGCCGTCCTCGGAAGTGCCGGACACGTTCCACCGCCTTGGCGGCGAAGGCCGCTACAGGCTGGAATATTCCGTCAATGAAAAGGTCGCCATGGAAGTGGCCGCCGGTGCGGCCCTGGGCGGCGCCATGAGCCTCGTCACCATGAAGCACGTGGGCGTCAACGTGGCCGCCGACCCGATGTTCACATCCGCATACACGGGTCTGCCCGGCGGCATGGTGGTGCTCACAGCCGACGACCCCGGCTGCCACTCGAGCCAGAACGAGCAGGACAACCGCACCTATGCCCGTTTTGCCCAGCTGCCCTGTTTTGAGCCCGCCTCGGCTCAGGAAGCCAAGGACATGACCCGCGAGGCCTTTCGCCTTGCCCGCGAGCTTCAACAGCCGGTGATGCTGCGCACCACCACCCGCATCAGCCACCTGCGCGGCGCTGTGGATTTTGACGATCTGCCCGCAGCCCAGCCCAAGGTTGAATTCAAGCGCGACCCAGGCCGTTTTGTGCCAGTGCCCGCCGTTGCCCGCAAGCGCCATGTGGCCCTTGACGGCATCATAGAAAAGGCCCGCCAGTTTGCTGAATCCAGCCGGTTCAACACCGTGCGCGAGCCGCAGACGCCCACGCGCCTTGGCATCATCACCAGCGGCGTGGCGCGCGACTATCTGTCCGACGCCCTTGCCGTGGGCGGATGGGGAGACCGCGTGCGCGTGCTTGAGCTTGGCATGACCTGGCCCCTGCCCACGGGCATGATTACCGAATTTTTGCACGGCTGCGATCGCGTGCTGGTGCTCGAAGAAGGCGTTGACCTTCTGGAGCAGGACATCCGCGCCATGGTGCAAAAGCACGATATCCGCGTGCGCATTGAAGGCAAGGATGCAGGCCTCACCGGTCAGGGCGAGTATTCCACAACCCTGGTCATGCGCCGCATTTCCTCCTGGCTGGACACCCCCTGCCCGGCCAAGCCAGTGCGAAGCGTAGACCTGGAGCTGCCCGGACGCCCGCCGAACCTCTGCGCCGGTTGTTCGCACCGCGCAGTCTACTATGCCGCGCGGCAGGTATTTGGCGACGACGCCTACTACTCCAGCGACATTGGCTGCTACACCCTTGGTCTGCTGCCGCCCCTGCGCACGGCTGACTTTCTGGTGTGCATGGGCTCCTCGGTTTCCGCAGGCAGCGGCTTTGCCCGTGCTTCCGGAAAACCCGTGGTGGCCTTTATCGGTGATTCCACGTTTTTCCATTCCGGCATGACGGGTCTGGCCAATGCGGTGTTTAACCAGCATGACATCATTCTGGTCATTCTGGACAACGGCACGACGGCCATGACAGGGCACCAGCCCAACCCCGGCATGATTCAGGACATGCTCGGCTCCATGAGCCAGCACATGGATATTGAAGCCATCGTGCGGGCCATGGGCGTTACCCAGTGCGCCAAGGTGCGCTCGTTCAACGTCAAGGCCGTCGCCAAGGCGCTGGAAGAAATGAAGGCCCAGACCGGCGTGCGGGTACTTATTACTGAAGAGCCCTGCGTGCTTTACGCCCGCCGTCAGCTCAAAAAGGCCCAACCCCAGGTGGCCGAGGTGGCCCAGCAGGGGCCGGAAGCCATGCGCTGCCTTGAGCAATTGGCCTGCCCCGCCTTTTACCGCGAGGGCGACAATCTTGCTGTGGATGCCACACTCTGCACGGGCTGCATGGTCTGTCTGCAGGTTGCGCCTACGGCCTTTAAGGCGCGGAAACGGTAGGGAGCGCAAATATTATGAAGACACAAGAAATGCAAAAGCGGATGCGTATATTCTTTACCGGCGTTGGCGGTCAGGGCACCCTGACGGCCACGACCCTGCTGGCCCGCACGGCTCTTGAAGCCGGGCTTGAGGTTGTGGCAGGCGAGGTGCACGGCATGGCTCAGCGCGGCGGCGTGGTGGAATCTGTCATGCTGCTCGGCGGCTGGCGCTCGCCCAAGCTTGATCTGGGCGAAGCCGACGTGCTGCTGGGCTTTGAACCACTCGAAACCCTGCGCGCCCTGCCCTATCTGCAGCCAGGCGGCGCTGTTTTTTCCAGCAGCGACCCCCTGCCCCCGCTCAGCGTTTCGCTGGGCAAGGCAGTGTACCCCGACATGCAGCAGATCATGGAAAGAACCCGTCAGGTCGCCGGACAGTGCCATTTTGTGGCCTGCCGTGATCTTGGCCTGCAGGCCGGATCAGTGCAGAGCGGCAACACCGTGCTGCTGAGCGTGGTCTGCGCCTCTGGCGTACTGCCCTTTGGCGTGGACGCTCTGGAAGCGGCCATAAAAAAATTCCTGCCGCCCAAGCTGCAGGAATCCAACCTTAAAGCCCTGGAACTGGGAAAGGCCTACCTCAACAGGTAGCCAGCCCCGGCCAGACAAACTGAACGCTTCACAGGTGGAGCCTCCTGCAGGAGGCTCCATTTTTTATTCTGGGCCAGGCTTGCTACCCGCTCGCCCCGCCGGGTGCCTGCTGCTCCGTCGTCTAAAGTCAGCACTGCTGCATCTGTTCAATAAGGCCTTCAAGATTTCGCGCCTGCGCGGAAAGCCCCGTAACCGCGCGGGAGGCAGTGCTCATGGCCGCTGCCGTCTGGCGCGACAGGTCGGTTACCTCGCCGATGGTGCGGTTGATCTGGTTTGTCGCCACAGCCTGCTGCTCGCTTGCCGTAGCAATGGCGCTGACCTGGCTGGCGGTTTCCTCCACGGTGCCCACAACGGCCTCAAGCGCCTGCCCAGACTGCTGGGCAGCCTCCGTCGCCACGGCGATGCCCTGCACTGCTTCTTGCACCGATTGCGCGCTGCAGGCCACGCTGTGCTGGATGGCCTTGATGGCCGTATCCACATCGTGGGTTGAGGCCATGGTTTTTTCCGCCAGTTTGCGCACCTCGTCGGCCACCACGGCAAAGCCGCGCCCGGCATCGCCAGCCCGCGCGGCCTCGATGGCGGCATTGAGCGCCAGCAGGTTGGTCTGGTCCGCAATGTCTGAAATAACATTCATAATACGGGTAATGGCCTGCGCGTGCCCGCCAAGCTGCTCCATGTCGTCCTTGAGACGTAGCGAGGTAGAACGCACTTTTTCAATGCTTTGCAGGGCATTTTGCACCACCTTGGAGCCAGCTTCGGCCCGTGAGCGCGTCGCCGCGGAGGAATCCGAAGCCACGGACGCATTGTGCGCAACCTCGCCCACCGTGGCATTCATCTGCTCCATACCGGTAGCGGCTTCTGCCAGTCTTTGCGCAGTGCTGTCCGCGCTTTCTTCCGCCTGCCGGATGGTGTCGCTCACCTGCCCGGATGCCGTTGCCACCACATGGGTTACTTCCTCCAGCGCTTCGGCCACCTGCTGCATGGCCTCGCTTTTTGCCCGAGCGTCGCGCTCGGCGGCCTCAGCCTGCAGCAGGGCGGCGTTGGCCCGTACGGATTCTTCCCGTGCTTTTTCCGACTCGCAGCGCGCGCTGGCTATATGAGCCTGCAGCGCCTGAACCATGAGCACCAGCGAGGCATATACGCCCTGCTGGCGGCCAGAGGACTCCAGCTCGTAATCTCCTGCGGCCACTCGTCCAGCAATAAGCTGCAGCTGCGCAGGGTCTTTGCCCAGCTGGCGCTTGATGGCCAGCGTGATGCCCGCTGTTACGGCAATGCTGAACAATATGCCAACCAGGGCCAGAGCTGCCCCGGCGATCCGCGATTTGCGGGCTATATCCTGCGCGCTGGCCGCCGCTGCCTGACTGCGCTCCACATCGTGCTGCACCAGTTGGTCAAAATAGCGGGCAAGGCGAATAAAATCGGCCCTGCTGCGGGTAAACAGGGCGATGGAACCGTCCGTGTCGCCCTCGCCCGCAAGACGGATGATTTCTTCTCGGGTGGTCTCATCAGCGCGCATCTGGGCGACAATATTATTCCACAATTCGTCATCCACGGGTTCCCCTGCCTGCTTGCGCGTCTGCATCAGGGCCTGATAGGCTTCTGCATGGTTGGCAAACTGCTTGAGGGCGCGCTTGATGCGGTCGCGGTATTCGGCAATGGTTACGCGGTCGGTGTGCGGGGTAAGCGCCGCCAGATCGGACCGCGCCGAGTACAACATGGCGGCCATGGTTTGCACCGCCACAAGCGAGGGAAGATACTGCTGGTCCATGTGACTGACGGCGCGGTCGATGCGGTCCGTATTGACAAAATATACGCCAAACAGGGCAAGCATAAGCACAATGATGCTGCTGAACGAAAGAACTAATTTCGTGGTCAGCTTCATGAAGACTCCCGTGGGGCTTGTTTGTGTGGGGGCGAGCGTAGCGGAAAGGCAAGTGAGGGCTATGCTTCAAGCTGATAATTGCTGCCCTGTATGCGCTTGCACTGCTTTTTCAGCGCTGCCGCGGCTCGCGCCAGATCAAAACTGCTTTGATAATTGTTGGCCCGAACGCCGACAATGGTCAGGGACATGAGAGGAAAGCGCTCTTCAACATTACTGCGGCTTTTGCCCTCAATGTAACCACGCTGCACGTCTTCCGCGCTGTAGAATGCGGGGACACTCTCGTTAAAGGCCTTGATGATGGTTTCGCACACGCCCTGCGCTGTACGCCCGTCGGCAACCGCGATAAAGTCGTCGCCGCCTATATGACCCACAAAATCGTCTTCGGCGGCGCTCTCCTTGATAATGGAAGAGAGGCGCTTTAAGGCGCGATCGCCATTTTTAAACCCGTATTTGTCGTTGTAAGCCTTGAAATTGTCTATGTCGAAATAGAGCACAATTCTGGGCAGACCAAGGCGCACGAGCCTCTCCAGCTCGATATCAATAAGAGCATTGCCCGGCAGCTCTGAAAGGGGATTGAGCTGACGGGCATTGGCCACCTCAAGTTCGATGCTTTTTTCCAGCAGCTCCTTGACTGTTACAACGCCCTGATACCGGCCCTCGCGGGTGACGGTGACAAAATCATACAGTTTGGCGTCGTCGCGCCGCATGGCCTGTCTGGCCACAAGATCAATTGTGCACTGATGGTCAACACTCAAAAAAGATCTGTCCATTACGGCTTCCACGGCCTTGTCCGCAAAAAGGGAAAAGCCGAACCTGCCGCTGAGCTGCTCGTGCAGGCGGTTGCGGGTGAGGGCCCCCACGGGCACTTCGCCCATGACCACGCAAAGCCCGTTGAGCTTGCTGTTGTTTTCAAACAGCTCGACAACCGTGCGAATGGGCGTATGCGGGGGTATAACCGTGCCCGACCTGCATATGTGCCGCACATGAAATTTGTGAACGCGTGCCCCAAAAAAGCGGTTTTTTATCTTGTTTTCGCGGTGGATGACCTGCATGGCTGCGGGCTCAACCACGCGCGGCGAGGGCGACGGCTTGCGAATAAAATAGCCCTGCCCATAGGGCACATCAAAGCTGATGAGGGTTGCCAGCTCCTCCTCCGTCTCAATGCCCTCTGCAATGATGCGGGTATTGGTGAGCGCGGCAAACTCCTGCATGCTCTTGATCAGGGCTTGGCGTGTGAGGTCTTTGTCCACGCCGCGTATAAGCTGCATATCGAGCTTGATAAAGTGGGGCTGAACGTCCGAAATGAGGTTGAGGCCAGAGTAGCCAGCGCCGGCGTCGTCAATGCTGATCTGGTAGTTCTGCCCCTTGTAGTGCTCAATTATCTGCTTGAAGCCGCGCAGGTTTTCCACCGACTCGCGCTCGGTGATTTCAAAAACAATATCCTCGGCACTGATGGCAAAACGGGTGAGATATTCCTTGGTAAAGCCCATGCCAAAATGCGGATCCTGAATGATGTTGGGATTCACATTGAGGAAAAGCCGAATGCCCGTAGGCATCTGCCTGGCGGCACGCAGCGCGCTGCGCCGGAAAAGATGCTCAAGTTCCAGCATGCAGCCGTTTTCAAGCGCGCACTGAATCAGCGTTTCTGGATTTTCAAGCAGTGTGCCCGCAGGGCCGCGCCCCAGGGCCTCATACCCAAAAACAGCGCCGTCCCGGAGTGAAACAATAGGCTGCAGAACGCTGGTGATTTCCTGATTGTGCAGGACGTCCAAAAAGGCCTGCCGGTCGGTCTCCTCAACAGGAACGCGGGCTGGGGTGCTGCTCTCCGGGGCATCCACGGGCAGACACATGGAAACTGACGGCGGAGCAAGGGCAGGCGCACAGCGCAACTGCGCCTGCAAATGAGGCATGTGCCCCACTGTCAGAGGAAGGTCACAAAAAGTTTCATCAAACAAGTCTTGCGCGGAAGAATCGGGCATGACCCCCTCCACATAATGTGAATACATGGCCAGATTATGGACAATCCTGCTAGGCGGGACGGGGGAGACTGCGTGCGGTGATAATGGCTTGCGGCATGCGGCTCGGCAACCGCAGTTTGGCCCTCGTCTTTGCCACCAACATCACTAAGCCGATACTATGGCGGATCCGTTACAATAATAATTGATTTTGACGGCAAAAATATTTGCTCAATGCTAATGAACAGGCTTTCTTACTAAGCTGCAGTAGCATTCAGCAGTCAGTGTGACGGTTGCATGACGGGCAATATGTCGCCAGGGTTACAGGCGATGGATGGTGCGCATGCGAGGTGCTGCAGGTGATTCCTGCCTGTCTTTAACTGCACGGCATCAGAAGCTTAGGCTGTGGGTTGCGTTCATTGGCCATTAACATCCCGACACCAGAAGCAGGTTGTGGGGGTAGCTTTCCTTTGACTCGCCGGAGCGGAGCGGGTTGCCGCCCTCCGGGCGTGATCGTTCGCCGGTCGGCGAAGTTTGGGACGCCTGCGCGGCGCACGGCATTGCGGCACTCAAGACGGCCCCTAAGCTGTGCACGAAGTCAGCGGCATCAACTACGATGATACTTGCATTTGCCTTTTACATCCCGACACCAGAAGCAGGTTGCGGAGTAACCTTCCGTTGACTCGCCGGAGCGGAGCGGGTTGCCGCCCTCCGGGCGTGATTGTTCGCCGGTTGGCGAAGTTTGGGACGCCTGCGCGGCGCACGGCAAGGTGGGGCCGGTTATGGGGCTTCGCCCCCTTCGCGGCCCCCCTTGCATCCCCCCCGAAGCACCCCCAGGAAAAGTTTTCAGCTTCCTTGGGCTAGCGAGGGCACGCGGCTTTAGCTGCGGGAGCTTCCTTCCCTCGCTACGCTCGCTCAGGTGATCTCCCTCCGCACCGCGTAAATGCCAAAGTCCGCTGCCGCTTTGAATGTTATTCCGCTTCAGCCAATAACCACTGTCCGCTGCAATGATTGAAAGTCTGGAGCTAGACCAGCTCCACTCGTGTTCAAAAATTGCTCGCGCTGTTTATCAACTGTCTTCACGTTTCGCACAGTAAAATTTACGGATTGTAGCGGCGCTTTCATCTGCCTTTGAGTTGCACGGCATCAGAAGCGTAGGCTGCGGGTTGCTTTCATTGGCAATTAACCGCCCGGCAGCAGAAGCAGGTTGAGGGGTAACCTTCCTTTGACTCGCCGGAGCGGCGCGAGGCGATGGTTGGTGTTAGGGGAATTTGCAAAATACGTATTTTTCTGGTCTGGCAAGGAAAAAGCATTTTTTTAAGCGCAGCGTACTCAAGTACGTGAGCATTAAAAAAATGCTTTTGACGCCGCCAGACCAAAAAAGGCGGGTTTGCATAAATGCGCCTGACGGGCTCACCAAAAACCACGGGTGAAAGGTTTTCCTCCCGAGTGATCAGCCTGCACTGGGAATATTGCCGCCCTCCGGGCGTGATCGTTCGCCGGTTGACGAAGTTTGGGACGCTTTACGCGGCGCACGGCATTGCGGCACTCAAGACTGCCCTTGAGCTGTGCACGAAGTCAGAAGAACTGACTACGATGTTACTTCCATTTGCCTTTCGCAGCCCGTCACCAGAAGCAGGTTTTGGGGGGGTAACCTTCCTTTGACTCGCCGGAGCTGGGCGGGTTGCCGCCGTTCGGGCGTGATCGTTCGCCGGTTGGCGGAATTTGGGACGCCTTACGCGGAGCACAACATTTGCGGCACTCAAGACTGCCCTTAAGCTGTGCACGAAGTCAGCGGCATAAACTATGATGATACTTGCATTTGCCTTTTACATCCCGACACCAGAAGCAGGTTGTGGGGTAGAATTCCTTTGACTCGCCGGAGCGGAGCGAGGCGATGGTTGGTGTTAGGTGAATTTGCAAAATACGTATTTTTCTGGTCTGGCAAGGAAAAAGCATTTTTTAAAGCGCAGCGTACTCAAGTACGTGAGCATTAAAAAAATGCTTTTGACGCCGTCAGACCAAAAAAGGCGGGTTTGCGTAAATGCGCCTGACGGGCTCACCAGAAACTGTAGGCAAGGGATTTCAAATGGGAGCAGGCCTAAGGGATGCGGTGGTTCAGGGAAGAAGGAAGTGGTGCAAAAGGAAGTGATGAAAAGGGATGCAGGAAGGAAGCGACGACGGAACACGGCAGGGCGTTGCAGGTACTGCTGGCCTGGTCAAACTACAGGCAGCGGCTGCGGGGCGTATGTGGGGGCCGGAGGAGGCGAAGCAGGGCAAGGGAAGCGCAACAAAACACAAAGCCCCTTGCGCTAGCAGCAGCAAGGGGCTTTGGAGCAATCGTTGACAGCGGCCTACTTTCCCACATGACGTTATGCAGTATCATCGGCGATGGAGAGCTTAACTTCCGAGTTCGGAATGGGATCGGGTGTACCCTCTCCTCCATGGCTATCAACGAAATTTGTCAAAAATATTAATTGACAGGGACGGAAGGAGTTTTTTTCAAAAACAAGCCTCACGGGCTATTAGTACTGGTCAGCTGCACGCCTCGCGGCGCTTCCACCTCCAGCCTATCAACGAGGTAGTCTACCTCGGCCCTTTAGGGATTGCTCCAGGGAGAACTAATCTTAAGGCAGGCTTCCCGCTTAGATGCTTTCAGCGGTTATCCCTTCCGCACATAGCTACCCTGCTGTGCCGTTGGCACGACAACAGGTCCACCAGGGGTGCGTCCATCCCGGTCCTCTCGTACTAGGGACAGGCCCTTTCAATTCTCCAGCGCCCACAGAAGATAGGGACCAAACTGTCTCACGACGTTTTAAACCCAGCTCGCGTACCACTTTAAACGGCGAACAGCCGTACCCTTGGGACCTGCTTCAGCCCCAGGATGTGATGAGCCGACATCGAGGTGCCAAACCGCATCGTCGATGTGAACTCTTGGATGCGATCAGCCTGTTATCCCCGGCGTACCTTTTATCCAATGAGCGATGGCCCTTCCATTCGGGACCACCGGATCACTAACACCTACTTTCGTACCTGCTCGAGATGTCTCTCTTGCAGTCAAGCTCCCTTATGCGTTTGCACTCGACGGCTGGTTTCCAATCAGCCTGAGGGAACCTTTGCATGCCTCCGTTACTCTTTAGGAGGCGACCGCCCCAGTCAAACTACCCACCAGACACTGTTCCCTCACCGGATAACGGTAGAGGGTTAGGGACCTGAAAAAACAAGGGTGGTATTTCAACAATGACTCCCCCCATACTAGCGTACAGAGTTCACAGTCTCCCACCTATCCTACACATGCAGTTCCAAATCCCAATGTCAAGCTATAGTAAAGGTGCACAGGGTCTTTCCGTCTTTCTGCGGGTACACGGCATTTTCACCGCGACTTCAATTTCACCGA